>NZ_JABURL010000085.1 GCF_014762705.1 Cyclobacterium sp. | reverse complement strand
ATTAAACGCATGTTTCCTTAATTCGTGTCATTTTTTATAAATGCCGTTCACTTGATCCAAAAGTACCAAAAGATCAAGACAAAAAAATCCTTCCCCCCGCAATCCTCCCGCACCCCCCGGTTTTTTGTCAGCCCTACGCTCTTTTTATATATCAATAAGATTTTCGTTTTGATTGTCAATCTTTTAATTCATACATTTTGAATTTAATCCACCTTGCAAGTCATAAGGTATCTGTAGAGGTAAAGGTAATATTAACTGAGGTTTAGGAAAACATCTCCTAAATGGACCAGGTCATTTGGGTTATTATTTCTAATGTGATGATTTTATTTATTGATCATGAAAAATTAAAGTCTCATCCATTATTCAATGGTCGGCTTTGAATATTAATACCTGACACCAACCTCTTCCGCCCAATAAGCATAATCCTTGACCATTTCCTCAAGGATTTGTGGGTTTTGTTCACCAATTTCGTTGAGTTCAGTTGGGTCTTCATCCAGATCAAATAATTCCCAGTCAAATTCCGGTGATTTGGAAATGATTTTCCACTTCCCTTTCCGCATGGCCTGGTGGCCAAAATGTTCCCAATACAATTCCCGGTTTTGCTCCATTCCCTCCCCTTTAAAAACAGGCACAAGACTTTTTCCTCTCAGCGGTTTTAGTTGGTTTCCCTGATAGCGTTCCGGATACGCTGTATTGCCTAATTCCAGACAGGTGGCCATGATATCCACCACATGGCCCGTTTCTTTGGTGATTCCTTTTTGCGAGATTCCATTGGGCCAATGAGCAATCATCGGGGTGGCCATTCCTCCTTCTTCCAGCCATCTCTTGTACCTTCTGAAAGGAGTATTGGAAGCTATGGCCCAGGGTTTCTTAAAGGCAACATAAGAACCGGGGTAACCTATTTCGGAATTGGGGTCATGCATGTTCCTACCGACAATACTTTCAGGGGAAGCCCCATTATCGGATAGGAAAACGATTAGCGTGTTGTCGTACAGTCCATTCGCTTTCAACTCCCGGACCAACTTACCGATTCCCTGATCCATTCTGTCTACCATGGCTGCATGAACTGTCATTCGTTTTGCCCAGTCGGCTTTATCTGCCGCTGCTTCCCAGGAAGATACCCCCTCTTCTCTTGGCGTGAGACGGAAATTAGGGTCTAATACCCCCAGCCGAAGCTGTCTTTCGTATCGCTCCTTCCGTAAAGCATCCCAGCCGATGGCATACCGGCCTTCGTACCTTTGAATATCTTCCGGTAAAGCGTGTAATGGCCAATGGGGAGCTGTATAGGCAAGATAAAGTAAGAATGGCTTTCCAGGTTTGCGTTCTCCATGCTCCCGGACATATTGTACCGCTTGGTCTGAAAAGGCATCCGTCATGTAAAAGTCATCTTTAGGAGGCTCCCAGGGATCATCATCCAGGGCCATTTGCCTAAGTCTTGCCGAATCCTTATCCAGCTCAAAGTAGCTGCTTCCTCCACTGATCAGACCAAAATACCTCTCAAATCCCCGTGTCCTGGGCCAATGTTCCTTTTTTTCACCAACGTGCCATTTTCCGGACATGTAGGTGGCATATCCTGCCTCCTTAAGCAGTTCTGCGATCGTGACGGATTCATCATTCAGAAAACCCTGATAGGGCCCGGGGTCAGGATCGCTGGACACCGAACTTACCATCCCTCCCATGCCCGCTTCATGGGGATAAAGTCCTGTCAGCAGAGAAGCTCTGGTAGGACAACACCTGGCGGCATTGTAAAAGCGCTGAAACATCAAACCTTCTTTTGCCAACCCATCCAGGTTAGGTGTAGCTATTTCTGAACCATAGCATCCAATATCCGAATAACCCAAATCATCTGCCACGATAATGACAATATTAGGTCTGTTATCTTCCTGGATTTCACTTTGTGGTCGACAGCTCAATGACAGGACCAGAAAACCAAAAAATAGACATGTTGGATTTCTTTTCATTGAAATTTGTGGAGATGATTGGTTGTAAAGATATTTTATAATTAGCCCTTGCTTCAATATTGACATCTCATACAATCTAAAATGAAGAGGCCCCGGATACTGTGCCGGGGTCCTCCATTTTTAATTGATTATCAATAACCGGGATTTTGCGGAAATTCTCCCGGATTGCTTACACGGTCAATTTGTGTCTGGGGAATGGGCCTGACAAGGTGCATTTCCTGAATATTGGGAGCTGCATCCAGATTGTGTTGCCTTACCCTTTCCAGCAGGGTTCCGGTTCGCTTCAGGTCATACCATCTGTGCTTTTCTCCTATCAATTCCCTGGCCCTTTCTTCCAGGATAAAATCCAGATCAATGTCACCCGGATCCACCTGCATTTCCTCTTCCATCCCAGGCAGTGCTGCTCGGGTACGCAATACATTGATGTATTCGGCTGCTGCAGCGTTGTCATTCTGCCTCCAGGCAGCTTCACAGGCAATTAGGTACATTTCTGCCAGCCTCATCACGGGAAAATCTCTTCTTCCGGCAGTTTCATTGATGCTGGGCCGCAAGGGGTCCAGAAATTTCAACAACGAAGGGTAGTTTCTGCGTTGATTGGTTCCGATTTCCTGATAGGCACTGACATTTCCTATCCAATTGCCCTTATAGTCAATGATCCAATAGGGGGCGGCCTGTTTGACCTCATCGGGTACCGGTTCCATAACGATATGGATGGCTGTATCACCGGGATTTACCTGTTGGCCATTGATCTCTCCGGGGATATTGGCGTACCAAACGGTCTTGAAAGAACCATTCCAGCGTGCATCCATTTCCCTGTCGTACAGGCTAAACAAGTAATTGGTGGGTAGAAACCGTTGAAAAGGCCGTCCATTTTCCGTATCCCTGACCATGGCAGGATTAAAGGTATAATCGAAAATAAAATACAAATGTCCGGAATTCCCTGGTCCATTGAGCAAGGGGTCATCAGTAAATTGAACAGTCCAGATAAACTCACTATTGTCTTCATTATTGATATCCCACAAGTCAATATAAGGGGTCACCAATTCAAAATTGTAATTATTGATCACATTGGCCGCCAGCCGTTCTGCTTCTGCCCAATTACCCCGGGTCAATTGCACCCTTGCCAGCAATCCCTCTGCCGCAGCCTTATAGGCCCTACCTGGTTCGGATGCACTTTCGGGTAAGTTGGCCACTGCAAATTCAAGGTCCGGAAGAATACCAGTTTCATAAATGGTATTTTCGGGAGTACGATTTGCCTCCGTCTGCACCCCTGAGGTTTCCTCAAGAGAAAAATGTACATCTCCCCACTGCTGTACCAGGTGGAAATAATACAATCCCCTTAAAAAACGTGCTTCTGCTTCAATTTCTGCTTTTCTCTGACTGGAAATGCCACTGACATCCTCAACCCTGTTTACCACAGTGTTACATTGATTTACTCCTACATAAAGGTTGTTCCATATATTGGTAACCGTGCCACTGGTGCCCAGGAAATTTGGGGAGTAATTATTGATATGCGGGTTATTGGCGATACCACCAAATCCATTGGTGAAGATATCCGTACCGGTTACCGTCAGGAAAAAGCCGTTCTGCTGACCGTAAAAACTCCTTAAGGTTGTATAGGAGGCTTTTAGCCCATCTTCAATTCCACCGGGAGTAAGATAATAACCCTCAGCTGTAGCCAAACTAACCGGATCCTCTACCAAAATCTCCTCACAAGCGCTAAGCCCAAGTAAAAACGCTATCCCAAATATTCTAAATATATTTTTCATGGTGTCGACAATTTAAAATTTCAGATTCAAACCAAAAATGTACGTAGCCGTGGTGAGCGGACTTCCGCCTCCAACGATGCCATTGGATGTTTCAGGATCCACCGTTGAATAAGGTGAAAAAATAAACGCATTGTTAACCGTTGAGTAAATCCTGGCGGAGCTCAAACCCAATTTACTGATCCAATCCGGGTTAAAATTATATCCCAGTGCAATATTCCGGATCTTAATATAGGAACCGTCAAAGTAACGCACTGCATCCGAATACAAGGGCGCATCTCCTGCATTGGGCAATGGAATGGCATTGGTTGGATTGTTGGGGGTCCAGTAATCCAGGTTAATGGAATTGTACCTTCCCTGCCAGTTGTTGCCGCCCAGATTGTGGTAATCACTCCTCAGCATTTGACCCATTCTGGCATGTACCAGTATAGAAAGATCGAAGCCTTTAAAAGATATCCTGTTTGTCAGGCCTCCTGACCAACTGGGTACCGTAGAACCCAATACCTTTCGGTCATCCGCATTGATGTTGCCATCAGGCTCTTTAGTCAGTTCCCCGTCTGCATCTCTGCCATTTACGTCATTGATCCGTATGTCGCCCGGCTCCTGCCCAAAATCAGCTGCCAGGTCTGCTTCATCGGATTGCCAGATACCACCTTGCTCAAAGCTGTAGAAAACATTGACAGGCTCTCCAATAAACCATTGGTTGCCCACATCATCACTCTGGCCATCAAACAACTCAATAATTTGCTCTCTGTTAGAAAATACGTTCATATTGATATCCCACCTGAAGCCACTAGGACGGTTGAGCACATTGGCATTGGTTGACAATTCCCAACCAGAGTTTCGGGTACTTCCAATATTTTGCAATACCGAATTGTAGCCAGAAGTAATGGGCAGCAGGCGGTTTAGCAGCAGGTCGCTGGTATTGGTTACATAATATTCTAATGAACCATTGATCCGGTCATCAAGAAAGCCATAATCAAGACCTACATTCACTGTTTTTGATATTTCCCATCTCAAATCAGGATTCGGAATCAGGTTGTTACCATATCCAAATCCTGAATTTGATCCAAAGATATAAGTAGTTCGCTCCAATCCACCCAAAGTCTGAAATGGATCAATGGCTGTATTGCCCACCTCTCCATAGCCAGCACGAAGCTTGAGAAAAGAAACACTACCTCCTCGCAAAAATTCCTCTTCTGTAAGTATATACCCAGCGGAGAATGCAGGGAAAAATGCCCATTTATTTCCTTCAGCCAAACGGGAAGAGCCGTCTGCACGACCTGTAAGGGTAAACAAAAACTTATCATCAAAACGGTAATTGGCCCGGCCCATATAGGACATCAATCCCCAGTCTCCCAGGGAACTACCAATTCCGGTGATGGTAGATGAGCTGCCCAAATCGTAAAACAGGGATTTTTCAATGGGAATATCCTGTCCTGAAAGAGATGATTCTTCAAACCGGCTGGCCTGGATGGAAAATAGCCCTACCAAATTCAAAGCGTGCTTCCCAAACGTTCGGTCATAGGAGAGAATGTTTTCCTGCGTATAGGCAAAGTCCATGGCGTTTTCTACGGATCCCTGATTAATATTCCCCTCCAGTAAGCCGGTATACCTTCCTCTTCTTGCAAGGTTAAAGTCAGGTCCGTAATTTACCCGTAGTTTCAAATGGTCATTGAACTGGTATTCGGCGAAAATATTGGCGAATATCCGGTGCCTGCGGGTTTCATCCACATATTGATAAGGCTGGTAATTGAGCAATGGGTTGGCCAGCAATCCTTCCCGAGGGTTGGGAAAGGCCAGAAAATTACCTTCTTCGTCCGTTGGCCCCACCAGGGGAGAATAGCCCAAAGAATTGTTGTAGGGAGCGTTGGACATCTGGTTTCTTTCACTGATACTTACCGTACCACTCAGCCCTAACCGAAGTTTGTCCGTTAATTGTGACTCCAGGTTGACCCTTACGGCAGTCCGCTCAAAATTGGTTCCCGGAATGTAGCCATCTTCATTGAAAAAAGATCCGGAAACATAATAATTGATCTTATCCGTGCCACCACTCACAGACACCTGGTGGTCCTGCTGACTTCCGGACTGGATCGCCAAATCCAGCCAGTTGGTAAATCTTCCTGCCTGCAGGTTTTCGATCTCCAATGGGGCCAGAAAATTACTATCAAAACTGGAATCATCCCCGTCATATCCCCTGGCAATACGTGAATATGCAGCAAATTCCCGGCCATCCATCAGGTTGAGATCCTGAATGGGTTGCTTGACCCCATAATAGCCATCATAGCTGATGACCGCTTTTCCTGTTTTGCCCCTTTTGGTGGTGATCAAAACGACACCGTTGGCTCCCCGTGAACCATAAATGGCCACCGCACTGGCATCTTTCAATACTTCCATGGATTCAATATCATTGGGATTGAAATCACTGATGTTGGCACTGGTGGGAATACCATCAATGACATATAAGGGATCATTGGAGGCATTTATGGATCGATTGCCCCTGATTCGGATCTGTACCGGGGCCCCGGGGGAGCCGTTGGCACGGACGATATCCACTCCTGCCAGCCTTCCCTGGGATTGTTCCAGAAAATTACCAGCGGGAGTTTCCTGCAGGTCTTTACTGGTCACCGAGGAAATCGCACCTGTGAGGTCACTTTTTCGCTGGGTACCGTAACCGACTACCACCACTTCCTCCAAATCGGATTGGTCCTCCTGTAGGACAATATCCAGATTGGATTGATTGGCAATGGTTATCCGCTGGGATTGATAGCCAATAAATGAGATCTGAAGAACGTCTCCCTCATCGGCCTCAATGGAAAACCTGCCCTCAATGTCCGTCACTGTACCAGTAGTAGACCCTTCTATAACCACCGTTGCGCCCGGGACCGGCAAGCCATCTGTATCCACCACCGTCCCGGTGATAGTGATGAATAATTGTGATTCTTCTGGTTGAACCGCCCTCTCGGGATTGGCATGCGTAAGCAATGTTGTAAACATGAAGAACCCCAGGATGACAACCATAACATAGTTAAATGGAGTAATTTTTTTCATGGGTTTGTTGTTAAATTTAATTTGACAAATAGATATAATAACTTATTGATCAGGCTATAACACCTTGTTAGGGGATAAATTTGGCATATCAATCAAATCAAAATGAAGCCATTTTTACTCTTGGTAGACTGCATTTTTTTGGGTGATTTTTCTGTGGATTAATATAGGAATTCTTTTTTTAATCTTATAACCTTTAGAAAAAATATAATTTTTTTTAAAAAATAACTAAATTTATAAATGAACCTTGAATTCCCAAATACTGTGAATTGCTTTAAGTATATTTATTTCAGCGCAACGCAAAAGGCCTGCAAAAGAGAAAGAACTGATTTTTTAAGTAAATCGTAAAAAGATGATTCCGGTTTGTAGGGAGAAATTAATTTGGAGTCATTTTATCAGCCTACCGGAATCTCATTCCAGCATTCTTGCCAGAAATTCCACAATACCCGGCAAAAAAAAATGCCTTCAGCAGGACCTTTTTATGGCAGTCTACTGAAGACAATAATAATTTATTTAAGTTTTCGGTTGTATCTTGACGTTAAAGTGCTCCGGCTCCTGCCTTTGCCACTTGGTGGTCATCTTCTACAGAACTTCCTGAAACGCCAATAGCTCCTACGATAGTACCCTCAGCATTTCTCAAAACTACACCTCCAGGAAAGGTAATCAAGCCTTGATTGGAGTGTTCTATATTGTATAAAGGAGCTCCGGGCTGAACCAATGGACTGAGCTGATCCGTATCCATAGTAAAGAAAACCGCTGTTTTTGCCTTTTTGATACTGATATCAACCGATCCTAACCAGGCTCCGTCCATACGTGCAAATGCAGTGAGGTTGGCACCTGTATCTACTACACAGATATCCATTTTGGTCTCAATAGCAGCCGCTTCCTTTTTGGCTGCCGCTATAACTTTTTCAGCTTGTGCAAGTGTAATGTTCATCGTTTATAGGGTTTAAATTTGAAAATAATTATTGTTTGTTACTGCCCAAACCCGCAGGTCCGAATTTAGCCAGAGTTGTGAAAGCAAATTTGGCCAGATGTATTTTATTAATAAAGATCAGGTGAAAGAACATGTAATTAAGCCCTCACTTAGTTTCCCATTCCCCCGGGCCTTGATCCTGTTCCTCCAAAGCTCCTGAGATTATATGTCAATGTAAGCATAAAAAACTGTTGCACCACCTGGGTTCGCTCATCTTCAATATAGACATCGGTCACATTCCGGTCTATATTTGTATTTTGATTCAATAAATCAAATACGGTCATTTTCAACTCAAATTTCTCGGTTGGTGGAAATCTGTATCCCAGATCAGCATTCATTAACCAAACGGACTGGTCAAAATCCTCACCCAGGCCCTGGTACCATTGATTGTTCACATTGGTACTGACAAAGAAGCCCCCTGCAAAATTCCAATACAAATCCAGGCGAGTACTTTGTGTGTAATAATTGTTATCCAGATTTTCCTGTAAACTACTGCGTACGATATTGTAATTTCCCCTTGTGGACAAATTGAAATCCAAATGTTCCCCCAAATTACTGCTGATACCAATTCCCGGTCCTACATATACGTTTCTGTTGTAATTGGTTTGGTCATTGATTAGACCTGGCCGGTTGCTGATCCCTGCCCTGGCGCTCAAATTCAAGTTACTCTGCATAAAATTCAAGGGAAAGCCAAAAGAAAAATAGCTTCTTAAATCCCAGTAATTGTCCAGATTTTCGGGTCTGTTCAATTGTCCGCCCTGCCTCAGCAATACATCACCCTGAATCAAGGTGTCCCGGCTGGCGATATAAGTGGCATTACCCAGGTAATCACTGGTCATGCTACCTCCCAAATACATGAAAAAGGACTTATTGGTTTCCGGGTTGATCTTCCGGATTCGGGTAGACATCCTGTGTTCATATTCCTGATCCAGATTTGGGTTACCTGTTGAAATTTGGATAGGGTTACTATTGTCAATTACGTCCTGGAGTTGCCTTACCGATGGGGCATCGGTGTCCCCACGATAGTAGATACGGATATTGGTATTTTCATTGGGATCGTATACAAATACCATCCGCGGCACTATATTTCCGAAGGTACGCTTTGTATTTTCAAATCCTGGAAAGAGCCGATCGCTATCCAGAACGGATACCTGATAATCCAAAGAAGAATATATCCGGATCTTATCTTTGTTATAGCTGTATCCCAAGCCAGCTTCATGCTGCATGTAGGTGTTCTCAAACTCATTTGTCAGGGTGGAGTCCAACACAAATCGAGTAGCTTCCATTTCCCTTTGTGATACTTCCTGTAAGGTGTTACCTATATCATTTCCTACTTCATATTCCAGCCTTAATTGGGAATGGTCGCCTATGGGCTCTGTATACTCAAGTTCAAGTTCATAGTTCAGCGAATTGGATTGGCCCAGCGAATTCTGAATTAAACTATCCCGGTTGCCGGTTTGAAAGTCCCGGTTAATGGATACCAATCTGGAATCCTGATTGGAATTATTTGTTCGGGTTTCTATTTGCGCAGAAAGCGTACGGCCTTCTTTGTCAAACTTGTACCGGTAGGTAAAATCACTAGAAAATTGGAACGACTCATTGTTCCCTGAAGTGGTGTTTTCGGTCTCATTTATAGGAGTGGTAGGGTTAAATAAATTTTGCGCTGAAAGCAAACTATAGGTACTTTCCTTTTCATATCGGACCCGTGGACGCCAGATGATGGCATGCTTCTCAGATATGTCATAATCTAACCTAAGGTCCAGGCGGTGATTTTGGCTATTGTTTTCACTATTTCTGATTTCATCATAAAGTTGCAGACTGTCGCTGGGAAGGATGTATTCCCGGGAGGAATTTCGATTCAGGAAATTCTGGCTCTCATTAAAAAAGTAACTTCCGGTTATTTTAGCTCTCCCCTCATCAAACTTATCTGTAAAATTCAGCCCAATGGCATTGGTATGTGTAATGCCAGGTCTTTCTCTGGTGGTAAGCGGGTTACCTCCTCTTCCCCTACCTCCACGTCGGTTGTCACTTCCGCCAAAGGCTCCGGAAAGATCATCTGCAGAAAAATTCTGCTGGTTGATGTTGTTGCTTAAGCCAAGGGCGGTTATACGTTGGGCTTCACTGAAAAAATTTACGCTTCCACCGACAAGGTAATTGTCATCCGTTCCATATCCAGCAAACATGCGTCCAAATTTCCCACCTCTTTTTTCTTTTTTTGTGATGATATTGATGGTTTTGATGGTCTCTCCATCATCAAAACCGGTCATTTGGGCCTGGTCACTCAGTTGATCCAAAAATTCAATCCGATCTATGATTTCCACAGGTAAGTTTTGTAAAGCCATGGCTGGATCATCACCAAAAAAGGGTTCTCCATCGACCAATACTCTCCCAACAGTCTCGCCCTGAACTTCTACCGTCCCGCCCTGCATGATCACTCCAGGCATTTTCCGAATAAGTTCTCCTGCACTTGCCTGCGATCTGGTTTTAAAAGAGGAAGCATTCATGGAAACCGTATCTCCCTTCATCTCTCCAGATATGGCCTGACCTTCAATTTCATAGGTATCCAGCAGACTTCCTTCCTCTACCAACTCAAATGTACCCAGATTACTTCTCGATCCAATCTCAATGGTTTTTTGAAGATCCTCATATCCCACAAAACTGATACTGATCTGAATGGTATTTTCTGAAGGCCTTCCAAACTCAAAACGGCCCCTGTCATCCGAAAAGGTATTGCTAAGTGTATCTCCTGCCACATTTTTTATAAAGACATAAGCTCCGGGTAGGGTTTCCTTGCTATCCTTGTCCTGCACCTTTCCTCTAATGGTAGTCTGAGCTAAAACAGATTGAACTGAAAATAAAAGTATTACAAATAAATATACAAATCTAATCATGTTGGTTTAGGTAATATTATATAGAAAATTGTTTTTTTCAATAAATACTACCTTAAAAATACGAAAAATTGTATACAATTAAATTTTTATTCTATTAATGGGGTATTTCGTTAATAGGTGGGAAAGATTTAGTTTTTCAGGAAGGGAAGGGTAAGTATTTATCTACAACCCGGGGGTTTAAACCTCTGATTTCAACTGCCGGCCAGGATTAGTCCTTCCTGCATAAGCCAGGCACTTAGGCTTGGCTACTGACTTATCAGTGATTGCTTTTATTCTTTGGTTTGTAGAGTAATTTAAAAACCACAGCTATGACGATAAATGAAAGAATAATATAAACGATGAACCTAAAAGGAGAAGGGTTTAAAGGGTATTCGTCCCCTGACGCTTCTCCTACCTGGGCCATTAAATACCGAAATTGAACCAACAAGAAAAACAGTAAGGTCATGGTGTATGTAAAAATGCCAAATAGCCTTTTCATAATTTTATCTTTTGGTGAACAGGTATAATCAGGAACAAAAATCCATCCAAAAAGCAATTTTCTTGAAGTAGGTTCCTGAGTTTGATACAAAATCTCCATGGACAATGAATAAAATAATCATGGTTTCGGGATCAAACCACCTGTAAACCGTCCTCATTTGCTTAAAAATGAGCGGCTGTTTTATGCCATATATTTGGGTTCTTGTAGTTGCGGCTTTATTTCCCGCCTAATCTACCTGAAAAATATGCTAATGATCATTTCGGCTGAAAAAAAAATTGCTTTATGCCAATGCCAGCTAATCAAAAAGGCAGGAAAAACCTCCTGCCTTTTTGATTTATCTGGCTAATGTTTACCCTTTCTAATTGGTACCTGAACCACCGGGCCACCATTTATCCAGGCTTGCCAACAGCTTTTTAACCACCTTTGGATGGGAAGCGGCCAGGTTCTTCGTTTCCATAGGGTCTTTCAAAATATCATAGAGAAGAACTTCCTGATTGTCGCCATTTGCGGCACCCGGATCTATCAGCTTCCAGGAACCACTGATCACCATTCGGCTTTCCAGGGTTTGCTCCGGTTTATCCACTGCCACCATATCATGAGAGAAGTCCATACTGTAAATCTGTTTTCTTTTGGACAAGGCCTTTTTATCCAACACATTGATGCCCTGCATGTTTGGAAGCGGGTCCAGGCCAACCGCCTCCAGGGTGGTCACTGCCATATCGATGCTGCTTGTCAGGTTTTGGGTATCCATGCGGGGGGTGATTTTTCCGGGCCATTTGTAAATAATGGGTGTACGAATACCCATATCCTGGGGATCTTGCTTGGATCCGGGGGCATACCGATTGGGACGCTCAGGATCCTGAATCCAGCCGTTGTCGGTAACGAAGACCACCAGCGTATTGTCGGTCAAACCTTCCTCTTCCACCTTATCCAAAAGTTGTCCCACGGTTATGTCCAGCCATTCGCACATGGCCCAATAGGCGGCCACTGCCTGGGTTGGGGCTTTGGGAAGGTATTTTTGCAAAAGAGAATCCGGTGGCGTATGAGGGGAATGCGGCAAAAATGGGGCATACCAGATAAAAAAGGGGTCTTTATCCGCAATGGCCTGATCCATAAAATCGAATATGGGTTTCATCCCTTCTCTTCCTATCTTCAAACCCTCATCACCGTGTCTGCCTCCCCTTTTGGGGTCGCCATGTGTCATACCATCGGTAAATCCTCCTTCCTTCCAGTGTCCACCCCACCATTTTCCAGACTGGAAGGAAACATAACCCAGTTTTTGTAACAGCTGAGGGACGGTGGGATGCTTTTGAAATTCATCCAGGTAGTCTTTGTAAAGCCTCGAGCGTGCCGTTTGCCAATCGGTTTGGTAGCGTGGTTTTTCGAATGTAAATTCCGGATCATTTCCGGTAATTCCATGTTGATGGGGATACAGTCCGGTAATAATAGAAGCCAAAGAAGGGCTGCAAAGGGGGGCAGTCACATACCCACGGGTGAAGGTGAGCCCCTCGGCTGCAAGTTCATCGATGCGGGGTGTCTCTATGTGAGGGTGTCCCATAAACCCGTAATCGGTCCAGGATTGGTCATCAGACAAGATGTAAATGATATTGGGCTTTTCTGATTGTCCGAAAGCAACACAGACTGAGATAAAAAAGAAAAAAAATGAAACTGTTATGCGCTTACAGTTTTTATTTAAGAGAATTAACTTCATGAATAGGTGGTTTTTGAATTAAATTGACTTTTCAGTATACGCTAAATATAATGCATTTTGTCTTTTAATTATGATAAAAAACAGGTAAATATTCATTTTGAATACCTGTTCCCGACCATTTAAGTTCCAGCTCCGGCTTTTTGCTATAATCAACAATTTTTGTAACCAATTTAACCGGATGAAATCCTTTTTCCAGAATTACTTTGGTCATACCTTTCCCTTTGGCCAAATTGGGGTGATCATCGTCTATTAGTAGTGCTTCATGGATATGCATCACCAACCCCTGGTTGGTTTGGTAACTAAATTCATATTCTCCGCTATTCTCCACTTTTAAAAAACCCTCATAAACCATGACGTTGTTTTCTATTTCTCCATGAATGGCTTCAACCCCGGATAATACCATCGTCTCTTTCGATGCGTCCAATCCCTTGTGAATAAAAGGCACCCAAGGGGAATCAATTTTGAATTTGGACAGCTTAATCCCTGCTGTCAGCTTCCTTTCAGGTACCATGGCAGGTATCGGCTCCCCGTCATAAGGCCTTTCAGCAGAAGCATTGTACCTTCTCCAGCGCAAAACGGTGTTTTTCATTTCTTTTTGGAGCTTTACAAATTCCCCATTTGTTCCTGCAAGGTCCCGGGTTTCTCCCGGATCGTTTTTGGTATCAAAAATACTGAAATCGTCCTGATGCGATAAAATATTGTACCTGATGCCTTTATACCCATCCAGATACAGCACCTGCATTTCGCCCCGCTTTTTCCCCCTTTTGGATTCAAGGAATGATTCGTAGCTTTTCGTATTATTGTTTACCTGGTACTCAATATACACCTTTCCATTATGCTCGCTCGCATTTCCGGAAAGGATGGGCCAAAGTGACCTTCCATCTGTATTTGCCGGCGCAGGTAATCCACTGATTTCCGCAAATGTTGGCAACCAGTCGTGAAATCCGGAAGGGGAATCATTTCTATTCCCTTTCGGAATTTTACCGGGCCACCTAACCAAGGTCGGTACACGGATACCACCTTCCCAGGTATCTCTTTTGGTGCCATCCAGGTTTCCAAAACTTTCAAAAAAAACAGGATCATAATCTCCGTAACCGTAAGATTCATGATGAGGACCATTATCGGAAGTAAACACGATCAGGGTTTCCTCATCAATTTCCAAATCCTGCAACAAGTGAACAAGGTCACCTACAGCATTGTCAATCCGGCGAACCATACTGGCAAAGCGCCGCTGTACCTCTGGCCAGTCATCGTTTCGGTAGTCTGGATGTATAAAACTATTCACCTCACCCCGCGCTGTATTGATGTAATTTCCTTTTTCGCCTATTAATTGCACTCCGCCATCTATACCTCCCCCTGAGGGATAAGGCATACCGGGGATTTCCAGGCCCGCATGTGGAGTATCGTAGGCCAGGTACATAAAAAACGGTTGTTCGGGATCACTTTTTTTATGGTCTTGTATGTATTTTTTTGCCCTTGCTGTAAAAAGGTCGGTGGTATAGCACCCCTTTAAATGGGCTGAAATCTCTTCATTACCATCGTATAATTCCATAGGCCCCCTATTGGCCACATCATGGGCGGGATAGTGATTATGGCCATCTCTGTGCCGCACATAACCAAAAAAATAATCAAACCCTCTTTTGGTAGGGTATGCTTCCCAGGTGGCAGGACTATCTCCTTCTAATCCCTGCAGTCCATATTTGCCTATCAATGCTGTGGCATATCCTGCTTCTTTAAGAACGGTGGCCAGGTTATGGTTGGCTGGGAGGGCTTTGTCAAATTGATTGTTCCGGACCTCGGCATGGCCCTGATGCAAGCCAAGCAATAATGTTGCCCTGGATGGTGCACATACCGGTGCAGGCACATAATGGCGGGTCAAAATCATCCCCTCGGCGGCCACCTTATCCAGGTTTGGTGTGCTATGAAAGGGCTTCCCTTCAACTTTGCGTTGGTTCTGGTACAATACACCCAGATCGCCATATCCCAAATCATCGGTAAGGATAAAGATGATATTTGGTTTTTTATCTGCCTGGCTTGACCCGAAAATGCGGTTAGGCAGAATCAGGCTACCCAATACCAGGAGGGAAAGTACTATCAGTTTACTTTTCATTCAGTTTTTGTTTTATGAGATTCATTTCAAATGCTTTATCATAAAGTGGATTTGCCTGATCAGGAACAGGTGCATTGACTTCCAGCCTCCAGGACTCGAGCAAATCAATCATTTGGTTTCTGATTTCCACCTGACTTTGGGCCATGTTGTGTTTTTCTCCGGGATCTTCCTCCAGATTATAGAGTTCGTAATCCCCATCTTCGAAATAATGATGGAGCTTCCATTTACCTTTCCTGATGACAGATCCCGGCCGCGTCCTGAACAAAGGATCCCTGCCCCCATCTTCTTTTGGATTATAGGCTTGCAAGTATATGGGAAAATGCCAATAAAGGGCTCGCTCCTCCATGGCTTGATTGCGGAAAAGGGGTGTCAGGTTCATGCCTTCCAGCACTGTGTCCGGCGGACCTTCTTCGCTGATGATACTTTTTATGGTAGGAAAAAAGTCCATGTTCGTCACCGGAACATCCGTTTTACTTCCGGCCTGAATGGTGCCTGGCCAGCGCATCACCAAAGGGACACGGATTCCCCCCTCGTAATAGGATCCTTTACCTGCTCTCAGGGGAGTTTGATAGGAAATATCCCTTATGCCTCCATTATCCGAGGTAAAAATTACCAGGGTATTGTCTGCCAGATTTAGCTCATCCAAAACGGCCATCAACTTACCTACATTCTGGTCTACCGAGGCCACCATGGCTGCGTAATCTGCCCGGTCCTGCCCTTCGGTTCCCGGCTTCCCGGCAAACGTTTCAATCAACTCCGGTTTACCCATAATGGGTGTGTGCACGGAGTAGAAAGGCAGGTACAGAAAAAAGGTTTTTTCCTTATTTGCTTTTACAAAGTGAATGGCTTCTTCGGTCAATCTGTCGGTCAGGTATTCTCCGTCTGGTCCGTTATCTATAAAGTCAATCTTATAGGGACTGAAATACCCACCGCTCCCCGGGTTGCCCCGATGGCTTCCTCCCACATTTACGTGAAAGCCATGCTGCAGGGGATCTTCGTTGATGTGCCATTTTCCGAAAGTACCATTTGTATAGCCATTATCCTTAAGCATTGCGGCCAGGGTATACAGGGAGTCGGGAAGAAAATCGCGGTTTGGTGTAGGTATGATTTTACGCGTTTTTGAATTTCCCCGTTCCGAATTGTCTACGGTATATACACCATGGCTGGGCGTGTTCCTGCCACTCATCATGCAGGCCCGGCTGGGAGCACAATTGGCAGCAGCGGCATAGGCCTGGTAAAAAACCATGCCCTGCCCTGCCAATCTGTCAATATTAGGGGTTTCGTAGTATGCACTGCCCATATACCCCAGGTCTTTCCAACCCAGATCATCTACGTTGATCAGGATGATATTGGGTTTTTGTGGATTTACACCAGCACTCAATATTGGTGATACCAGCAATATAAGACAGCAACCTAGTAAACAGGTAGGCGTTATGATATTCCTAATTCCCATAACCATTATTAGTGGGATCAGAATCCAGGAGGGCCGGATTTAAGATGATCTCCTCCTCTGGAATGGGAAGTTTGACATGGTGAGGCTGAATATTGCTACCAGGATCATAGGTTCGGTAAACTGAATTTCTTACTGTCTCTAAAAGAATACCCCATCGGATCAAGTCATACCGACGATGCCCTTCACCTGCCAGCTCCCACTTTCGTTCCGTACGGATAGCACTCCTTAATTCTTGCTGGGTTAAACCGCTATACGGTTGTGCCGGATCATAGGCCCTTTCCCTAACCGCATTAATATACTGATAGGCATTATCAGGACCATTCAATTCATTTTCCGCTTCTGCAAGCATAAGGTAAACATCCGCCAATCTGAACACCAATGTAGCTTCACCATGGTTACCTCTCGGAGAATTTACAAAATCAAAATTGGTGAATTTCGTCAGGTATTGGAACGTCAACTCAAACCCGAGATACTCACTTAGAATATTGTGTGGCCTTCTTAGATCATTTTCAGGAAATTCGTTGATAAAACTTAATATGGGGACCGTTAGACCGTATCCGTTGAATTCCTCATTCCTAGCTGCCAAAGCCTCGGAAAGCGGGCCTCTATCTGCGGGATTTTTGGGCTCATCCCTTAATCGGGGATTAAACCCATCCGTACGGTCCTGTGCATTTCCAGGCACATCTTTTTGAAAATCAATGGCCCATATAATTTCCTCATTGAAAGGATTATTCACATCAAAAACATCTCCGTAATTGGCTAGTAATTGATGAGGGGAATTATTGATAATGCTCAAACACTCTTCCCTTGCATTTGTCCAATCCTCTTGCCACAGGTAAATCTTGGCAAGCAAAGTTTTGGCCGCCCATACCGTAGGTCGCCCCAAATCGCTTTCTCCATAGGTCTCCGGAAGCAAATTTCCCGTTTCAATTCTCGTCAAATCGCTGATGAGATTACTTCTGATTTCATTGACAGGAGTTCTACTTAGGTTGGCGGCATCTGCAATGGGTATTTCTTCATCATAATAGGGTATATCACCCCATAAATTACTGAGATGATAGTACCCATAACTTCTTAGGTATAAAGCTTCGCCTATGGATTGATTCTTGACAGCAGCACTAATATTTGGGCTGTTCTCAATATTAGTAATTACCGAATTGGCATCGCCAATCATCCTGTAAATCAACTGCCATAATTGCCGGGCATTCGAATAGTTACTTTGGGTCAGGGTATAATTCTGCATAGGTTCATTACCTCCAAATTGACGGCTGGACTCCAATACATCTGCTCCCAATTGAGTGAAGGTATGGATACCTTGCCAATTGCCATAAAATCCATTTTGCCTCAAATTCAGATAGATTCCGTTGACTGCTAATACTGCCTCTTCATCTGATTGGTAAAACGTGCTTGGGTCGATAATACCACGAACTTCCTCCTCCAGGAAACTTTCACAGCCGAGAGAAAGAACTGACAAAATTAACAAGCAAAAATTTTTATAATTTAATATTTTCATGATCAATAAGGTTTTAGAAGTTTGCATTCAATCCGAAAGTTAGGGTTCTGGCATTTGGATATTCGGCCCGAATAATACCCCTTACCACGCTTCCATAGGTATTGCCAGATTGCGGACCAATTCTGCTTGCTTCCGGATCGTAACCTCTGAAATTAGAAATCAGAAAGATATTTGCACCACTCGCATAAACATTTAGATTTTTTATGAATTTATTATTTTTCAATGGCACAGTATAGTTAAGCATAACATTCCTCAGCCTCAAATGAGACCCACTTTCCACCAACTCACTGTTTGAAGGGATATCAGAAATACTGACTGTTCCACCTGCCCTTGGAATGTAGGGGTGGGGATCATCTACAGTCCATCGGTCTCTTGCCATTCCGTAGATATTTTGGTCACTTCTTCCAAAAAAGCCTCTTTGCGCAAACTCATTGTAGACATCATTTCCGAATGTACCTTGAAGAAAAATATCCAGGGAGAAATTCTTCCACTGTATACTATTATTGATTCCACCAAAGAACAACGGCTCCGGATTTCCAATAATTTCAAAGTCATCATTGAAACTGATAAAGCCGTCTCCGTTGGTATCCTTAAATCTGGGGCCGCCAACCACAGCTCTTAACCCACTATACCTAAACTGGTCTAGTTCCTCCTGACTTTGCCATGTTCCCAGATATTCCAGGCCGGTAAAAACACCGACAGGCTCACCGACAATTAATTTTGCGGCCTGACCGCCTTGATCAAGGAAATGAATGTTGATCTCATTTACTCCCCCCAGATCAAGAACACGGCTTCTGTTTCCGGAAATTGTGAAATCTGTAGACCACCTGAAGTCATTCCTATCAATATTTACAGACCTGATCATCAATTCAATTCCCTGGTTTTGTAAGGAACCAATATTTTCAAGCCGTTGGCTAAAACCGGTTTGACGGGGAATCTCTCTATTTAAAAGTAGGTCAACGGTTTTTTTGTAATAATAATCAATTTCCAGACTCAATCGATTATCAAAGAAACCTGCTTCGAGGCCAATATCGAATTGGGAGGTTGTCTCCCACCTCAGATCCGGGTTGGCGGGCCTGTCTCGTCTTACGCCAATACCCTGGTTTCCATTAAATATTACTGTTCCAGGGTTTAACACAGCTAATGTGCTGTAGGAGTCAATAGCTTGACTTCCAGATCTTCCAAAGCTTGTCCGCAATTTTAATTCGTCAAAGACATTGAGATTCCGGATAAATTCTTCATCTCCTAATCTCCATGCAAAGGCCCCAGATGGGAAAAAAGCATATTGATTATTTGCTCCCGAAAATCTGGATGAACCATCCACTCTCCCCGCCAAGGTAAAAAGATATTTGTCAGAAATTGTATAATTTGTTCGTCCGATCCAGGACACAATCTGGAAGGGATCGTTGTAATTTGAAGTGATCCTGAAGGTTTCAGGATTTCCTAATTGTAATACATCAAAGGAAACACCGTCATTGGGCAAACCATCCGTTTGGGCAGTAAATCCCTCTGTTGCAGAAGTTTGCCAGGTAAATCCACCCAAAACATTAATCCTATGGTTTGCAGACAACTGCTTGTCGAAAGTAATTGTATTCTCCTGTAGGATCTGATTATTGAAACTATTCGTGATCCTACCGAAACCGCCCCTCTGAGCAGCAGCCCTTGATGGTACACTGCCAGATTCAAAGACATTTTGTTTTCGCCAGTTTAATTGCGGACCGATGGTAGACCGAATGGTAATTGATTCAATAGGCTTGTATTCGATGTAAAAATTTCCGAGTAAATTATTGACCATGGTTTGGTTGCTTTGCATCCTAAGCAAAGCTTCCGGATTATCGAAGGGCCCCCCTTGTACGTAATCTTCATCCCACAGTGTTCCGTCTTCTTTGAAAACCGGAAAAGTAGTCAATGCTCGCCTGGCCTCCCAGAGACTCACCAAATCGTTGTCATTTTTTACGAAAGATGTATTGATCCTTGTTCCCAATGTCAGGTTATCTGTCAGCTTGAAATCCAGATTTGCTCTAAAACTGTATCTTTCAATTCCAGACTCTCTAATTATCCCCCGCTGATTCATGTAATTTCCAGAAACAAAATAATTTACCCTTTCTGAATTGCCCCGTACCGATAAATCCAAATTGTTAATCGGAGCTGTTCTGGTGATCTGTTCTTGCCAATCGGTGTTACCAATCAAGCTTTCGTCTACAAATGGGTTGGCTTCTCCACTGAATTCAGCATACTCAAATCCGTATGCGGCACGCTCAGGGCCATCTAAGAAGTCAATTTTTCGTGCTAGGTTCTGGAATCCGGTATAGGCGTTCAATGATACTGTCGGTTTACCACCAGCAACGCCTTTACCAGTTTTGGTAGTTATCAAAATGACGCCGTTGGCACCTCGTGTTCCGTATAACGAAATAGCCGACCCGTCTTTTAATATATCTATGGATTCGATGTCGTTGACATTAATGTTATTCAAATTGAAATTGGTACCCGCTATAAAGCCATCTATTACATAAAGGGGTTCGTTGTCACCTTGCACCGAATTTCCTCCACGGATGCGTATCGAGGCCTGGGCACCCGGACTTCCACTCACAGAAGTTACATTTACCCCAGCAGCTCTTCCCTGGAGCAATTGATCTACTCTTGGAGCTGGTAAATTAGCAAGGTCCTTGGCCTCTACTTTCGAAACAGAACCTGTTAAATCAGTTTTCTGAACAGAGCCATATCCCAATACCACAACTTCATCCAGGGAGGACTGGTCCTCTGCCAGAGAAATATTAATCGTGCTTTGTGTGGTAATCTCGACGGATTGGGAGGTATATCCGATGTACGAAAATACCAATATGGACCCTTCCGCAACATCAATTGAAAAATTACCGTCAAGGTCTGTTACGGTCCCTGTGCTGGTTCCCCTGACAGTAATACTAGCCCCCGGAAGTGGCTCACCATTATTATCTGTAACTGTACCTGAAACAGTAATGTCAGCTGCGTACACTTCTTTTGACACAACGGCAATTTTTTTTGTTTTCTTTACATGAATATTATAGTCTACCTGCTTAAAAGTAAGGTTGGTTTGATTTGCAAGGCTCAACAACACATCATAAAGCGAGCTGTTGTTCGACCTAACCCCTACGTTAGGAATATCTCTAAGCTCTTTGTTGGTAAACACAAAATTGTATCCAGTGTTATTTTCAAGTTCCAGAAAAATATGCTCAATTTTCGCATCTTCCAGGAAGAGGGACACTGTTACTTCTTCAATATTTTTGACTTGGGCATTTCCATTCCATGCCATGAGAAAACTCATGGTAAGGCACTGGAAGAGAAACGCAATGGAGAATAACTTGGTCATGTGTGTTACATGCTTAAGTATGGATTTTTTCATATCTTTGATTGGTTTGTTTAGGCGATGCCAATTGGTTAAGCAAACATTTGCCGACTCAGGGATTGCCGTCTCTGTAATCGGGTAACATGCCACGGATGCAGCAACATCCGTGGCTCTTTTTATTTGGAAAAGACTTTTTACATAGGCAGTTTGAACTTTAAGATGACATATCAAATTTTAAAGTGACCCGGTCCTCATCCAACTTAAATCTAAACCGGGCGGAATAACTCAACCCTTCCAGTACGCCTTCAAGCGTCTGATCTACAAATTTCCCTGATAGGAGTACGCCTCTTTCGGGACGATTAAGTACCTCTATTTGAACTCCGTACCAGTTTTCCAACACCCTAATGGCTTCCCATATGGGCGTCTGTTCAAAAAGAATGGTCTTTCTGGTCCATGCCAATACCTTCTCCTCCTCTATCTGGTGCTTACTATGGGCCTGCTCACCTATGCTAACATTCAATCCCTCGCCCGGCTTTAGGATAATTTCCTGAGATTTCTCAAAACCCAACGCCACGTTCACCTTTCCAGTGAGCAAGGCCACATCAAGTGGCTCATCGTTATACGCAGTGATATTAAAGGAAGTGCCTAAGGCTTTGGTAGAAACCGGTCCTGTCTTTACGACAAAGGGTCTCAAGCTATCTTTGGCCACCTCAAAAAAAGCCTCGCCAATTAAAAACAGCTCCCGCTTGTCCGCTTCAAAATTCTTAACGTACCGCAACGTACTTCCCGAATTGAGAATCACCCTGGAGCCATCCTGTAGCCTAAGCGTTGACTTTACACCGGGAGGGACTGAATGCTCTTCATAAACCAGTGGGACTTCCACAAATTCTTCTTCAGGATATTCAAGTAGGAAATTGCATAAAATCCCAAGTGAAAATGCGAAAACAAGTATACCGGCCACCCGATAAAACTGATGGCTGGCCTTATAACCTGTTCGTGTTTGTCTGTCTGCAAATCGCCTAAGGGTACTTTCCGAACTTATAGAGACGGTCCTTCTTTCCGCCTGCTCTTCTTCTGGTTCATTAATGAACGTATCTATTTCGGCCCATATGCCCTCTATGCGTGATTCACTAATTTCACCAAGGTTTCTCGATAAATTTATCAGCGCCCTCCGGGCCAACTTCATGTTTTCATATTTTTCCGGGTGTTTTTCCAAAAAAACTTCCCAGTAGGCTCTGGTTTCCTCGTCGGGTGCCAGGACCCATTTTTTAAACTCTGGGTCCAGCATAAAATCTTCAACTGTGTATTCGGTCTTACTCATAAAAGAAACCTTTCACTTATCTTAAGCCCGGAAACACCGGAAGTTATCCTCCGAAAAGAATAAAAATTTATTTTTTAACGATGAGATAAACAACAATTCATCTGAAAGGAAACTTCTAACACCATCTATTTTTGATATTTCCTGAACTAGGGGTTATCGGGATGTAAACCGATCTAAACAGAACAAACCAGAAACAGATTAAAGCTGTTGAATATTAGATTCATTAAATTTTTTATGGCCATCAGGGATTAACCTATGAGGAAAAAATAATTCCAACGTCTAATTCACCAAAGAGGTAAGGTGATCAGGTAAGCCCCTACTGATATAATGGACTTTCTAAGTGTGGAGAGTGCTTTCCAAGCTAATGTGTAAACCGACCGAAGGTTGATACCCATCAATTTGGAAGTCTCCTCATAAGAAAGATTCTCAAAAAACAAATACTGAATAACTTCATTTTGCCGAATGGGAAGTTTTTTCAAGATGCTAGCTAACTTCTTTTGTACGGCTTCTTCCCGTTGCGCATTTACAATTTTTACTTCTACGCTCTCAAGCCGACTGGGAAAGTTTGCTGCAGCTTGTCTCTGCTTTTCGTTCCCCTTAAACGCCTTCTTTTTCTCTTTGTTTATTCGATTAGAGAGCGACCTGAACAAATACAACCTTACATTGTCTGTAGGTTTGATACTATTCTTATACTTCCACAGGTCAATAAAAAGCTCTTGAATGCAATCCTCCACGAATTCTGCATCCCCTGTTATAGAGGTGCCTAGTTGAAAAAGCACCTTGACATACTTTCTATATAGTTGTTCAAAAGCATGCTTATCTCCGGATTTCAGCCCGAGCCAAAGCTCTTCAGGACTGGTTTCCTGAGGTAGTGTATTTAACTTAGGAACAATTTGCATGCTATGATGTTTGGGTTTATTCGCTTGAAGTTCTCTATTTTAACTTAAAAAGCAAATTATTTAAGCATTTTCATTTAAATATCAATAAACTGATCATGGTGTCAATTCACTTTTTTTGATGGTTCTTTCAAATATATGGTCACCATCTTCCCCTACCAGGCGAAAAACAACAGCAGGATCTTCACTGGAAGGAAGAAAAGTAAATTCCCCAAAGGCAAACTCTCCATCAATTCCATACAGCTGGGTATTCCAGCTGGGATCTTTAGCTGGCGGACCAACTCTTGCTCCCAAACTTGCCGCCTCAAATTCAAAAAATCCGAAATCGGATTTTCTGGGAATAGTAAACCCGCGGGCTCCGTGCCTATCTCCCGAAATAAGCAGGACCCCACTGATACCCTTATCTTCAATAAACTTAAAAATCTCCTCTCTTCCATTGGGATCATTAACTCCCCAGGAATCTTTGCCATTGGACACATAATCGCTCCACATGGTACCACAGGATAGGATGATAAAAGGTCCTTTACAGTCCAATAACTGTTCCTTTAACCAATCCATCTGGCTTTTTCCCAAAAAGGACCCCTTTTCTCCGGTCCTGAAAAATCGGTTGTCCGTCATGATAATATCAAATGGTCCTATCCTATCCCGGGTGAAAATTCCTTGATTTAAAGATTTATCACCATAAGATGGATTCACCCAGGATTCTTGGAATACTTTTCTAACGCCATCGCGGTCTTTTTCGGAATATCCTTCAGGTATTCCGGCCTTATCATTGTCGAAATAATCATGGTCATCCCAGGAAGCATAAACCGGCATTTTTGAGGCAAAATCTTTCCAGGCAGGCAAAAAATCCCGCAGCATGTAATCGGCCCGATGCAAGCCCAGGTGATCATTTCGGTCCTGTACCGCAATATCTCCCAACAATAACATGGCATGGTTTCCCCTATCTCTGATTTGTTCCAATAGCTTGTGATTGCCCAAACCCCAACGATGGGGACAGGAGCCAAAAGCAATTTTTACTTCTTCACTATTGTCCAATTCTGGAAGGGTTGTGATCACCTGTTCAACATCCGAAGGAATAACTTCACCATTGACAATAATTTTGTAGGGGTACCTGGAAGAAGGCTTCAAACCATCAACTTTTATTACGGCAGATAAATCCGTTTCAAAAGTGGCATATACGGGGCCAAAGATGAATCTTTCCTCTCCATGCTTTATTTCTACTTCAACCTTCGAAGGTTCTAAAGTTCTAACCCATACAGCTGCCTTATCGGCTTTAATCTGGCCCAGCATGGGGCCTGCCAGGATTTTGCGCCCCTGCTGTTGCACCAGGTTTTTAAATGAATTGGATGCCAGTAAATCGGCATAGGAACCATATTTGTTGGACGACAAAATTTGATAGGCCGATTCATACAGTGCTTGATCTGCATCGGGAGTAGTTTCCCAATATTTCAATATTTCCCTGCTATCCGTACTTTTATTCATGGGATGTCCTTGTTCTCCAAAATTCTGTGCCTGAGATGGAAAGGACAAGAGCAATAACAGGAACCAAGTGAAGCACAGATCTATTGTTAAAATGGTTTTTCTGATCAAGGTCTTTTGGATTTTTAAATGTCTGGTATTCATTACGCTTGGTAAAGTTAAAATGTAACAAATGACGTAAATTCGAATCTGGCCATTCTCCTGGCTTGGGGTTTTTTCCCTGATTCAAAGAAATTTCTGATGCTGTTTTTTCTGGTTTCTTTTAACCAGGATCCTGATCAGGTTCAAATGTTTTAATCCCTATGCTTCAAATTCTTCCTGATGCATTTCATTACCATTTACATCATAATGTCTGAATTCAATTTTTAGAATATCATTTTGACGAAAAACTTTAATGCTTAAAAATCCTCCCTTTACTCTCAAAAATTGGTGTTCGGGTCGTTTGTCCTCCTGGGACCATCCCCCTGACTGTGCATCAGATACCGGCCCAGCACCAAATTCCCTTAATCCGGTCTCCGGATCTATTGAAAAATACTGCCAATGCCTGTCTCCGTTGACCACAAAAACGCCACTAAAATCAGATAAAAATTGTCTCAACCAATTTCCTTCTTCCTGGAATAGCGCATTGGCATGATTGTCCATTTTTTTCTCTCTATCGGGCCCTACAACCGGCGTAGGGGAAAACAAGATTTTAAAGGTCGCATCAGAAGTTTTCATGGTATCCATAAACCATTGTTTCTGGGCTTCACCCCAAATGGTCCTGGGGCTTCCGGATGGGTTATTCTTAGGGGTACGGAACTCTCTGCCTTCCACCAACCAAACCTGTAAATCCTTACCCCACCTGAAGGTTCGGTACGGTTTATCCTTTAATGGTACATTTTCCCCCCATACTTGAAGCCCCTGCTCCAAAGTAAACTCCCCTAAAGGAGTGGAATCCGGAAACACATCATCTTTTAATAAGTCATGATCATCCTTTAGCAGATAAATGGGTACATGCTGATAAAATTCCTTTAAAGAAGGCCAACCATCCATGGCATGCCATTTGTGCCGGGCCTTTTCCAGGTTATCCACCATGGGACCGATACGGTCGTAGTACACATAATCGCCGGTATGAATAAAAAAATCAGGTTTTAATTGACGCATGGCATCATAGGTTTTAAAGCCCCGGTCTTTGTCATCATAGTTCCAGAAGTACTGGCAGGTGGAGGTGGTGAGCAAAAGTTCCGAAGGCCGTACAACATCACCTGCAGTCTTAAAGGTTCCGGATTGGTGGGCCGTGACTTTACCTTTTTCTGCTTTACCTTCCAATCGCACCTTATATTCGGTATCGGGTTCCAAACCTGTAAAGGGAAAACTGACTGTAAAATCCCTTTCGCCACTTGCCTGTTGCCATTCCGACACCTGCTTGTCTCTCTGGTTTTCCACAATTGCCCGTACCCATCCGGGTGAACCGGTCACACCACCATCCATTTCCTTGACTGGCATTTGTTCATTAAAATCAATGGGGTATTCGTTATTCTGACTTTTGTGCTTTTCTTTCGGATGGATGATTGGATTGGGCTTTGCCTGGGCGCATAATCGGGTCCAAATGATGGCTTCATTTTGGGAAACTTCTGTGACCTTTAACCCATTGGTGAAATAAATTTTAGGGATAAAGGATGAAGTTCCTTTTGACTGATAGGAATGAAATTCCTTAGCCTCCAATGGTTTAGTTTTCCCCATGAAAAAGGTAAAAAACATGGCTACTACCTTTCCAAAAAAGGATCTTCTGTTGTTTTTTTTCATTTGTTAACTTTCAATATTTTGTGGCGCAAATAATCCTTCAAAAGATACAAGTTTCAAATATTAAAAATGAAGCCGGGAAATTATCCCGGCATTCATTTTTTATTCAAATAGTAATGTAATACCTTCTAATTTATCTCAATACCAAGGAATTTTTATCCCTAAAGTAATTGGAAAGGTTTTTAATTTACCCTAATAACCTGGGTTTTGCCCCAAGTCTGATTCAATATTTTTTTCTATTTCATTGAATGGTATTGGCCATAAATTGTTGTGATCCTGATAGAGTTCACCCACCCAAGGATTATAGTTTTTGGCTCTTTCTACCAATTTACCCAGCCTGGTAAGTGTGAGTAATCTCAGCGATTCAAAATGCAATTCCCTTAGCCGCTCATCTAATAAATAGTCCAAGTCCAAATCTGCTGGATTCACTTCAGGGGCCGAAGCCCTTCTTCTGACTGTATTGATATCCTGTGCCGCTAACTGCTGATTATTCATTCCCAAATAAGCCTCTGCTCTTAACAAATAGGTTTCTGCCAAACGTATCACATACCTATCTCTGAATGTTCTCTGGGCAGCATTGGTAAGGGATCCAGGAACGGTTTGGTCGTTATGATAAAGCTCCGTGGGGTGCTGACCAACAACAGATGCTTTGGCAAATACAGGAAAAAAGTTTCTGGTTGTATCATTGACAGTTTCCAGGGCTATGGGAACATTGTCTTTGAACACCCACTTTCCGTTATGGTCTGAACTGGGATTATTGACTATAAAATCGCGGACAATGTTAAATTCGGAATTCCTGATATCCTGATCATATCCGCTTTTACGCCAGACATTATCGTATAGATACCTTGAGGGACTCATAAATCCTGATCCCCGGCCATAATAATTAGTATTGGGATATGGAATCAGTGGGTGCACCGAACCGTCGTCATTGTAAATTTTGGCTTGCCATAGACGCGGAACCACTGTCCTTTCCAATTGGAATCCATCATTTCCGCCTGGAACATTAAACTCAAATTGTAAAACCCAAATGGCCTCTGTGTTTCCGGAAGATCGGTTCTGATTACCCTGTCTGAACAAATCCCAGTATACATCTCCGCCAAACTGGGGATGATCGACCATGGAACCAAATCTTTCGGTCATCAATGCAGTACCTGGATGATCAATTACCCTTGAAGCTGCATCTACTGCCTCCTGCCACCTGCCTAATGAAATATAAACCTCGGAAAGTAGATGATAGGCTGCCAATTTATTAATTCTCGAATCTTCTGCTTCATCAATATTGGGTAGTTCCTCTGCAGCCAGCAATAAATCGGCAGCACTTTGCTGATAAACTTCTTCCCTGCTTGACCGTACAAAATCTCTTCTGGGAGAAGTAACTTCCTCCAGCACAATAGGCACATCACCATATAAATTGGCCAGCATTTTGTACATATAACCCCTAAAAAAAGCAGCTTCCGCCTGAACTTTTGACTTCTGCTCTTCGGTCAGTTGACTTTGCGGTGCTTCTGACCGGCCAATAATTACATTAACATCATAAATAATCTGGTATGCCGGTTTCCACATTGAACCATACACCAAATCGGTATTAGTTGGAAGAAGTAAAGACCCTCCCCAATCCGGCCTGACACCAAAATTTTTATGGGCATATACCATATCAGTTCCATCCCAAGCAAGCGAAGGGAAATTATTTTCACTATCACTTGTGAAAAACTCATTTCTCGTTTGTGCATACAAGTTCAAAACTGCTGCATCAAAATCATTTTGAGTAACATAAGCTATTTCCGGTGAGAGAAAATCCTTCGGAATTTCTTCCAGAAAACTATCTTCATCACAGCTAACGCCAACTGTTAATAGTAAAATAATCAGGTAATAATTTATATTCGTTTTCATTTTACGTCAGTTTAAAGTCCTAAGCTCCTTAAAATACTAAATTTAGGCCCAGAGAATACCCTTTGAGGACGGGTCTTCCGGTGCGACTGATATTTTGACCGGTCTCAGGATCCCAACCCGGCCAATTGGTCCAGGTAATCAGATTTTTACCACTAACAAAAACCTTCAAATTCTGTATATTGGCCTTGTCTATTAATTCCCGCGGAAAGTTGTATGCCAATGAAACATCCTGAAGTCTAACAAAACTCCTGGGGATATACCGTGTACCCGCAATACCACTGGAAACATTGATATTAGGCCGTTCGTATGTTGCATTTGGGTTTTCAGGTGACCAATAATCCAGACCCAGTGGAAAATCGTTATTAAAATGATTTTCCTGATTGGTAATTTGCCAACTATTGATGTTGTCTTGTCCTAAATACCTGTCACTTCCACCCTGAATGGAATTGATAAAAAACCTGAAAGTCCAATTCTTATAACTGATATTATTATTGATGCTAAACCTGAAAGAAGGTTCTGTATAACCGATGATACTTCTGTCGTTGGGATCAATGCTTCCATCTCCATTAATATCAACTACCCTGTAAGCTCCCAAATCAGAGAAAACAGGGACATCATCATTGACCTGCCATATACCACCAATGGAATAATCAAAAATAGCATCCAATGGATAACCTATAAATAATCCTTCTGAAACCAAATCATCCTCTATACCATCTCCATCCAGATCAAAACCCAATAATTCCCGCAGTTCGTTTCTGTTACTGGAAAACACAAAAGTACTTTCCCATGATAGCTCTTTTTTCCTTATATTGGATGTGGTGATTTGGACATCTATACCTTGATTATGAATCCTTCCAAGATTGTCAGGAAAGGTTTCAAATCGACTTATGCCTGGAATGTCCACTTGGTAAAGCAAGTCTGTTGTTTCATTGTTGTAATAATCAATGGACCCTGATATTATGTTTCCCAGAATGGCGAAATCCAATCCGAGGTTAATCCCTGTAGTGGTTTCCCATTTTAGATTTGGGCTAGCCAGTTTGTTTATGGCTTGCGTATAAACTGGTGTTCCGTCAGCAGTTATATAATTAAAACCCCCAGATACTGTTGCCAATGTTTGGTACCTGCCCACAGTTCGGTTTCCATTGGAACCATAAGAGACCCTTATTTTCAAATTGTTTAGCCAGTCAAAATTATTGGCAATAAACGTTTCTTCACTAGCTGCCCAGGCGAAAGAAAGTGAAGGAAATAAACCAAACTTATTGGTGGTTCCAAACCCTGAAAATCCATCCCTTCTGATTGTTCCTGTAAATAAATAACGATGGTCAAACCCATAGAATAACCTGGCCATTTGATAGAGGCTGGTTTCGTCCCAACCGCCTGACCTGGCTCTTTGCTGATCAGCACTACCCGATTGAAGATTATTGTATCCCAGTGCGGGATTGGCAAAGATAAAAGAACTGGCAGCAGTATACTCTGATTCCCTGCTCTCTACCCCGTAAAGCAATGTAAGGAATACCTCGTGGAAGTCATTGAAATTTTGTTTATATGATAGGATATGATCACTTGACCAATTGTAATTAAATTGATGCATTTTTTCACCCCCTCCCTGAAAATTACTGGCATAATCTCTGAAATAATAGTTGTGATCTGTCATGTAATTATTCAGGTAGTTGGCCTTATAACTCAATCCTTCCAAGAATGGAAAATCGATCTGAGTATAAAAATTACCAAAAAAACTTAATCTTTTATCTACAAAATCGGATTCCAATTGGACCAATGGGTTGATGGTATTTCCTCCAGTAATTTGAATGTATTCCCCATTTTCATCCCTGGCAGTGGCAAATGGAGACAAATAACGGTGACCCAAACTGGGGGTTAAGCCCATATAGTCACTTTTCGAAAAGGAGGATTGCAGGCCAAAGGTTAACCAATTGGTGACATTTGTTTCCAAATTAACCCGGGCATTAATTCTTTTGAATCCTTCATTCACCAGATGACCAGACTGATCAGTATGGCCTAAAGAAACAAAAAAATTAGACCGTTCTGTTGAATTGGCCAGTGATAAATTATGGTTTTGGATAAATGGATTGTCATTGGTCATCATTTCGTACCAATTGTCCGACCTTCCCTGGTTATAGGCTAGGATTTCATCGCTGGTTTTAAAATTGGTGGAGGGTTCCCAATTTGGATTGGACTCAAGGTATCCGGAAGCCTCCAACCTACTATTGTACAAGTCAGATTTTTCCGTTTTAGTCAAAAAATCGGCTGCTGTTCCAGTCCGAAATTCCTTGATAGGTTTTTGAAGGGTAAAGCTATTTGAATAGGTAATCATTGGTTTTCCCAGGTCTGTCCCCTTCTTAGTGGTCAGAATGATCACCCCATTGGAGGCTTGAGAACCATAAATGGCTGAGGCACTGGCATCCTTTAAAACATCAATCGATTTGATGTCATTGGGATTCAAATCATTGATGTTTCCTCTATAAATGACACCATCAATAACTATCAAAGGATTTTGTTCCCCTGATAGAGAGGTACGGCCCCGTATTTGAATATTCGGCTCCTCTCCTGCCTGGTTTACCTGTCCAACATTCAAGCCTGCCACCGACCCCTGAAGGGATTGCATGATGGACACGTTTGGGGATTCACGAAAAGCTTCTATATCTGCCCTTACCACCGATCCGGTTAGATCGGACTTTTTCTGAACACCATAACCAACCACAATTACTTCCTCCAAATTGGAAATGTCTTCTTCCAGGGTAATATTGATTACTGCTTGATTACCGACAACTATCCTTTGGCTAAGGTATCCTATAAACGAAAATACTAGACTAACACCTTCTTCTGCCTGAATCTTAAAATTCCCATCTATATCTGTAACAGTGCCTACGGAGGTGCCAGGAATTGAAACAGTTGCCCCGGGAATGGGCTCCCCATTTTCATCGGTAACGGTGCCGGTGATTTCAATAAATAGCCAGTTATTCTCATTTTCAATTGTAGAATTCTCCGCTTTTGAAGGATTAGCCAACTCACTCTTTACCACATAAATCTGTTCGTTTACCCGTTTGAAATCATAATTCACCTGCTCGGTAATCTTCTTGAGCATGGATTTGAGATCCGTGGATAAATTCAGCGAGATCCGGGTTTTGTCTTTAGCTACTTCCTGGTTGTAGGCAAACACAAAATCGGTCTGCCGCTCCAGATCTGCCAACACGTTGACTAATTTCTGGTTTTTGCTTTGTAATTGGACATGGTAGTCCTCCATGCTCTGGCTGGAACCTGGCGCCGCCATAATTACCTGAATCACAAGTAATTGTAGCAAAAAGTACTTTAAGGTTTGTTTGGAGTAAAGCACAATTAGCCTTAGTAAATTATTTTTCATAATTTTAAACGTTTATTGTTAAACAAGGTGGTTTCACCACCAATTCTGGTCCGGGACTGTTGCAGCAGTTCCGGATTTATTTTGGTTAAAGGTTGTAATTTGAATTTTTACATAAGCTATTTTAATTTTTAAATTTTACATTTTTTATAGGTTATTTTCAGTGCCCTTTCACCGGTATTTTCCACTTCAAATTCCGCCAGATTTTTCAGTCCGTACAATACGGCAAACAAGTTCCCATTGGCATAGGTGGCCTTAATCTGGCATTGATCCATTCCCTTTCCTACCAACTCGACCTTGTAATTGTATATAGAAGCAAGCCGCTGTATCACTTCATCAAAGGGTTCCATATCAAAGGATATGGATTTTGCTTTCCAATCCAGAAAGGAATCTGAATCCATTTCTTCCACAATAAAGTTTCCAACATCAGGATTGGCTGTGGCCATTTGCCTGGGGAGTAGCTCCACCCCAGGCTCCATCATGTTCGAATCCTGATGAAAAACAGCTACCTTTCCACTTTGCACCGCCACCTTTACCGCTGAATCTTGGTGTGCCCTGACATTAAATGCCGTTCCCAACACCACCGTTTTTATACCCTCGCTATTCACTTCAAAGGATGCTCCATTTTGTTTTACCACCTGAAAAAAAGCCTCACCCAGAAGCTCGACTTCCCTTTTTCCATTGATAAATCTTTTGGGGAATCTCAGGGTGGTATTGGTATTTAAATATGCCCTGCTGCCATCCGGTAGTGTTATGGAGGCTTTTTGCCGTTCATTGGTAGTTCTTTCCTCCCAGAGGACCTGCCTGTCTGGCTGATAAATCGTGTATAACAAAAAGCCAAAGGATATACTCAAAATGAGCGATGCTGCGATTCGAAGTGAAGGATAAAAGGTTTTTTTGGTATTCTTTACATCAATTCTCTGTCCAATGCGGCTTCTAATACGTTTCCGGACTTCCTCTTCCTCCCGACCAGCCAATTCCCAAGACAATTTCCTTTCCTGAAGTTTGTCCAGTACCTGCAGTAATAACACATTTTCGTACTCAGAAATACCGCCGGATTCCTTTTTTCGCAAAAGCTTGAGAAATTCTTCTTTAGTCATGATAGGTTTATCTTTAAGATAGTACCGATGTATACCTTTTCCACTTAGTCAGGTCACAAAAAAAATTCTATATTCTATAAAATAATTGATCAATCAATCTGCAGAAAACATTAACACAATCTTTTTATTTGTTTTTTATATAAATAAAAAAACAAAAACTAAATACATACCTCAATAATACCCAGGAAACAAAAATAAATTTCGGCAAGATTTTTTTTAATAGTTTTTAATGCTTTGTACAAATGAGCTTCTACGGTCCTTACGGAAATGTTCAATTGACGGGCAATTTCCGGGTTAGATAACTCCGAATCACGGCTTAACTGAAAAACTTCTTTACATTTTTCAGGAAGACCATGTACACTTTCTTTTAAAATTTTATCCAGGTCATCAAATTCCAGCATATGATCGGCCATTAACTTTTCCGGCAAATGTGCGAAAACAACATCCAGATCTGTAGTCTTTTTCAAATCCCGAATTGTCTTCAAAACCTGAAATTTCACCGCTCGGAACAGATAAGACTCCAAATTTTGAATCCTTTTATGGGTCGCCCTTTCCCACAGATCTACAAAAACTTCCTGAACTAAATCCTCGCAAACCAGCTGATCTTCAAAAATTTTAAACGCATAGCAATAAAGCCTTTTCCAATACATTTCATAAATGGTATCGAAAGCTTTCAAGTCCCTTCGGAACAAGGCAGCACAAAGTTCATTATCGTTTATTTTGGGCTTGGTCATTTACAAGTTAAGTTTCCTAATTTAGGCGTTTTTCCGGTTTGAAAAAAACTGAGTTAAAATCTTCCTTAAACATAAGCTTTAAGTATTGAAAAGATGGCGTAGCCTCTCAGCATTAGGTTTAGCTTCGTCAAAAAGGGGATCAACTCCTTTGCCTGATTACGAGAGGCAAGGCTACTGTCTGGATAATTGAACTTGAGGGTGCACTTCTCTTCGACCATTACTTCTATATTGCTAATCTTTAATCTCAAATAGGGGACCCTTTCGTCCGGACTTGTCTGATGAGTTTTCTGCCGGTTCACCTTTAGTTTTAGCACTTCTTCGAGATAGGCTGTGGTTATTGCCATGCCACTCATCGCTGTTTCAAAAAGCAAACCCCAGAATAACTTCGGCTTACCGAATTATCCTAATCCCCAGGCTTTTCATGTATTGATCAAACCTGTCAGGACAGATGCTGGTCAGCAAGAGGGCATCCGATGCAAACAACAAGGCAGACGGATTACCGTCTGCCTTCTCGTTTCTAGCCAGTCCCAAGGGGTGCTGTCCTCTTGTCAGTAGCCTGGGTTCTGCACCAGGTATCCTTCAGCTGCTGAAGCACCGTCGATTGCAGACTGCGGAATCGGGAATATCCGCTTCTGTACGTCGCTGTCCGTTTTCTCGGTCCAGGAATCTTCATACTTACCGAAACGGATCATATCCGTACGCCGCTGATGCTCCCAATAAAATTCAAAGCCACGCTCCCGGAAGAGGAGATCCAGGTCCATCGACCCGAGAGGTGGCGGCGTAACTGCAGGCCTCGCGGTTCTGGAAGCCCGCACCAGGTTGACATCTGACAGGGCTCCACCCGTATCGCCCATACGCAGTTTGGCTTCGGCGCGCATCAGGTAGCAATCGGCCAGGCGCAGGATCACCAGGTCAGCTTCTCCTTTGTTCCTGCCGTCATCTGAGGACTTGCTCCACTGATATTTTTCAACCCTGAAACCGGTGTTGTAGTCACTGCCCTCCGCTGTGAAGTTGATCTCCTCGGTAAAATCCACAAAAGCATTTTCTTCCGCGCGTCGCCAGTCGCGCAAAGGTCCTATCTTGTACCGGCCATCAGTTGTCTGGATGAATGGCAATCTTCTTCCCGTATTTTGCAATCCATATTGTAATCCACGATAAATACCGCGATTCACTTCAAAATCCTCCGCGGCGATGGCAGAATCTGCCGGGATGACCATTCTTTCCCAATAGAACCGGGCATCAGCCTCGGCAGGATCCGTGTCGCCGTAGGCCTGCTCCCAGGACTGGTACCAATCTGGCGTGATGCCTGGCCCGTCTGTACCATTGCCTCTCGGGAACAGCGGATTACCGTAAAAATTGTCCGACATGGAGAAATAGGACATCCGGTTGTGCCCGTTCAGGTCGGGTCGCTGATCGACTGCAAATACCAGCTCCGGATTGTTATGATTGTCATTATTAAAATTGGCGAAGAACTCCGGGGACAGGCTGTATTGACCATCGTTAATGACCATGTTAGTGTAATCAATAACCTTAATCATATCAGCTTCGGTGAAGTTAAAGCTGTCTGCATACGGATCGCGCCAAACCGCAGCATTCAGGTGCAGACGAGCCAATAAGCCATACACACCACCCTTGGTGAGCCTTCCGGGGCCAACATCTGTTCTCAGGTCTGGTACAACCGCTTCAAATTCAGTCCGGATATATTCCACCGCATCATTTCCACGGAGAATTTCAGACAATGCACCTGCATCGTCTTTCCTGAAGGTGATACCCCAAAGATCGAGAACGATCATGTTGTAAAAAGCCCTGAGGCCTCTAACCTCGGCCAGGAAAACCCGGGCTTCCGAGTCTGACTCGGCCAGAGGTGTCAGTATGTTGATTGCCGTGACCGTCCTGGAGATCATCACGGTGAGGTAATCCCAGCATTGCTGGATATTGCTATGTACAGGACCCCAGGTATGCTGGTGCAATTCGAGGTAGATTCCGTTATCGCCCCAGTCCCTACCACCACGATAGGGCAAAATCGCCTCATCGGTGGTTATTTCCTGCACGGCAAAATACCTTGTATGCCTGTAGAACTCCGGCAACATACCGTATGCCGGTGCTACAACTCCGCGTACGAGATCACTTTCCTGCCCGCCACCACTTAGAGATTCATCCAGGATCTGCTCCTGAAGGTCCGTACAACTGCCAATTAACACCGCAATTGTAAATCCGATTAGTTTTATAGTATTTTTCATGGTACTATTCACTTTTGGTTAATTAAAAAGATACGTTGAGCGACATCACAAAGGTCCTGGCTCGTGGATAACCGTTCAGGTCGATCCCGGCCGACTGAATCCCGTCCACCGAGCGATCCTGGTTCACTTCCGGATCAAAACCAGTATATTCTGTGATGAGGAATAGATTCTGTCCAGTCAAAGACAAGCGCAAATCTTTAACCCAATTTGCAATACCGAGGGCATCCGTATTGAAGTTGTAACCCAAGGTCATATTGTTCAGGCGAAAGAAGGAACCATTTTCCAGATACCGTGTAGAAACAGAGGAAGAATTGATGGTGCTCTCTTCGGGAAACTCCACGGCTTTATCGGTCGTATTCAGAGAGTTAGCCAATTTTGCCTTGTAGAATTTGTTCATCGCCGTGTTGTTGTAGATCATATTGCCCGATACGCCGTTGAAATTCATGCCGAGGTCAAAATTTTTGTAATTGAAATTCAAGAAGAAATTGTACGTCATATCCGGCAAGGCGCTGCCTACAACCATTCGTCCGCCGTCTTCAGAATCTTCAAATATCGATAAGCCATCCGAGCCTATACCAATGAACCTTTGCATGTAAAACGTACCGATCGGATGACCATTGATCAAACCGTTAATTGTGGCACCGGTAAGTCCCGATCCTTCCGCACTTCCTGTTGTGACAATCGTGAAGGGCGAGTCCTGCACCTCATTATTGATGAACGTAGCATTACCCCCAATGCTGTAAGTTAATCCACCCTCAGTGCGTTTTTGATAATTCAATGCAATCTCCAGGCCCTTGTTGATTATCCGCATATCCTCGACATTGGTCCAGTAGTCAGTGGCGGGTTGAATTGGGTCTGGTGGCTTCACTTCCAGGAGGATGTTATTGGAAACTTTGTTGAAATAATCTACTGTTCCCGAGAGTGCACCTTCGAACAACTCAAAATCAACGCCCACATTCGTTTGCGTTGAAACCTCCCACTGCAGGTCGGGATTTGCCAGTCGAACAAAGGCCGTTCCGGCTGTGTAGGGCGGCTCCTGCCCACCCAGAGGGTAGCTGTCCTGGTTGGATATCCGTGTAGTGTACGATGCCTTCGTGATCTTATTGGGAATTTCCTGATTACCAGTCTGACCCCAACCTACACGGAGTTTCAACTCGCTGAACGGTGACGACTGCAAAAACGCCTCCTCGGACAATCGCCAACCGGCTGCAAATGAAGGAAATATACCGTACTTATTGTTCGCTCCGAATTTAGAGGATCCATCTGCACGAATTGTTCCCGTTACCATGTATTTCTCCCGGAAATCGTAATTGGCTCTTCCGAAAAACGACTGCAGCTCATTGATATTGGCCGATCCACCAGGCGGATTGTCCACCAGGTTCAACCGCTGTCCGAGACCGGGATTATAGCGGGGTTCTATACCATTGTCACTGAAAAGATCTACGCTCCAGAATCTCGACCTGCTGTAGATCCTCTGGTAGGAATGTCCGGCCAGTACGGTAAACCCATGGTCGGTTCCAATGCCGAAATTGTACGTCAAATAATTTTCGATCAGTGTGTTTTCACCGTCTGAGAAACCCTGCTCCAAACGCCCTTCTTCGAACGGGTCCATGTTGGGCATGTTTTGGTTATCAGAAGCGCTTGATCTGGTATCATATCCCAAATTTACTTTGTATACCAGGCCTTCCATTATTTCGAGGGAAGGTGAAATACTTAAAAGCGTGCGCCTCGTTTCTCTGAAGCTCGTATACAATTCAGCGGTATACAGCGGATTCATCAGGTCGGGATATCTAACCGGATCGCCGTTGGCGTCGCGAGCCGGATAGGTGGGATTGAATTCCAGCATTTCGGAAACCAGGCGACCTTGGGGCGCATTTTCACCTTTTTCAATGCTTGATCCAAGGTTGAAATCGATACTTAACCGACCGTCCCATAATTTTTGTGTGGCGCCGATCCTTCCACTGTATCTTTTGAACCCCGTATTGAGAACAATACCCTGCTGGTCAAGATACCCCAGCGATGCCCGATAATTGAAATTCTGGCTTCCTCCCTGAAAAACCATGTTATGGTCATTGGTAAACGCAGTCCGCGTTAGTTCATCCTGCCAGTAGGTATCGCCACCCCGATCTTCCAATATACCTTCCACTGCATTGACCTGTTGACGAAACTCGTCTGCAGAAAATACGGGTATCTCTCTTGCCATGTTGGATACACCGAAATTGCTATTCACGGAAACTTTAGAGACACCTGCCGAGCCTTTCTTGGTGGTGATAATGACGACACCATTGGCGCCACGGGCACCGTATATGGCAGTTGCGGAAGCGTCTTTCAATACGTCAATCGACTCGATATCTTCAGGATTTAAAAAATTCAAAGGACTGTCTGCACCGCCCGTACCCGCAAGTCCCAGAGGAAAACCGTCAACCACAAACAAGGGACCGGTACCCTGCCGGATACTACCCTGTCCGCGGATGACGATCCGCTGTCCACTACCAGGAGCACCGCTGGAGGAAGTGACGTTGACACCGGCCACTTTGCCCTGCAACAGCTGACCTGGGGAGTTCATAATGCCTTTGTTGAAATCATCACTTTTCACGGAGGCAACCGACCCGGTGATGTCCTTTTTCTCCTGGGTGCCGTAACCAACCACCACAATTTCCTCAAGCGAAGTAACATCGGGCATCAAAATTACATTTAGTATACTTTGATCACCAATTTCAATGCGCTGCGATTCGTAACCAATGAAAGAAAACACTACGGTAGCTCCATCAGGGACATTTAACCTGTAATTTCCATCCAGGTCAGTAACGGTTCCCACAGAAGTGCCCAATATGGAGATCGTTGCACCCGGAATGGGATCACCGTTTTGATCGGTTACTGTCCCGGATATTTCTACATATAGCGATTCTGAGGTATCCAGACCTGGCGGGACTGTCTCAACTGAAACCATCCCAACTCCACTTTTCGCTACAAAACGCTGATCATTTTCTTGCTTAACACCATAATCCCCCTGCTTTGCGTTTCGCTTCAGATCCGTGTTTAATTCGGGCCTCATCGCAAACATGATGCGGATGTTGTCATTGGTCACTTCCTGGTTAAAGGCCAAGGGTATATCCCTCTGCCGCTCCGGTTCTGCCAGGACCATTACTAATTTCGGGTCCTTCGTCTCCACATTTACCTGGTAATCTTCCATGCTCTGGCTGGATCCAGGATTCGCTACAATCACTTGAATGAAAAGCATTTGTACAAAAATGCACTTAAGGGTTTGTCTGGAGTAAAGCACAATTAGCCTCAGTAAATTATTTTCCATAATTTTAAATGTTTAATTGTAAAACGAGGTGGTTTTTCCACCGATTCTGGTCATAGACTGTTGTGCCAGTTTCGGTTGTTTATGAATTAGGTTAACATTTGAGCTTATCACATAGGCAGTTAATTTTAATAGTATATACTCTGGTAAATTGTCTTCTATAGATTGATAATGGTAAATTTCACATTCCAACCCACCGTATTTCCGCCAATCCAAAATTATAGGCAGTTTTGCTCCTTCTGTTTTGATCAGCTAACCATTGCTCCTTGTCTCGTGTGGCCTCAGAAATTCGATTTTTTTATTTACCATGTAGCTAGCTTCTAGAAGATAGGCTTCTGAATCCGGCATGCACCTAAACTAAAAAAATAACCAATTTAAGAGGAAGAAATCACGTGATAAACCTGACTAAAATAGGGTTTTTGATATTATAATCAAAATAATAATATAATCACATCGCAAATAAGTGAAATCGGCTATTTATAAATCGGCTGAGATTTCTTTTAAAAGATTTTAAATCATTGACTTTCCACTGATCTTACCGGAGTATTCACCGAAACAGTGGATTCCCTCTTAGACAAATCAGCCTATTTGCCTGACCTGTAATTCTTCATTGCGTTTTTCGGGTTGAGGGTAAAAGAGCCTTTTTGATTTTGTATTCACCTTATTGTATTTCAACAATAATCTACTTCTAGCCTGAATTAAAGTTCTTCCACCAAGAAGTATTTTTCGAATCATAAAATGACACAGACCATAAATTACCCTCTCAACCAATTTAGGCTAAACCAAAAAAACATGGCTACCACAAGGATCAGCTTTTTGGTACCAGATCCCAATTGCCAACCCAAATACAAAACCCTGATATTTGGTGCAAACCAGGGGCAGACCAGAAAATCAAATCCCCAATTCCACCTGAAACCGCCAAATAAAATTATTCCTTGAAAGGTTTGGCCTTTCGCCATAAGCCCCTAATAATTCATAAGTAAGGTCGCTTTGTAGCTTTAATCTGTGACCCCGAAGGTACCTTGTAAGTCCAACTGTAATGTGCTGTAAATCGGGCTCATAAACTCTGATTTTCTCTCCGGGATTCAGACGGGTATACCTTCCGGCAAACTCCAGGTCATTGGGTAAGAGATAACTGGCCTGAAAATTTTGACCAAGTCCATTGTAAACATACCTTACATCATTTTCTTCATTGAAGGTCAGCGGGTTTTCAGAAGTTCGGTACAAAAATTCACTGGCAAATGCAAAACCCCTGTATTTAAACAACCAATCGCTCATGTAGGTAGCCATATCAGTAGGCTGATACAATAAAACGCCGATTTGACCGCCTGTTCTTAGGGTATTGTAATTTTGATTCAAGGTCATTCCAATGGATAATTTAGGCGTTTTCTCACGCATCAAATCACCCTCAAAGTAATCCCCAAAGGCTTCGAAAAGGCCAAAGGGCAATAGTTCAATTCTTCCCGTATAAGATAACTCCGAAACTTCCTGGAAAAAATTCCTTCCCTTCCCGGTACTGATCGCACCCAAGAGCACATAATGAAAATTATTTTTCAATTGCCGGGCATATTTTGCCTGGATTCCGAAATCCCTGTCCACATTGAGCGTAGCGTTGACGATGCTACGGTCCACAAATTGTAAATCTCCAGAGCTATTTACACGCTGCCGGTTTCCCGGTAGCTTGGTCTGTCCTAGTCCCAGAGTGAGGTTTCTATTTACTTTGTAAAAAATCATGGCATCCCTGAGGATATTTGGAAATTGGGTTCTTTCCCAGTCCATGTCTTCCGGCGTGAAGGATAGCTGAATGACATAGGTTACCCTGGGGTGGTAAACAAAGCCATCAAAACGAAGCCTGAGTCGCCGCACTTTTCCTTCAATATTCGTTGGGTCCCCTTCATTAAAATTAAAAACCGCCCTGTTTTGAATCCTAAACCGAATATTTAAGGAAAAAACACTGTCTGGTGAAATAAGCCCGAGTCCTTTCCCAAATGTGAAATAAGGCACCTGGGTAAACTGTGTAGGTGCATCGATCATTGCCTGGATACTGTCTGACGATAAGGTATCCTGCGCTTTGAGGGGCTGCCAGGTCCATGAAAAAATAAAACAAACGACAAACAGCTGTAAAGACAAAAGGGATCGGATCATGGTTGATGAAAATGGTTGACCGCAAAAATAAGAATTAAACCCATTAACGGGATTGCTGGTATTAAAATTGGATCAAAACAGCAGATTATCTGAGGAAAACTCATCCGACTTTTTCATTTCTGGAGTCCGGGAAAATCTCCTATTGCCGTAATAGCATCTAGTAGATTTGTCCATTCATTTACTAAACTCTCTGATCTTTATGGGAAAAATTCAGATTTTTAAGACATACTAATATCGTTTTCAATCAATAGATAGGTTTAACTCTCTTTATTCCAAACTTTTCAGCTTGCTCCATTGCCGCAGCAATGTCATTTACCAGGGGAAAATCTATACCCCAATCAAAAAGTGTCTTGAATACTTCCACATCATCGGAACCAAAATAATTCACTTTGATTCCCTTTTCATGTAAATCCCTTGTATAATCTTTGAACTCATTCCGAACATCTCCCCTGAGCTGAATGAAATTTGCTCCCATATTTATCGTGGCCGCTACATAATCCTCACCTCCGCTTAACCTTTCCATATTACAGATCAATACCGACCCTGATGCCTTTCGGGCACCAAGGCGGGATTGTTCCTGCACGGCAAGGAATGCCTGATGAGTCCTGCCCTTTTCTTCAAGCAGGCGGGCAACCCTACTTCCCAGGGATTTTCCCCCTCTTAGGTGAATGTTCAGCCAGATATTCCTGGGCATGACATCCAGCACTTCCTCTAGTATTGGGATTTGGGTACCGGCAAATCGACTATCTTTCCAACTCCCAGCATCCAGATTTCTAAGTTCGGAAAAGGTCAACTCAGCTACTGCTCCGGTTCCATTGGTGGTTCGGTCTACAGTGACATCGTGCATGAGCACCATTGCAGAATCCCTGCTAAACTGAACGTCCAGTTCAATCATATGGGCACCCACTCGTAGGGCTTCCAGAAAAGCAGGAATGGTATTTTCAGGATGGGTGACCATCGCTCCCCTATGGGCGCAAAATCCTTTATCTGGCATTTTGATACTTTGTGCCAACAATGCGCCAGTACTTAGCACAAGAAGAAAAGTGTAAAATATTAATTTGTAAATCATTTCAGATGGCACCGTCGGCAATGTAGCTTATTTAAAGGTACTTTTCCAAAGCCAATTCCAGCCCCCTCAATTCGGCCAAACCTTTCAGCCTGCCAATACCCGAATAACCCGGAATTGTTTGTTTTTGCAAATCATCCAGCATTTGATGTCCATGATCGGGTCGAAATGGAATAGGTTTATCTCTCTTTCGGTTTGTGCTTACCAAAATTTTCATGACCCGATACATGTCCACATCTCCATCCAGGTGGTCTGATTCATGGAAATTGCCCAGGGGATCCTTTTTCACATTCCTCAAATGAACGAAATGAATGCGGTCGGCCATGGCTGCAGTAATTGCGGGCAAATCATTTTCTTTTCCCGCGCCGAGTGATCCTGTGCAAAGACAAATTCCATTGAACGAATCCTTGATGGATTCGGTAATAAATTTCAGATCTTCCAATCCGGAAGCAATACGGGGCAAGCCTAAAATGGAATAGGGTGGGTCATCGGGGTGAAGGGTCATCGTAATACCGCCATTTTCACAGGTACTATGTATACTTCGTAAAAAGTAAAGTAGGTTTTCACGCAAGCCCGCTTTTCCAATGGACTGGTATAAGGAAATACTGGCGGTAAGCCCTTCTAAGGTCATGCTTTTCTCTGTAGGCACTCCCATAAGGATAATGTCGGACAGTTCCTGCTTTCTTTCAGGGGACATGGCGATCCAACTTTGCTGCGCTTTTTCCAGAATGGAAGTGGGATATTCTGCCTCGGATCCATTTCTTTTTAAGACAAACAGGTCAAAAGCAGCCAGTTCTGCCCATTCGAAAGACAAGGCTTTGGCTCCTGAAGGCAGTTCTCTGGCAAGGTCGGTTCTTGTCCAATCCAAAACCGGCATAAAATTGTAACAAACCAGTCGTAATCCTGCCTGTGCCAGGTGATTTAATGTTTTCCGGTAATTTTCCAGGTATTGCTCACAATCCTTTGCCCTGGTTTTTATGGATTCATGCACCGGAACGGATTCTACTACGGACCAAACCAGTCCGGCTGCTTCAATTATTTTTTTTCTTTCCAGAATTTCATCCAGAGGCCAGACTTCCCCGTGTGGAATATGATGCAGGGCAGATACCACATCAGAGGCGCCGGCCTGGCGAATATCCTGCAATGAAACAGGATCATTCGGCCCAAACCAGCGCCAGCTTTGAATCAAAGACATACTTGTTTTTTATCTTTGTTAGAATTTAATGTTTAAAGTACGTATTGGGTACCATAAGGATGCCTGTTGGGACGGGAAAGCATGGCGTTTGCCTCATCGTCATTTTTGAATTTTTCCCGGACAGGGTCCCAATACAATTTCCTGGGCAGCTTCATGGCGATATGGGACAGCAGACAGGCACTACAAGAACGATGGGCCACCTCCACAGGTGCAATGGTTTGTTCTCTGGAAACAATACAATCCAACCAGTTTTTGTGCTGTTCTTCACTTGCATAAAGGTGTATCTCTTCCGGTCCAATTTCTGAAGTAAGTATTTTCTGATCGCTGGCTTTAAATGCCTCGCTGGCTTTCCCTCCGGGTACCGGATCACTATCCGTTACCCCGACGTTGCCCCGGGCGACGAAGATCCAGCCCTCGGTACCTTCAAACCTTACCCCATTGGGATAGTCCCCACTGACTTCCATGATCACATCATTGTCGTATTTGGCCGTCACTTTAAAATCTCCGTGTACAGTCCAAAGCCCTTCGCTAGGGAAAGAAGCTGTAGCCTCAAGCTCTACAGGACCTGAATACTCCTTACCCATACCCCAATGGGCGATGTCCAGATGATGGGCTCCCCATCCGGTGATCATTCCGGCACCAAACTGTTCGCACCTGAGCCATCCTGGCCTGGATCGGATATCAGACTGTGAATGCACCCTGTCTAAAGTATAAGGTACCCATGGTGTAGATCCCAGCCACATGTCATAATTCAAGTTAGCCGGAACCGGCATTTCAACCGGGTTTCCGCCTGCCGGGTCTCCGGGTAATCCAACTAAAATTCGCTCTATTTTACCTATCCTGCCGTTTCTTACCAGTTCACAAGCTCTTTTAAATTGTGGCCATGGATTCATGGAGCGCTGCTGGCTACCTATCTGGAAAATGGCACCGGTTCTGTGGATGGTATCGCTCATCATTCTGCCTTCCTCAATGGTTAGCGAAGTGGGCTTTTGGAGGTAAATGTCTTTTCCCGCCAGGGCAGCCTCCATGGCAGGCTGCGCATGCCAGTGATCAGGAGTACTTATAATGACCGCATCCACATCTTTGTGGTTGATCATTTCTTTGTAATCTTCAAAGACTTTTACATCAACGTAATTGTTGTTTCCGGTTTTGTCTGCATAATATTTTTCTATCCAGTTTTTGCCCTGTGCCGCACGATCCCGGTCAACGTCAGCCACAGCGATTACCCTGGCAATGTCATTTTTCATGGTCTCAGGCAAATCATGAGTCATCGCTATCCGGCCAAAACCTACCTGACCTATATTGATCTTATTACTGGGCGCATTTTTTCCGAAAACGGATGCCGGTACAATAGTTGGAAATCCTGTAACGGCCAGGGAAGCTGCCAATGCTCCTTTGGTACTGGACTTCATAAAATTTCTTCTGGAAAGATTGGATTGTTTTTCTTTTTTCATGGAAACACACGTTTTGGTTATCCTGTTTATTGATTGCTTTTTTTAACTTTTGATTTAAATTTGACCAGACTTTTTGACCAAATCATATCCTGGAAACCCCAGACTTTTCTACTCTTTATGAATGGTGATTTTGGGCTCATGTGCAAATTGCTGCCAGGCAGCTTCTGCTTCTTCCGGGCTTATTTTTTTGGAAGAAACCAAAAACCTGTAAGTCAGCAAATACGTTTTTCCGGGATGAAGATCCCAATCCATATTTTTCGTTGGTGCAAAATTAGCATACATGTCTCCCCGATCATAAATATCTTCCGGCCATATCCGTAAGGGTTCGGGATGGTTATAATTGGCCGGGTAAGACATCATCACCACTGCAGCATAATCCTCATCGATTTCTCCCTGTACGATGCACCACCTTGCCAGGCTGCCATCGGCAGATTTTCTATCCAAACCTTCGGAAGTAATCACTTCACTATTGGTTCTGTCCCATTTTTCCGTAGCCCTCCATCCAAGGCTTCCATACCGGTATTCCTTCAAAATAACGGGGTGATCAGTGGCAGGATTAAGCATGATACTAATATCTGCCAGGTAGTAATCCTCCTCTTCATCCAGGGCGAAAATTCTGGTTCCCTGAACCTCTCTCATGGCTATCTCCGGTTCATTCCTGTTTTGTAACACCAGGTGTTCATGCAAGACCTTGTAGCCGGCAAAAACCGCTCCCTCTGTCCTGCTCACGAAATTGGCAAACCGCACCGTTCCTTGTTTTTCCTTTAGGTTCCAGAAATCAATGGTCTCCCCCTTAAATTCAGCTCTTGTCCAGGGATTCCAAAGGCCATAATGGTGGTAATGGTCCGGTGGTTGGATCCTGGTCAGTGACTTTCCGCTGGGGGACCACATGGGATGAACAAAACCACTGCGGGCATAAGCCGGATCAGCGCCTTCGGGAGGGTAGGCGATGGCATGGTTGTATTGCCACAAATCCTTTCCTCTCTTTTTAATGATCAAGGCTTTATCGGTTTGGTCTATGCTCAAGCTGCCACTATCCAGGGTATTTTGTTTCTTATGGATCTCAAAAGACCTTTTCCTCTCTCCACTCTTCATGGGCTTCACCAACCAGTAAAGGGTCCTACCCTGCATGTGATCAATCTGAAAGGGGACCTCCCGACGGTCTTCACCTGCTACCTCCATCAGCGTCAACATAGAATCAGACAGGTGTGTAATAGGATCCAGGGGAATGGACACCGGATAAGCAAAAGTAGACACAGCAGGCAGTTCTATTTCCAGAGTGGCGATTTTTTGAGCCATGCCCATAATTGGAAACGAAATAAATAGGAATAGAACAATGGGCTGTTTAATTTTATTCATATATTTAATGGAATGAGATTTTTCATTTTCTAATAAACGTAAACATATCAATATATTTAATTTGTTACAACCGATTTCATATAATTTTATGCCTCCAATTAACCATTTATTAATGTTATTTGCTCTGGTCAAACAAAATATTGTTAAACTCT
>NZ_JABURL010000040.1 GCF_014762705.1 Cyclobacterium sp. | reverse complement strand
AATGGCGATGTGAAGTGTAGCTGTAGTTGTGTTTCCATAGTTCATGATATTGTTAAAGACCTGATTCTCTTCAAGGCCCAGTTTTTCCTGGATGTATTGGCTGATTCTCAGGTTTGCCTGGTGGGGGATCAGCAGGTCCAAATCTTTGGTATTTAAATTATTAGCATCCAGGGCTTCCTGAATTACCTCGTAAAACCTGATCACCGCATGTTTGAAAACCGCATTGCCATTCATCTGCAGGTTAAAAGACCCGCTATCAATCAGTTCTTGTGAAACCCTGACTTTTCTGCTGCTTCCGGGATCTTTCACATATAGTTCTTCAGCATGGTCCCCGTCTGCATGCAAATGTGTGGAAAGTATCCCTTTATGAGGTTCATTGCTGGCCTGAAGCACTACTGCACCGGCACCGTCCGCGAATATCACGGCACTTGAACGCCCCTCATCACTTTTGTCCAGTGCGGAGGATTGGATTTCAGCACCCACTACCAGTATATTTTGGTACATACCTGATTTGATGAATTGGTCTGCAACGGACAATGCATAAACGAATCCCGAACAGGCATTCCGGATATCGAGTGCGCCAATTCCCTGTAAACCCAATTCCCTCTGTAGCAATACGCCATTGCCGGGTATGAAATAATCCGGGGTAATGGTAGCGAAGATGATAAAATCTATTTCTTTGTTATTGAGGCCTGCATTTTTTATGGCCATTTCGGAAGCGGCCCTGGCCATGCTGGTAACGGTATCCTTTCCTGGGGTAAACCACCTTCTTTCCCTTATCCCTGTTCGCTCCACGATCCAGGCATCGTTGGTATTCATCAGTGAAGAAAGCTCCTCGTTGGTAACAATTCGGTCCGGCAAGTAATGGCCGGCACCGGAGATAATAGAATTTTTCATTATTGCATGGCTACTTATAAAGGAACAAATATGTCATTTTAAATCGAGAAATCAATTTTGGCATTAATTATGACTAATTGTGCGTAACCAAACAGCTTAATTCACCCTGAGGCTAATTTGGTCCAAAATTATATCTACTAAAAATATTATTAATAATAGATTAATTATAATCTATTTTTTTGAGGTTCATTTCTCAAAAAAAGTATTTCGAAACTTTTTCTCGAAATACTAAAAAAAATAATGGACAAGGCAAAAATATTTTGTCTTCATGTAATTGCTTTATAAAATAAAATTTTGTTTATTTTAAAAAACACCGTAATTATCAGAAAAAAATATTGTTGTATATCAAATACATAATGCTTTATTGGTAAAATCAAAAAACAAAAAACAATAAATCAATTCCCTTTTTATGAATTAAATATTACCTAATCAAATGAAAACAGAAATGAATAAAACAGCAAATGATTGTACAGCTACCCGGATGGGATTAAAAAAAGGAGTGCTTGGATGCGCTTTTTTATTATTTTTTACTACTATGTCAATTGGTAGTAATATTAATAAAGTAAATAAATTTAATTATGGTATTAATCATAGTTTTTTTTATTTAAATCAAGATACCGTTCCAACGAATGTCCTGGGAGAAAAATTATGGAGTGCCGGACATGAAAATGGCACACAGGAGGAATGGTTTCAAAATGGTGGTGGGGGAGAATTTAATAGCAGTAGCGGAAATAGCTCTGTAAGTTCCGAAGCCGCCAGGTCGGGAAGTCATTCCTTGAAAATGTCCATAAATACCACAAATGGTGGAAGTCATGGTACAAGAAATTACCGGTGGTCAGAGATTGCCGACCACAAAGATTTAATTTTTACCCAATATTTTTACTTCCCAAATCGAATCGATTTTGACCGGAATAACAATTGGTTTAACCTGATTCAAACGAAAGGTGTAAAGTTTGCTCCCGGAGGTGCGGGTACAGGTCCGGACCAAATCAATCATCCTCATTTTGTCCTTGGCCTGGATGTTCGTGGCGGAGCTGGGAGTGGCGGAGCAAACTTTTTAAGTCTGGCCGACCTGCAAAAATTTTGGGGAAGTAACCCTGATGTAATTTGGAAAGCCCCGGCAGGAATTGACCTACCTGTTAGGAAGTGGGTTAAAATTCAAATGCGCATCATTCAGGACAGGGGTGATAAAGGTCGGATACTTGTTTGGCAGGATGATATATTGATTATAGATACGAAATTCAGAAATACCCTACGACCCGAAGTGGATCAAAATATGTTTAGTATTAATGCATATGCTGATAAAACCTATCCAAACCTCACAAATATTTACATTGACGATCTTTCTATTCATCTTCCGGGTACCCCAAATGTGGAAAAGGAACCCGTTCCACTGGTAGAACCTGAAGTATCTATCATTGAACCACAAAATGAATTCACCATTACAGAAGGCGAGACGGTTAAAATTGAAACGGAGGTATCAACCGACCCGAGCCTTGAAATCGCTCAGGTGGAGTTTTTTAGCAATGGTTCATTGTTGGGTGCTTCCGATGCCGTACCTCATGATTATACCTTGTCTAACCTCTCAGAAGGTACTTATCAGGTTAAAGCAAAAGTTTGGGATTCGCAAGGTTCTGTTAATGAATCTGAGGAAATAAGACTTATTGTACTGGCAAAGGAAGAGGAAATTACAGAAGAACCGGAGGTTGCTCCTGATGAAATCACGCAACTTCCCTCAGGCCCTGGATTCAACTATAGTTTTGGGAGTAATGAGAATGTAATTTTTAAAGAGGCTGAATTTATGTCTGACCCCGGGTCAGAAATAATTTTTGGAACATCCTATACATTTAGAAATATTAACGCTAGTGGAACAAAACTTTACCAACAGGAAAGGAACTCACCCGATCTCAGATTAAAGGTTCCCTTAGATAATGGAATATATACTGTAGTCACGTACCATAATGAGCTCTGGTTTGGTAAAAATGGTCCTTCAGCAATTGCCGGTAGAAGGGTATTTTCCATTCAATTGGAAGAAGAGCTTTTAAAAGAGAATTTTGACCTTTTCAGAGAAAATAATAATGAACCCACGCAGCTTATTTTTGAAAACATAGAGGTGGTTGATGGGTATTTGGACATCCGAATGCTTGCTACCAAAAATAGAGCAACACTTTCAGGTTTATCGATTTTCCCTCAGGAGGGGCAAAATGGAAAACCAGGGCTTGTCAAAAACGATTTTCAAATGGCATTAAACACTGGTGCAGGTGAATCTACAGTCTTTGGAAATAATGAATTTGAAGCAGAAATAGGTTCTTTTGACTTTTTCAATTCGACTACCATTTATGCTGAGGTCAATGCCAGCAAGGATGTTTTATTTCAAACAGAAAGACATGGACTCAATCTAATCTATAAAATTCCCGTACCGAACGGGACTTATGAAGTCAAAACCTATCACAATGAACTTTGGTATGGAAAAAGAGGTCCAAGAGCAAGTGCAGGGAATAGGGTATTTAGCATTTCTCTGGAAGGTAAAGTAGTAAAGAACAATTTAGACCTTTTTTTAGAAAATAATAACCAGCCCCTGGAATTGGTTTTTGAGGAAGTGGAAGTTAATGATGGTATTTTGGAACTTAAATTACAGGCTTCTGCCAACAGGGCAACGATATCCGGTTTGGCAATCTCAGGTAAGATTAGCTCTACCAGTTCCAATCTCCGAATGGGCCAAACTGAGTTTAATTCCGGTCAATTGAATGAGGGTATAAATAGCAAGGAATCTGAAGTTTTAATATCCCTTTATCCAAATCCAGCCGTTGACCAGATTTACCTGGAAGGAGATGCTGAGAATTTTCAGCAATTTTTGATCCACGATAGCCTGGGAAATCTTTTGTTCCAGTTTGATCCGTTGAATCTTCAAAGAGAAAACGACCGCTATCTCATACCTCTGAATGGATTTAAGGAGGGCATTTACCTTATCAGTGTTATGAAAAAGGACAATTCGGTTGAAAGGTTGCGATTTATGATCCTATCTTAAATCAAGAAATGGGGCCAATTGAATGGGTTAATTGGCCCCATTTTATTTGACCGGCCTGGTCCAGACTTCCTCCTCAATCCTGTCTAAAAGCTCCGGGTTGGGGTTAATATCAAATTTTCGGGCAAACAAAATATCTGGAGAAAGGTCTTTTAGGCGTGGAATATCTTTAGTAGAAAACGTTTGAGGAGAGGGTTCATCCCCACCAGACCAATTTGCATAAGTCAGTGAGTTTTTGATATTGTCTGAATTATCTTTATTGATTTCGAGTACCAAACTTTGAAACAACATTTCATCAGGTAGATTGGAATAAGCCATAAAAGTAAGCAAGTCGCTATGATACTGGATATACACCAGAATTTTGGAAATGGTTTCTGTTTTCAAAGCCCACCAGGTATCTCCACCAAATGGTTTCAAATATGAAGGAAAGCTTTTCTTATGCAACAAAACAGGCAATTCTTTGATTTTTTTTCTTGCGACTACCTTCACAAGCTTTTTCAGACATTCAAAGCGGTAAAACTCCTTGGAGTTTATTGATGGTAGCTGCACATAATCTCCTTTTTTTTCAGATAAATCTATTTTGTATCGATTTATCCGATCCATTCCTCCTTTGGACCACTGGGTGGCAGGAATGGGAAAACAGGAGATAAAATCATTCCCAAAGTTATTTTTAAAATAGGTTGCAATGTAATCCCTTGATTTAACAGGGTAATCTTGTCCACTCAAAAGGACAACATAGCCTTCCTTACCACTTTTTTCTACAAGCTTGAGCATGGTTAATGTGGCATTGACAATACCCATTCCTCCCCAATTGCAGGATTCTCGCTGACCCTCAGTCAGTAAGTAAAGATTGGAAAATTTTCTTAAAGCATCTTTAAATGGGGAAATGGTGGATTTTAAGTCTACATGTACATAAAACCTGGTATGCTCTTGATTTAAGGCTGCCACCAATTTTTTAACCTGAAGGGGATTGGTATGCGCAAGAATTAAATAATGAATGGTCATTGATTTGCTGTCAAAAACTAAAACAAACGAAGCAAGGACTGGATTCCAGAGGATTTAACAATTAGTTCATTGATGTTTTGGGTATCATTTGGATCCAGTCTTCTTAGTTTGAAAGGATCACTTTGAATGGAATTGAAACCTGGATTTACGGTTAACCCGCATAGGTAGCCTGCCTCTTTGGCAAAATTTATCTCTCTTTTAGTAAAATTTCCATTTGGATACGCAATGGCATTTATCGGATTTTTCAGTTTTTTTTCCAAAGCTATTTTCGATTCGGTAATTTCCCACTTCGATTCTCCATCCTTACAGTTACTGAGAATAGGGTGAGAAACTGTATGGGATTGCATGGAAGCCCAGGGGGTCATTTCTGCTATCTGATTTAAAGACAATGCTTGTACATCGTGATGCTCTTCTTCAGAATGGAACCCCCTTGCCTGCAATAATGAAATACGGTCTTCATTGGGAATCCGTTTTAGGTGCCGGAGCGTTTTTTTATCCATTTTTTCCAAAAACCAAAAATGTTTACCAGTATCTACGATTCCTGAACAAAGAAATATGGTTACCGGTACCTGGTATTTTTTTAATACAGGAAGTAAATCATGGTTTTTTACATGTCCGTCGTCAAAAGTTACAACCATGGCTTTTTTGGGGATTTTGCCTGGGTCTTTTTTTTGGATGGCAGTTATCATCTCATCCAGAGAAATGAAATTATAATGTTTTGAAAGATAGGCAAAAGACCTTTCTGCAGTTTCAGGGTCTATGTCGTGGAAAACCAAAACTGAAATTTTATTTCTCTGAATAACCTCCCTGAAAAATACTGGAAGGCCGGAATACCTGAGCAGGGCGAAAACAATTTTTTTCATAAAAGTATAAACTTGTCAATCCTGAAATCTATCCATGAACCAAAATAGAACATCGGTCAATGATTGATTTTGATTGGTGGATATTGGACCTTGAAGATGCCCCAAACAGAATAGATTCAACGCCATCCAGGGAACAAACATATTCAAAGGCTTCTTTGGGAGCTAGGGCTCCGGCTGCCAATACCTGCATGGCTACCAACCTGCATCTTTTTTGTGCAATCACTTCTTCATATTTTTTGATTCCCCCGGACATCCTAAAACCTATTTTGTTGATGGAAGCACAAACGGTTGGATTTTCAATTCCTGCCTTCTCCAGAGTATCCAATAATAAAGGTAAATTCATGGTGATGAATCCGGGCTCTGCATGGTACTTTTCCTTGATGTGCTTGTAAAAGGTAACCAGGAAGTCGGTCATGCCAAGGCCAAGGAGCAAATCGGTAATCACATTTTGTACCCATATCACTGGGGTATTGACTCCATGAAACATTTTCATTTCGGCATCGATCATCAGCTTTGCCAGCTCACTGAAGTCTTTTTTCATAAATGCCAGCCCCCCTTTGGCAAAAGTACTGAAGATATTTCCTGGGACAAATTGTTTGATGGTCCCCAAATACCCCAACTCTGTTACGGCATTGGCATATTTGTGTGCATAAGGCATACAGGGGTATACTTTGAAATCTTTGTACTTCTCATTTCCTCTGATCCTATTGCAAATTTCACCAACCCGATCATGTGTTGTACACATAAACGTATTGATACCCTCCTCAATGGCGCTGTCTAAAACCGCCATGATTGCATCGTCTTGTTGAAAGCGCATGGTTTGAGCCCTTGCTTTTTCATCTGAACTGTGGTTAACGCCAAAAAACTGGTTATCACCGAATAATACTCTTTCCATGGTTTTTGTTATTTACTGTCTGTAATTAATTTAGAAATAAGTTGGTCGGTATAGGATGCACTTCTAAACGAACTTTTATTGTTCGTTTCAGAATGTTTAATACATTTAATAAAATGATCGATTTGGGCGGAATACTCCTCACCCCGCAGGTAATAGTCTACATTCGCTGTCAGTTCGGTTAGGTATTTAACTGTCCAACCTTTAGATAAGCCTAAAAGCTCGTTGCTCTCTTTCAAAAAGATTTTCACCTCTGTAGCATCTGCGATAATTTTTCCCTTTTTACCCAGAATGGTTATTTGGGTATTCATTTTCCGATGTGTCTCGTCGCTCCAGTTTACCGATAGTTGGCCACTGAGTCCATTTTGGAGCGTAATGCTGGAATAAACTGCATCTTCCACATCATTGGAAAAGATATGCTTTAACTGGGTGCCCGAAACATCCTTGGGTTTGTCCAGCAGAAAATGTATCAGGTCAATCGTATGCGAGGCATAGTCATACAGGCATCCTCCTCCCTGACCTTTTTGGGATCTCCAGGTATTCCCTTTTTCCCGCAATACCACAGGGCCGTAAGATTCGCCATTAAAGTGGTATAGCTCTCCCAGAGCGTTCATTTGTAACAATATTTTTACCTCATTAAACGTACCCAGGAAGCGGTTATGGTAGCCCACCTGATTGACTAGTTTTTTCTTTTCGGCCTTTTCTGCCAATATTTCGGCATCTTCAGCTTTTAGCACAAAAGGTTTTTCACAAAAGACATGCAGGGAATTATCCAGGGCAAAATGCACCATCTCCGTATGAAATTTGGTAGGAGAGGCAATCACAATAGCATGCAGGCCCATTTCAGTTATCATCTTTCGGTAATCTGTAAAGCACTGGAACCGGGTATGCTTCTTAAATGCATCAATCACGAATGAGGAGCTGTCACATACAGCTACCAGGTTTACATCCGGATGAGCTCCCAGAATGGCACAATGGGAGATGCCCATTTTACCTAAGCCTATTATTCCTATTCTTATCATTATTTTGATTTTTTTATTAATTTATTTCAACTTACTTACATCAATATTTCATAGCGCATTTATGTAGCTGTCCAAAAAGTCAATGATATTTTGCTTTTTAGAGACGAAGGGCTGTGGTTCAAATTTATTGATCCGGAGGAGTAGCTCCTTTAAATCATCCGATTCCCTCCATCCCAATAGATAATTTTCCTTTTCAAATTCACTTAAGATTTCCATTTGGTGCTCATCTACCACTTCTCCGTATTTCGGCATGCGAGGAATAGCAATGATTTTTTTACCCATTTTCAGTCCTTTTAATAAGGATCCTGATCCCGCATGAGAAATGATGATGCGGGCCTCCTTATATAATTGATCCAGTTCCTCCACCGGAAGAAAAGGTTTGTAGGAAAGGTATTGGGATGGGAATTCGGTAAAACCGTTCTGAACAATAACCTTTTCCCGGATAATTCCTTCCCGGCAAAGGCTATCAATCGCCACCAATGGCCGTTCAAATTGAGTTGGAAAAGTTCCTAATAGTACAAGAATCATAATTTTGTTAATAGTAAATGAAAAAGAATCAATGAATGCTAGTAGATCCCACCCAGGTAAATTGCTTTTTTATAGAATTTCTGAGGTTCGGGCCATTGTATAATAAATTTATCTGCAATGGGATATATCAAATCAGCGGAAGCTGCCCTTGATTTAATTCTTGCATAGGATAAAATCCATACGACTTTTACACCAAGGGATTTCCCAATCAAACACATGGGTACAGCCGTATGGCTACCGGTAGTGATGATGGCTTTTGGAAAATGTCCAATAAGTATTTTAAGAGTTAGGAAAAAGTTCACCACTAAATGAACAAAGAAATTGAGATTTCTCTTTTTTCCTTTTGGTCTCCCCCTGAGAAATTTTATATTAAATTGGTTGGAATAGGATAGGGTGGAAGGAGCTTTCTCCGTAACAATCAGATAATCGTATTTGATGAACCATTCCTTTAATTCCATAATTTGGGCCAAATGCCCCCCATCCGAGCAAATCAGAATGATTTTTTTCTTTTTTTCTGGATTTTCCATATTGAGATTACTGCTACTTTAGCCTTAATTTTTTTTTAATATTACAGTCCTATTTAGGAGACGGGTTCTGCAGGTTTAAATGCCTGAGGTTTTGTGTTTGGCTTACCCCAAGCCTGCAGATAGTGCTTTGCCAGGTTGTTGGCAATCGCTTGGTGATGATATTTTGTCTTTACCAAAAAGGTTTCCCGGATCATCCCACGCTCTTCCAGAAGCGTTTTGATCAACAGATCTGCTAACTCCCCTACTTCACGTGAAGAAGCTACCCGGCAATTGGGAACACCTTCCATTAATTCCTTTACGTCACCTACCGGTACTGCTACCACTGGAAGGTTACAACAAAGCGCCTCTTTCACTACCTGAGGGGATCCTTCTGTTTTTGAAGTCAGGAGTAGGCAGTCTGCCCTATTTAAAAGTGATCGTACTTCGACCCGACTTAAGTTATCGATGCAAGCAATATTTATCTGATGGGATAATTGTTTTTTGACCAGCTCAATCACCCGGTTAAAAAGCGGATAATCCTTTACCTCTCTGGAAGGACTACTAGGGAATAAAATCAATTTTGAATTACCTTTTGGTACGGCGGGAAGTTCGGGTTTGAAGAATGCTGTATCCACCCCGCAGGTTACAATCTCTACCTTTTGGTTATAGGGAAGCACCAGATTTTTCATGGCTTCATTTTGTACAAAAATCAGATCTGCTTTAGGCAGTATTTTTTTTGTTAACCAAACCTGCCATCCATTTTTTTCCCTTTTTTGGATATCGCTTCCGTGAAGTGTCAGGAATACTTTTTGCCGCGGTTTGAAGAAAAGAAGGAATAAACCAGATAAGCCATAATGGATGTGGATAAGATCAATGGATTTGGATTGAATGATTCTTGGAATGGAAAAGATGGATTTTAGGTATTCCTTTTTCCCCTGATACACAGAATCAATCAATGCAACCTCGGCCTGAAGCGGTATTATTTCGGATAAATCCTGAATTTGTTCTTTAATGAATATCCCGTCTACCGGATGAGCTGCAGTTGGGTACATATTGGTCACGTAAAGAGATTTTATTGTTTTATTTGCCATGGTAAAAATCTTTAACCGAGCTGAAAGGATAGGTGATGAGATAGTGTAAGTGATTCCAGGTATGGGGCCAGATTATTTCTGGCAATGTGTTGCCAGGAATAATCCCTGCATACCTGGCTTATTTTTGCTGAGTCAAACTCATTTAATCTGTGTACCAGTGTTTCCAGTCCCCTGGCAACGGATTCTTCGTTGTCCTGAATGAGTTCTCCGCAAGCATCTGAGATGATTTTGGCATTTTCAATGGTCGCAGTGGCCAGTACAGGCAGGCCAGACAGTAAATACTCGTAGGTCTTGGTGGGTGGTTGATGCGTATAATAGGGGGTAATCGGAACGTATGAAATGCCTACGGTAGCTGCTTCAAAATACTCGTATAACTGGTCATTGTGTACATACCCTTTAGTCCGCACAACTTTTTCCAATCCTTGTGACTGTATATAATTCTCAATTTCTGCACGCTCATTTCCCGGTCCGTCACCAACAATGGTTAATGAAATGGGAGGATGGTCCGGTTTGGCAGCATCCATGTACCGATGCAGGCCCCGAATAAATACCATGAGGTTTCTATTTTCCAGTGTCCCTACATACAATAAATTCGCCTTGTCAAAAGATTTATTTCCAGAGCAGAATTTTTCTCCACCTAAGGGAAGGTAATGGTACTTTTTAAACCCCAGTTTATTGGCCAACCCATGGCTCAGAATCGTAAGGTGAGGAAACCTGACTGCCTCCCACTTCAAAAGTTTGTCCTTTATCAGGTTAATCAGGGGCTGATCAGTATCAGTGGCGGTTCTTATATCCAGATTAAAGGTCTGTTTTGGGTTTTGCCAGCGTAAAAAGGTACATCCGGGAAAATACACCAGAAATATCAGGTCATAATTGCCGGACCTGATTTCCCTATTGATTTGTTTTAGAAATTGATACAACCGCATCAGTTTGTTACCTTTCCGGGAAATGTATTTGGTTTGAATACCAGGTACTTTGATTTTTGGCAAACCAAAATCCCAACTCAAGTGTGTGATTCTAAAGTCATCTTTCAGGTAATACCCAAATTTATATGGGTCTATATGATAACCGTATTGGGACTTGGTGACAATCAGTAAATTTTTCATATCAGTTTGCTGTAAAAATTTTAGATTAAAAACGCCGGTATTTGATAATGCATCTTACCAGCAATTTTGTAGTTAGATACAGGTCTGCAGGATAAAATTTTTTGGTTTCCTTCAAGTAGTAAAAAAAAACAGGTAAACCTATTTGGGAAGATTTTTTGCTGAGGAAGAAAAAGATACTGCCCAGGATTTTGGCAAAAGCCGCTGAATCATATATTTTCCTGACCTCGTTTTTCTCTTGAAGAAAAATCAGCCAATCAAAAGCTGCCTTGTATGACCGGTAAGTTTGAAACAGATGGGTAGATCCGATTTTCCGATGCAGGCGAAGTTGGTCCTCAGTGGGATCAATATCCAGCTCACGCAGCGATTTCTCATAAATCAGTTTATGGATGGCAAAACTTCGTTCTTCTGCGCCCTCAAAACTTTTCATAATGCTGGAGTCCGAGTCGCGGTAATAATACAAGGGTTCCGGGATATTGGCTACCGGAAACTTCCTACAGGCTTCCCAATAAAAATCGTAGTCCTCGGCTACGGTGAGTCGGCTATCAAATGTGAGCCCTGCTTTTTTAACCCAATCCAGGCGATACATGGCTGTTGCATTCCAAATGGCGGGTTTGAACAACAACAAGGCTTTGATCTGTTGATGATCTGTTGGAGACCTGGAAACTTCGGATTTTTTTTCATCAAATCTGGTTAGCCAGGAACCACAAATGCCGATCTGAGGATGAGTATCCATGAAGTCCAACTGTTTTTCAAACCTATCCACTGCTATGAGATCATCACAATCCATCCAGGCCAGAAATTCTCCTCTAGCTTCTTGCAGTCCTTTGTTACGGGTAAAGGAAATACCCTTGTTTGTGCCATTATCGAGAAATCGTACCCTGGGATCGGTAAGTCCAAGGATAATTTCCCGGGAGCCATCCTCTGAGCCGTCATCGATGATAATCAGTTCAAATGCAGCAAAAGTCTGATTCAGCACACTGTCAATGGCTTCTTGCAGATGCTTTTCACCATTGTAAACAGGCATGACCACTGATAATTTTATATCTTTCATAGGTCAACAAGCTTTTCTTTCAGGATAGATGAATTTTGCTTATTCTTTTCTCCCGCAGCGTAAGTTTTTTTCATCAGTTGCCAGATTATTTCCTTTTTCTTTTCCTCCATACTTGAGCGGTGATAGATGTAAAGGGCAAAAATTGTAGCGATGAGATAATGATAATGGTAAACCGAATACCAGGTGAAACTGGTAAACAACAAGTACCATAAATAATATTTTACATATACATATTCTCCGGACACAGGCAAGACAAAACTTTTGTACCACATCAGTACGAATCCCAAAATGGCAAAAACACCAAACATGGCATAAACCGCAATTATACCTACATCAGACAGAAAATATTCATGAGTGTTGCTGAGTCTTTCCATGAATTTGCCATAAGCGGATATTCCCCAGTTTGGTGCTCCGTTCCCAAAGATCTGGCTTAACGTATTTGGTGAAAAATCGGTGAGAAAATATTCACCGGCTTGAACCCTAATGTAATCTTTTCCCAATTTCGAATCCCTTTGCTGCACTTCAATGACCCCTTTGATCATGGGTATGTCTGCATTGACCAGAAGGATTAATCCTCCGGCAAATACACCCAGGATAAGGGATTTTTTGAGCAAAGACTGACTTTTGAAGAAATGATAGAAATAAATCAGAAATACTCCTGCAATGAATTGTCGGGTCACCTGCATTACCGGGACAATTAATCCCAAAATTGCGAATCCCAGATACAGCCATTTATTTCGGTCATTTTGAGTGATTTTGGTGATGGCAATAAATATGGATAGAATAAACATACCCGCTCCAGGAAAAATGATACGAATAGCTCCTCTTTGCTCGGAAAATTCCTCTCCTGAAATGGGTTTTCCAAAGAATACGGTATGGGCATTGGCATATTGAAAAAAATACAGTAAAACATATAGTAAGCCGTATCCGAGAATTATTTTTTCAAGGGTACGTAGGGGGATTTTCAGGTGAAGTAATAAGAAAAACAATGGCCATAGCATATATTGGGAAGTTTCCAATAAGCTGTCTTTAAGTCCCTGCCCCCATGAAAAAAGGGCCATTACCATAGAAAAAATAATTGAAAATGAAATCAACTGTACAGGCAGGACAAAGCCATCCTTTCGGTCAAACATATATATACTTGAAACCAGGACAGTCCCCAGCACAGCCAGAAATTCCAGGTAATTCACCATTTTTGGATTTATGAACTTGGCATCAAAAAAATTCAGGCTGATGATTACCAGGAGTACAAGAAATACTATGGGTAATTTGTCTTTCATATCGATTTAGCCAAAGTGTAATTTCTGAAAAAGTACATGCCGGTAAGGATCAGAACCAGGGCACCAACGAGCAGTTTATAGGATAAGGAAATATTGCCCGCAACAAAATAGGATAAACCAAACAGTACTGCCGCCGATACCCACATGAGACCCTTATCCTCAATTTTGAAGTGTAAGGTTTTGCGGAACACATACCAGAGATAAAATTGAAATATGGAAAAGGAAAACACCATGCCTGATGCAAGTCCCAAAGCACCATATTGACTACTTATGAACAGTATGGGAGTGGAAAACAGCGAATTGACAATGCCCAGGCGTAGGATTTTTTTCTCGTTGTTGGTGGCACCAAAGATGGTTCCTATCAGGCTGTCTACCGAAGTAAGGAATAAATACCAAACCTGTAACTGACAGACCACAACAGCAGGAAGGTAACTTTCCGGGAATATGATCCCAAACAATTCTTTTGCAAATAGCGTGAACAGGAAACAGAGCAACATGCCCAGGAGCATGTAATATTTAAAACCGAGACTTACAAAATTTTTGAATTTGGACTTATTGGATACCCAGAGGGCAGATAAGTTTGGGAAGATGGCCACCAGACCAAAATCCAATACAAATGAAATCGGTCCCGTTAACCTTTCAGAGAGGTTGAAATAACCAATTTCCTCCCGGGTTGAATTGATATCAAGAAAATTGTTGGTGAATTTGGTGTAGGGAAGCATGACCAGGACCAGGGCCAAATAGGGCCAGCTTTCTTTCAGCAGTGAATAGGAGGAAGAAACAAACCCCTTCATTTTTCCCATAATAAGCCCTTGCTTGTGCAAAGTAATCTGAAAAACCAAATTTTTAATCACGTTTAAGGCCAGGAAAGAATAAAAGAGAAAGGGTACATCCATATAATATCCCGGTAGAGAAAATATCAATAGAAACCATATGAAACTGAAAGCAAGATTGATTACGGACGGTGGAAGCATTTTTTGATGTCCGAGAAATGCTGTTTCAAATAATTTCCCGAAACAGGAAACCAATGCAAATAAAAGCACGAAAAGTAATTCCTGTCCATGCAGGTTACCTAACAGTTGGTTATATAACAGGTAAATTGCCGCCAATACCAAAAGTGCAAGCGTTCTTAATATTGCTCCATTATAAATGAGGTCTTTTGAACGATAAGGATCTCTTGCGATGCTCCTGATGACGATATTCCGAATACCTAAATCTCCTATTGTCAACAGGAGGGTACCCTGAGCGATCAGGAAGGTATACAATCCGTAATCGTCGGGGTGAAGAATTTTGGTGATTTTCAATACCGTTAGTAAACCAATCACTTGGGACAGGATACTACCAAAAGTCAGGTAAGAAAAATTCTGAAAAACTTTATTTTGAAAAATTTTCTTTATCACAGTAAAAACCTTTTTAAGATGCCTTTTTTTGAGATGATACTTCCTTTTTTATAAGTTTCACCAGTTCATGCGAAGCGGGATAATCAAATCTTCGGGCAAATAATTTGGCTGATGTTTTTAATTTCGGAAAATCAGATTTATCCAGGGTAGCAGGACTGTTTCCATTTCGATGTTCCCAAAGAATCATGGTCATCGTATTGCCTGTTATGGAGGGTTCAAAGCGGGAATTCATGAGTATGGTCTGGAACAGCATTTCTTCCGGACACAAGGTGTAATGCAATCGCTTCAAAATACCCGGATCAGCAGCCAACTGGTCAAGGACATACCTGACACAGTCACTGCTGAGCGACCACCATACAGATCCTCCATATAGCTTTGGAAAAGCAATAAAGGGTTTTCTTTTAATATGGAAGAATTTTTGGATTTTTAGGCAAGCACTGATTAATTTCGCACCTGATTTGGTTTTGCGATTAAAGAGATCATAAGGGTTATAATAATTTAGCCTGTTTAACCCTCCCCCTGCCCATCGGGATGAAGGCAAAGCGAAATGCTCCATAAACTGCTTTCCATTATGTTTTTCGTAGAAATCCTTAATTTCCTGGCTACTCTTAATTGGAAAGTCCTGACCACTCATGCTATGGAGGTAGCCGATTTCTTTATTTTTCACGGCTTCTTTGGCCAAAAGGAGTAAAGCTTTTAGCAGGTTCAATCCGCCCCAATTCACCGCATATTTCCGGCTTATGATTACCACATTTTTTTGTCGTGAAAGCTTTTCTACAGCATTTTTTTTTAATTTACTTTTCTTGTCCAGGTGTATGTAGAACAAAAAATCGTCATCCAGAAGATTAATGTATTCCACCAAATGGTCAACATTTTTATAGGCCAAAAATAGGATTGCGTGTTTCATCATTTATTGAAAAAATTATTAATGATAGTTATGTTTAAATTTTCGCTGATTTTAAATCATAATAATATCCATATTTATATCCATAACTGTGTTCGGATTTAGCATCATTCAATACCAATACCGGATTCGGAAACTTTTCATTTTGAGCAATTTCATTGATTAATTTGAGATGGTTGGGTTTGGTGTAATAGTACCTGACGACGTAGGCCACCATATCTGCGAAAGCAGAGAGGTAAAATGCATCAGCAACCAATCCAATAGGGGCGCTATCAATAATGATATGATCGAATTTACTCCTTAATTCGACAAATAGCCCCTCTAGCCGGGGACTGTTCATGATTTGAAGTGGATTATCTGGTAATTTACCAGCTCCGATCAGGAAAATGTTTGGATTTTCTTCAGAAAGTGTAAGTATATCGCTTGTAATATAGTTTTCACTCGATAGGTATTCGCTGATTCCGGGTTTGTTTGTTTTAATACCAAGTTGCTTTAAAACTGAAGGTTTTCTGAGATCAAATTCCAAAATCACTGTTTTCTTTCCGGAGAGTCCGATAGTCCTGGCAAGGTTAATGCTGAAAAAGGTTTTTCCCTCCCCTCCAATGCTGGAGGTGGTTAGAATTACCTGATTTGTTTTTTTCATGGACGCAAATTTCATATTTGTCCAAATCAGGTTTATTTGTTCTCCTATAAGGGATTTGTGATGCGGAGTTCCGAGATACAGGTTTTTTCTTTTTTCATGAGATATTTCACCCATAATTGGAACCTGACTCATTGCCTCCACCTCATTTTTTTGACCGATCTTTCCGAAATAGTAATCTTTGACGAAAATCAATCCAAACGGTATCCCTAATCCCAGAATAAATGCAAAAACCATGATTAACTTTTTCATAGGTCTGGCAGGATACAGGCCGGCAATTGGTGGGTCTATGACACGGGCATTGGATACGGATGTGGCGGCAAGGGAAAGAATGGACTCTTCCCTTTTTTTCATTAAATACTGGTAGTTTTCCTGTTTAATGGATTGTTGTCTTGTTATGTTTAAAAGTTCCCGTTCAATTTGAGGAACCCGATTGGCTCGTTCTTCTATTGCCAAGGCATTTTCCTGAAGGCTTTTTTTGGCGACCTGGAGGCTTTTTTTACTGCTTTGAATATTTTCTAACAGATTTGATCGAAGGCTAAAAAGCTGCTCATCCAGGTTTTTCACCAAAGGATTGTCTGAAGTAGTACCATTCAAAAGGCGTTGACGCTGGCGTTGCAACTCATTGTATTTTTTAACCAAATCAGACAAAGCATCATCTTCTATCAATAAGGACCCCTGAACCATCTCGGATAGGTTGTTGCTGCTGGTTAAATTTTCTTCAAGGTTATTGAGTACTTCAAAATTGATATCGTATTCGGAAAGTTTCTGCTTGGTGGTGTTGGAGTTCTGCAGGTATATTTGGGATTCAGCACTCAAATCAGAAATGGAGTTTTCGTTTTTATAGGTTTCAACAGCTTTTTCTATTTCTGCAAGTTCGGTAGTCAGCTTCTCCATTTGTTCATCAATAAAAGCAAGCGTGTTGGACGCTGTGGAATTGATGTTTTTTAAGGCCTCAGTATTGTAAACTTCTACTAATGTTTTTAAAAAATCCTCTCCTTTTTCAGGGATTGTAGCCAAAAATTTAAGGGAAATTACAGTAGACAGCTTATTTGTTGGTTCTGCATTGATGTTTTCTCTGTATTCAAAAGCCATTTCGCGCATGTCATTGTAGGTGAAAAAAAGGCTTTTTGGATAGAATTCCTGCTGATTTTCTTTAAGATGGATGGTAAACTCTCCAAAAAAGTTGCTTATTTCATCACCAAAATTATGCCGGCTCTTAAAGCCTTCTTCCATTTCCAATTCAAAGGACTGGTCATCTATTATTTCAAGACCGACCATATTGGTTAATTTTTTGGGCCGATCATTTATTTTGCTGTAACTGATGCTGACCGGGACCTCTATCCCGTATATTTCTTTATATCGCTTAAACCCATCTGCTACAAAGAAGGTGTTGTAAAGGTCCAGGTTTTCAAGGGCCTTTTTGATCAGGGATACTGAAGTTAATACCTCCACTTCATTCTCAACATTACTGGTGGTCTGATATCCGTCTAAATCATCCAGAACGGTGTTATTTGAAAAACCCTTCTTAGCCTCCGTATTGTTGTTTATCATCAATGTGGAGTTGATTTCATACTGGCTTGGCGTGTAGTAAATGTAGGCCAATGCTGCACCGCACAATAACAATACACCCGCTAAAAATAAATACCAGTGTCTCAGGTATTTTTTAAAGTAAAATTCAAGGGGAACAGAACTTGTTTTTTTCAAGTCGATTTCCTGATTCAATAAATCTTTAATGTCCATGATGTAATAAAATTTACTGTGTTGTAAAAATGAATTTCAAATTGCCGTTTGGTCAAAACTTCGTCAGGTCAATCACAAATGAAGGATTGAGATCAGAACCTGCCGTTAAAGTAATTTCCATTTTTAATGGAAATATACTATTTAGTTTAAAAAACATTATTTCTAATATATTAAATATAATATTTAAATAATTAAATAAAACTTTACCTCTTTCTAAGATTGCTGTTTAGGCAAAATTTCATCACAAACTTTTTTATGTATTTAAAAAACAATTTTACAAATGTAAAAACAATTTTTTTTATCTAAAAGCTTTTGTGGCGATAATTAAATGATTTTTGTCAGTTTTTACGGGCTTCTAATAATTCAAAAAGACCTTGCGCTAAAGAATTGATGAGATAATCATGTAATACCCGTGGAGATATTTTAATTAAAAGGAATTATTGCCTATATAATTTTGGAAAAATAGGCCAGAAGTAAATAAAACTAAAGTATTTATTTTGAATAAAAGATAATTTTTTTGTATATATTCTAATGAAAAATATAAAAAATAACGAATTAATTGATTCGTAACTCTGTGAAATGCAGATTTTTTTAATTAAATATATTTTTTCATATTTAATTATTATTAAAAAAATATATAATAGTAAAAAATAAAGTTTATTTTAACGTTTAAGTTTCCAATACCTCATCAGGCCGCTTACAGACATCCAACTGGGATTGGCATATTCGTAAAGTGATTGCAACTTTTTTTCTACACCAAAAGATTCCATTTGGTTGGAAGTATAGGCCATAAACGCTGTTTTAATAGTCTCAAGTGGTGTCCCCTTATCAAAGTGGACTTTCATCCAAAAAGCCCAATCGTCCAGGACTTTTGCGAGCTCAGTAAAGTGCTCTCCGGGCTGGTTGACCTCACCGAAATGGGTCAGGTATAATTTCTCCGGCTGCCTGTCTAAAATGGTTTGTATGGATTTTTTCCAATCTTCCAGGTGTATATCAGGAGGAGGGCAAGGAGGTACTACCGGGCCATCCTTAATTTTAACACCTCCAACATCCCCGGTAAAAACACTTTGCCCCAGTTGCCAGGCAATGTGATGACTGGCATGTCCTGGAGTATGCAGGGCAGTAAAGGCCAAGTCTCCGACATGAATGGTTTCCTTATGGCCGGTGGGGACCAATTTACTTTTGTCTATGCCTTTCATTTCACCCCAGAGCTGCTCCATATTTGCCTCACCGTAAATCTTGGCTGCCGACTGCCACAATCTTTCAGGGCTAGCCAGGTGAGGAAGCCCCACCGGGTGAACGAATATTTCGGCCCCTGCCTCTGCCAATTTCCATGCAGCCCCGGCATGGTCAAAGTGAATGTGTGTGAGCAGGACGGCATCAATGTCTCGGGGTTTCAACCCATGCCGTTTTAAACCATCTTTTAAATTGGACCAGGTGCTTTCAGGGCCGGTTTCCACCAAAACATGGTGATTGTTTAGCGAAATCAAAAAACTGGCAATGGTATGCTTTTCAGCTTTAAAATGAAGATCGAGGATTTCTATTTTATACATTATCCGAATAGGGTATAATTTCCGAATTGATCCATGGGCAGGGTTTTTCGAATGACGTATGCACTGTCATTGGCTACCTGATTTACCATGGGTGATACAGTATATTTAGTCATTTCTTCATCTGGATAAGGACCAAGCATGCCAAGCAATTCCTCCTCCTGCGTACGCACATCGAGCCATCTGGCCTCATCTTCTTTTTTGAGAATGACTGGCATCCTGTCATGTATTTCTGCAGAAAGTTGATTGGGAGCAGTGGTTAAAACTAAAAAAGTGTGTGCTGTTTCTCCTTTCTCAGTTTCATATTCTTCCCAAATGCCGGCCATGGAGAATATGGATTCCCCATGAAGGACAAACCGGTAAGGCACTTTTGTTTTTTTGCCAATTTTTTTCCATTCATAAAAACCATCTGCAGGTACCAGACACCGGTTTTTTTTAAATGCATTTTTAAACGTTGCTTTTTCTGTAATGGTTTCCGCCCTGGCATTGATAAGCTTATTGGCTACAGGTTTGTTTTTTGCAAACGCAGGAGTGATGCCCCAATAAAAATGGGAAAATCCTTTAGGGCTTTCGGTAGTGATCACAGGGACAAGTTGAGAAGGAGCAATATTGTATCTTGGAGTAAAAGCTTCCAGCATTTCAGCCTCAAACCTGTTTTCAAGGTCTATTTTCGTTTTTGCAAGTGAATATCTTCCACACATATTGAATTGGATTCGGCTTCGGGTGATGATGTAATTTAAAGATAGTTTTCGTTTTGGATAAATTCAAGAGCCCTGGATTCAGACCAGTACCTTTCTGCTTTTGATCTCGGACTAAAACCAACATGGCCCCCCTGATTTGGGAATTCCATATAAATCTTTTCCGAGCGTTCACCAATTTCTCTGGGATAACAAGTTTTGCCAAGAAATGGATCATTCATGGCATTTAAAATCATGCAGGGTACCTTTATGGCTTCCAGAAAATAGAGGGATGCATTTTTTTCGTAATAATCCCCTGCATTTTTAAACCCATGCAGGGGAGCGGTAAATGCATCATCAAATGCCCTTAGGGTGGAAATGGATCGCAAGGGAAAGTCTGAAATTATTTCCGGAAAAGCAAGGGCCTTTTTCCGTACCTTTTTCTTTAATGAGAGCAGAAAATTATAGGCATATACTTTATTCCTAAAATGATCTATTTTATCGCAAGAGGCACTTAGGTCAAGGGGAACAGAAATGGCCACGGCTTTCTTTATGTTTTTTTGGCAGGGCCAATTTTTTTCTGCCAGGTATTTGAGCGTGAGGTTACCCCCCAGGCTAAACCCAACCAAATAAATGGATTTGTATTTACCTGAAGCATGGCAAACCACCTCCTCCAGGTCATAGGTAGCTCCGGAATGGTAAAAAAAAGGTTTGAGGTTGGGGCTGCCACTACACCCCCTGTAATTCCAGTTCAATACGTCGTATCCTGAATCAAAAAAAATACCCGCCATGCCCGTCATGTAGGGCCGCTGACTATTGCCTTCCAAACCATGGCTGATTATGATCAGGTTTGTGCTGCCCTGCTTCAACCAATCCAGGTCCAGAAAATCACCATCTGTTGTGTTAATTCTTTCTCTTTCAAACCTTAAAGGGTGTTTTTCTCTGAAGAGAGCAGGAATAATGGTCTGCATGTGACCATTGTATAGTAGTTGGTGGGGGTTGTAATTTGAATTTTTCAGTACGGGCATTTTTTCGCTAAATGCATTCCAGATTCCTTTCCTACGTGAAAATACTATTATTAAATTTGAATAAACATATTTTAAGAACTATTTTTGGATTGCTGAAAACATGAATTCGAATAATATAACTTATGGCCGAAATAATACGAATGCCCAAAATGAGCGACACCATGGAAGAAGGGGTGATCGCACAATGGTTAAAAAAGGTAGGAGATGAAGTAAAGCCCGGAGATATTCTTGCAGAGGTTGAGACGGACAAGGCCACCATGGAATTGGAGTCTTATGATGAGGGTGTATTGCTTCATATTGGAGTAGACGAAAAGGATGCCGTACCGGTGAATGGGGTCATAGCCATTTTGGGAGAAAAGGGCGAAAACATAGATGATTTGCTCAAAGAAATTAAGTCTGGTGGAGACGGTGAGTCTTCAAAAGAAACTGCGTCTAAAGAAAAACAGTCGGCAGAAAAACAGGAATCGACCGAGAAAAAATCCGAGACGAAAAGCGAAAAAATAGATACTTCCGATATCAATGCCACCTTGATCACCATGCCTAAAATGAGTGACACCATGCAGGAAGGGACCATTGCCAGTTGGTTGAAAAAGGAAGGAGACGAAGTAAAATCAGGTGATGTTCTGGCTGAGGTTGAAACGGACAAAGCTACCATGGAGCTGGAGTCGTATGAAGACGGTACTCTTCTGTATATCGGAGTCGAAGAAGGAGATGCAGTGGAAGTAAATGGGGTCATCGCCATTATTGGGGAGAAAGGTGCCGATTACAAGAAATTACTTGAAGCTCACAAACAAGAGGCTTCTTCCGGTTCGGCCACGGAAAGCACAGAGGAGACAGATGCGCCAAAAGAAAAAAGCCCTGAGAAGGAAGAAAAAGCCAAACCGGAGCAAGAGACGGGTAGTACCGCCTCATCAAGTTCAAATGGAAGAATAAAGGCTTCCCCTTTGGCCAAGAAAATGGCCAAGGACAAAGGGATTGACATCTCTCTGGTAAAAGGCTCCGGTGACGGGGGCAGAATTATTAAGAAGGATATTGAAAGTTTCGATCCCTCGAAGGTGGCTTCTGCGGATAAATCCTCCGGAGCAATGGCTGCCAGTCCTGCAGTTGGGCAGGAGTCTTTCAGAGAAGAAAAGGTTTCCCAGATGAGAAAGGTGATTGCCAAACGGCTTGCAGAGAGCAAATTCACTGCACCTCATTTTTACCTTACCATGGAAATCAACATGGATAAAGCTATTGAAGCAAGGAAGAGCATGAATGAGGTGGCTCCGGTGAAAATATCATTTAATGACATGGTGATAAAAGCTGTTGCCGCCGCTTTAAAGCAACATCCCAACGTGAATTCGGCCTGGATGGGCGACAAGATCAGGTACAATGACCATGTACATATCGGCATGGCAGTGGCAGTGGATGAAGGACTACTGGTCCCTGTGATCAGGTTTACGGACAGCAAAAGTCTTTCTCAGATATCCCAGGAAGCCAAGTCCCTGGCAGGAAAGGCCAAGAATAAGGAGCTACAGCCCAAGGACTGGGAGGGTAATACCTTCACGGTTTCAAATCTGGGCATGTTTGGAATAGATGAGTTTACTGCTATAATCAATCCTCCAGACGCCTGTATCCTGGCCATAGGAGGTATCAAGCAAACTCCAATTGTAAAAGATGGGGAAATCAAAATAGGGAACCTGATGAAAGTGACCCTTTCCTGTGACCACCGGGTAGTAGATGGAGCCATAGGTTCGGCCTTCCTGCAGACAGTAAAACAACTTTTGGAAGATCCGGTCAGGCTTCTTATCTGACAAAGGAAAAAATTAGATAATGTCAAAAAGTCCTAGAAATAGGGCTTTTTGTTTTTAGTACGGTTATTGAAAACAATTATCAAAAAAAGAATCATGGAAAAACTCAAATCAACCACAGTAGTAGCCATCAGCCACCAAGGGCAGGTAGCTATCGGTGCAGATGGCCAGGCTACTTTGGGGAATACCGTTGCAAAGAGCAGCGTAAATAAAATCAGGAAATTGCAGGGAGGGAAGATCGTCACCGGGTTTGCCGGTTCTACCGCTGATGCTTTTACACTTTTAGAAAAATTCGAAGAGAAATTAGGAAAGTACAGCAATAACATGAAGCGGGCGGCAGTGGAATTGGCCAAGGAATGGCGTACAGACAGGATGCTAAGCAAACTGGAGGCTATGATGATCATTGCCGATATTACAGATGTGTTGATTATTTCAGGTACTGGGGATGTAATAGAACCTGATTTAGGTATTGCCACCATTGGTTCAGGAAGCATGTATGCACAGTCAGCCGCCAGAGCCCTAAAAAAATACGCCCCTCAACTCAGTGCGGAGGAAATGGTCAAAGAAAGCCTTACCATTGCTGCGGATATCTGTATTTATACCAACCACAACCTAATCATTGAAAGGGTAAGTGAATAAGAAAAGGCCTTCAAATCTTATCTTTGAAGGCCTTTTCTATTTATACCTCAAAGTCATATACTTTGACCTGAGACCATTTGTCTTTGTGGTCCTCCACAAACTGTAAATGAACAGGATCGGTCTGATAAAGATCGTGATCACCAAGGCTGTCAAAATAGACGGTCAGAGATATGTGAAAACTATGATCTACTACTTCCCTTCGTTGGGTATCGGCAGGAACTCCGACTTTGTAGTCTTTCACACTTTTGGTTTGGGCAATTTTCTTGCAGCCATCCATGACCGTTTTAAGATCTTTAGCCGGATCATGAAGCCAGAAAAACACTTGGTGTACAATCATGTTTGCGTGGGTTTTAGCGTTGGTTTGATGTGAAATAAATGCTCCAAATCCCAAAGCAGTCAGGGAGGCCATGAATTTTCTTCTGTTGAGCATTATCGTTTCATTTAATGGAAAATCGTTTAAGAGATTAAAGATAAATATTAATAGTTTAAAAATTAAGAAAAGAAAGGACTTAAAATGAAATACAGAAAACTTGGAAAAACCGGACTGAATGTTTCAGAAGTATCGTTGGGTACCTGGCAGGTAGGAGGAGGCTGGGGAGGCTCCTTTGACGATAAAGTGGCCTCAGGCATTATCCATGAAGCCATAGATCAGGGGATAAATTTTATTGATACAGCGGATGTTTACGATGCAGGAATGAGTGAGGCAGCTGTCGGAAAGATCATCCGGGAGCGAAAGGAAGAAGTTTTTGTGGCTACCAAATGTGGCCGGCAAATTCAGCCTCATGTTTCAGAGGGGTATACTCCGAAAGTATTGAGGGGTTATGTGGAGGGCAGTCTGAGAAACATGAAGCTGGACACCATTGATCTGATACAATTGCACTGCCCTCCCACGGAAGTATATCACAGGCCTGAAATTTTTGGCCTTTTTGAAAACCTCAAAAAGGAAGGGAAGATAAAAAATATGGGGGTGAGTGTCGAAAAAGTAGAAGAAGCCTTGCTTGCCCTGGACTACCAAAATGTGACTACGGTACAGGTGATTTTTAATATGTTCCGGCCCAAACCCTCAGAAAAATTTTTTGGACAGGCCCGGTCAAAAGATTGCGGTATCATTGTCAGGGTGCCATTGGCAAGTGGATTGTTGTCCGGAAAAATTGATGGGGACACCACTTTTCATCCTGAAGACCACAGAAATTTCAACAGAAATGGAGAAGCATTTGATAAAGGAGAAACGTTTTCGGGTATAGATTTGGATCGCGGCGTTGAGGCTGTAAGGGAGCTGAAGCAGCTATTCGGAGACCGGGCTCCACTGGCGGCCCTGGCAATCCGATGGGTTTTGATGTTTGAAGAAGTCTCCACAGTAATTCCCGGCGCTTCAAAACCAGAGCAGGTAATGGCCAATGTGAAGGCTGCATCAATAGCTCCCTTGACAAATGAGGAAATGGCTGCTGTTCGGGATATCTATGATAAATATTTCAAAGCTGAAATTCACCCTCAGTGGTAATAAAAAAGCCATGAAAACATACTTTCATAGCTTTAGTCAATAAACAATAAACCCAAAATAAAACAATGATATACAGGTAAACACCTGAAATTCATTGGATTAAAATTAAATTAATTAATCTAAATTTTCAAACAGTGCTGGGGGAAAAATCAAAAAATTGAGCTATTTAAAAAATTCACCCCTTTATTTTGATATTTTTTTAAAATAAGTGAGTCTTGAAAATGAGATATTGCCGAATTGTAATTCGGCTAACAGGAAAAATCCGGTGGAGCCACCCAAACTCCACCGGACTAATCGGATAAAAAATGAGTTTAACCTAAAAAAGCAGATTTTAAAAATAACAAGGCCTTCAGGCTTTGGCTGCTGATTTTTCTCCCATGAGTAAAACCTCATTGACCTGAACTTCAGTGATGTATTTTTTAATCCCTTCTTTGTTCTCATAGGATCTGCTCACCAATTTTCCCTGAATGCAGATTTCCGAACCTTTGTCGGTGTATTTGTGTATGATTTCTGCCGGCTTCCCAAAGGCAACGATACTGTGCCAGTAGGTTTCTTCAATTTTCTCCCCTTTATTGTTTTTGTAGGATTCATTGGTGGCAAGATTCAATCTTACCATAGGCGTGTTCCCATTGACTGTTTTAAATTCTGCTTTTGCACCCAGTCTCCCGATCAATTGTACTTTGTTTTTAATAGCGTTCATGACGTGAATTGTTTAAGTTAAGAATGTGTATGTTTTCCGAATTGGAACAGGACAAAATTGGGGATAGGGGCAAAAATTATTCGGGTTTTTTTCGTTTAAAACCGTTTGTAAATGTTTGTAAACGGTTACAAACGGGTAGTTTCATTTGTTAAATGACTTTTTTTATATATATTATGCTTAATTTTTACTTTAAAAGGACTTTTATGCCAGTACAACCTAAAAAATGTGTAAGCTGTGGAAAGCCTTTGTTTGGTAGGGTGGATAAAAAATTTTGTGATGACTATTGCAGAAACAGTTACAACAATCAGATGAAATCTGGAAGTAACAGACTGATCCGAAACATCAACAATGCCCTGAAGAGAAACAGGAATATCCTGGCAAATATATTACCCGACACCGAGGATACTGCCAAAACCCTCCGGGGCAACATGCTTGAAATGGGTTTTCAATTCAGGTACTGCACCCATACCTACACCAATAAAAAAGGCAATGTGTATGCGTATTGTTACGATTACGGCTATTTAAAACTTGATCAGGATTGGATCCTTGTAGTGAGAAACAAGGAAGAAAAACGCGAACGGTCCCCGTTTGTTAAATCATAAAATTGGGTTTATCCAGTTTTTTGTCTATCCTGTAGGCAGCATTGAGCAAACCAACATGGCTGTAGGTTTGAGGGAAGTTGCCCCATTGACTACCGGTGTGTTGGTCGACATCCTCAGAAAACAAATTGAGGTGGTTACAGTATTTGCTCAACGTTTCAAAACCTTCCATAGCTTCATCAAGTCGGTTTACACAGGCCAGAGCTTCAATGTACCAAAAGGCACAGATCAGAAAGGTAGTTTCAGGTTCACCGAAATCATCCAGGTGCTTGTAACGGTAAAACAAGAAATCCTTGGCCAGTAAATCTTCTTCCAGGGCTTTAAGGTGATTGTTGGCGCTTTCAATATCATTGCCGAAATAACCCATGGTGATCAATTGTAAGGTGCTGGCATCCATGTTTTTGGTTCCTATCGCCTGGGCGTAAGCCTTTCTTTCCGGTATGTAGCAAGCCTCTATTTTCTTTATGGCTTTGTTTTTTAATTCAACTGCTTTATTTTTCATCTCCAAATCAGACAGCCGGTCTGCCATTTTTACAGCGGCACTGGCACCTGCCCAATGAAAAAGAAAAGTATAGCAATGCTCCTGTTTTAAATTTCTGAATTCCCACAAGCCTGCGTCTTTTTCGTCCATTGTTTCCTCTATTTTTTGCAATAGATTATTAATGAAGGGCTTGCTATGGCTTTTTTCCGATTCGATAAACCTTTTGTCTGCATAAAGTGGCAACAAGCTAACCAATACCTGGCCATATAAGTCATTTTGGATATGTGTGTAAGCTTGATTACCAAAACGTACCGGCTTATTGCCCATATAGCCATGTAAGTCGGCAACCGTTTCAGGTAATTTGGAGGAGCCTGTGATGGAGTAAAGTGGTTGGTACCTGCCTTTTTCATCAACTGGCAGGTTTTGTATAAATTCAAAATACCGCTCCAATTCCTCAAAATGACCCAAATGGTTAAATACATTGAGCGTATAATAGGCATCCCTCATCCAGCAATACCTGTAATCCCAATTTCTGGTAGAGCCCGGCGATTCTGGAAGGCTGGAGGTGGAGGCAGCTATGATCCCGCCGGTATCTTCGTATTGGTGGATTTTTAGCACAAGCGAGGAACGCACCACTAGTTTTTGATAGAAATTCGGGATACTGGTAGATTTCACCCAGTCGCGCCAATATTGGCAAGTGGCATTCAGGAATTTTTCCATGGTACTTTCGATGGGAGCTTCCATAGGATTTCCATAGGTAAGCACCAGGTAAATGGTCCTTTGTAGTCTGAATTCCTGTTCCTCCATGATATAGGTGATGGAGCAATTGGTTGTTAACCTTACCTGTTGATCCCGCCCGGCAAACTGAATATGATTACTGCCTGGTGTAGGGGTCAATTTTGTTTTTCCGTAATTGGCTACTGGCTGACAGTTTATTTTGATTTTGGGTTCTCCTTTTAAGGGCTCTATCTTTCTTACCAACATTGTGGGTTTGAAATACCGGTCGAAATTTAAAAACCGCGGGGCAAAATCGGTTACCTTATACATTTCACCTGCAGATGTTTCGACGGAGGTTTCCAGTATATTAGTGTTTTCCTTGTAAGCCTGGCGGGAGGTGAATCCTCCATTTTGCGGCAAGACAGTAAACTCACCACCCTTTTCCTTGTCCAGCATGCTCCCAAATAGAAAATCACTATCAAAACGGGGCAAACACAACCAACTGATATTCGTGTTTTTCTCGATATGGGCAATGTAACTGCAATTACCTATGAGGCCGGTGCCATATGTATGTTTTTCCATTCAAAAGCAGGTTAAAGTCTATGAATAAAGCATGCGCCATTCTCTTGGAAATAATAAAAAGAAAGGGCAATTAATTTGCGAAGTTATTAAAATTAAGAGTTGATAATAATAAAATGATACCTTTATTGCCTTATAACCTCTAAAAATTTGCGGGAGACTTTTACCAGCATGCTTTGATTGATACTTGGTATACGAATTATGAAATAATCCTGATTGGATTTTTGGATACACTCTCCCTGAAACCCCTGCAAGGCACCACCTAAAATCTTTACTTGTTCACCTGTATCAATATCATCAGTATCTACTTCCACTGCCACCCCTGTTTCAATGATCCGTCGTATGGTGTCAATTTCATTTTGGTGCACCACTGCATGTTCGCCGGAAAAATTAATAAATTTTACCGCACCACTGATTTGTAAAGCCTCCCAGAGCCTTTCCTTACTGGTATAAACAAATAAATATCCATTGAAAAGTGGTCGCTGCACTTTCTTCTTTCGATCACTCCATTGCCTTAGTTCTTCTATAATCGGGAGATACACTTCGGTACCTTTTTCTTTCAGTCTTTGGGCTACCTTTTTTTCCGCTCTTGGAGCAGTATACATCACATACCAATTATATTTTTCTGTCATAATACAGATTTACAGGTTTTAAACCCGAAATTACCGAATAATTTGGGCAACCGTCAACTCTTGTTTTTGGAATTTTCCCATGTTTTCAACCACTAATGGGTTTTTAATATTTGAAATATATTTTTATGTTTTTTAAATAGTTAAAAATGGTTTTAAAATAATTCTTTACCCTTTTGATTTTTTTATTTACTTTTGGCTTATCTTTTATAAGAAATCGAAATAAAAGTCTAACTGTCACAATAGCAATAATTTAATTCTTTTATAACAACAATCAGTTTTGTGTTTGGCGAAAACACATACCATTTTAACATATTATTCTTTTGTGGATCAAACAGAATAGTATGGTTTTATTTTTGTACTGGAACAGCGAAAAAACAAAATCATGAAAATTGTTAATGTAGTTTTATCGGGAGGAGTCGGTAGCCGACTTTGGCCGCTTTCACGTAAAAGCAAGCCAAAGCAATACCTTCCCATTTTTGAAAATCAATCACTTTTTCAGAAAACCGTTAAAAGAAATGCAGGCATTTGTAACCAGGTGATGGTAGTCGGCGGGGTGGATAATTACAAGCTTTCCAGGGATATCCTGGAGAAAATGGATGTCTCAGACTATCTTGAATTGGTGGAAGCTGCCCCCAGAAATACCGCTGCTGCCATAGCTTTTGCGGCTTTGTCCGTCCCTTCAGATGCTGTATTGTTGGTTACCCCTTCCGACCACCTGATAGGAGATGAAGAAAAATATCAAAATTCACTGAAACAAGCCATAGAAATGGCTCGAAAAGGTTCCCTTGTCACCTTTGGTTTGATCCCTACCAAGCCGGAAACCGGATTTGGATACATTGAACACAAGGGCAATGAGGTGCTGGGTTTCAGGGAAAAACCGGATGTGTTCCGGGCGAAAGAATTTTTGGACAAAGGCAATTTTCTTTGGAACAGCGGCATGTTTTGTTTTACGGCAGGCACTTATTTGGATGAACTTCAAAAGTATGAACCTGAGGTGCTTGAAAAGTCAAAGGTGGCCTTGGAAAATGCAAAGGATGGCTTTCTGCCATTAGAGTTGAGTATGGCAATTCCTTCCATTAGTGTAGACTATGCCGTGATGGAAAAATCAGACAAAATCAAGGTGGTGCCCTCCTCCTTTACCTGGTCTGATATGGGGTCTTTTGAAGCTCTTTACGATTATTTTCAACCAGGCAGTAAGGAACGAAGGGGGAATAACCTGGCGCTCGGAACAGCTGACAAGCATGTGGAATTTGTTGGGCTGCAGCATGTGGTATTGGTAGAAACTTCGGATGCCATATTGGTGCTGAACAAGGATAATGCACAGGAAGTAAAAAAAGTGTATGAGAGATTGGAAAACGAAAACCCTGGTTTATTAAACTAAGCAAATGATACAAAAGCAGACCAAAATATATGTTGCAGGTCACAATGGCATGGTTGGCGCTGCCATTTTCAGGGCACTTAAGCAAAAAGGTTACCAAAATTTAATTGGCTTGAGCAGTAGGGAACTGGATTTGAAAAACCAATCCAGTGTTAAAAGTTTTTTTGAGAAAGAAAAACCTGAGATAGTCATTGATGCTGCTGCAAGGGTTGGTGGTATCCTTGCCAACAACAACTACCCCTATCAGTTCCTGATGGAAAATCTACTCATCCAAAACAACCTGATTGATTTTTCACTTCAGGCCGGAGTAGAGAAATTTATTTTTCTGGGGAGCTCCTGTATATATCCCAAACTGGCTCCTCAGCCGCTTAAGGAAGACATGCTGCTTACCGCATCACTGGAGCCGACTAACCAGTGGTATGCCCTGGCCAAAATAGCAGGGGTAAAAGCCTGCGAGGCCATCAGGCAACAGTACGGCAAAGATTTTGTGAGCCTGATGCCCACCAATCTTTATGGACCATTTGATAATTTTGACCTGGAGACCTCTCATGTGCTTCCGGCAATGATCAGAAAATTTCATGAAGCAAAAATCGATGGTAACCAGCCTGTCAAGTTATGGGGCAGCGGAACTCCTATGCGGGAGTTTTTGCATGTGGATGATATGGCAGAAGCCGTAGTATTTGCCATGGAGCATACATTTGAAGACAATTTGTACAATGTAGGTACGGGCGAGGATTTGACCATCAAATCTCTTGCAGCGTTGATCCAGCAGGTCACCGGACACCAGGGAGAAATTATATGGGACAGCAGCAAACCGGATGGAACCCCCAGAAAATTGATGGATGTGAGCAAAATGACCGGGGCAGGCTGGAAAGCTAAAATAACGTTAGAAAAAGGTATTCAGGATACCTACCAGTGGTTCCTGAAAAATATTGATCAAATCAAACAGGTTAAGTTGTAATATATTTTTATCGGCAATTAAAAAAAAAATCATTTATGAAAACGGCGTTAATAACAGGGATTACCGGGCAGGATGGAGCTTATCTTGCGGAGCTTTTATTATCCAAAGGATATATTGTACATGGTATCAAAAGAAGAGCCTCGTTATTTAATACAGACAGGATAGACCACCTGTACCAGGATCCACACGATGATAACAAGCGTTTGTTTTTGCATTACGGGGATATGACAGACTCCATGAATTTAACCCGGATCATTCAGGAGACTAAGCCTGATGAGATTTATAACCTTGCGGCAATGAGCCATGTAAAGGTAAGTTTTGATACACCGGAATATACAGCCAATGCCGACGGGGTGGGAACATTGAGGATCCTGGAAGCGGTCAGGTTATTGGGCATGGAGAAAAAGACCAAAATCTATCAGGCATCCACCTCCGAGCTTTACGGATTGGTTCAGGCTGTTCCCCAGTCTGAAACGACGCCATTTTATCCCAGGTCTCCCTATGCAGTGGCCAAATTGTATGGGTACTGGATTACGGTAAACTACCGGGAGGCTTATGGTATGTATGCCTGTAATGGCATTTTGTTCAATCACGAATCTCCTTTAAGAGGGGAGACCTTTGTAACCAGAAAAATAAGCAGGGCGGTGGCCAAGATAGCTTTGGGATTGCAAAAAGATCTGTACATGGGTAACCTGGATGCCAAAAGGGATTGGGGTCATGCCAAAGATTACGTGGATGCCATGTGGAGAATTTTGCAGCAGGAGGTGCCGGAGGATTATGTCATCGCTACCGGGGTAACCACCAAGGTCCGGGATTTCATCAAGATGGCCTTTGATGAGGTTGGGTTTAAGTTGAAGTTTGAAGGGGAAGGTTTGAATGAAAAAGGAATACTGGAAGAAATCGACAAGGAAAAAGCTTTCGATGTTTTAGGCACTTCCCATTTCAAGATAAAAAAGGGAGATGTCTTGGTGAAGATTGACCCTGCCTATTTCCGGCCTACAGAGGTTGAGTTGTTGATCGGAGATCCGACCAAAGCCATGACCAAATTGGGATGGAAACCAAAATACGACCTTAAAATGTTGGTAGAGGACATGGTACTCTCCGATGTGGGCTTATTCAAGCGCGATATCCATTTGATGAAAGGTGGGCATAAGGTGCTGAATCAGGCCGAGTAAAATAATTTTTACCAATTAGGCAAATAATATAGTTATGTGCAAAATAATGATATTTTGCGCATAACTTTTTTGATTTAAATTGGCGGTCAACTATTATTCCTAATTTAATTTTGTTTTCCCTGTTTACAGAGACCCATTCAAAAAATTCATCTTATGTTATTCCGCTGGTATTGCTTACTTTTGTGCGAATAATTGACAATTTCCCCTTTTTGTTGATCATAAAGGTTATTCAAAACTTCAAAGCTCTTTTACTTATTGTAACTGAGGAGGCGAAGCTTTAATTTTTTTTAAGGTTTTCTTCAAAAAATTTTATTTGATTGCAGTTTCATCAATAACCACCGGTACTTAAATGCTGATCAGAATCTTACTTCATAACTTAAAATTTATTCTTTTTGTTTCCCTCATGTGTTTTGGGTTAATGTCTTATGGTCAATCATTGCAGGATATCCAAAACCTTAAAGTGGATGAGCTTTCTGATGCCCAAATAGAACAACTGATCAGAAGGGCGGAATCTTCCGGCATGAATGAGGCTCAACTTCAAGCCATGGCAAGGGAAAAAGGAATGCCAGCAGCTGAAATAAGCAAACTTACTCAGCGCATTCAGATGCTCAAATCGGGAAATGTTGAAGGAACAAAAGGAAAACAAAATCAGGGACAAGCCCAAAGACAGGTTACCGATAATAGGGTTGAACAAACCAATGTTTTTGATTCCTTAAGGAAGGCAGATCCATACTATGACCTGAGTCCAAAACAAAAGAAGATTTTTGGTTTTACTTTATTTCATAATAAGGAACTTAATTTTAATCCAAACTTAAATCTCCCTACGCCTGATAATTATATTTTAGGCACTGGAGATCAATTGTTAGTAGACGTTTTCGGAGCATCTCAGCAATCTCTGGACCTTACGGTATCTCCTGAAGGTACGGTATTTATTCCAAATATTGGTCCAATCAATGTAGGGGGTGCAACGATACAATCGGTAAGGTCCAGGTTAAATAATTCATTGCAACAGATTTATTCTGGATTGGGAGGGCCCAACCCAAATACTTTCCTGCAAGTCAGGGTAGGCAATATCCGCAGTATACAGGTGACCATGGCAGGAGAATTGAGGATTCCTGGCAGCTATACAATGCCCTCCTTTGCCAACGTTTTCAATGCATTGTACCAGGCTGGTGGTCCAAACGAAAACGGTTCATTTAGAAACATTCAGGTGTACAGGGACAACAGATTGGTAGGTGAAGTGGATATTTATGCCTTTTTGGTGGAAGGAAGTCAGGAAGGAAATATCATATTGCAAGACAATGATGTGGTGATTGTCCCCCCCGTGCGCACCAGAGTAGAAGTTGAGGGGCCGGTGAGAAGACCAGGAATTTTTGAAATCAAACCTGGTGAAAGCATCAATGATTTGGTTTTATTTGCGGGTGGGTTTAAAAGCGATGCTTACCGGGAACTGCTGACCGTTAGACGGACCACAGACAAGGAAATGCGCATAGAAAATGTTTATAAAAATAATTTTGAAACTTTCGCTGTCAAGGATGGTGATTTTTTTACTGTAGGATCAATCTTGGAGCGGTATGAAAATAGGGCCCAGGTTTCGGGGGCGGTTTTCCGGCCGGGTGAATTTGCGATAGAAGATGAGATGACCTTAAAATCATTGTTGGAAATGGCCGGTGGGCTTCGGGGGGATGCTTTTTCTGAGCGGGTTTCTTTGTACAGGACCAATCCTGATTTTACCATGGAAATCATTACGCTAAACTTAAGTGCCATACTTTCAGGTGAAGCGCCCGATGTCAAATTACAACGAGAAGATATCCTGAATGTTCCCAGTATTTATGATCTCAAAGAGGAGTACCACGTACAAATTTCAGGAGAGGTAAACCGTACAGGGGTTTATCAGTTTGCTGAAGGAATGACGGTGGGAGATCTGATTGCCAAAGCCAAGGGGTTTAAAGAATCCGCTACCAGTTCAAATATAGAAATTGCCAGAAGGGTCAAAGCAAATGTTACTGGAGATATTGCTCAAATCATTAATATATCCATAGATCCGAATCTGAAAATAAGCGAGGAAGAAAAGAATATTACCTTACAGCCCTTCGATCATGTATTTGTTCGGGAAAGACCCGGTTTTCAGCGGGAAAAAGTTGTGGAGGTAGAGGGAGAAGTTTTTTATCCCGGGGAATATGCCCTTGAAAAAAGAGATGAAAGGATATCCGACGTGTTGGACCGGGCAGGTGGTTTGAATCAATTTGCCTACCCCAAAGGAGCGACTTTAATCCGAAGGACAGAGTTTTTCAATACCAAGGAGGAAGAAGTGTTGACCCTGGAGCAACTTGAGTCCTTATTGAAAAACTTGGAGAGGGATGAAAATGTTGAAAATACCGAATCCGAAAAAGAATTGATGAAAAGACTGGAAGAAAGAGTTGCACTTCTCAGTGAAGAAAGAAATAAAAGAAGATCAGGTAGCGAAGAGGTAGAAAGTTTTTCGGAAGACAAGTACCAGTTTCTAGAAGGAGCAGACAGTTCTGTGATGGAAGTAGCCACCAGGAATACAGAATTGATTGGCATTGAATTGGATAAAATCCTCCAACTGCCAGGCTCAAAATATGACTTGATATTACAGGAAGGTGATATCATCAGCATACCCAAAGAGCTGCAGACGGTAAGAATGAGGGGGGAGGTATTGTATCCCACTACGGCAAGATATGATGTTGGCCGGAGTTTCAGGAATTATATTTCAAGAGCCGGAGGCTTTAGCGAATCGGCGAGAAAATCCCGTTCTTATGTGGTGTATGCCAATGGGGATGTACAAAGGACCAACAGTTTTTTGTTTTTTAGTTTTTTTCCAAAGTTGGAACCGGGTGCGGAAATAATTGTCCCTAGAAAGCCTGAAAGAGAACCTATGTCTGTACAGGCATGGATTGGCATGGCATCAAGCTTGGCTACATTGGTCATTTTGATCGACAGGGTTAGAAGATAGGAAATCAGGCAGGACTGAATAGTCGCCTACTGGTTCGAACATCAAATACCTATGCAGGGGCTGTCAGGTCTGACTGGGGGAAAATAGTGATATAGAAGTGGAATATTGTTTCAAAAGATTTGTTAACTATTCCTGGAATCATGTTTTTTGGAGAAAGGGATTTTTATACTGGGACTACTGGATTTTCCCTATGGGAAAAAACTGCCGGGTAGGATGATATAAATGTAATGGAGTATACCAATCGGCATAAATTTGTACTAGATGGACATACTTAACTTAATTGGCAGAAACAAAAATCTTTTTGAAGGGGATATCGCTTCATTTGATAAAGAGTTATCTGAAAAGGTGCGCAATGGACGATTCTTGATTATTGGGGGTGCCGGTTCTATAGGACAGGCAGTTACTAAAGAAATATTCAAGCGGTCGCCCCAAAAATTGCACGTTCTGGATATCAGCGAAAATAATCTGGTAGAACTTGTCAGGGATATAAGGAGCTCTATGGGGTATATTAATGGAGAGTTTAAAACATTTGCGCTGGATATTGGCTCGCCTATTTATGACGCTTTTTTCGAGTCCGATGGTAACTATGACTATATTTTAAATCTTTCTGCCCTCAAACATGTCCGAAGCGAAAAGGATCCTTTTACCTTGATGAGGATGATCGAAGTAAATATTTTAAACACCATTAAAACCATCAGGCAGGCCAAACTAATAGGTGCGAAAAAATACTTTTGTGTTTCAACAGATAAAGCGGCTAATCCAGTTAACATGATGGGAGCTTCCAAGCGGATCATGGAGTTATTTTTAATGCGTGAAAGCCTGAGTTTGTCGATTTCAACTGCAAGATTTGCCAATGTGGCGTTTTCTGATGGTTCCTTACTGCATGGGTTTAACCAACGGATCTTAAAAAGGCAGCCATTAGTAGCACCAAAAGATATCAAGCGTTATTTTGTTACCCCTCAGGAGTCAGGGGAGCTATGTTTAATGTCATGTCTTCTGGGAGATAATAAGGATATTTTTTTTCCGAAGTTGAGTGAACATCTGCACTTGATTACCTTTGCAGAGGTTGCAGAAAGGTATTTAAGGATGTTGGGTTATGAAGTCTATGAGTGCAATAGTGAAGAAGAGGCCAGAAGCCTGGCCAGTTCTTTGCCAGCTAAGGGCAAATGGCCATGTTACTTTTCTATTAGCGATACTACCGGTGAAAAAGATTTTGAAGAGTTCTTCATGAATGATGAGATACTGGATATGCAGCGGTTTGAAAATTTGGGAGTGATAAAAAGTCAACTTTCCTATTATGATAGTTCGCTTGATGATTTTTTGCAATCAATTAAAAAATTCACTGAAACTGGTAGATGGGAAAAAGGGGATCTGGTCAGATTGTTTCAAGATTTATTACCTGGGTTTGCCCACAAAGAGACAGGTAAATATCTGGATTCAAAAATGTGAAATGGAGTATAATCGGGTAATAAATTTTATCAGGAGCATATTCGACACCAGCGATTTTGTGCCCCTTCATGTACCCGTGTTTAACGGTAATGAGCACAGGTATGTAAATGATACGCTTGATTCCACCTTTGTTTCCTCAGTAGGAAAGTATGTCGACCAGGCAGAACAGATAATGGCTGAGATAACGGATACTAGAAAAGCTATAGCTGTAGTCAATGGCACATCGGGCTTGCATATTGCACTAAAACTTGTTGGTGTTGAAAGAGGAAACGAAATATTGACTCAGGCGCTTACTTTTGTTGCTACGGCCAATGCTATCCATTACGCGGGGGCAGAACCAGTCTTTTTGGATGTTGATTACGACACAATGGGATTATCTCCAAATGCCGTATCTCGATTTTTGGAGGAATATGGAGAATTGAGAGCAGATGGTACTTACAATAAAAAAACAGGTAAGAGAATTAGTGCTTGTATTCCCATGCATACCTTTGGTTTCCCCGTTCATATGGAGGAGCTTCTGGTGGTCTGTAAAGAGTGGCGGATCCCGATTGTGGAGGATGCTGCGGAATCTCTGGGAAGTTTATACAAAGGAAGACATACAGGTTCCTTAGGGAACCTGGGCGTTTTTTCTTTTAATGGGAACAAAATTGTCACTAGTGGTGGGGGCGGAATGATTGTAACTCAAAATGAGAAGTTGGCGACATTTGGAAAGCATCTTACTACGACAGCTAAAGTGCCACACCCGTATGAATACGTCCACGATCATATTGGGTATAATTATCGCATGCCTAACCTGAATGCGGCCCTGGTATGTGCACAGTTAGAACAACTTGGAGAATTTCTGCAAAATAAAAGACAACTGGCGGAGGAATATATCAACTTTTTTGCTGACGAAGGCATCAGATTTAGAACCGAATTGAACCATACAAAAGCCAACTACTGGTTAATGTGTGTGGAGTTGGAAAACTCAGCGCAACGCAATGCGTTTTTAAAAACAACGAACGAGGCAAAAATAATGACCCGTCCTATATGGCAGCTCATGTACCGTTTACCTATGTTTTCGCATTGTTTTAAAGATGAGCAGAAAAATGCGGAATTTTTAGAGGAAAGAATAGTGAATATCCCCAGCAGTGTCAGAAGCTAAAAAAGTTTTTTTATTCGGTTATTCCGGACATGCATATGTCATCATTGAGTCCCTATTGGATGCAGGGTATGCTATTGCAGGATACTTTGATAAGGCTGAAGCTGAATTCAATCCCTACAATTTGCCCTACTTTGGATTTGAAAAGGAGGTAGATGTAAGATGTATTGTAGGGGATCGATTGGTCTTTCCATCGATAGGGGATAATTCAATCCGGGAAAATCTGATTGATTTTTTCAATAGTTTCGCTTTGAAACAATTTGTATTAAAAGATCCCAGTGCCGTTGTTTCTAGTACAGCCACGCTTGGTGTTTCTACCTATGTTGGCAAGGGCGTGTTAGTCAATGCGCAATCGATTATAGGAGGGGGAGTAATTTTGAATTCTGGAAGCATTGTAGAACACGAATGCAAATTAGGAGACTTCGTTCATATTGCGCCTGGAGCCGTTTTGTGTGGAAATGTTAAAATTGGCAACGGAAGTTTTATTGGAGCAAATTCGGTCGTAAGAGAAAACAATTCGGTTGTTGGGGGTGCATTGATAGGGGCAGGTTCAGTGGTCACGAAAAATATCACGAAAAATGGAATTTGGTTTGGAAATCCGGTGAGGAAAATATGAAAAGAGAAAGTGTTCTTATTATTGCAGAAGCTGGAGTCAATCACAATGGGGATTTGGAGAGAGCCTTACAGCTAATTGATGCGGCAGCGAATTCCGGAGCGGATTATGTAAAATTCCAAACATTTAAAGCAGATAAAATTGTCAGCGCTGAAGCCAAGAAAGCAGATTACCAGCTTAACAATATGGGCGGTGAGGAAAGTACGCAGTATTCCATGCTTAAAAAGTTGGAAATGGCTGACGGTTGGTATCCTGTTTTACTCAATCATTGTAAAGAAAAAGGAATTAAATTTTTGTCAACAGGTTTTGATTCCGATAGCATAGATTTTTTAGACGGGTTTGAAATTCCATTTTATAAGGTTCCGTCAGGTGAAATTACCAATAAGCCTTATTTACAGCATATTGCCAGGAAAAGGAGAGATATTTTATTGTCTACAGGTATGGCAGATTTAGAGGAAGTTAAAGCAGCTCTGGAAGTAATAGAAGCTGCAGGGACGTCCAAAGATCATGTCACTGTTCTGCATTGCAATACAGAGTATCCCACTCCTATGGAAGATGTAAACCTGTTTGCAATGCAACAAATCGCTAAGGAATGTGGAGTAAAGGTAGGTTATTCAGATCATACTCTTGGGATCGAGGTGCCTATAGCAGCTGTTGCCCTGGGTGCATCTGTGATTGAAAAACATTTTACCCTGAGTAGGAAATTACCCGGACCAGACCATGCCGCATCTTTAGAGCCCGGAGAACTCAATGCAATGGTAAAAGCCATAAGGAACATTGAACTGGCTATATCGGGAAGTGGTGTAAAAGAACCAAGCAAGAGTGAAACTAAAAACAGGTTGATTGCCAGAAAGAGTCTGCATCTGACCAAAGATATACATCGGGGGATTAAACTTGAAATGGATGATTTGATTTCTTTGAGACCAGGAGATGGGATTTCCCCAATGCTTATAGACGAAGTAATAGGGAAGAAGCTAAAATCCGACATGTGTTCCGGGACCAAACTATCTGTAAATGATTTTGAGTAGATGAGGATTGCTGTATTGACAAGTTCACGGGCTGATTATGGTATTTATTTGCCTTTACTTAAGGCGATTAAACAAGATAATGAATTGTCCTTAAAAATTATTGCCTTTGGAACACATTTGTCTAAGTATCATGGTTATACGATCGGTGACATTTTAAATGATGGTTTTGAAGTGCCATATAGATTGGAATCACTCCTGACATCTGACAGCCCGAATGGCGTGGCTACATCCTATGCACTTACCGCCCAAAAATTTGCCGATTTTTGGTATTATTTTCATGACCAATTTGATCTAGTGTTTGTTCTGGGTGATCGATTTGAGATGGCAGCAGCGGTGGCGGCTAGTGTTCCTTTTCAAATCCCGATAGCTCACCTGCACGGCGGGGAGACCACTTTGGGGGCGATCGATACAGTTTACAGACATTCTATTTCCCTGTGCAGCAAATTTCATTTTGTCTCTACCGCTGTATTTGCACAGAGGATTCACCAATTATTTGGATTTAAACATCCGAATGTATATCATGTTGGATCACTGAGTCTGGAGAATTTAATACATGTTCGTCTCCTTTCTTATGAGGAATTCAATGCCAAATGGGATATCGATTTGCGTTTAGATAGTATTCTGGTCACCGTACATCCGGAAACAGTAGCTTACGACAGGAATCAAGCATTTTGCGATGAAATTGTAATTGCACTAAAAGCCTTGTCAAAAAAACTGCAAATTATTATAACCATGCCCAATGCTGATACGGCCGGATTGATTTTCCGGAATAGTTTTATGCGACTGGCTAAAGAAAATCCAGGTATCAGGATTGTTGAAAACTTTGGTACGCAAGCTTATTTCACCTGTATGAAACATGTCAAATTATTGATAGGGAATACATCAAGCGGGATAATTGAGGCAGCATCATTTAACAAGTATGTACTTAATCTTGGTGAGCGGCAAAAAGGGCGATTTTGTGGCGAGAATGTTGTTCACCTCCCGTTTGATGCAAAAAAGATTATCGGTTCGGTTGAAAAATATCTTGGAAAAGAATTTATCGGCGAGAATATTTATTACCAACCCCATTCATCTGCTAAAATCCTCACTGCAATAAAAGAATATTATGCGTCCGTTTGAAAGACATATTGCAAACATTAATATTGGAGTGAAGGAAGCACTTAAAATGTTGGATAAGTTGGCATCTGATGCCATTCTTTTTTTGGTAGATGATAAGGAGAAATTAATTGGCTCACTTACTGATGGTGACTTGAGACGAGGATTTATAGATGGTTTGGGATTTGAAGATCATCTAAAAAAATTTATACAACCAAATCCGAAATTTATTCAACAGGGGAAATATCATCTTCGTGAAATTATAGCGCTTCGGAAAAAATTCTTCACTATTTTCCCAGTTGTCAATGCTTCCATGCAAATCATCAATGTAGTCAATTTTCAGCACCAGAAATCCTATCTTCCAATAGATGCATTGATTATGGCTGGAGGACGTGGTGAGCGATTAAAGCCATTGACTGATAAGGTTCCAAAGCCTTTGTTGTTGGTTGGTGAAAAACCAATAATAGAGCATAACATCGATAGGTTAAATAGTTTTGGTATTGATGACATTTGGATTTCTGTTCGGTATTTGGGTCAACAGATAATGCAGTATTTTGAAGATGGAAGAGACAAGGCCTTGCGGATAAACTATGTTGTGGAAAGTAAAGCATTGGGAACGGCCGGATCCCTATCATTAGCAAAAAATCTAATCCATGACCATGTTTTATTGATGAATTCAGATTTACTTACGGATATTAATTTTGAAGATTTGTTTCTTTTTTTTGAAGAGCAGGAAGCCGACTTTGTGGTAGCCTGCATTCCCTATCAGGTAAATGTGCCCTATGCAGTGATGGAGACGAGCGGAAGTTTGGTTACCGGGTTTAAAGAAAAACCTACTTACACACATTACTCAAATGCCGGAATTTATCTAATGAAACGAGAAGTAATTGACCATATCCCTAACAATCAGCCCTACAATGCAACCGATCTAATGGAAGATTTGATCAAAGCGGGTAAGAAGGTAGTCGCTTATCCGTTAGTGGGCTATTGGCTGGATATTGGTAAACACGAAGATTATAAAAAAGCACAGCTAGACATTAAGCATATTAAATTTTGAAACCATTGGTAGTTATTCCGGCCAGAGGAGGATCAAAGGGAGTCCCCAGGAAGAATATTTTGCCACTTCTGGGCAAACCCTTAATTAATTATACAATTGAAGCTGCAAGGGAGGTTTTTTCTGATGAGGTGATCTGCGTTTCTACGGAAGATGAGGAAATTAGGGAAGTGGTGGAAAAGTCAGGGTTGAATGTGCCGTTTTATAGGCCGTTAGAGCTAGCGGGTGATACGGCAGGCACCTATGAGGTTCTTATTCATTCGGTTAACTTTTTTGAAAAGAACCAGAAGTATTTTCCAGACACCTTAATTGTGCTTCAACCCACTTCTCCATTTAGAACCGGACAACACATAAAAGAGGCTTTAAATCAATTTTCTAATAGTTGCGAGATGGTGGTTTCGGTTAAAGAAACCCACGCAAATCCATATTATATTCTCAGGGAAGAAAACCGGGATGGCTGGTTGGTAAAGTCAAAAGAAGGAAATTTTCGAACCAGGCAGGAGTGTCCTAAAGTATACGAATTAAATGGAGCCATTTACATTATTTCTGTTGAGGCATTAAAAAAAAGGAATATTGGTGAATTTACAAGGGTCAAGAAATATGTAATGGATGAAAAAAGTTCGATCGATATTGATTCAAAAATGGATTGGAAAATTGCAGAATTAGTGCTGAGTGATAAGGAAGCTTTTTAGTCATACAGCGATTTATGGTTTGGCACCTCAGGTTGCAAAAATTGCCCAGATTTTTGTTTTGCCTATAATCACGCAGGATTTGACAGATTTAGATTTTGGAGTCGCGGGCATAATGACCGCTTATACTACTGCTATCTCTGTGCTTGCGGTTTTGGGATTAAGAGTTGTTTTAATTAATTTGTTTTATAAATCACGAGGACATTATAAATGGGCCTGGAGGCAGATTTATGGGTTTTTAATTCTTTGGAATTTTTTTTATGCTGCAATCCTCGGATTTTTAATTTATTTGGTGGTGCCAGAACAGGCCAGCGAAAACCGCATGGTGATTATGCTTTTGAACATTGGTCCTTTTATTTTATTCGGACCAATAGCGACGATTGGCAATACTTACTACCAGATCAATCAAAAGCCACTACAGGTAGGTGTCCGCACAGCAATCCTTGGTTTGGTTGGAGTTTGTCTAAATCTCTACTTTATTTCGTATTTGAAAATGGGATATATGGGCTGGTTCTGGTCTACTTTTTTGGTTGGAGTCATTTCAAATTTTTCTTACTGGTATCCCATGAATATACAACTAGGAATCAAGCCAATTTTTAATTTCAAATGGAAAAGGATAAAAAATAGTCTTAAGGTAAGCCTACCTACAGTTCCACATTTCTATTCTGGATATTTACTAAACAGCTCCGACAAGATGGTCATGGACCTTTTAAATGTTTCTACCGGTGATATCGGTAAATATAATGTTGCTTACTCTATAGGAAATATCGCTCAGCAAATAGGTGTTGCCAGCGGATATGCAGTAGGCCCCATGATGATGGAAAAGTACAAAAAAGGAGATGATTTAGGGGCAAGAAACCTGGTCTTTGTGCTTCAGATACTCTTTTTGTTTGGCACCTTTTTTTGCTGCATATGGTTAAGGGAAATCTTTGCCTTCCTGATCCGAAATGAAACACTGGCAAATATGTACGCTCTGGGTATTATTATAATAATGAGTTATAATTACCGACCTATGTATATGGGAGCTAACAATAAGCTTTTTTATACTGAAAATACGAATGTTCTTTGGAAAGTTTCTTTTTCTGCAGGTGTAATCAATCTGATATCCAATTTTTTACTTATTCCATTGTATGGTTTTGAAATTGCGGCATTCACAACATTTGTATCCTTGATGTTTATGGGATATATTGGATTTTTTCTCAAAATTTTTAGAACCATTAATACCGCAGAATACTATCCGTTTAGATGGTTATTGAGTACAATTTTATTAACAGGTTTGGCATATTATCTGGTTGATTTTACCATTGAGATTAAATTGATTATTTCATTTTTTATTTTGTTGACACTACTCTTTCTTTTTTATTTTTTTAAATCCAAGATAAATGAATTACGAAAATAGACTTTTTGCTATAGAACAAATTAATTTGTTGGAACAAAAATTCCCGGTTGATATTTGGGAGATTAATGGCATTCATGTATGGCCATTATTCAAAAAACAAATTTATTTTTTACTTCATGAAGATAAATTTAGCAGTATAAATAATAATAAAAACCGAAGTAAATACAAAAAAATTAAATCTATAGGTAATAAGATATTAAGTTTTTTGATCGCAAAGAAAATGCAGTTTAATCTCAAGATTGATAAAACACCTATTGTTTTTTCTGGTGCATCAAGCCATAAAGTATTATACGAGAATGAATTTATTAACCGATATTTTAAGCCGATAAATAATTATTTAAGTGAAAATAATATTTCCTTTCTTAATTTAAGCTATAGCACCAGTTCTCAAAGTAAAGGCGGTGAAATTCCAATTGATGTTTTGTTGTCGTTATTTAAACATGAAGATATTCAGATATCTAAAATTGAAAATCTACCTCATTTTAGTGAATTTACCGAAGCTGTAGTAAATTTATTTAAATTTGATAAAGAGTTATTTTTAACGACTTTATTCAATAATTTAAAAACCGTTTCCCGATGGAAAAAGTTGTATATTTTTATTTTCAAAAAGACTAAACCAAAGGCTTCATTTGGTCTATGTTATTATTCTTCCGCAATGTTTGGAATGAACCTAGCTGCAAATGAATTGGGAATAAAATCAATAGATATGCAACATGGTGCGCAAGGCAAATTGCATCCTGCTTATCATTACGCGAAGATATCTTCCAAAGGCTACAATTCGTTGCCTAATGAATTCTGGTGTTGGGATGAAAGTTCCAGGCTATTAAATTTAGAATGGACTAGAGGCACGAGGCACCAGGTAAAACTATCTGGGAATCCTTGGTTGTATTATGTTAATAAAATTGGCAAAAACCCTTATATACCTAAGAAAAAACCGATCATATTATTTACCCATCAACCCATCAACCCGCCTATAGATCCTTATTTGGTAGATGCCATTAAAGCTACATGTGACGATTTTCTCTGGATGATCCGGCTTCATCCGAGGATTTCGAGTCAGGATAAAAGTGAAATGGTCACTATTTTAAAAGCTGAAAGAATTTTAGATAAAATTGATTTTAAATTTGCCAACGATTTAGCTTTACCTTTTATTTTGAAACATGCCGCTATTCATATTTCAAAATTTTCTGGCGCTATCATAGAGGGTGTTTCACTTGATGTCCCAACAATTATTCTTGAGGAAATAGGTATAAGTACCTTTGCAAATTTATTGAAGCCAGGTAGGGTAATAGGAATCGAATTTCCTTCAAAGGATATAATTTTAAATACTATTACACAAATAACTGACAAAAATCAAAAAAGAATGAATGAATTTCCTGACTTTATACATTTAATTGATGAGCTGGTATCATAAAATTTTTAGGAAATTAGTTGTATTGGTAAGAGATTTTAATGACTTAAGGATTTCACAAGGGGCTTTTATTCATCGTTCTGCTATCCTAAAAGGAACGAATATTTCGGGTAATGTTTTTATTTCTGAGGGTTGTAAAATATTGAAGGGTGTTCATATTCGCGGAAATTCTAAAATTACGATAGGTAAATATACCTCAATAAATGGACCTTCCACTGATATTCTATCCGGTGTTTTTCCAGTACATATTGGGTCTTTTTGTAGCATCGCAAGAAATGTATCTATCCAGGAGTATAATCACCATGCAGATCGTTTATCCACCTATTTTATTAATAAAAATATTTTGGGTGGGTCATTTGAAGACGATATTGTTTCCAAAGGTAATATTGAAATTGGTAATGATGTCTGGATAGGAACCAAAACAGTAGTTTTAAGTGGGGCAAAAATAGGTCATGGAGCTATTATTGGTGCCAATAGTGTAGTAAAAGGCATTATTCCCGCTTTTGCAATTGCAGTAGGCAGTCCTGCCAAAGTGGTAAAATATAGATTTAACCAAGAAACCATTGATAAGATTCTTGAAATGAAATGGTGGGATTGGGATCTCGAAAAAATTAAAGCCAACAGGGAGCTTTTTACTAATTTTAGGCACTAATTCCATGCGTTTGCCGAAATCATTTCACCAGTTTAATTTATGTTGGAAAAGGAGTCCGTTTCAATAATAATTCCTGTTTTCAACAGGGAAAAGCTATTGGCAGATACTTTGAATAGTATTTTAAATCAAACCTATATGCTTTGGGAGTGTATTTTGGTAGATGATGGATCTCAAGATGACAGTTTAAAGGTGTTGCATTCTTATGCAGCTAGAGACGGTAGATTTAAAGTGTATCAGCGACCTGAGTCCTGGCCTAAGGGTGCGCCTTCCTGTAGGAATTTTGGTTTCTTAAAGGCAACAGGTATTTGTATTCAGTTCTTTGACTCGGATGATATCATGCTTCCTGAAATGCTGAATGAAAAAGTGAGTTTTTTTAAACAAAACAGAGATAAAGATTTTATAGTTTCAAAAATGGCTGAATTTAAAACTCTGGCCAAATGGGTTCCGCCTCATTATCGGTGTATCTCTGAAAATATAGTGGAAGATTTCTTGAAATACAGGATTTATTTTCTTACCCCCGGACCGTTATTCAAAAAGGATTTTCTTGATAAGAAATCCAAATTATTTGATGATCAACTGAATAAGCATCAAGAATGGGAATTTTATTCCAGGCTATTGCTTTCAGGCTGCGAATATAAAGTTTTGGATAAGGTCCATTGCCTCAGACGAATGCATGATGATAGTATAAAATCAATTCTTTCAACTTCCCAGGAAGTAGAGGCAAAAAATTTAAAATTAAAGGCTTTAACAAGATTAAATAGGAATACAGATAATAGGTACCGCAGTTTGATGATTAAATTGTTTTGGAAAGACTATATCCGGAGTATATTTTTATTTTTGAAATACAGAAAATTTGAATATTTTCCTACATTAAATGAAAGTTTAATATCTTTCTTAAAGTGATTTTATTCTATATAGAAATTATTTTATCATTTTTTGGATACTTTTTAATT
>NZ_JABURL010000031.1 GCF_014762705.1 Cyclobacterium sp. | reverse complement strand
TTATAACCCCAATCATCCCTCATATAATGGGATCGATGACAATGATCCCTTTGGTGGTAACGATGGGCTGAACATGGCGATGCTGGTTGCTGGTGGTCCTGTACAAATTTTTTCAGGGGGGTACAGAAATTCCTATGACCTTGTGGTTACGGAAAAAAACAGGGTTTATGCTACCGATAACGGGGCCAACGTCAATTGGGGTGGACTTCCTGAAAATGAAGGAAATTCCCTATTGGTAAATAACAATTTTCCTGTTGGGGAACCAGGAGGTAATGCAAATAGTCCAAGTGCTTCGGGGGAATATGTCGACAACAAAGATCACCTTCACCTTGTTGCCAGGGATTTGGATAGTTTCATTTTTGGTTCTTATTATGGAGGGCATCCGACTCCGGTTAGGGCCAATCCCGGAAACCCATATTCACCGGGATCAAGTTTTCCCTTTAATCCAAGTGGTGCAGGTTTGTATACCAAATTTGTTGGTGATGATGATAACTGGTCCAATATAGTGCCTGATTTTCCGCCATCTGATAAATTCAGGACACAAATTCTTCAACCTATAGCTCCCGGGTCGCCGGGTTTTGACAATTATGCTGCCAACAGTCTTCCAGCCAATTGGCCACCTGTACCTTTGTCCATGGCAAATGGAAAAGAAGCAGATTTTATTGCCCCATCTTTGCCTAACCCGAATGGTCCTCAAACCGAAATCATTACCCAGTTGCCCATCAATTCGAATGGGATTGATGAATATAAGGCATCTAATTTTGCGGGCCAATTAAAGGGAGCTTTAGTGGTTGGAAAAAGTGGTGGGTTTCTACATTTAATTCACCTTAACCCAGAAGGATTATTAAATAACCTGGAAATAAATAAATGGAATCTGAATGGGGGCAATGCGCTGGGAGTTTCCTGTAATGCAGACGACCAAATTTTTCCGGGTACAATTTGGGTGGCTACCTATGACAATAGGATAATGGTACTGACACCTACAGATCAGGTGGTCTGTATCGCTAAAAATGATCCTAATTTTAATCCTTTGGCAGATTACGATTTTGATGGTTATACCAATCAGGATGAAATAGACAACGGAAGTGATTATTGTTCCGGTGCTTCCATCCCAAATGATTTCGATGAAGATTTGGTGTCAGATCTAAATGATACAGATGATGATGGGGATGGGATCCTTGACCAGCTGGACCCTTTTCAGTTGGGGGATTCCAGAAACCTCCCTATTAATAATGAACTATTTAGCAACCAGCTTGATGCTCAGGGAAGGCAAAGCGGGTTTTTAGGGTTGGGGCTGACTGGTTTGATGAACAATGGGGCGCTTAACCCTAATTGGCTTAACTGGTTGGATAAACCGAACGAAAGACCAGGTCCTGCCGATATTTACGGGGGGGCAGCTGGTGCCATTCAGGTGTCCATGACAGCTGGTACTGCAAATGGAACAGCAAATAATCAGGAAAAAGGTTTCCAATTCGGAGTCAATGTAGGTTTGGAGACGGGAAAATTCACAATCAGTTCTGGATTGCTTGGATTGACTTCTCCAGGTGCCCTTTATGAATATCCTGGTGCCGGTGAAGTGGGCATTCAAATGGGCGACGGGACCCAAAGCAATTTTATTAAATTGGTTTTTACATCTACCCATTTGATAGCGGCACAGGAGATCAATGATGTGCCTGATCCAAACCCAATCATGGTTTCCATTCCGGTTCAGAACCGACCCGATGCCGGGGTTTCGATTACTTTGGGCTTTGATGTTGATCCTTCGGATGGGTCGGTGAAGCCATTTTACAAATTTGGTAATGGAGATAAAACGCAAATAGGCAATATCTTTAGTTCTGGTGCTATAAAAAATGCCATTCAAAATACAGACAGGCCATTGGCCATTGGAATTTTCGGGACATCCAATGATACTGAGGGAGCATTTATTGGCGTTTGGGATTATTTCAGGGTGTCAGGAAACCAGCCTTATACCACCCGGGATTTGGGAAATGTTGAAAAAATCATTAACGATCCCGACCTCCTGATTAATCTAAACGAATACTTTGATGATAATGGAGGAAATCAGAATCTGACCTATGCGGTTGTGTCGAATACTTACCCACAGGTAGGCGCAAAGATTTCAGGAAATACGCTAACACTAAGCTTTCCAAACAATGAAGGTCAATCGGAAATCACGATTCGGGCGACGGATACAGATAACTTGTTTGTAGAGCAATCATTTCTGGTAAATGTGAATGTAGGGACCAAGGTGTTTCTGAGGATCAATGCTGGTGGAGGAACCCTGAATGATGCTTCGGAAAACCCGGATTGGTTGAGTAACAGTATCGCCGGAGCTGTGAATACAGAGGCTTACAATGTGAATGATGGAAAATTAAGCAACAATACTTTCGTTTTGGCCAAAAGGCATGCATCCATTCCTTCCTACATCAGTGATGAAATGTATTTGCAAATATTCAACACCGAACGATACAATATCGGGTCAAGCATGCAATTCAACATACCTATTCCAAACGGTGATTATTTGGTCAACCTTTATATGGGAAACGGCTATGTCGGTACTTCTGCGGCAGGACAGCGGGTTTTTAGCGTTGCAGTCGAAGGAGAAGTTCAATTACCTGAAGTGGATTTATCTGCCCAATATGGACATAATGTGGGAGCCATGGTGCAAATCCCAATTACCCTGGAAGATGAAGAATTAAATATCAATTTTATTAAAAATATAGAAAATCCACTAATTAATGGAATAGAGATCATCAGGAAATTTGGTTCCTTTATTCATAATCCAATTGTGGTGGTGCCTCCTGATAATTTAATTAACACTGCAGGGGAAGAGCTTGACGGCAGTTTGTTCATTGAAGCGACAGGAGGAGATGGAAACCTTAATTATTCCGCTGTAGGTCTTCCTCCATCCATAACTATAGAGCCTACAAATGGCACTATTTATGGGACTTTGGATGTAGACGCACATGTAAACAGTCCTTACCAGGTTACCGTAACCGTTGATGATGAAGATGGGACCAGCTCTGACGCAGTTGAAGTCAATTTTACCTGGACTGTAAGCTCCAGTTTACTTCAGCAAACCTGGAAAATCAAAAATGAATCTCAGCAATACACCGGCAGGCATGAAAATTCCTTCGTTCAGGCAGGCAATAAGTTTTATCTTCTGGGAGGACGGGAAAACAGCAAAACGGTAGAAATATATGATTATGCCAACGATTCCTGGACATCATTACCTAACAGTGTTCCTTTTGAGTTTAACCATTTCCAGGCAGTAGAATACCAGGGGCTCATTTGGGTGATCGGTGCATTCAAGAGTAATAATTTCCCCAATGAAATACCGGCAGATCATATCTGGATTTTTAATCCTGCCAGCCAGGAATGGATGCAGGGGGCTGAAATTCCCCAGGGAAGAAAAAGAGGTTCCGCAGGGGTTGTCGTTTACAACGGAAAATTTTACCTGGTCAATGGAAATACACAGGGCCATAGCGGAGGGGCGGTTAATTACTTTGACGAATTCGATCCCCAAACCGGAGAATGGACCGTCCTGGAAAACTCACCACAAGCAAGAGACCACTTCTTTTCGACAGTCGTAGGAAACGAAATGTATGTCATCTCTGGCAGGCGAAGCGGGGGAGATGGAGGAGTATTTAACCCTGTGATTCCGGAAGTTGATGTGTACAATTTCAGTACACAAACATGGAAGACCCTGCCTGCCGAACAAAATTTACCTACCCCCAGAGCAGGTGCAATTACCAACAATTACCTGGATAAAATAATTGTGGCGGGAGGAGAAGTGGGTGAACAAAGCCAGGCTCTTGCCATAACGGAAATGTACGATCCTGTGGAAGAATCCTGGTTTTTGCTGGAACCGTTGAATTTCCCCAGGCACGGCACTCAGGGTATTGTATCTGGTAAAGGATTATATGTATTGGCCGGTTCTCCGACAAGAGGTGGAGGCTCTCAGAAAAACATGGAAGTTTTCGGTTATGATCAACCAAAAGGGACCGCACTTATTGCAAGTGAACTTACCGTTGATGACCTGTTAACGCTAAATAGCGGAGAAACCAAAGGGGCCCAGCTTGGGGTTGTCAATGGAAATACCGGGATTTTTATTAGGTCAATTGCTATAAATGGCCCTGATGCTTCAAGTTTTATTATCAAATCTCAGCAAATAAATAAATTCCTGATAAAAAAGGATTCTCAATTCGATGTAGAAATAGAATATGTAGGAACAGGGGTTAAGGAAGCTGTTTTAGAGGTCAAATATGGGATAAACCAAACCAAAACGGTCCAATTGAAAGGTCAGAATGCTGGTCCGATAGTTAATTTAACAGCTTCTCCTATCAGTGGATTTGCTCCCCTACAGGTTGATTTCAGTAGTGCAGGTTCAATGGGTACTGGTGCGCTTTCCTTCCTTTGGGATTTCAAAGATGGAATTACCTCCACAAATGCTGATGTCAATCATACCTTTGTCAATCCCGGAAGTTATAATATAAGTCTTAAGGTAACTGATGAAAATGGTGAGTCGGCGATTGGCAACGTGGGGATAACGGTGAATGAATATGTCGAACCATCAGGTCCGGTATCCCTGCCAACGGCGTCGGTATCAAGTGGTAAGGCACCCTTGTCCGTCAACTTCACAGGTTCGGGATCCACTGGCAGCGGTACGTTAAGCTACCTGTGGGATTTCGGAGATGGCAGCAGTTCCACCCTTGTGGATCCAGTACATACCTTTACCACAGCAGGCATATATGCTGTTAAATTGAAGGTAACCGATGGCAATGGAAACGCTTCGGAGAACATGGTTGAAGTCACCGTGAACCCACCTGTGTTCATCCCTGAAGTTTCACTTTACCTGAACAGTGGCACTGCTAACGACGCCACCCTCGGGGGCAATACATTTGTGGGTGACGGCAAGTTCAGCAGTTATTATGGGGCATCAAACACCTATGCTAATTCCCCGGCCAGTAATGTTCCCTTGTACCAAACAGAAAGATTTTCGAAAACCCTGACCTACTCCATACCTGTTCCCAATGGTGTTTACCAGGTCAGCACCTACCATAACGAGCTATACTTTGGGACAAGCAGTGGCCCTGCCGCCCAGGCGGGTCAGCGTGTTTACAGCATTTTCCTGGAAGGGCAGTTGGTGCAGGCAAATTTTGATTTATTTGTAGCGAACAACAATAAGGAAACGGTGTTGGTATTTGAACAAATCACCGTTACGGATGGTGTGCTGAACATATCGATGACTGCCAGTGCAAACAATGCCCAGGTTTGTGGAATATCGGTAGTGTCAGGGCAATTGTCCGAACCCGATCCGGAATCAATAGCAGTCGCTTCGGTTAATTCCGGAACGGCACCCCTGTCTGTTAACTTTACAGGTTCGGGATCCACTGGCAGCGGTACGTTAAGCTACCTGTGGGATTTCGGAGATGGCAGCAGTTCCACCCTTGCGAATCCAGTACATACCTTTACCACAGCCGGGGTATATGCAGTTAAATTGAAGGTAACCGATGGCAATGGAAAAGATTCGGAGGACATCGTTGAAGTCACTGTGAACCCACCGGTGGTAAACCCTGAAGTTTCACTTTACCTAAACAGTGGCACAGTTAACGACGCCACCTTTGGGGGCAATACATTTGTTGGTGACGGCAAGTTCAGCAGTTATTATGGGACATCAAACACCTATGCTAATTCCCTGGCCAGCAGTGTTCCCTTGTACCAGACAGAAAGATTTTCGAAAACCCTGACCTATTCCATACCCGTTCCCAATGGTGTTTATCAGGTCAGCACCTACCATAACGAGTTATACTTTGGGACAAGCAGTGGCCCTGCCGCCCAGGCGGGTCAGCGTGTTTACAGCATTTTCCTGGAAGGGCAGTTGGTGCAGGCAAATTTTGATTTATTTGTAGCGAACAACAATAAGGAAACGGTGTTGGTATTTGAACAAATCACCGTTACGGATGGTGTGCTGAACATATCGATGACTGCCAGTGCAAACAATGCCCAGGTTTGTGGAATATCGGTAGTGTCAGGGCAATTGTCCGAACCCGATCCGGAATCAATAGCAGTCGCTTCGGTTAATTCCGGAACGGCACCCCTGTCTGTTAACTTTACAGGTTCGGGATCCACTGGCAGCGGTACGTTAAGCTACCTGTGGGATTTCGGAGATGGCAGCAGTTCCACCCTTGCGAATCCAGTACATACCTTTACCACAGCCGGGGTATATGCAGTTAAATTGAAGGTAACCGATGGCAATGGAAAAGATTCGGAGGACATCGTTGAAGTCACTGTGAACCCACCGGTGGTAAACCCTGAAGTTTCACTTTACCTAAACAGTGGCACAGTTAACGACGCCACCTTTGGGGGCAATACATTTGTTGGTGACGGCAAGTTCAGCAGTTATTATGGGACATCAAACACCTATGCTAATTCCCTGGCCAGCAGTGTTCCCTTGTACCAGACAGAAAGATTTTCGAAAACCCTGACCTATTCCATACCCGTTCCCAATGGTGTTTATCAGGTCAGCACCTACCATAACGAGTTATACTTTGGGACAAGCAGAGGTCCTGCTGCCAAGGCGGGTCAACGAGTATACAGCATTTTCCTGGAAGGGCAGTTGGTGCGGTCAAATTTTGATTTATTTGTAGCGAATAACAATAAGGAGACGGTGTTGGTATTTGAACAAGTCACTGTTACGGATGGAGTGCTGAACATATCGATGGCTGCCAGTGTAAACAATGCCCAGGTTTGTGGTATCAGGGTAATCTCCAGTGATAAAGTGTCACAGAATATTTCTAATCTCAGGGTATTGAGCCAGGAAGATTTGGATTTAGAATTGATGGAAGAAACCAATGATTCTGGAAGTGATTTCATTTTGTTATATCCAAATCCAGCAAGTGACTATATAACAATCGAGCTAGGTGTCGATATACCTTTATATGGTATATATATTTACGATATGGCTGGACGTATGGTAGTTGAAAGGGATACGAGGTTAGACGAAGAATCAACTTTTACTATTCCGGTTGGGTCTTTGTCGAAGGGCGTGTATATGGTTACATTAATAGGGGAAAATGGAATCATCAAACAATTTAGGTTGATATTGAAATCTTAGGGTGTTTCAAGAATAAATGGGCAACAAACCTAAAGCAGTTTTATTAAAATGCTGCAAATCCCCAAAATGGGGGAGTTAAGGAATCATGTTCTTTACGTCTTCTCAACTTGTTTTTGAAACATTTTATGAATGATGAAATTAAAGTGGGATTAGATTCATATTCCTGCATAATTGAATGACTTTTAAAGTTGTTCTATTCAAGAAAACAACTCAATAAGGAGTTTTCAAGATACTGCAGGGTCGGAGAAAATTGATTTTCAATAAATAAATATTTCTAAACAGAGATTTCGATAGATTTCGGAATCTCTTTTTTTTGCCTGAAATCCTATATTCTTTGGCTGAATACCATTTGTTTTAATGCATTAAACTGGATACTCAGCCCCCCAACCAATCCTTAAACTCCGCTGTCTTTTCAGTACTGCTGATGCATTCTTTGCTACAGGCAGGCTCCAGTTCCAGCTTGATGCGGCTGCGGGAGTAGGCATGCATCTGCCGGATGGCAGAAACCTGCACCAAAAAACTGCGGTTTACCCGGAAAAATTGCTCCGGGTCCAAAACTTCCTGCAATTGGTCCAGGGGCTCATCCAAAACGTATTTGTACCCCGTCTGCTCCACCAAAAAAACCGCCTTGTTTTCGGCATAAAAGTAAGCCAGGTCCTGAATGGTAATGGATTTGATGGTATTTCCAGCGCTTACCAGGAACCGCTTCCGGTAAGTTGTCTCACGCCTCCTGATTTGTTCCAGTAGCCTATCCACCTGGGCCAGCTGTGTGTCTGATGCCTGAATGCTTTTTAGTTTTTGTAAACTGCCTGCCAGTGCCTCCTGACTGATGGGCTTCAACAGATAGGCAATGCCGTTGACCTGAAAGGCCCGCTCCTCCTGATAGACGGCCTGGTTTTCCATGATACTGCGCTCCAAATCGATGGGGGTGATGTATTGCCCTCCGGCAAAGGTGATTTTGAAGTCCAGGGATAAGATGCGGTTAGGACTTCCTATTTGCGTGTAGGGTTTCTTTTCTTGGGCTGCTGTCCAATGGCTCAGGCATAGCAGCATCATTAGTGTGATTAGTTGTTGTCTCATGTCGTGTGTGGTTTTCATGCGGGCAAAGTAAGGGGCCTGGCAGGCAGGGGAAAAATCAACTTGGACAGACCCGTGTAAATTGCCGATGAATCCGTATATTAAATGGATGGTTTTATTTTGGATAAGTAAAGACCATTTCCGGATGATCTATTTGTTTGAATAAACCGAAAGAAAATGTCAGCAATTTCAGTGAATTGGTTAGTTTTTGCCGATTACTCGTTTTTGGTATTGCATACCACCCTTATCGGCTTCAACTTATTCGGATGGATTGTAAAAAAGTGGCGTAAAGTACATTTTTTGACGATTTCCCTAACTTTTTTGTCCTGGTTTTTTCTGGGTATCTGGTATGGTTGGGGTTATTGCTTCCTCACCGACTGGCATTGGCAGATCCTGAGAGATCTGGGGGAAACCAATATGCCCAATTCCTATATCAGCTACCTGTTCAGCAGGTTTTTCGGCATTTTGCCTCCTGCAGGATGGGTGGATTTCTTTACCGTTTTATTGGCTTTTCTGGCATTGGTTGCCTCAGTTTGGGTCAATTTTTTCCAAACTAAAGGATAAAAAATATTTTGATGGCAAGAAGTTCAAACCGGATTAGGTATTACCGGAGTGCGAATTAAGATCGTAAATAAAAACCAATTGAATCGTCAATGGTAACCCTTTATCGTGGGTATAGGAGTTGGGAATGGATTTTGCAGTCTCATTTGGCTAGAGATTTCCACGGCTGTTACCGCTCAAAGCCATCTCTAAGTCTACCGAAGATATGTTTATTAAATACCTGTAAATCAAAGCATTGAAAAAAATAATATCATCCTGATTTGTGTAATTTCTAAATATTAAGCCTACCTGTGAAATAATTGAATCAATTGTTTTTTTAAAGAATAAACCCCAAAAAATCTGTAAAATAAAGAAGGAATAGGATATAAAACAAAAAGCGCGCAGGCCCGACAAAAAACCGGGGGTGCGGGAGGATTGCGGGGAGAAGGATTTTTTTGTCTTGATTTTTTGGTTCTTTTGCATCAAGGCAAAAGAACAGATAATTAAAGGAATAATAGTTGATTTCAAGCCATAATCCTGATGATACGACCATATATACATTCCAAAAACCAATCGTCATCCCGATTTTTGCGTCTTTTAAAAAGCCAGATCTCGGAGTGATGGTTTTTTAACGAAATTCAGTATTGGGTTTCTCAATACAGGAAATGGCTGAAATGGCCAAAAATAGTTGAACCTGAGGCAAATATGCCAATACCTTGAACAGCGCCCTGGAATTGGACTTGATTTCGGGTCCATTGAAGTCAAAGAATCTACCGGAATTGTATTAATACTGCAAACAGATAATGTCCTTAGTCAGTCAAAACCGATAAACAGGCTTCCTGACATTTGCGGCAGGCTTTGGCACATCGCTGACAATGCTCGTGTTCATGTTGCTCACATTCATCAGCACATGCCCCACATATTCTTGCACAAAATTTCAGCAATTCATCCAGGGGACCGAAGGACATGGACAATAGTTTTGCTGTGGTACTGCAGGTTTCCGCACAGGCCCTGTCTGTCCGGATGCAGTCTACCATATGGTGAATATTGTCTTCATCCAGGCAGGCATTAGCGCAATGGTTACAGGTCATGGCGCAATCATTTAAAATTTGGATTAAATCAGTACTTTTCATGGTTTATTCATTTGGGTTCAGAACCTCAAATGCCCAAAAACCATGCCCCATTTACGCCGAATCTGGTTTTCGTAATGGATATTACCTGCCAAAATCCCTGAAGGCTTTTAAGGCAACCTTGCCGATAGCAGACTCTGCTTCCTCCATTGATTCAAAATTTTCCACAAAAACCGATAATATCAGGGGTTTATGCCCTAAGATTATTCCCGCATCTCCTCGCACATAATCCAAGGTACCTGTTTTGTGGGCCACTACCGTGCCGGCAGGCAATAGGCTGGGAATGGTGCTGTTGTCTGCACATCCTTTGAGCCAATGCATGATTTCCGCTCTCGAATTCTCCTTCAACCATTTCCCATTCCACAGGTTTAAAAGTAAATCGTTAATTTCCTGAGGACTGGTATAGTTCTGTCTACCTTCTTCAATTGCCTTAAAATCCATCATGATCCGGTTCAATTGGGTGTCCTCGTATCCATTTTCTTTCAGCCAGTCCTGTATGTAGTCCATTTCTATGGCTCGGATCAGGATATTGGTGGCGGTATTGTCGCTGATACGGATCATTTCCTCAGCCAGGTAGCGAAAAGTAATCCCGGAGCCGTCCGGAAGATGCTGTAGCTCTCCTGCACCACCTACCTTGTCTGTTGCAAGTAAGGAGTACAGGGCATCAAGGTCTATTTCCTTATTTTCCACTTTTTCCATAAGGGCAATTAGAATAGGGATTTTTATAATGCTGGCAGCGGGAATTATTTTGTTTGCCTGCTGCTGAAATAGTGTTTCGCCCTTTTCATTTTGAATCCGCAGGGAAATTTCAAGGTGATCGGGAAACTGCTGCATAAAGCTTTCCCAATTCTCTTGCCCTTTGCCAATCAGGGCAAGCCCCGGGAAGGTAAACAAGAGTAAAGTCAACCATTTCATTCCTGATTCAATTTTCATCAGTATTTAAATTACATGACAGTATACGTGTAACTGGATTGCAGGCCTAAAGGTATGCCCAGGGTCCAGTATATCAATAAAAAGACAGTCCAGATAACCAACAGATATATGAAGTAAGGTATCATCAAAGATACCAGCGTGCCTATTCCGGTATTTTTCACATACCGCTGGCAAAAGATGACCACCAGTGGAAAATAGGGCATTAAGGGAGTAATGATATTGGAAACCGAATCTCCAACCCGATAAGCAGCTTGTGTAAGGTCGGGTGAAATCCCCAACTGCATTAGCATGGGAACAAATATGGGGCTGATCAATGCCCATTTAGCTGAAGCAGATCCGACAAGAAGATTTACAAATGCACTTAAAAAAACAATGCCCACCACCGTTACCTGCGGAGGAAGCTGCAGGTTTTGGAGAAAAGAAGCTCCTTTCAAGGCTGTCATGGATCCAATATTGGATTGGGTGAATGCATCGATAAAAAGTGCGCAGAAAAAAGCCATGACGATATAGTGCGCCATGCTTCCCATGGCCTTGCTCATGGAAGCAATCACATCTTTTGAATTTTTGTAGCTTCCTGATATGAAACCAAATATGATTCCGGGGATCCAAAATACCAAAAAGATCAACGGAACGATAGACTGCATTAACGGGGCCGAAAAAGCGGTGATTTTCCCATCCGGACTCCGCAAGCTGGAGCTGTACGGATAGGCCCAAAGAAACAACCCAAGCAGGCCAAGCACCATTACCAGACCGGCAATTTTAAATCCTTTTTTTTCTGCTGCTTTCAATTCCTCCATTTTAGGTACATCGGTAAGGTCTTGATCCACCGGATTATTCCTATTCAAACGAGGCTCAATCACTCTTTCCGTCAGGTACCAGCCTACTCCGATTACCACAATACTGGAAAGTCCCGTAAAAAAGATGTTATTCAAGGGGTTAAGGCTGATATTCGGATCAATGATTCTCGCTGCGGCCTGGGTAAAGGTTTGTAGTAAAGGGTCTATGGCAGAAGGTATAAAATTTGCACTGAAACCACCGGATACTCCCGCAAAAGTGGCTGCAATTCCGGCTAGTGGGTGCCTGCCTGCCGCATAAAAAATGACTCCTCCCAAAGGTATGACCAACACATAGCCGGCATCGGCAGCAGTATGACTGATGATGGCTACCAATATCAGTATAGGTGTGAGCAGGCTTTTGGGAGTATAGCCTAAAAGGTACTTCAACCCTGCCGGAATGAAGCCGGAGTATTCTGCCACTCCTACCCCCAGCATAGCCAGCAATACTACCCCCAAGGGAGGAAAGTTAATGAACACGGAAATCATGCGGGAGAGGAAATCCGCCATTTTTTCGCCTGTCAGCAGGTTTTGGATGTATAGTTTTTCACCGGTGGTCGGATTGATTTCGCCAAAATCTATGGGAGAGAGCAAAGCCGATAAAAACCAGGTCAGCAGCATCAGAAATAAAAACAGGATGGCAGGATCGGGGAGCTTGTTCCCTGCTTTTTCAATAGCATTTAGAAAGCGATCCAACAGGCTGTTTTTTTGTAGGTTACCGTCCATTTTCTGGTTTTAGAAAATCAAAAATAATAACCTGCGGCACATTTTCCGGAACCTGAGGTAAAAAATTATGCGATAATTTGATCAGGCCATGAAAACAATACGGGTCTTGAAAGAAGATAACTCCCGCTAACCCTTGTTTTTTCCTATTGACCAGAAAATAAGCGAGAGCTTATGTGTGCAGGGTACAGGTAGCGAATGATAAACTAAAAAACGCCGACGTAAGCCTCGAAAAGGGCTTTAAACGTTTCCTCCAAATTGGACGAAAGGCCTGGATGTGGTCGTGAGGTTTGAATCATAGAACTTCTTACGGCTGTCAGCCAACGGAAACGTGAAGCGGTATTTTGGGAAGCAATGGGGCTGGCTGCTTTTTCACCATTACAAATCCGGATAAAGGCATTCAAATGATCTTGTATGGTTTCCGGATCCGCATCCGGATCAAGGGCTTGCAATTTGGTTTTATCCAAGCGGGTGGCGCATTTTAAAAATTGTTGCTGTATGGAGCACAGGATTACTCCTACATTGATAAATTCCTCCTTCTCCACCCGGGGCACTACCCGGACGATGGCGTATTCATACAAGTGCTTTTCTGGCATTTTGGGCTTGGTTTACAAATGTTTCAGAATACTTGAGCCGGAGCAATAGAAAATCCAGGTACACCTGTTTCCACACTTCTACGGTGCCTGTTTCACCCATGGCTTTCAGCCACTCATCGGGAAGTGAGTCGACGATCTGCCAAAGGGATTCCGGTGAAAGGATTCGTTTGAAGGCTGAATCCACTTCTTCCAGCTTTTTTGCTTGAGGCAATAATACATGGTCTTTGATTAAAGGGAAAGGGCCTTTGGCATGTTTTTCCCAATTGTCCCAGGTGTGGTGAAAGATAAAGGAGGCGCCATGGTCAATTAGCCACAATTCCCTATGCCACATCAACATGTTGGTGTTGCGGAAGGATCGGTCTACATTCGTAATGAAAGCATCCAGCCATACGATCGCGGAAGCCAGGTCGCTTGAAACCACATCGGCTGCCGGGTCAAAATTGACCGCTGCGGACAAGAAATGAAGCCCCAGGTTCAATCCCTGGCTGCTTTTTAATAAATCCTGAATTTCTTCGTCTCCCTCTGTTTGTCCAAATGCCGGGTCTAGCCTGGCAAACACCAATTCCGGAACCTTGAATCCCAAAAGTCGGGCGATTTCCCCGCCCAGCAATTCTGCCAGTAAAGCCTTTTCCCGCTGTCCTGCACCCCGGAATTTGACCACGTAGTTAAATCCGTCATCAGCCAGGGCAAGGGCTGGCAAGGAGCCTCCCTCACGCAAAGGCATTTTGTATTGCATGACCTGTACGGTTCGGAGTTCTAATTCATTCATTTTTCTCTGGCCATGGGTTTTCCGTTTCTGGACCATTCACTCCAGGATCCCACATACAATTTAGGTATTTCCATACCTGCATGAGCCAATGCCAGCAGTGTATGGCAGGCGGTGACCCCTGAACCACAATGCACGATGGTGTTTTTGGATGATTTGTCCAATACGGTTTTATATTTCTGCTTTAAAGTCTCAGGGTTTAAAAAAACACCCTTTTCATCCAGATTCTCTGTAAATGGGATATTGACTGCACCGGGGATATGTCCCGCTACCAGGTCAATGGGTTCCGATATACCAAGATACCTGGTGGATTCCCGTACATCTATGACCATTTGATTTTTATCCTTTGCTGCTTGCTCTACTTCCTGTATGCCTGCCAGGGGCAATTGCCAATCTGTGGCGGGGTAAGGAGCAGTGGCTGCCGGGCTTTCCGGCTGAGCACTTGTCGGAAGTCCTGTTTTTAAGGCAGCATCTTTGCCACCATCCAAAACCTGCACCTTGTCATGTCCCAAAGCCTTCAGCATCCACCAAAACCTGGCAGCGGACATGCCCCCATTTTTATCGTCATAAACCACTACATGACTTTCAGGGGTTATTCCCAGGGCACCAAGTGTTTTTCCGAACTCCTCCGGATCCGGCAGGGGATGTCGCCCTCCTTCCGAAGCATCTTCCCTGATATGGGACAATTGCCTGTTGAGGTCCACATGATGGGCTCCTTTCAGGTGTATGGATTGGTATTTTTCTTTGTCAAAACTGGCATCAATCAAAACCAGGTTTTTAGCTTCCATTAAATTCAAAAGGTCTTTGGCGCTGATTAGTGGTGCAGTCTGGTTCATACAATGGTTTTTTCTTTGTAGTTTTAACCCAAATATAAAGGCTAAAGCCAAGGATTTCCCAAAAAGGGTTAAAAAATGAATAATTACTTCCATCAAACCGGAGGTATTTTTCATTTCGGGTATAGATACAGCCATAACCCACCAGTTACTAAGGCTAATGCCTATTCGCGGTTTTAGCAAAAACCAACCTTTCTATATTCGATAAATTCCAAAATCCGCTTCGGAAACGCTGTTGTATTGGCCATTAAAATAAATCAAAATAACTTTTGAAAATGAAGGGCCTTTTCTATATTTGCCTCAGCTTATGAAAAAAACGATTCAAATCTGGTGGTGGCTTACTTACTTCTTTTAGAGGGAGAACAGCTAACCATTGCCAAAATTTGATAATACAAATATACTTAGGCTTGCTGGACTCCCGGCAAGCCTTTTTTTATGTAAAACTCAGTCAATGAAACCTATCAAAATCAAAACCCGGTACAAAAAACTGCTGGCAGATACCATCACTCCGGTGAGTATTTACCTGCAGATCCGTGACAGGTACAACAATACCATTCTCCTGGAGAGTTCTGATTATCACGGTAATGAAAACAGCTATTCCTATATATGTTGTGAGCCCATGGCATCTTTTTCTCTCGTTAGGGGCAAAATACGACAATCACTGCCAGGTCAGGAAACTACCCTGCATGGTCTTAATAAAGGGGAAAAAATAATGGATGCCCTCAGGGCGTTTTCCAATAATTTTCAGGAAGAGCAGCTTGATTATAAATTCATTACCAATGGGCTTTTTGGGTACATACAGTATGATGCCGTTAATTATTTTGAAGACATCAACTTGCAAAATACCCAGGATTCGGACATACCATTGATCCATTATGCCGTGTATAAAAACATGATAGTGGTGGATCACTTCAAAAATGAGCTACACATTTTTGAACATTACCTTGAGGGTGATCCAGGAGAATCAGGCATTCCAAAAATTGAAATGATCCTCAACAATAAAAACCTTCCCAGCTATGGTTTTCAGTTGGAAGGGGAGGTAAGTTCCAATTATACCGATCCTGAATTTCTGGAAATCCTGGCCAAAGGTAGGGATCATTGTTTCAGGGGAGATGTTTTTCAGATTGTACTTTCCCGTACTTTTTCTACCGGGTTTAAAGGAGATGAATTCAATGTTTACCGGGCTTTGCGCTCCATCAATCCTTCCCCTTACCTGTTTTATTTTGATTACGGATCCTACAAGGTCTTTGGCAGTAGTCCGGAAGCCCAGATAGTTGTCAAGGGAGACAAAGCCACCATTTACCCCATTGCCGGAACATTTAAGCGTACCGGGAATGATGCGGCAGATGCCAAACTGGCTGTCAAGCTTTACGATGACCCCAAAGAGAATTCAGAACACGTGATGTTGGTGGATTTGGCCAGAAATGACCTCAGCCGCTCTTCAGTAAAGGTGAATGTAGAGGTTTTTAAAGAGATTCAGTATTATTCCCATGTCATACACCTGGTCTCCAAAGTGACCGGACAGCTTCCAAAAGGAGCCAATCCGCTTCAATTGGTGGCCGATACCTTTCCTGCCGGCACTTTGTCGGGAGCGCCGAAATACCGGGCGATGGAATTGATCGACGGCCTGGAAAATTGTTCCAGGAAATTTTATGGCGGGGCCATAGGTTTTTTGGGTTTCAACGGGGATTTTAACCACGCCATCCTGATCCGGTCTTTTGTTTCCGAAAATAACCAGCTGCGCATTCAGGCCGGAGCTGGGGTAGTAGCCAAATCTTCCATTGAAAGTGAATTGCAGGAAGTAAGCAACAAACTGGAGGCACTGAGGGTGGCCCTTAAATCAGCAGAGGGTATTTAGATTTTTACAAGAAAAAGATTAACTGATGAAAATACTGGTACTGGACAATTACGATTCTTTTACGTATAATTTGGTCTATATTATCCGAGACCTGGGCTACAATCCGGATATCTTCCGGAATGATAAAATAAGTCTGGAAGAGGTGGAAGCTTATGACAAAATATTGCTTTCCCCCGGACCAGGAATTCCCTCTGAAGCAGGAATTATGCCCGAATTGATAAAAAAATATGCTGCTTCTAAAGATATCCTGGGCATTTGCCTGGGACATCAGGCCATAGGAGAGGCTTTTGGGGGAGGCCTGATTAACCTTACGGAAGTCGTACATGGGGTGGCTTCAAAAGTAAGGATCCAGGCGGATCCTTTGTTTGATGGGGTGCCTGAGTTTTTTACTGTTGGCAGGTACCACAGTTGGGTCATTGATGAAACGCTGTTTCCGGCAGAGCTGGAAGTGATAGCCAAAACCCCTGATGGGCAGATCATGGCAGTAAGACATAAAAAATACCGGGTGAAAGGTCTGCAGTTTCATCCGGAAAGCATTCTTACAGAAAATGGGGTGCAGATTATCAAAAACTGGATTGAAGGAGCTTAAATCAAGTAGCAATGAAAGAAATACTGAATCACCTGATCGAGCATAAAACCCTCAGCAAGGAACAAGCCAAAGGGGTGCTGAAAGAAATGACTTCAGGAGAGGTAAACAATAGCCAAATGGCTGCCTTTCTTACGGTTTTTATGATGCGCAGTGTGCGGGTAGAAGAGTTGATGGGCTTTAGGGAAGCCATGCTGGAGCGATGTATTCCGGTAGAAATTCCGGAATATGATGCCATAGACCTCTGCGGAACCGGCGGGGATGGTAAGGATACCTTTAATATTTCCACCCTTGCTTCCTTTATCGTAGCAGGTGCAGGACAGCCGGTTGCCAAACATGGCAATGTTGGGGTGTCTTCGGTTTGTGGTTCCTCCAATCTCCTGGCTCATTTTGGCTATGAATTTACCAATGATATAGATAAACTAAAGAGCAGTCTGGACAGGGCGGGCATTTGTTTTCTCCATGCCCCGCTTTTCCATCCGGCCATGAAGCATATAGGTCCCGTGAGAAAAGAGTTGGGTGTCAAAACCTTTTTCAATATGCTGGGCCCCATGGTTAATCCCAGCTTTCCTAAGAAGCAGCTGGTGGGGGTTTTTAGTCTGGAATTGGCAAGGCTATATGCCTACCTCTACCAAAATAATGATGTCCGGTTCAGCGTTTTGCATGCGCTGGACGGTTACGATGAAATATCCCTGACAGGAGGTCTCAAGTGGATTTCCAACCGTGGTGAACAGGTATTGAGTGCGGAGGACCTGGGATTTAAGACAATTAGCCCAGATGCCATCAAAGGGGGAAACACGGTGGAAAAATCTGCTGAAATATTCATCAGGATCCTGGAGGGAAAGGGCAGTAAAGAACAAGAAGCCGTGGTAATCGCCAATGCCGCCGCCGCATTGCTCACCTCAAAACCGGAATGGGATTATGATAAAGCCAGGGAGGAAGCTACCGCTTGCCTGAAAAATGGAAAAGCACTGAAGGTGTTTAAAGAATTGGTAAACCCTAAAACTTCAATAAACATTAGTTGAACATGAATATTCTGGATAAAATCATTGCCTTTAAGAAAACCGAAGTCGAAGAAAAGAAAAGCCTTTACCCGGTTAAATTACTGGAAAAAAGTCTTTTTTTTGATAGCCAGACAGTATCCATGAAGCAGTATGTGAAGGACCCTGAGAAAACCGGTATCATTGCCGAATTCAAAAGAAAGTCTCCTTCCAAAGGTTGGATCAACCCGAATGCCAAAGTGGAGCAAACGACCATAGGATACATGCAAGCAGGAGCTTCTGCCCTGTCTGTTTTGACAGATCAGGAGTTTTTTGGCGGCTCGGAAGATGACCTGAAGCAGGCCAGAAAGTTCAATTATTGTCCCATCTTGCGAAAGGACTTTATGATAGACGATTATCAGCTCATAGAATCCAGGTCACTGGGGGCCGATTGTATCTTGTTAATTGCAGCAGCCCTGGACCCGATGGAATTGAAACGACTTGCAGGCCTGGCAAAAAACCTGGGCATGGAAGTACTGTTGGAAGTTCATGACCGTAGAGAGTTGGAGGAAAGCCTCAACGAAAACATAGATCTTGTAGGTGTCAATAACAGAAACCTCAAAACCTTTGAGGTTAGTGTGGACACCTCCCTGGAATTGGCAGAACTAATACCGGAAGGATTTGTAAAAATTTCAGAAAGCGGGCTTTCTGATCCGGCCACCCTGGTTCGACTAAAGGAAGCGGGTTTTGATGGCTTCCTTATAGGGGAAAATTTCATGAAAACCATCAGACCCCATCAGGCGGCTTACAATTTCATGCAGCATTACAGGAAATTACTTGCCGGCCAAACCAAAACCACAGGAGCATGATCATCAAGGTCTGTGGCATGGCAGATATCGCCAACATGGAAGGCCTTGAGGAACTGGGCCTCGTCGATTGGATGGGCATGATTTTCTATCCCCCGTCCAAAAGGTATGTGGCGAATTTTGGTAAGCCACCTGAGGCCTATCGCAAATTTTCCATCCCTAAAGTAGGTGTATTTGTAAATGCATCCGCAGAAACTATCCATTCAGCAGTTAAGGCTTATGGTTTGGAAAAAATACAGTTACATGGGGATGAGACCCCGCAGGACGTGGAGGAAATCAGGAATCAAACCAATGTGGAGCTCATCAAAGTGTTTCGGATTGGCGCAGATTGGTCCTGGAAAGGACTGGAGGCCTACCTGCCCCATGTGGATTATTTTCTTTTTGATACCGATGGGCCTTCATTTGGAGGAACCGGTCACCGTTTCAATTGGGAAATTTTAAAACAAAACCCCTTCAACAAACCGTTTTTGCTTAGTGGAGGGATAAGTGTTGATCAGGTGGACGAAATCATGGAATGTTACCATAACTTGCCGGCCATGGCAGGCATAGATATCAATTCCAAATTTGAAATACGACCAGGGTTAAAAGACCTGGATTTGATCCGTTACTTTACCCAGAGTATTAGAAACAAAGCAATGAAAATAAAAAAATAGATGGATACATCAATGATAAAAGTAGACGAGAATGGATTTTACGGTCAATTTGGGGGTGCATTTATCCCCGAAATGCTGTATCCCAACATAGAGGAGCTTCGGGAAAATTATGAACAGATCATGGCTTCTGCGGCTTTCAAAGAAGAATTTGACCGGCTTTTAAAAGACTATGTCGGAAGGCCTACACCTCTTTTTTATGCCAACAGGCTATCTGAAAAATATGGGGCAAAAATTTATCTGAAAAGGGAGGATCTCTGTCATACGGGAGCTCATAAGATCAACAATACAGTTGGGCAGATTATTTTGGCCAAAAAATTGAATAAGAAGCGCATCATCGCAGAAACCGGAGCAGGACAGCATGGTGTGGCCACGGCCACCGTCTGTGCCTTGATGGGAATGGAATGTACCGTTTACATGGGAGCCGTGGACATGGAGCGGCAGAAACCGAATGTGGAACGCATGCGGATACTGGGAGCTAAGGTAGTGCCGGCCAACTCAGGGAGCAAAACCTTAAAAGATGCCACCAATGAAGCCATGCGGCAATGGATCAATAACCCGGTAGACACCCATTACATCATAGGATCGGTAGTAGGTCCCCACCCTTACCCGGAAATGGTGGCCCGGTTTCAATCGGTGATCTCTGCTGAAATGAAAATCCAGTTGAAGGAAAAAGAAGGCAGGGAAAATCCCGATTTGGTGATTGCCTGCGTGGGCGGAGGAAGCAATGCCGCCGGGGCATTTTACCATTATTACAACGAGCCGGAGGTAAGGTTGATTGCTGTGGAGGCCGCAGGTTTGGGGGTCAGTTCCGGAAAATCAGCGGCGACTACCATGCTTGGTAAGCCGGGCATCCTGCATGGCAGCCGGACCCTATTGATGCAGACGGCAGATGGGCAGGTAGTGGAACCCCACAGCATCTCCGCAGGCCTTGATTATCCGGGTATAGGACCCGTTCATGCGCATTTGTTTGATTCCGGAAGGGGCGAGTTTGTGGCAGTGGAAGATGAGCATGCCATGCAGGCTGGTATAGAGGTCAGCCGCCTGGAGGGAATTATTCCTGCCATTGAATCCGCACATGCCTTCCATGCCCTGAACCAAATCGAATACAAATCAACGGATGTGATAGTGATCAACCTTTCCGGAAGGGGTGATAAAGATCTCGAAACTTACATCAAATGGGGAAATTACTAAACAGATATGAACCGCATAGATAAATTATTTCAAAACAAGAAAGAGTCTATTTTATCCATCTATTTTACCGCTGGTTTCCCTCAGTTGGAAGATACCCTGCCTGTCATGGAAGCCATTGAAGCTGCCGGGGCAGATATCATTGAAATAGGAGTACCCTATTCCGACCCCATTGCAGATGGACCCACCATACAGGAAAGCAATAATGTAGCCCTGAAAAATGGGATGACACTTCACCTTTTGTTTGAGCAGCTAAAAAACCTGAGGGAAAAGATTAGTATTCCCGTAATTTTGATGGGTTACCTGAATCCAGTGGTGCAGTATGGAATGGAGGCTTTTTGTAAAAAGTGTAAAGAGGTAGGCGTGGACGGACTTATTTTGCCTGATTTGCCCATGCAGCAATACCTGACCGAATACAAAAGCCTGTTTGATGCTTATGATCTCAGGAATACTTTTTTGATTTCACCCCAGACATCCGAAACCCGTATCCGGCAAATTGATCAAAATACGGATGGATTCATCTATATGGTTTCATCTGCCAGCATAACCGGTGCCAAAAAAGCGGTGTCTCCCGAGCAAATAGCCTACTTTGAGCGGGTAAAGGCCATGGGACTAACTAATCCAAGACTGATCGGCTTTGGCATTTCAGATAAGGCTTCGTTCAATACTGCTGCGGCCCACTCTCATGGTGCCATAATCGGTAGTGCCTTTATCCATGTGCTCCGGGACTCAAAGGACCTGAAAAAAGACATTTACCATTATATTCAAAGTATTATAGCATGATCATTCAACTTAACCAGGATATCAGTACTTCCCAAAAAGAGGCCTTGATGGATAAAGTCAACCGAATGGGTTACAAGGTGACGGAAGTAAAAACCCAGGTGGGAGATTACCTGATAGGTATCGGTAAATCAGCTTTCGATATCAGGAAAATTGGGGTGCTTGAAGGTATTCAGGATATCCATATCGTTTCCGATGAATACAAGTTGGTTTCTAAAAAATGGAAAGTAAAGCCTACAAGAATTGATTTGGGTGAGGGCATTGGAATAGAAGACGGTGATATGGCCATCATTACCGGGCCTTGTTCCATTGAGTCCGAAGAACAGATTGCCAAGGTGATAGCCCACATGAAGGAAAACCAGATCACGATGATGCGGGGTGGTGTTTTCAAGCCCAGGAGCAGCCCTTATGCTTTTAGGGGATTGGGAATGGATGGGCTTAAATTATGGTACCAACAGGCCAAAGCTGCGGGAATCAAAATTGTAACTGAGGTCATGCAGGTATCTCAGATTGAGGAAATGCACGATTATGTAGATGTGTTTCAGGTAGGTGCCAGAAACACCCAGAATTTCAACCTTTTGGATGAATTGGGAAAGGTGGATAAGGCGGTGATGATCAAAAGGGGGATATCCGGAACCATAGAAGAGCTCTTGCAATCTGCCGAATATGTTTTCTCCGGAGGAAATGAGAAATTAATCCTTTGTGAAAGAGGAATAAGAACTTACGAAAAAGCCAGCAGGAATACCCTGGACCTGAATGCAGTACCAATCCTGAAATCAAAATCCCATTTACCCGTAATAGTAGACCCTTCCCATGGAATAGGTATCAGGGAATTTGTGCCCCAAATGGCATTGGCCGGAGTGATGGCAGGTGCTGATGGCATCATCTATGAGTCTCATGAAAACCCGGATAAAGCCTATTCTGATGGGCAGCAAACCTTGAATTTTGACCAAAGTGCCCTACTGGCCGATCAGATCAGAAAAACTTTTGATCTGAGAAAGACTTTTGATTTATTGTAAAGGCCATGCCCTGCAGTATAATCCGGATGGGAGGTTAGATTTTATGCTACCAGCCACGAGTCCTTTTTAATGAGATCATGTTGGAGGCCTGGTCTTTTCTTAAAGGTGGTGGTGTTTTTGTGCGTACTTTATCGGGAAAACATTTTTTAAGGGAAAAATCCTCTTTCCTGATGGACATGAGTTGGAAAGTTGGCTCCGGCGGATCCAGCGGTAGTCAGGAAAGCTGGGTATTCCCCGTCTGCGAAGGAACGGACATTCAGCTACTTTTGGCATAATTTTTTATCTTATTTTATAACATGATCGAGACGAAAGAAAAGTTTATTTCTTCTATCATCATAAATTTAAAATTTATCTGGTAAAAACATGAATCTGTAAATATTTTCAAACTGGATGTGTATTTTTTCGTTCTGTTAATAGAAAATTGCCCGGTTTTTGCCAGCTGCTGGATTAGGAAAAGGTGGGAAAAGTGTGGGTATTCAGAAACATTGAATGATAGTGTAATGATTGAAAGAAAACCGGAAGATATTTTTTTAGACCCCAGGCTTAAAAACCTGAGACAGGAATATGATAATTACACGACTGAAGATTTTCAGGTCTGGAGAATTCTTTACGAGCGTCAGTATAAAAACCTCCCCGGGGCCGCCTCTGAGAAATTCATGAAGGGCTTGGAAACCATTGGGTTTTCAGCAGACAGCATAGCCAATTTTGAGGAGGTCAACAAAAGGTTGGCAGGGGTAACCGGATGGGGCATACAGGTTGTACCGGGTTTGATCGATGATGATCTGTTTTTTAGTTTGTTGTATCACAAACGGTTTCCGGCGTCTACCTGGCTGCGTAAAAAAGAAAACCTGGATTACCTGGAGGAACCGGACATGTTTCATGATGCCTTTGCCCACCTGCCTCTACTTACAGACCCGGATTACACCCGTTTTTTAAAAGATCTGGCAGCAATAGCGCTAAGGCACATTGATAACCCCCTTGCCATTGACCTGCTTTCCAGGATTTATTGGTACACCATAGAATTTGGTTTGATCCGGGAGAAAGGGCAACTCAGGATTTATGGGGCAGGTATTCTTAGTTCAGCCGGGGAGACTAAATTTTGTTTGTCTGAGGAACCCCAACACTTTCCCTATGAGGTGGAGATGGTATTGAATACCCCATTCTGGAAAAATAAATTCCAGGACAGGTATTTTATTATTGAGGATTATGCCTCTTTATATACTTCTGTTCCCCTGATAGAAGAAAAATTGGCTGGGCTGTTGGAAAAAGGTGATTAATTAGAGGGTATTTCGGTACTTTTTATTTATTCTTGGGTATTCATGTTAACAGGCACAAATACCACATATGATGAGCCCTCTTCTAAAAAGATCATTTCTTTTTCCCTTATTTGTTTTTCTTTGTTGCCAATTGTCAGCACAAGATTCTCTGGACATTTACCTGGGCATAGGGCAATCCAATATGGCAGGCAGGGCAGAAGTGAAGGAGGACTTGGCAGCTCCTTTAACCGGTGTTTATCTATTTACCGGAACCGATTGGGTGCCTGCTGCCAATCCCATGAATATTTATTCCAGTATAAGAAAGGACAGCAGCATGCAAAGGCTTAGTCCTGCCTATGGCTTTGCGCAAAAAATCAGTGCGTTGAATCCGGAAAAAAATATTGGTATGGTGGTGAATGCCAAAGGGGGAAGTGCCATTGAAGAATGGTTGCCGGGAACTCATTTTTTTAACGAAATAGTAGCCAAATCCAGGCTTGCAGCAAAGAATGGCACGATCAAAGGGGTAATATGGCACCAGGGGGAGTCCAATGTTAACAGGGCGGACCAGTATTTGGACCAGCTCAGTCAGTTGATCGTCGCTTTGCGGGATACCCTGGGCCTGGCAGACCTTCCTTTTGTGGCGGGGCAGGTCTCTGAGGACAAAGCAAATAGGAAACCTTTCAATCAAATGATCCTTAATTTACCTGATAGGCTGCCCTATACTGCAGTGGTAAGCAGCCATGGAACGACTACCTTTGACAGTACTCATTTTGACAGTCCGAGTCAGGTTTTGCTGGGAGAAAGGTACGCCTATAATATGAAAACACTATTGGATCAAAAACAGGCAAAAGAAAGCTTCGCCTTTGGCGTGATAGCCGATGTGCAATATGCAGATGCAGCAACCGCCGGCAAGCGCAATTACCGCGGTACCCTGAATATTCTTGAACAAACCATTCCTTTTCTGAATGCCTATAATCTCGATTTTTCTGTCAGTCTGGGCGATCTGATAGACAGGGACTTTGCAAGTTTCGACAAGCCCCTGGCCCTACTGGAGAACAGCCGGGCACCTTTTCACCATGTTTGGGGAAATCATGACTTTTCCGTGGCTGACAGCCTCAAGCAGGAAGTGGGAAAAAGACTGGGCAATGAACAGGGCTACTATGCCTTTGAACATGGAAGGATAGTATTTTTGGTTTTGAATGGCATGGACATCAGCATGGAAGGTAACCCCAAAGGCAGTGAAAATTATGAAAGAGCGGAGGCATTGATGGCCGAATTGGAGGCTGCAGGTGCCAATAATGCCAAGCCTTGGAATGGTGCGATCGGAAAAACCCAAATGCAATGGTTAAGCAGTCAGGTGAAGGATGCTGAAAGGGCAGGTAAAAAAGTGTTGGTGTTTTGCCATTATCCCCTATTGCCTGAAAATGGCCTTCATCTGCTCAATAACAGGGAAGTATTGGATACCATAGGCAAATCCCCTGCTTTGCTTGCCTGGTTTTCAGGTCACCACCATGAGGGGAATTATGTGCAAGATGAACACGGGGTGCACCACCTGACTTTTGAGGGTATGGTGGAGGCCACTTCTCCGGTTCTAGGGGCAGTGGTGACAGTACACCCAAATAAATTAATCATCCATGGCATTGGTCATGAAGCAGATCGGATACTGGAATTCAGGTGATTACTCCCGGGTATTACTAGCCCTTTGAAAAGCCGCCCGAAATTTCCCCTTTTGGTACTGGATTAATTTTTATATTAGCGGATTAAAAGAGAAATCATGTATACCCGTTTTGCCAAAGTGTTTTATTTTCTGTCCATAGGTTTATTTTTGTTTTTATTGTTATATGTGTATGCGGCTTTGCCTGAATTTGCTACCTATGTTGTGAACGAAGCAGGGATGCCACTCAAGCAGGTGAGCAAGGATAGTTTCTTTTATGGTACGGTGGCTTTGTTTTTGGTTTATAATCTGCTCTTGATCATCCCAGCCAAGTTAATAGAAATGAAAATCAATGTTTCACTAAAAAGGCTGTTTCCGGTAGGGGATCCCTACAGGGATAAAATGCTCTCCTGGATCTATTCATTTATTGGCATACTCAATATTGCAACGGGAGTGCTTGTTTTTTACATCCACAGCCTTAGCAATCAAAATGAAATCAGTAGTTCAGAATTCAGTTTCTTTTTTTACCTGGCTCCGGTGCTGATGCTGGTTTGGGTTTTGGTGCTTTTTTACCTTTTGGCAGGCAAAATGAAACAAGTGAGAACGGGTAATATTTTAAGTTGAAAAATATGGCAGCTAACGTACAATACACAGAAGACAGCATCAAATCCCTTGATTGGAAGGAACACATCCGGCTCAGACCAGGCATGTACATTGGGAAACTGGGTGACGGCAGTGCCCAGGATGACGGTATTTATGTGCTGGTAAAGGAAATACTGGACAACAGTATTGACGAACACATGATGGGCCACGGAAAGACCATTGAAGTAAAAATCAGCGAGCACAAGGTCGAAATCAGGGATTATGGAAGGGGTATTCCCCTGGGCAAGGTCATCGATTGTGTATCCAAAATAAATACCGGAGGGAAATACGATTCCGGGGCATTTCAAAAATCAGTAGGCCTCAATGGAGTCGGTACCAAAGCTGTCAATGCACTTTCAGAAAACTTTATGGTACAGTCTTTCCGGGAAGGGGAGAGCAAAGTGGCCTTGTTTCAAAAAGGCGAGTTGGTCGAAGACAGAAAGGTAGAAAAGAGTTCAGAAAGAAACGGTACAAAAATTGTTTTTTCTCCGGACTCCACAGTATTCAAAAATTACCATTTTATCCCGGAGTACCTTGAAAATCAGATCTGGAATTATGCTTTTCTGAACTCAGGGTTGACCATCAATTTCAATGGGGTCAAATTTTACTCCCAAAATGGCTTGCTGGACTTGCTCGACAGAAAAGTAGATGAGGACAGCCGGAGGTACCCCATTATTCATTTGAAGGGCACAGATATAGAAATCGCACTTACCCACTCCAATCAATATGGAGAAGAATATTACTCTTTTGTTAACGGGCAATTCACCACCCAGGGGGGGACACACCTGTCTTCATTCAGGGAATCCATTGTGAAGTCGGTCCGCGAGTTTTTCAAAAAGGATTATGATGCCTCTGACATCCGGCAGAGCGTAGTGGCCGCCATTGCCGTAAGGGTACAGGAACCGGTGTTTGAATCCCAGACCAAAACCAAACTGGGTTCTCACAGCGTTGGGCCGGACGGACCCACCCTGCGTACCTTTGTCAATGACTTTGTAAAAGTGGAGTTGGACAATTACCTGCACAAGCACCCGGACACGGCCAATGCCCTGCTCAAAAGGATATTGCAATCTGAAAGGGAAAGAAAGGAAATCTCCGGCATCAAGAAACTGGCCAATGAAAGGGCTAAAAAAGCCAACCTGCACAACAAGAAACTTCGGGATTGCAGGGTGCATTATGATGACAATAAGGCGGATGCAGAGCTGAAGGATGGCACCATGCTGTTTATCACGGAGGGGGATTCAGCATCAGGATCCATTACCAAGTCCCGGAATGTACAGACCCAGGCTGTCTTTTCATTGAGAGGGAAACCCTTGAACTGCTATTCTATGACCAAAAAGGTGGTGTATGAAAATGAAGAGTTTAATCTCCTGCAGCATGCTTTAAATATAGAAGATGGTATCGAGGGCTTGCGTTACCGTAAAATCGTGATTGCCACTGATGCAGATGTGGACGGCATGCACATTCGCTTGCTGATCATGACCTACTTCCTGCAATTTTTTCCTGATTTGGTCAAGAATGGCCACCTGTATATCCTGGATACGCCCCTGTTCAGGGTCAGGAATAAAAAGGAAACCATTTACTGCTACACCGATGAGGAGCGGCAGCGGGCCATCCATAAATTGGGTAAAGCGGCTGAAATAACCCGGTTTAAGGGTTTGGGAGAGATATCGCCCGGAGAGTTTGGAGGATTTATTGGAGAAGATATCCGCCTGGAGCCGATTATTTTGAATAAGGAGACAAAAATCGCCGATTTGCTGGGCTTTTATATGGGCAAAAATACCCCCAACCGGCAAACTTTTATCATCGATAACCTGAAAATCGAAAAGGACATCGTTTTTGATGATCCGGCGGTAAAAACGGCAGCTGAGGAAGAGACTGAAACGGTCTAAAGACTTGTTGGCCCTTGAGGAGGCAGATTTAATTTATTTCAGTTTTTGTGAAATAATCTCCTTTATTTCATTTTCCAAGAAATGGAAAGGATGTTTTATTAATTTGGAGAAAAAAGACCATTGGAAATCCATTCATGCAGATAGAAATCCTGGGTATATCTTTGATGTTATATTTTTCGGTTGAATGAATTGCTATTTGGAGTTATTTGAATAAAATATGAGTGATAATGATATTAACCCCGAAAACGGGGACGAAAGTTTGCACGATTCCATCCCTGTCACGGGGATGTACAAGGACTGGTTTTTGGATTATGCCTCCTATGTGATCCTGGAGCGGGCGGTTCCGGCCATAGAAGACGGGCTCAAACCCGTGCAGCGCCGCATCCTGCATGCCATGAAGGAAATGGATGATGGGCGATTTAACAAGGTGGCCAACATTATAGGGCAGTCCATGCAATACCATCCTCATGGAGATGCTTCTATAGGCGATGCCATTGTGAACCTGGGGCAAAAAGACCTTTTGATCGAAACCCAGGGTAACTGGGGAGATGTGCGCACCGGTGATGGTGCTGCTGCGGCCCGGTACATTGAAGCCAGGCTATCCAAGTTTGCCCTGGAGGTGGTTTTTAATCCGCAAACTACGGAATGGCAGTTGTCCTACGATGGAAGAAAAAAAGAACCCGTAACTCTGCCGGTAAAATTCCCCTTGCTGCTGGCACAGGGGGTGGAAGGTATAGCCGTGGGCTTAAGCACCAAAATCCTTCCCCACAATTTCTGTGAACTGATCGAGGGGTCCATACAAATTCTCAAAGGCAAAAAGACCAACCTGCTTCCTGATTTCAACACTGGTGGGCTGGCGGATTTTTCCGAATACAATGAAGGTCTGCGTGGAGGAAGGGTAAAGGTCCGTGCCAAAATTGAAGAAGAGGACAGCAAGACCCTGCTGATCAAAGATATTCCCTACGGTACCACCACCAATTCCCTGATCGAATCTATTATCAAAGCCAATGATAAAGGCAAGATCAAGATCAAAAAAGTAGTGGACAATACTGCCAAGGATGTGGAAATCCAGGTGCAGTTGGCTCCTGGGCAATCTCCCAACATGACCATTGATGCGCTGTACGCGTTCACCGATTGCGAGGTGAGCATTTCGCCCAACGCTTGCGTGATCATCGAGGAAAAACCCGTTTTCCTGACGGTAAATGAAATTTTGGAATACAATACCCATCAGACCAAAACCCTGCTGAACAGGGAGCTGGAAATCCGTAAAGGGGAATTGATGGAGAAGTTGCTTTTTTCTTCTCTCGAAAAGATTTTTATAGAAAACAGGATCTACCGGGACATCGAAGAATGCGAAACCTGGGAAGCAGTTATCGAAACCATCGATAAAGGACTGGAACCCTTTAAACCCGAATTTTACAGAGAAATTACCCGGGACGACATCATCCGGCTCACTGAAATCAAAATCAAGCGTATTTCCAGATTTGACACTTTTAAGGCAGACGAACTGATGCGGAGGCTCCAGGAAGAGCTGGAAGAAGTAAACCATCACCTGGAAAACCTCACCGATTATGCCATACAATACTATAAAAACCTGCTGGGCAAATATGGCAAAGGCAAGGAGAGGAAAACCGAAATACGCACTTTTGATACCATTGCAGCCAATGTGGTGGCGGCAAACAACGCGAAATTGTACGTGAACCGGGCAGATGGTTTTATCGGATATGGTCTTAAAAAGGATGAGTTTGTCTGCGATTGCTCGGACCTGGATGATATCATTGTCTTCCGCAAGGATGGTGTTTGTCAGGTGTCCCGGATTCAGGATAAGGTATTTGTAGGCAAAGATATCATTCATGTGGCAGTGTACAGAAAAGGAGACGAGCGCATGGTATACAACCTGGTGTATGTGGATGGTGCCACCGGTAGGGCGATGATCAAAAGGTTTCAGGTGTTGAGCGTAACCAGAGACCGGGAATATCCGCTTACCAAAGGGACCAAAGGGTCTAAAATTTTGTATTTTACGGCCAATGCCAATGGAGAAGCCGAAATCATAACGGTTTACCTGACAGCAGGCAGCAAAGCCAGGATCAAGGTTTTCGATTTTGATTTCAAAGACATAGAAATCAAGGGAAGAGGAGCACAGGGAAATATTTTGACCAAACATCCTGTTCGGAAAATTCAGCTCAAAATGGAAGGAGTTTCCACTTTGGGGGGATTGAACATTTACTTTGACCCTGCAGTAGGCAGGTTGAATACCGATGAGCGGGGAGAACTGGTGGGCAATTTTCTGGGTGATGACAAGATCATTGCTTTTTTCAAAGACGGTAATTATGAATTGACCACTTTTGAATTGACCAACCGCTATGATCAGGAAAACCTGCTTTTGATCCAGAAGTTCGATCCGGAAAGGGTTGTTTCTGCCATCTATTTTGATGGGGCTAGCAAGCAGCACTTTATCAAAAGATTTCAGATAGAGACCTCAACCTTGAACAAGAAGTTCAATTTTATTTCTGATCACAGAAATTCCCGGCTCATAGTGGTCACCACTGAGAAGCAGCCTCAGGTAAAAGTGAAATTGCAAAAAGGAAAAGAGGTTGAGGAGAATGTTTACGATATGGACATGCTCATTGATGTAAAGGGTTGGAGGTCAGTTGGTAATCGGCTGAGCAACCATACGGTAAAAGCCGTACAGTTGGTGGAATCAGAAAAAAAGAAGCAGGGAAAAGCCGATGAAAACCTATCGGTAGGCTCCACAGTTAATTTTGACCTGAAGAAAAAGGAGGATGATGAGGATGATGAGGATAAGGAACAGTTGGGCTTGTTTTAATAGGTGGAAGGTAAAAGTACGGAACAGTTCATTTTTTTCTTCCACAAGATAAGCCCGCTTTAATCTTTTATTTACCCTTGTGAATGTGCATATTTGCAGTCCGTTAAAAACACCTGTTTGTAAAGGTGTAGGTTAAACAGAAAGCGAAAGCATGTCAAAATCTGAAAATGAAATCAATGTAACCTTTCCCGACCAATCTGTCAGGGTATTTGAAAAGGGAGTTACCGGTCTGGATATCGCCATGAGCATCAGCGAAGGGCTGGCCAGAAACGTACTGGCCGCAAAGGTCAATGGGCAAGTTTGGGACGCTACCCGCCCCATCCATGAAGATGTGAGCATTTCCCTGCTCACCTGGAACGATAAGGAAGGAAAATCCACCTTTTGGCATTCTTCAGCCCACCTTTTGGCTGAGGCACTGGAAGCCCTTTACCCTGGAATTAAATTTGGTATCGGTCCTCCGATAGCTCAGGGTTTTTACTACGATGTGGATTTTGGGGACAAGACCCTTGAAGGGGCAGAGTTGGAAAAAATTGAAGCCAAAATGGTGGAATTGGCCCGGCAAAAAAACGAATACATCCGCAGGGAAATTTCGAAGGATGAGGCGGTCAGCTATTACCAAAACAAAGGTGACGAATACAAGCTTGACCTTTTGGACAGGCTGGAAGATGGCTCCATTACCTTTTACAAGCAGGGTGAATTTACCGATCTTTGCCGTGGCCCACACATCCCGCATACGGGATTTGTGAAAGCCGTAAAATTGCTCAATATCGCAGGGGCATACTGGCGTGGGGATGAAAAAAATAAAATGCTTACCCGTATTTACGGCATTACCTTTCCCAAAGCCAAAGAATTGAAGGAATACCTGGAGATGCTGGAAGAGGCCAAAAAACGGGATCACCGTAAGTTGGGCAAGGAGTTGGACTTGTTTACCTTTTCTGAAAAGGTAGGTATGGGCTTGCCTTTATGGCTTCCCAAAGGCACCCTGCTTCGTGAGCGACTGGTCAATTTCCTGAAAAAGGAGCAGGATCATTCCGGTTATCAGCAGGTGATTACCCCACACATAGGTCACAAAGCCCTGTATGAGACTTCGGGCCATTATGAAAAATATGGCAAGGATTCCTTTCAGCCCATCACTACACCCCATGAAGGGGAGGAGTTTTTGCTGAAACCCATGAATTGCCCCCATCATTGTGAGATTTATAAAAGCAAGCCCAGGTCCTACAAAGACCTGCCGGTAAGATATGCCGAATTTGGCACCGTGTACCGGTACGAACAAAGCGGTGAACTGCATGGCTTGACCAGAGTGAGGGGCTTTACCCAGGATGATGCACACATCTTTTGCCGGCAGGATCAGGTAAAAGAGGAATTTATCAAAGTCATCGATTTGGTTTTGTATGTTTTCAAAGCCCTGGGCTTTAATGATTACACAGCGCAGATTTCACTGCGGGATCCTGAAAACATGGAGAAGTACATTGGAGAAGGGGAGGCCTGGAACAAAGCAGAAGCTGCCATTATTGAAGCCGCTTCCGAAAAGGGGCTGCAGACGGTAACTGAATTGGGAGAGGCGGCTTTTTACGGGCCAAAGCTTGATTTTATGGTCAAGGATGCTCTGGGAAGAAGCTGGCAGCTGGGTACTATTCAGGTAGATTACCAATTGCCCCAGCGCTTTGAGCTGGAATATACCGGGTCTGACAACCAGAAACACAGGCCGGTGATGATACACCGGGCACCTTTTGGCTCCCTGGAGCGTTTTGTGGCAGTGCTGATAGAGCATTGCGCGGGGAATTTTCCACTTTGGCTTGCACCAGAGCAGTTGGTAATTTTGCCGATTTCCGAAAAATTTGCTACCTATGCGGCCAAGGTCAAATCTTTGCTTGGAGATAATGGTATTTCCGGGGAAATTGACAACAGGGATGAGAAAATTGGCCGGAAAATCAGAGATGCAGAAGTGAAAAAGATTCCATTCATGGTTATCGTAGGTGAAAAGGAGCAGGAAGAGAATGAGCTTTCCTTACGAAAACACGGTGAAGGGGACATGGGAAGCTTCAAGCTGGAGGATTTTGTGGCTTACTTTCAGGGAATCATCAGGGAATCATTGAATAAATAACAGTATAATAATTTGTTGGTTTTTAATATTTAAAAAATTATTAGATATTTGCAGATTGAAACTTTAAACAACAACCATAACTATTTTGAGAGGAAAAAGAACGTATACTCCGAGACAAGAGGAACCATATAAGGTAAATTCAAAAATCCGGGCCAGAGAGGTCAGGGTTGTGGGGGATTTTGTAGAGGGGGGCAATGCCGTCATGGCGACAGATAAAGCCATTGCTCTTGCCGAAGAAAACGGACTTGATCTCGTGGAAATTTCTCCTTCTGCTGCACCACCTGTCTGTAAGGTGATTGATTATGCCAAGTTCAAGTACGAACAGAAGAAAAAGCAAAAAGAAATCAAATCAAATGCAGCCAAAACGGTAGTCAAAGAAATACGTTTTGGTCCCAATACCGATGACCATGATTTTAATTTCAAATTAAACCATGCCATAGGTTTTCTCAAAGACGGGGCAAAAGTAAAGGCATATGTTCATTTTGTAGGACGTACCATCGTGTTTAAAGAACGGGGAGAAATGTTGCTGTTGAGATTTGCCCAGGCCCTTGAGGATTATGGGCAGGTAGAGCAACTTCCCAAAATGGAGGGCAAAAGAATGAATATCTTTGTGTCACCGAAAGCAGGAAAGAAATAATTTAACTAATCATATACGGTAATGCCAAAAGTAAAAACAAAATCAAGTGCCAAGAAAAGGTTTAAACTTTCTGCCACTGGAAAAATCAGAAGAAAGCATGCTTTTAAAAGTCACATCCTGACCAAAAAATCTACCAAGAGGAAGAGAAATCTTACCAAAATGGGAGAAGTTCATGAGACAGATGAGGGAAGAGTAAGAGCAATGCTCAGAATTTGATCAAAATCAAATTAAAAAGGTTAAAAATTCACCAGATTTTTGGTTTGATAAGTCTTTAAAGAACAAAGCACCAAAAGTCAAAAACTAAAAAAAAATGCCAAGATCAGTAAATGCCGTGGCTTCAAGAGCCAGAAGGAAGAAAGTATTAAAAGCTACAAAAGGATACTTCGGAAGGGGTAAGAATGTATGGACAGTAGCCAAGAACAAATATGAGAAAGGCCTTCAGTATGCCTACAGGGACAGAAAGGTCAAGAAAAGAGAATTCAGGGCTTTATGGATACAGCGGATCAATGCAGGTGTCAGGCAATATGGCATCAGTTATTCCCAGTTTATGGGGATGTTAAAGAAATCCAGTATTGATTTGAACAGGAAAGTGTTGGCAGATCTGGCCATGAACCATCCTGATGCATTCAAAGCCATAGTTGAAAAAGTAAAATAAGGATTACCGTTTTTACCAATAAAAAAGCCCTCTTCGGAGGGTTTTTTTATTTCCCCATTTTGTGATTAGGCTTTACTTTTTTGAAATTTTCCTTATATTACTTTTCCTTTAGTCTCTTTAGTCACGATGATCTATTTGGGTTCCTGATGAAGGCTGAAATTAAAAGAAAATCAGGCAGTTTGGAGATGGGGTCACAGCAAGGCCATGGTGAAGTTGAAAACGGCAACGAAGTGCCTGATTTTGTCCCGAACTCGGGGTCAGTCTGCAATTGAATTCCTAATGCATATTTAGGGTTCAATGAGATTGTCTTAAAGAAATGCGGTTTAAGCTTGACATACTTATTCGCTGGACAGAAAGTTGACAAGCAAATAGGACTTTGACGTATGATGCTTTGACGTTGAGCAATTGTAAACAATGCCAGCTTTGGTCAAAAAAAAAGGTCTCCTGTAGGAGACCTGAAATTAAGTGTAGCGAGGAGGGGAATTGAACCCCTGACCTCAGGGTTATGAATCCTGCGCTCTAACCATCTGAGCTACCTCGCCAAATGGGAATGCAAATATGTGAGGATAATCCTTGAATTGCAAATATTGGAGAACCAAAAAAAAACTTTTTATAACCAGAAATACTAAGGCCATGGAGAAAATTAAATTTGTTGCGGATTACCAGATAAATACCTCCAAAAAGATTATTTATCCGTATCTAAGTACGGCCAGTGGTTTGTCACAGTGGTTTGCAGATGATGTGGTCATTAATGAAGACAAAATTTATAACTTCATCTATGATGGAGAAAACCACTTTGCCCGTCCGGTTATCATGCGCACCAATCACCATGTGAAATTTGAATTTTCCGACCCTTATGAAGAAGAGGAGGAAGAATCGGACAAACCATTTATTGAATTTAAACTGGAGGAAAACGAATTGACACAAACCTTTTATCTGCGTGTCATCGAATATGGCGATGCTTATGATGAGCAGGAGCAGGCCTCCATTTGGGAGGGTTTAATAGGTAGCTTAAAAGAAATAATCGGAGGATAAACGAATCAGAATTACCATTTTCAACATAATATGTTCAATTTTGTTTCGTCTTTTAATTGAGGGGATAAAGGCGTTTCATGAAAAAATTAGATAAATTAATACTGGGTTCTTTTCTGGGGCCCTTTTTACTTACCTTCATCGTAGTGGATTTCATTCTCCTGACGGTAAATATGCTCAAATATTTTGATGAAATATTTGGCAAAGACCTTCCGTTTATGGTTTACATGGAGCTGATCGGATATTTTGTGATCAGTATTTCTCCCATGGCACTTCCCCTGGCCGTATTGCTTTCTTCCTTGATGACCTTCGGTAATCTGGGGGAGCATTTTGAATTGACAGCCATAAAAAGCAGTGGCATTTCCCTGCTCAGGGCCATGCTGCCTATAGGTATTTTCGTTGTTTTTTTATCGGTTTTTGCCTATTTGTCCAATAACTATTTGGTCCCAAGAGTAAACTTAAAGACTTTTAGTTTGCTCTATGATATACGTATGAAATCACCTGCCCTTGATATCAAGGAGGGGGTATTTTACAATGGTATTCCGAATTACAGCATCAAGGTAAACAAGAAACTCGATGAGGTAAGGCTGGAAGAAGTGCTCATCTATGACCATACCCAGGGACAGGGAAACCTCCATGTGATCACCGCAGATTCAGGCAGAATGGAGCCTTTTTTCAATGACAGGTACATGATGCTTACCCTTTTCAATGGAAATAGCTACCAGGAGCAAACAGGACAAAGAGGAGTCAGGGATAAGCCGGGGACTTTTAGCAGGACCAGATTTGATAAAAATGAAATGGTGTTCAGTCTGGATGCCTTTGATTTAAAAAGGACACCCGAAAACCTCTGGTCCAACAGTAAATCCATCAAAAATATAAGTGAGATCAGGGTAGACCTGGATTCCATGGACCGGGAGCTAAACCACTGGTATTTTTTTAATTATGCCAATACCGAAGCTTCTTACAATTATTTTGGAAGAACCAGAAAATTGACTCCTCCAAAAGAAATTGTGGATAAAAAAAATGAATCGGATTCGCTAAAGAATTTGAAGTACAAAGACGAATTCGAAAACCCTGAAAACGGTATCCCGGTAAGTGAAAATGTGGCGGCAAGCAGAGATACAACAAACCGTACGGTTGGGATGGACAGTGCGGGTCAAAATGATGCATTACCCCTGGAAAAGGATACTGCGTTACTGGCTAAAGCCGATAGTGTGTCCCTGCCTGAAAACAGGGCTTCAGTGGAATCCATCAGGGATACGCTTGGCAGGAACCTGAGCACTGTGGAGGAAGAACGGATTGATCTGGCTGAAATAGAAAAACAGGACAGTATCAATGAACGTACTACCCGACCAGATATGGCCAGGATAAATAGAAACGCTGCCATAAAAAAAGATGAGCCAGAGCCGGTCACCCTTTCTGCCGAGCAGCAGCAGATGCTTGACTCTATCAGGGATACACCCAGGTACAGGACTTCTCAGGCCACGGTGGGACTGACTGCCGCCAGAAATATCAAGAATAATTTCACCACCAACAAGTCGCGAATAGACGAAATACAACGCAATTACCGGGTCTTTAAAGTAGCCTGGTACCAGAAATACACCCAGTCCCTGGCATGTTTTGTCATGTTTATGATTGGGGCTCCATTGGGTGCGATTATAAAAAAGGGAGGATTGGGGATGCCGGTTTTATTGTCCATCATATTTTTTATCATGTATTACATGTTGACCATCACAGGTGAGAAGTGGGCAAAAGAAGGCATGTCAGACACCTTTTTTGGTACTTTTTTCTCCAATTTGGCATTGATTCCATTTGGTTTGTTTTTCCTTAGGCAAGCCCGGAAGGATGCCCGGCTTTTTGAGCCTGATTTTTATCAGGGAATTTGGGATAAAATCAGAAAAACCTTTGAAAGAAAGCAAGCACCACAAGATGCCCCTAAAAAGCCGGAGAAAAAGTTAAAAGAAGAAGTTTTATAAATTCGAATAAAACTGCTACCTTTGTCTTTGTTTTAAAAAAATTTACATCATATTTGACTAAGCATGTATTTAGCGAAAGAAAAGAAAGAAGAACTATTCAAGAATCATGGTCGGTTGAAGTCGGAACAAGATACAGGGTCTCCTGAATCACAAATTGCCTTATTCACTTACAGGATACAGCATCTGACGGAACATTTGAAGACCAATAAAAAAGACCACTCCTCCAGGAAAGGGCTGTTAAAATTGGTAGGTAAAAGAAGGCGACTGCTGAATTACCTGATAAAGATCGATATTGAGAGATACAGGGCTGTCATTTCAGACCTGGGTATCCGTAAATAACAGCCATGTGGGGTTCCCTTTTTTAGGGAACCTTACTTTTTTGCTACCTTCTGTTATTAAGCCTTACTTTTACAACTATACCTTATATAGAATCAAAAATTTATGTTACCAAATTCAATTTCAAAAACCATCACCCTTGAAGATGGTAGGGAAATCATTATTGAAACAGGAGCCTTAGCCAAACAGGCTGATGGGGCAGTCATGGTCAAAATGGGTAAATCCATGTTGCTGGCTACAGTAGTAACCAAAAAAGAAGCTGGAGAAGGGGTGGATTTTCTCCCCATGTCAGTGGACTATCAGGAAAAATTTGCGGCCTCCGGAAAAATACCGGGAGGATTTTTAAAACGGGAAGGCCGGTTATCAGATTATGAAATATTGATCAGCAGGATGGTAGACCGGGCCATCAGGCCTATTTTCCCGGACGATTACCATGCAGATACCAACATTACCATTACCTTGATGTCTTCCGATGAGGAAGTGTTGCCTGATTGCCTTGCAGGATTGGCGGCATCAGCTGCTTTGGCGGTATCCGATATTCCCTTTAATGGGCCCATTTCAGAAGTTCGTGTGGCCAAGATAGATGGTTCATTTGTTATAAACCCCAAGCCCGCTGATCTGGAACGGGCAACAATGGAGCTCATCGTTGCCGGATCGGAGGATTTCATCCTGATGGTAGAAGGAGAAGGTGACGAAATTTCTGAAGATGAGATGGTTGAAGCCCTTCAATTTGCTCACGAAGAATTAAAAAGGCACTGTCAGGTGCAGAAGGAACTGACCAAAATGGTCGGAAAAGAAGTGAAGAGAGAATACAGCCATGAGGTCAATGACGAGGCTTTGTTCGAGAAAATGAAAGCCGAACTGTATGACAAGCTTTATGATGTTGTTAGCAGGCAGATTGCCAATAAGCAGGAGCGTACAGATTTGATCAAGGCCATTAAAGAGGCTTTTGTAGAAAGTCTGGGTGAAGAGCATGAATATGATGAGGGTTTGATCGGCAGGTATTTTGGAAAGGTACACAAAGAAGCAGCCAGGAATTTCACCCTCAAGGAAAAGAAAAGGCTGGATGGAAGAAACCCGGATGAAATCCGACCTATATGGTCTGTAGTAGATTACCTGCCCTCCGCACATGGCTCGGCTGTATTTACCAGAGGCGAAACCCAATCCATCACCACTTGTACTCTGGGTACAAAGCTGGACGAACAAATGGTGGATGGCGCCGTACATTCCGGCTATAATAAATTTTATTTGCATTACAATTTCCCCGGATTTTCCACAGGAGAAGTAAAAATCAATCGAGGTCCGGGAAGAAGGGAAGTAGGCCATGGCAACCTGGCCATGCGGGCTTTGAAAAAAGTATTGCCTCCTGATGCCGATAACCCTTATACCATACGAATAGTTTCTGATATCCTTGAATCCAACGGTTCCTCATCCATGGCTACGGTCTGTGCGGGTTCCCTGGCTCTGATGGATGCAGGTATTCCCATAAAAGCGCCGGTAACGGGCATTGCCATGGGTATGATTTCTGATTCCAAATCAGGAGATTACACCATTCTTTCCGATATCCTTGGTGATGAAGATCATTTGGGAGACATGGATTTTAAAGTGACAGGTACCGCTAAAGGTATTACAGCCTGTCAGATGGACCTCAAAGTGGAAGGGTTGGATTACAATGTGTTGAAAGAAGCATTGTACCAGGCCAAAAAAGGAAGATTACATATTCTGGATGAAATCAATAAGACTTTGTCTGAACCAAGGGGAGAATTCAAACCTCATGCCCCAAGGTCCTACAACATGCAGATTCCTAAAGAGTTGATCGGTGCGGTAATAGGTCCAGGAGGAAAAGTGATCCAGGAAATCCAAAAAGACACAGGAGCTACCATTATCATTGAAGAAGTTGATAATGTGGGTAAGATCAATGTCTTTTCCAATAACCAGGAGGCCATGGACAGTGCCGTGGCCAGGATCAAATCCATTGTAGCCCAACCTGAAATAGGTGAAGTATATACTGGAAAAGTGAAAAACATCATGCCTTTCGGAGCCTTTGTAGAATTTATGCCTGGCAAAGATGGCCTGTTGCATATCTCCGAGATCAAATGGGAGCGGCTTGAATCCATGGATGGAGTATTGGAATCTGGCGAGGAAATTGCTGTTAAACTTATAGATGTTGATAAAAAGACGGGCAAATTCAAGTTGTCCAGAAAAGCTTTGCTGCCAAAACCAGAAAAAAAAGATAAATAAGCTGAAAGTTTCCTGAAAATTTAGATCAATTTATAAAAATTGAACTTATTTTCAGGAAACTTCTGTTATAAATGCGTTAAAAAATAATAGATACAATTGAATGAGGCAGCTTAAAATCAGTAAACAGATTACCAACAGGGAGAGTCAATCTCTGGACAAATACCTTCAAGAGATAGGTAAGGTAGATCTATTGACAGCAGACGAAGAAGTGGTTTTGGCCAAAAGAATCAGAGAGGGCGACCAGCTTGCTCTAGAAAAATTGACCAAGGCCAATTTGCGATTTGTTGTCTCCGTTGCCAAGCAATATCAAAATCAGGGTTTGTCTCTGGGCGACCTGATCAACGAAGGAAATCTGGGTTTGATCAAAGCTGCCCAGCGTTTTGATGAGACCCGCGGTTTTAAATTCATCTCTTATGCTGTTTGGTGGATTCGTCAATCGATTCTTCAGGCTTTGGCCGAGCAATCCAGGATTGTCAGGTTACCTCTGAACAGGGTTGGTTCTCTGAATAAAATCAGTAAAACCTTTTCCGAATTGGAGCAAAAATTCGAAAGAGAGCCTTCTCCTGAGGAATTGGCGGAAGTCCTGGAAGTTACCGCCGGAGAAGTGGTAGATACCATGAAGATTTCTGGCAGACATGTATCCATGGATGCGCCATTTGTTCAAGGAGAAGAAAACAGCCTGCTGGATGTACTGGAGAACGACGGGGAAATTAAGCCAGATGATGGTTTAATGAACGATTCCTTGCGAAAGGAAGTGCAACGCGCCCTGTCAACACTTACCCAGAGAGAAGCAGATGTAATTACACTTTATTTTGGACTGAATGGAGAACATGCCATGACGCTGGAAGAAATAGGGGAGAAGTTTAACCTGACTCGTGAGCGGGTCAGACAAATCAAGGAAAAGGCGATCAGGAGACTGAGGCATACAAGCAGGAGTAAAACGTTGAAACCCTATCTGGGTTAATTCCTGCATTGTAGTAAAATATTAAAAAGGGCAGCAGGCCCTTTTTTTGTATAAATAGAATTTTTATAATGATTTTTAAACTTTTTTGTTTTTATATTTTGTTAGTATGGCATAACCATTGAAATTTAATATAATTGATTAATACCTAATATAATGAGTCAGGAGACCGAAACTATAAAAGTCCTTATCGTAGGGTCAGGACCGGCAGGCTATACTGCTGCCATCTATGCTTCCAGAGCGGGATTATCACCTGTATTGTATACCGGCATTCAACCTGGAGGCCAGCTTACCATTACCAATGATGTGGAAAATTATCCGGGGTATCCGGATGGGGTGATGGGACCCCAAATGATGGAAGATTTCAGAAAACAGGCAGAACGTTTTGGTACAGAAGTCAGGTACGGAGTGGTAAGCCAGGTGGATTTCAGCAAGCGACCCTATAAAGTCGTGGTAGATGAAAGCAAAACCATTCTTGCGGAGACAGTGATCATTTCTACAGGAGCCTCGGCCAAATGGCTGGGAATAGAAAGTGAGACCAGACTCAATGGCAAGGGAGTTTCGGCTTGTGCGGTCTGTGACGGGTTTTTCTTCAGGGGAAAGGATGTGGCCATCGTTGGTGGTGGTGATACCGCCTGTGAAGAGGCCAGTTACCTGGCAAATATTTGCAAGAAGGTCTATATGCTGGTGAGAAGAGACGAACTCCGGGCTTCCCAGATCATGCAGAAAAGGGTGATGAACAACCCTAAAATAGAAATTCTCTGGAACCATGAGACGGAAGAAATATTGGGAGAGGAAGAGGTCAATGGCGTAAGGGTGAAAAACAACCAAACCGGCGTGGAAAAGGTGCTGGATGTGGAAGCCTTTTTTGTAGCCATAGGTCACCAACCAAATACTGGTATTTTTGCTGGCCTGATAGATATGGATCAAAACGGATACATACTGACCAAACCGGGTAGTACCAAAACCAATGTCCCGGGTGTTTATGCCTGTGGAGATGCTCAGGATCACGAATACCGACAGGCAGTTACTGCCGCCGGAACAGGCTGTATGGCTGCCCTGGATGCGGAAAGGTTTCTTTCCGCTCAGGAATAGCCCCACCTGTCTGACGGTTTTAAGCCATCAGACAGGTAGGCAGGCTATCTCTCCACTTGGGGAGTGGGATAAATTATGGCCGAAAATAAATAAAATTTAAACACATGAAATCGAGCATGACGAGAGCGTCACACACTGAGATGATTATTAAGCATGCGAGATTCCATGTGACCATTAAGAAACAAATTTAAACACATGAAATCGGCACGATTAAAATCATCATTAAACACACAGGGCAATGATTATTTTAATCGTCAAAGATTCAATAGCCTGCCCCGACTAATCGGGGTGGCTTATTAAAAACAAATTATAAACACATGAAATTGGATATATTGGCCATTGCTTCGCATCCGGATGATGCCGAACTATCCTGTAGCGGGACACTGGCATCACATGTGGAACAAGGGTATAAAGTAGGAGTGCTGGACTTGACTCAGGGAGAAATGGGGACCAGGGGCACTCCGGCGATTCGGCTGGAAGAATCGGATAAGGCAGCAAAAATAATGGGTTTAAGTGCCAGGGAAAACCTGGGATTTAAAGATGTTTTTTTTCAGGATGATAAGGACCATCAGATAGCCATTGCAAGGATAATCAGAAAATACCGCCCCGAGATCGTGCTTGCCAATGCTGTGACCGACCGCCATCCTGATCATGGTAAAGGAGGAAGTTTGGCATCTCATGCCTGTTTTATCAGCGGTCTTAGAAAATTGGAGACAGAATTGGATGGGGAAGCCCAGCAAGCCTGGCGGCCCAAAACCATTTACCATTACATCCAGAACAATTACATCGAGCCCGATTTGGTGGTGGATATTTCTTCCTACTGGAACGTAAAAAAGGAGAGCATCCTAGCTTTCCAGTCCCAGTTTTACGATCCCCAATCCGAAGAGCCGGAGAGTTTTATTTCCAGGCCAGATTTTCTGGATTTTATAGAAGCCAGAAGTCGGGAAATGGGCCATAAAATCAATGTAAAATACGGAGAAGGATTTACCGTAGAGCGTGTGCCCGGGCTAAGAAATCTATTTGATTTGTTGTAAAATGCTGACTTTAATATAGTCACTTCTTATATGTTCTTCTATTCCTTCTATGGTTCTTTTTTTAAACCATATAAGACATGTAAGGGCATATAAGGTAGTACTGCAATCAGGAAAAAAACCCTGGAAATCTGAGCCTTCTTGTGGTGAGTCCATCATGTTTACCTGGGATTGCAGGGCAAGGATCAAAAAAAAACCTTATATGTCCTTCTATTCCTTATATGGTTCCTTTTTTTTAACCATATTAGACATTTAAGAGCATATAAGGTAGTACTGCAATCAGGAAAAAATTCTGGAAATCTGAGCCTTACTGTAGTGAGTCCATCATGATTACCGGGGATTGCAGGGCAAAGATCAAAAAAAACCTTATATGTCCTTCTATTGCTTATAGGGTTTTTTTTTAAAAGATCACTATTATTTTCCCCGGCGAAACAACCTTAATGCATTGCGGGAATAGTTCTATTTTATGGGGCCAGTCTTTCCATTTTCCATTCCTTATTCCCGGAGAGGACATACCTGACCCGGTCGTGCAGACGAGCGGGCCTGCCCTGCCAAAACTCAATTTCATCAGCCATCAACCTGAACCCTCCCCAGGTTTCCGGTCTTTTTAAGGGTTCTCCCTGAAACCTTTCCACGGTATTGGCCAGATTTTTTTCCAAAAAATCCCTGTCCGGAATTACCTGGCTTTGAGGGCTTGCCCATGCCCCGATCTGGCTTTCCTTTGGTCTGCTAAGAAAATAGGCATCAGATTCTTCTGCCGGTATTTTGGTTACTTTTCCGGATACCCTTACTTGTCTTTCCAATTCAGGCCAGAAAAATGTAAGGGCAGCAAATGGGTTTTCGGAGAGGTGAAGGCCCTTTTGGCTGGAATAGTTGGTAAAAAAAACAAATCCCTCGTCCACTCCCTTCAGCAAAACAATCCTGCCGGAAGGTTTCATCGCTTTGTTTACAGTGCTCAGGTGCATGGCAGTGGGCTCATTGACAGCTGCGGAAAGTGCATTGGATAGCCACAACTTGAATTGTTCTAATGGATTAGGATTCATCCCTTTTATATCTAAAGATTTGGAAGAATAATCCTTTCTTATGTCTGCTAATTCCATTTTTTCAAATTAAATCAGAAAATTAATTTAAGAATACAAATATATTGTATTTAAATTTTTTTCTTTTAAATTAAAGCCTCATATAAATCATTGTTAATGCATTCACCATCTAACATATCTCCTCAATCCGGAAGCCTGCTTATTTCAAAGCCTTTCCTGCAGGATGAAAATTTTGTCCGTTCGGTGGTGCTATTGTGTGAAAACAACGAATTGGGCTCATTTGGTTTGGTGTTGAACAAACTTTCTATTTTTAAATTGGATGAATTATTGGAAGATTGTGAGTTGCTGGACAAAGAAGTATACGTGGGAGGTCCGGTAGAACAAAACACCCTTCACTTTATCTATCAGGGAGAGAAGCAGTTAGAGAACAGCATTTCTTTAGGAGAAACGCTTTGGTGGGGAGGGAGTTTTTCCGAATTACTTGAAAAAAACAAATTGGGACTGATCAATATGACGGATTACCGGTTTTTTATCGGTTATTCTGGTTGGGAAAGTGGTCAGCTTAAGGAAGAACTAACTGAGAATACCTGGATAGTATGTGACAATGCACAGGTGAAAAATATATTCAAGTCCGAACCGGATGATTTGTGGCGGGTGATATTGAAAAATATGGGAGGCGATTTCCAGGTTTTGGCAAATTATCCCATTGACCCAAGACTTAATTAGCCCAAAATTGCTACTTTTGTTCAGTATGGTTTGATTTACGCAGGAATACTACACTATTATGGATAAGGATAAAGAAATGTCCGCAAAAGAGGACAAGGTTACTGAAGATCTGGTGGACAACCAGGAATCAGGAGTGGAAGCAAATGTGGATGAAAAAGAGGAAAAACCCGAAAAGACTCCCGAGAATGAGGCAAATCACGATGCTGAAGACTCGGAAGAGGAGGACCATGAGGAAGATGGGGTTGATTACAACAATTTTGATAAGCCACAGCTTCTCAAAGCCCTAAAGGATATTGTCAGCCAACAAAATTTCATTAAGAGTGATGGGCTGGTTCAGGAAATCAAAAACCATTACGAGGAATATTACAACAAAGAAAAAGAACTGGCCCACCAGCAATATGTTGCTGATGGAGGGGATGAAGAAGGATTCGAGTACCGGGGTGCTGATGAAGACCGGGATTTTTTTGCTACCTACCAGCAGTTTAAAGACAAAAGACACGAACAGATCCGGGAATTAGAGCGGTCCAAAGAAAAAAATGCACAGGAAAAAAATGAGATTCTTGACCGCCTGAGGGGCTTGGTAGATGGCGAGGAAACCACCAACAGCATAAAGGATATCAAGGAAATCCAGGAAAAATGGAAGAAAATAGGACCTGTACCCCATAACCAAAACAAAAATCTTTGGGCATCCTATAATGCCCTGATGGACAGGTTTTACGACAACAGGAGTATTTATTTTGAGCTGAAAGAGCTGGATAGAAAGAAAAATCTGGAAAGCAAACTGGAGCTTTGTGAAAAGGCAGAGGCCCTTGCAGAGCAAGAGGAAATCAAGGAAGCCATCAAATCGCTGAACGAGCTTCATGAAGACTTTAAGCACATAGGGCCTGTTCCCAGGGAGGAACAAGAAGCTTTATGGCAGCGGTTTAAAGGCGCATCAGATGCCATTTATAACAAGAGAAAAGAGTATTACGACAGTCAGAAAGAGGTTTTTAAAGCCAATCTGGATGTAAAAGTAAAACTCATAGAAAAGCTGGATGCTTTTAAAGCATTCAAGGCGGAAAAAATAAGGGATTGGAATAACAAAACCAAAGAAATCCTGGCCATTCAGAAAGAGTGGGAGGCCATCGGCCCTGTTCCCCGGGAATCAGGTAGAGAGATCAATAAAACATTCTGGGGGCTTTTCAAGCAGTTTTTCCAGCATAAAAATCAGTTTTTCAAGGAATTGGATGAGATCAGGCATAAGAACAAGGAGCAGGCAGAAAAGCTGATTGCAGATGCTGAATCCCATTTGGAAAGTACGGATTGGAAAGAGACCTCCAATCACCTGATCCAGTTACAGAAAGATTGGAAGGAGTTGGGCCCTTTGCCTGAAAAGTTTAGGGACAACCTTTATGGAAAGTTCAAAAAGGCTTGCGATACCTTTTTCGATAACCGCAGAAATGCCAATAAGGAAACCAACAAGGCCTTTGAAGAAAATCTGGCAGCCAAGGAGGCTGTCTGTGAGCAGATCAGGGAGGCCCCCAAGGACAAGGACGCCATTAGCCCGGAACATTTGGAAACGCTCATCCAGCAATTCAATGAGATTGGTTTTGTGCCAAGGAAGAACATGAAGGAAATATCTTCAAAATTCAATGATGCGGTGAATGCTTACCTCAGCCATTTGGACCTGGAGGGAGAAAGCAAGGACGATTTTCTTTTCAGGTTAAACCTGAACAAACTGCAGGCAGATCCCAATAGCAACAGGGTGTTGAATAAAAAAGAACATGGCATTAGAAAACAGATTTCGGATCTGGAAAACAACATTACCTTATGGCGTAACAACCTGGAGTTTTTCGCTTCTTCCAAGACGGCAGATAAATTGAAAGACCAATTTGAGGAAAAAATTGACAAAGCAGAGCAGGAAGTAGACAAGTTGAAGAAAAAGTTGTCCATTATCCGTGAATTTTAAATCCCTCATCATGAATAAAATAGGTAATTTCTTTAAAATTATCGGGTAAATTTTTGAAATACTAATCGTATAAAATTATATTTGCACTCGCATTCGGGCAAAGGCATTCCTTTTAGGAATTCTTCGAATACACTTAATAGTAGCCTCCTTAGCTCAGCTGGTAGAGCAACTGACTTGTAATCAGTAGGTCGTTGGTTCGATCCCGACAGGAGGCTCTTGATTATCAGGTACTTACAAGTATTATCTTGTAAGTGCCTTTTTCATTTGCACACCATTTGCACATAAAATGAGTCTTAACCCTTTCTCAATCCACTATTTCGACTAAATAAATTCGTGTGATTTGGGTATTGCATTTGACTTTTCAGTTTTTCGAGTTCTGGTTTATTTTATAATTTTAAACCCATTCCTATTTTCTCAAATAACTGATTTTACTTTTTTTGGCTGCCTTCTTATATGGCTTGTTTGCCCTGGCAGCTAGAACCTCACGGAGCATTTTTATTTCCGCTATTACCCTGACTTTTCTTTTTAGCTTTTAACAATAATAGTATAGATGTCAGATGTTGGATTTTAAGTCGAATGTCAATCTTTTAATGATCTTACTTATTTAGGCTTAATAATCCTTTCATAATAAATTTTCCCTGTTTTCGTGTCAATAACGACATTGATTTCGCCGGGTACGGTTTCGTACCTTCCATTTTCACCATACCAAAAAAATAAAATTGAAAAAATGATTAAAAAAACTAATGTAATTTTCCGCTGATTTTTTAAATGCTTTTTCCATTCCTTCATTTCTAATGATTGGTCTGAAAAATCACCGCCCTCGGCATCAATTTTTTTGCCATCCATGTTTTTGAAATTGTAGAACCCTGGTTTTAACATCTTAGGAATACTTGGTTGTTTGAAATTAAAATATGATTTTTTTTGTGTCTGATTCTTCAACCTTAAAGCAGTATTTTCATCCATGAATTTAATTATCACTTTTTTACCTGAAACAAAAATTGGGACCTCGTCTTTAACGGCTGAATTTTCAATTATGGAAGGTTTATTTTCTTCAGGCATGTTTTTTGTCGCAAATCCGATATTTATTGCTTCTTTCGTGGGCCTTTGTGTTGTTTCTACAAAAATATAATTCCCTAAATTGTCCTTCAAACCTTTAGAAATATACCAACAGTTCTTAATTGAATATTTTTTACTGTCTGGATTGCATTTTACATGATTTAGGAGCGATTGATTGTTTTGATTAACAATACCCCATCCTAAATTTCGTAAACAATTTGTTTTTATGCTTAACATTAAATCAAAGAGCTTATTTAGCTTAGGATACTGGAAATCAATGTAAATTGAGAAAGAAACTGGGTTTAGGAAGTTATTTTCAAAAATTGGAAGGTAGAAATCTTTTTTAGAAAGTAGGTTAAAAGTTTCTTTGGTAATTAGTCCCGATTCAACTCTATTAAAATTAACAAAACTAGTCAGCTGGGTAATGTTTGACCATAATTCTTTTAACTGTAATTCTGGAACGTTATTGTTTATAAAGGAGATAACGTCATGAACCTTGTTATTGTGTTCGAAATCTAATTGCTCTGGAATTGGTATCTCATTATTTTTGAAATCCTGAAAATATTCTATACAAAATTTGTAATATAAATAAGATGTTAACTCTGTGCCCTTAAAATTATATTTATTTTCAATTATATTAATGTTTTTGAGAAGAGGTTCATAATACTTCGTCAAAAATATTTTTTGAATAGAAAGGATGTTTTCTTTTTCAACTTCTTTGTTGATAGAAAAGGTATTACTTAAATGAATTACACTTGAATTTCTCATTAATGGAGTAATATCGTATTGTCTGCAGCCGTAGCGAAAAAAAGGGAAAACCGGAACTACCAATTTAAAAAAATCTTTACAACCGGCATCAATTTTTTGAATAATAATTATTTAGGTTTAGTAAAGAAACCTTTGGTTCCTTGTTGATTAGAATCCTGGGTCGGTTTTACCATTTAATTCGCAAGAAATCTGAATTATCAAACTTCCTATAAGACATTTTTTTTAAAATTGAATTATACCAGGTTGCAAACTACTTTATATCAGATTGTTAAATCTCAAAATTAATTTTTTCCTTTTCCCTTAACCGCTGCAAAACCATTTTCATCAATTCCTTCTTTGTGATCCGGAAAGGACTCAGGGTATAGGCAGCTGAACCTATGCATTCGTCAAATTCACGTTTGGCCCATTCTATTTTGGAGTTCACTTGGTGGAATTCTAGCTCTTCTGGGGTATAGCCCTGGTATTCCAGTTTCCAATAATCAATGGCTTTGGGATTGGCGGCAAGTGAGATGCTTCTCAGAATCTTATCATTCTCAAAAAAAGTGGTAGGAACATTGACCGTCACTCTTCCCACCATGGCCTCCCCCTCTGTAATGACAACTTTGAGGATTTTTTCCTTACTCATTTTGATGATCTCATACCAGTGAATTACCGGAACCACCAATTTGCAAGAACCTGTGGTCCGGGCTTCCAGGACCTTAACGAATCCCCGACCAATTAACTGGATACTGCCGTCAAGCACCGTGATTTCAATGCGGGTTGTTACTTTCCACGATTTAGCCGCAGTAATGACCCGTTTGATCTCGGTAAAAGTACGAAGGGCTTTTTTGGTTTCGAGTTCAACAATTACCATAGATTGAATTTTTGTATAATTTATAAAATTCTGTGGAATGTGATAGGGCTTTTTACTAAAGTTTTTGATTCAAACCCCGTAATTCATAGTTAACCTTTTTCTTATTGCCTTGAAACTCTCTTGGATTCCTTTTTCAAAATTTTCGGTTCTGCCCGTATTTATACCATTATTTAGGAGGTTTTTCTACCATCCCCGGACCTCTTTAAGAAATTCCTTATTTGCTCGTATTGCTTCGCCTGGAATTTTACAATTTCTAATCTGGTGGATAGTTCCTTTAACCTTTTGTGCCAAGTCAGATTCCTCTGCCTTTTCTCCTCTAAGATCCTGGATAACCTTTCTAATCTGCTTTGATAGCATGCGGATTTCTGTTTTAATTGATCTAATTTGTGCATCCTCTTCATTGTTTTGAATTTTTGCTGAAATAAAAGGTTTCTGAATCGCTTCATTTTCTTCACTTTCTTCATCTACCCATTCCCATTTGAGGAAATAATCTGCAATATCCAAACCCTGGTTCCGCTCCTCTTCGGTTGCGTTTGTTTCTAAATAATCGGAGACATAAAATGAAGCATCCAACATTTCTTCAGATAGTTCCTTTGCCTTTTCTGTCCACATTTCAAAACAGTTTGGCTTATCAACTGGCTTGGTAAGGTCAGGGAAAAGAAAGACCTTCCTGTGTGCTAATATCCCGCACTTGTCTGGCTGTAATCCATTCTTTCCACCCGTGGCCAACCAAATGAATTCAGGCTTCAAAATGCTGGCGATAATGGCGGTTTTCTCGCTTTCGACTATGGCAACACTCTTATACGAATCGTACTTTAGTAAATGGCTTCCAAATAAGCATTGATTCAAATTGAAATCTTCCTCCTTTAAAACCGAATGGACCCAGGAATTTTTACTTTGTCTCTTACCTGTGGAGGGGTTGTACAACATAATTTTTCCACTTCGTATTTTTCCTTTCGAGTCAATTTGCCAAAAGATATTCGCACCAGGCCATCTCTTGGAGGTGCCTACCTTGTAAGCCTCCACTGCTTTCATGGCATTAGCTTTCCCAAATCTGGTTTGCAGGAATAGCACAAAATTATTTTGATCGTATCCTTTTAGGCTGGCTTCCAAAACAGAAGGATCCACAAAAGAGATTGGTCTCGGAGGGAATGAAACAAATTTTACATTTTGTCCATCATGATCGTTCTCAATTCTTGGCAAAAATGTTTCACCGCATGAATGGCAATACCCCTTGTCCTCAAATCCTTCATAAGGAACAAATTTCCCATCCCTGTTGGATTTGCCACAGGGGCAATATTTCACTCGGGACCTTATTTTGTCAAATCGTAGATTTTCCATTGAATTCCTGATTTTTTGAAATAAAGACCTGTATTCCCAGGCTTTCACGATTGATAAATATTTTAAGGGCTTCCAAACGCTTTTTAAAATTCCCCTTTGCCAAAACCCTGTTTCCATCATCCAGGGCATATTCCCTATACTCACGGTAAAGCTCTTTCAAAAGGGTTTTATTATCCGGATCGGACCTGTAGCCTTCCTCTTCCAAAAATCGTTTTACTGTATCGGATTCCGTCTTGAATTGGTCTAGGGCCTGGTTAATGGAGGCGCAATCGGAAAACTTTTTTTGTTCCAATAACCTATTAAGCCCTTCCAAAACCCAATTAAATACGCCTGGAAGTTCACCTTCAATAATTTCTTTGTGAAGGTTTTTATTTTGCTCATTTTCCGGTATGGTCACCTGAAAAGGAATAATAATAAAGCGGCGAAAAAAAGCATTGGTAAATTCTACGTCTTTTGGAAGTTCGTTAGTGTTGAAAATCAGCTTGGCATAATCCTCTATAATCATGGGTTGGCCATAGGGAAGCCTGGCTTCCATTGGCTCTCCGGAAGCCAACGATTTAAATTTTGCACTGTCTAGCTTTCCATTTATTTCGCTGGCATAATTGACCAATTTGTCCGCTATCATCGCACGGTAATACCCTGTAGTATCGGTCAGGCTTTGCAAAGTGTATTCACTGGTGTTGTAATTTCCCAATAGTGCCTTAATGATTTCGTATAAAACGGATTTCCCATTGGCACCACTCCCGAATAGGAATAATGCTTTTTCTAACTTCAATTGACTGTGAGGTACAAAAATATATCCCAGGCATTCTGCCAATACTGCTTGCTTGTCCTTTTCTGGTAAAACCCTGTTCAGAAATTCGAAAAATTTTGGAGCATTGGTCTTCGGATCATAAGCAAATGGTAATTGGTATCTGATAAAATCACCTGGACAAAATGGGCGTAAATGGGGTTTGTCTGTGATTTCAAAGGTTCCATTCAATAGGTTGATACATACGCTATCTTTGGGCTTTAGTGGAGCCGGAAAGTATTCGGAAGCGAGAAACTGTTTGAACAGGTTTTCCCTAAACCGGAAATACTTTGCCGTATATATTCCCACACCCATTTTTTCGGAGGCTTCACCTAGAAATTTTTGAAATTCTTCCTTGTCAATACTCTTCCAATAGGCCCCATTGAATAGATAAATGAAATCCTGGTTTTTACATATTCCCCAGTTTTTACGTTTTGTCAGGTTAATAATTTCCTCTATCGTAATAATTAGGAAATGCTTTTCAAGCAGCTTGAAATTACCTAGTTCCTTTACAATACGCTCCTTTTGTTTATTACTTAATCCAGGATTTTTTAATTTATTTTCCAACTCTGCCTTGGCTCTTTTTTCAAAGTCCACTGTCTTCACATCTGCCAGGATTTTTTTTAATATTTTCCCATGTGGTTTTGGATCTGCAACTTTTTGTAATTCATTCAAATGTGCAATGATGCCTTCTTTATTTATCCTTGTCATGTCGAAGTAGCTTTTTAATGTAAATGAACATTTTTTGGATATATGGATAGGCCCAATCCATGAAGGTATGCAGGCAAAAAACCATACCTATCAAGGCCATTAATTCCATAAATTGATTGAAGGTTATAGGCTGTATAGGCAGAGAAATTACCCATGGTATTTTTTCCATTAGGCCGCTAAAATGCGTATCTTTATCCTGTCGAGTAGCTTTGACAATTAAGGAGGAAGTTTTTGGTTCCCTATCCATGACTTCCTCCTTTCCTTTTGGAAATGATATTTTTTGCTTCCTCCTCCACATCAAAGGACCGTTTGTTGCCCTCTTTAATCCATTGGATCAGGTCATTTTTAGAAAAGTACAACCGCCCGGCCCTCTTGGAATGGGGGATTATGCCCTTGGATACATAAGCGTACAAGGTCTGTTTTTTAACATGAAGAAAATCACTTGTTTCCTCGATAGTCATTAGATGGTCGCCGGAATCAGTTGAACCTGTTTCCAGAATAAGGGATTTAATTTGCTTTACCTCGTCATAAAGTAAAGAAATGGCCTTAGGGAGGCTTTCGAAATTAAATTGATGTTCCATAATAGAGATTGTTTATTTTTATGCAATCTCCGTATCAAATCGTACCATAAGAGGTACGAAATTGTACCCTTTCAAACAAACTGGAATAAGGGGCTTATTTCAATCCAACAACCCATTTTGCGGTATCATAAATTTGCTCCCGCTTCTTTGTGTTAATATCTTTCAATTGTTTAATTTTCCCAAGCGGCTCCAGGTCAGGATACACCTTCTCTAAAAAAATTTTAAAACGGTTATGTTTTGCGTGAATTAGGCCGTCATAAACCATCTTCCGATAGAAAAATGCAATATCCGATTGGTAGCCCGAACCAGAAGAAAGATGATTCTTAACTAAATAATCAAAAAGTTTAAACCCATTGGGATGAAATATTTCCAAATTAGAATGTGAATTTTCAAACTGTTCCTTAATTTCATGTTTTATACCAGAAAGTTGCCTTTCCGCAGATTTAGCCATTAAAATTCTTTGGACCCTCGATTCAAAAATCCATATTTCACTGCCAAAATAAACTTTCAATTCCTCATCTTGTTTAAAATCGAACAACATGCTTTCTAAATAAGAAATTTGATCTTCTATGGAATCACAGCAAATTTCAAGATATTTTTGAATTCCCTCTTCTGAATATTGAAACCTAAGATTTTTGATTGCAAATAAAATCCTTTCCTGCTCTGCTTCGTCATTTCGGAAAAATCCCAAAAATAGATTAAGTGAATCTTCTATATGACTTTTTACGAAGATTAAATAGTTTACTATTTCTGGTAATTCTTTATCCGGGAGATCGAAGAAACTTTCATCTTTTTTTATAAACCTCAAAAGCATCAAAAGAGCTTCTTTGGTTTGACGAAAAGTGGTAAAGTAAAAAGGGAATGAATCGGTTACGAAAGCTAACGCATAGGTGCCTGGGTCGTGAAGAATCAACCTCCTTGATAATAAGGCATTAAGTATATTTAAACCACTAACTTTTAAATCTTGGATTTCTTCTTCCGTTAGATCGGTTTCCACTTTCTGAACCTCAGATAAAAATTTATTTAGGAAGAATTCTTTCATCTAAAAAAATCGAGATTAAAGATAATCTTTATCCTTTGTCAATTCGAAAAGTTTTTCCAAAGCAGCCAATTTATCATATAACTGTAACCCATGCCCATTCTCAAATTTCTGCACCGTTTTGATTGCCCCTGTTTTTCCATTACCAAAGTCTCCCAGATTTTTTAGTGACCAATCCGGATTTAAAAAATCAAAGACATTGGAAAATGCGATAGTAGCCAACTCCCTAATCATCCTTTCCTGTGTCACTTCCAGGCTTTTCAAATGAGGTTGGGCTTTATATTGAAGGTATTCTTTGATGTAAGGTTTTGTCAGGTTTTCATGCCCTTGCTGCCGGGCTGAATGAACACTATAACCAGCTTTTTTGGCTGCCTCTGTAGCATTAAATGAGCAAAGGTAATGTTCTGCAAAACGATATTCTTTTTCAGTTAATCTCAATCTTTTATCACCTATTTCAACAATTTTTTTCATTTTTATTAACTTTTTTCCTTTGATTTTTGCGAAAATCATTAATTTTAAATTAGAGGAGGGGATAAATGACAATCAGTTTTCAATTTATAAATTTAACTCGCTTTTAAAAAAAAAGCTCGATATATTTTTTTTGTATTAAGACCAGGAAAGGAAAATTTTAATGTTGGTAAATTTATAGAAATAAGTGTACTTCTAGATTATTTGCAATCTAGGTCCACTGTAATCTTGACTAGTAAAACTTATATGCCTATTTAGGTCAGGAAGGATTAGGATTAAAAGTACAATACTATTATTAATTTTCAGATGTTATAGAGATAAGTAAATGCTACTGCAAAAACGATTAAATAGGTTAAAGAACTTATAATATGGTACTTAAGGGTTCTTTCTAAACTTAGTTCAAAAAACTCCTTGGTCATTCCCTTTTCGAAATCAATCAGATGTCCAAATTTAGACATGGATTTCTTTTGCTTTTTATAATTGTTGTAGAGTAAGATTAGGAATATTATTAAATGCCAGATAAAAAAAGAATGTAAGTCAAAAAAGATAAGTGCATAACCATTTAAAACTGCATAAAATATGATGAAAAAAACTGCATATTTAAAAAACTTATGATATGTCGAGAATTTAAAAATTTGCATTAACAATAACCATGTTACTAACGCGAAAATTATGTAATAAAATATTTCCATCATAACTGTGTTTTGATTGTAAAATTTAGGTTTTAACCAGAGCGATTCGGTGTTCGTTAAGTAACAGGTTATTAGATAAATACTTTCTCATTAACTTTATACCAAATTGATTCAAAATAAGTGGAGGCACTGAACCTAGTTTTAATATTTTCTATTTCTATGGCTTCATTCTGTTTTGCTTTTGGTCTGATGGATTAATATTGAAGCAATTAAAATAATTGCCCAAATAACATCGACAAAATTCCAGATTTCTCGCCCTAGTGAAATTTTGAAAATTGGGTTAATCAAGATTGCCGATGCCAGCCAAATAGCAAACCAAGTTTGGTTCTTTTGGTAATTGTGATATGCTAAAATGCCAAACCCGACCATTCCAAGAAATCGGACAAGTTGAAAATATCCATATGGCATATCAAGCAAGCAAACCAAAAACAAAATGCTTAAAACGATTTTGATAATATTCTCTTTCACTTTCATTAGTAGGCTTCTTCTGTTGCTTCACCAGACCCGATTATTAAAACAAAAGTTAATTCTAAAACTAAAATTGAAAACACAATTGCACCAAAAATAACTTTGCCACTGTAATTTACATCCATTGTCCAAGAATTATAAATTGTCCAAATACTGTTAATAATACTCAAAATCAGGACAGTCCAAAAGCTAAATATTCGGTTGGGAGCGAACATACTCGTAAAACTCATTAACATAGCAGATAATACTTTAAAAAGGCTCCAAATCGCCCCGCCAAAAAAAATTAGAGTTGCTATGAGCCAAAATGTACTCAGACCAATAAACCAAGTCAGTAAATGGCTGAATCCCCAATAGACAAATTTAAGTGCTAAAAAGCAAATTGGAATAAATAATATGTACCTGATTAGTTTCATGTTATTTTACATGGTTGCTCGTTTATATCCCTGACAGTGATCGGTTTGTACAAAAATTATATTTCGGGGTACCCTCAAAAATTAAGTTTTGATTGGTAATAAAGAGCCAATGAATACAATGAATGAAATGAACCTCTTTTAAAACAGTTTTCACCTCATAAAATCCGTAATATCCTCTAATATCTCCTTTTTTGTCTTGTCCTCAAAGCCTGCAAAGTAGTTTTTTGTGGTTTTTAGATCCGAATGGCCTAGGGCTTCGCTGACATATTCCATACTTGCTTTTTTTCTTACCGCTGTGGTGGCAAAGGAATGTCGGGCCCAATAGGTGGAAATATTTTCGTTTAACTCGTTGGCCTTTGCCAGCTTCTTAATATGCTGGTTCACAAACCGAATGAAATTCAATTTTACCGCATGCTGTCTTTCGGCTGTGTCATTGTCCGATAGAATTGGGAAAACAAACCCGTCTGGTTTTTTCTCTTTAGTTCCGTACTTCTCAATAAATGACTTCGCAAAATCCGTTAAAGGAACTTGAATAGGCTTGGAATTGGCCTTTTTCGTTCGCTTGGTTTTTTCCCGTACAAATTCTATTTGGCCATCATTTAGGCTTTTCCATTTGAGGTGGAGAATATCCTTCATATTCATGCCGTTGCAAACAAAGGAGAAAAACCAAAAATCTTTGGCCTTTTCCTGTTCCGGAGTTTCCGGCATTGCCTGATGTAGCTTTAAAAGTTGATCGGAGTTGAACGCCTTTTTGGTATTGGTGGAGCTAGGTATTTCATAACGCCGGGGCCCAAAGGGGTAAATTCCCCGGTCTATGACTTTGGTTTCAATAGCCTGGTTAAATATAACCCGTAGTCCTCTAAGGTAAATTCCAACAGTGGTTAAAGACTTACCTTTTATTTCTGTCATCCATGCTTCATAGTCGTTGAGGAATTTTACTGTGATATCCTGAAATAATAATTTTTTTGGCTCCTTTCCGGTCATATCCCCCAAATAGGTTTTTAATGACTTCATACTTAATTCATAACTTGAAGCGGTGGAAATTCGATTGTACTCCCTTAGTTCTTTGGTATATGTGTCAAAATGAAAAAATACATTGAGCAAATCCCCGGATACGATAGAAAGGGACTTTTCGAATGCTTCAAAGGTGAAGGATTTTAAGGCTTTGATTTTTTCAGAATAGTAAACTTTCAACTCCTCCAAATCTTCCCGGATTTCGGTTTCCTCTTTTCTTAACCGCTGGCCCTTTTCAGGAAATAGGATTCGCTCGAAGTCTTTTTCAGAAAGGTCAAAATCCGTGGTGTAAAGTCGGACTTTTTTGGTGGAGGTATCGTATACCCGGATTTTTACCGGATAGAATCCATTCTCTTTTTTTCGCCTGGTGTCAAGATAGAAATTAATCCTTACCGGATCTTTGGCTTTGTCTTTTTTTCGTGTCATGTCAAAGTAGCTTTGAACAAAGATAAGCATTTGCATATCATTTGCACAAAAAAGGGTCACTATTTGCATAAATAAACAATTAGTAAACAAGTATAAAAGTTACTTAAAATACAGAAAATCAATATAAAAGCATAATAAAGTAAGAATATAAAAATAGGTAATATTCTGACTTGTAATCAGTAGGTCGTTGGTTCGATCCCGACAGGAGGCTCTTGATTATCAGGCACTTACGAGAATATTCTTGTAAGTGCTTTTTTTTGCCCTGCCAATAGTCCCTAACAAGAGGTAGAAGGTTTTTTTGGTAATAACCTGAGATCGATTCTATATGACGTTTATTTTACGAGGAAGTACCCTCCTAAAAATAGGTATATAATAAGCAGATTTGGTAAATCCCTCCAGAAAAAAAATCAGTACAGGCTTCAAGCCTCCTTTAAAAGGGAGAGTCGCAGAAAATGAGATTTGGATCGATTCTTAGATGCTTTGCGTTTTCAGGGAATGGCTTATTTGTTTAGGAAAGGAACAGTACCCGTAATCCGAACTATTTAATGATGGGACTCAGGTTATTAAATAGACAAACTATCCTCGACCCTGGCCGACAAAAAACCGAGCCTGTCCTGACGGTAGTCAGTGGCCTGTCCTGATGAATGTCTGGGATCCATATTGATTTTTCTGAGGAAATTATTGTGCGGAAGGGATTTTTTGCCGTTTTCTGTCCCACCAGACATAGGCGATAAAACCGAGCAAACTAATGGCACCTACCCAAACCAGACCGTTTTTCATGCGCTCGTAATTTTCTCCCAGGAAGGCGATCAATACAGTCAGGGGAAAAATTCCCAGTAGGGTAGCTCCTATAAATTTCCAGTAGCCCATGCGTAGCATGCCGCCAATGATGCTGATGGCATCGTTGGAAAGAAAAGGGGAAAGACGGGTCACGATAACGGCCCAAAACCCATAATCTTCCAAAAACCCGGAGATCTTCTTTTCGGTATCCTCCCCCAGTATTTTATCAATGACAGGTGTGCCGAATTTTACACCAATGCCATAGCCTATGCTGGAAGCCGAAAATATGGCCACCAGAATGATACCGCTTCCCAGCCAGGGTCCATAGGCCAGGATGGTCACCACCATCAGTAAAAAGGAGGGGATCACAAACATAAACATTTGCAATACCATGGCCAGCACAATAATGAATGGACCCCAAAAGCCAAATTGATTCACCCAATTGGATATTCTTTCTTCATCATTGCTGCGCAGCACTTCCCAGGCTTCTGAAAAAAAATCCTGAACGGAACTGTTGAGAAAATACAAAGCGATCAGGCTTCCTATAAAGAGAACAGAAAGCACATAGGGCCAGATGGCCGGTTTATTTTTGGACATGTTTGAAAAGTTAACGATATAAACAGGTTCAAATCTAGCATAGATTGTACCGAAAATACGCATTATTAAAAAAAAAAAGATTTCTTCAGGGAAAGCTGCATTTCTGAATTCAGCGGCTTTTTTCCTTAGTTTAGGAACCATTCGTAGGGATACTGATTTTTCCGTCCGACAGTTGCTGATTTTTTTTATCCGCCAAAGATGGTTAATTTTCCTTTACCTGATAAGGTAAATGCTTTAAGGTAAGCCAATTTTGGTTTGCTCTTTATTCGCAGTATGCATGTATTGATCCAACCTGATTTTTGTCCAAAAATAAGCCCTTATGTTGAAGCGTAACTATTTTCCTTGGGTAATTTATTGTTACCTGTTTGCTTGCATTACCGCTTTTCACAGCTTTGCTGGGGGTAGTGGAGAATCCTGGAAACCTCAAACGGTAAACCCAAATTCCTTTGAAGGAACGGATACAGAACGCATTATCCAGGCGATAGAAATGGCCAAAACAAGCACCCAAATGGTGCGAATTCCTAAGGAAAATACCAACGGTACGAAAATATGGATGATCGATAGTGCCTTGTTGCTACCAAGCAATATGACGCTGATTTTGGACAATTGCACCTTGCAACTTTCTGATAAAAGCAGAGACAACCTGTTCCGTTCAGACAATGTAGGAGCCGGTATTACCGATCCGGGCTGGAACGAAAACATACGAATTTATGGAATTGGAAATGCGGTACTCAAAGGGGCAACCAATCCACGGGCTACTGGTGACGGTGCCAGGCAGATCAGCCTGAATCCGAAAGCGGAGCAGGAAAAGGGAAATTGGCGGGTCAGCTACGGAAGCGATGCCGGAAAACCTGGTTTGAAACAAACGGGTGACTGGAGGAACATTATGGTATTGATAGGGTATGTCCGGGACTTCAGCCTTAAAAATGTTCGCTTTGAAAACGCGCATGGCTGGACCATTAGTTTTGAGCGAACGGTGGGAATAGACATATCCGATGTGACCATTTCCAATCAGGAGTTTGTGACCGTGGATGGACAGCAATTGATGACAGCCAATAAGGACGGGATTAACCTGAGACAAGGATGTAAAAACGTTCGGATCGATAACATCTCAGGCCTGACAGGAGATGATTTTATAGCACTTTCAAATTTGGATACTGCTCCGGATATACCCAAGCAAAATGGAGATATTAATGGGAGTATGGTTACAGCCAGCCGCTGGTACGGACCGGAAGATGACATTGAGCAAGTGGTGATTACGAATATATCCTGTGAAAACCGGTACCGGGCGATCGCGATAAGAGGCAGCGACAGGGCAGGAATCCATCATGTCTTCATTAGTGGCGTTATTTTTAGAGCCAGGGAGGATCGGTATGAAGCCCTGCTGATTGGAGGAAGGGGATATGGAGAAGAATCGTTGCCGGGTAAAATACATACCATACAGGCCATGAACATCATGGGGAATGGCCAATCTCTGGTAAGGATACAGGCAAAAGTAGCTAACTGTCACTTTTTGAATGGCATGTACACGGGGCTAAATGAAAGCGCTACCTTATATGAGATTGACTCAGCTGAAACCAGCAATGTGACCGAAAATGCCTGGTTAAAGGTCAGGTGAGTGGTATTTTCCCTCTTGTTTTGAGCCCCTGAATTTACGAAGGGTACTGTTGAATAAATACTGGAACTGATCCTTCCAGCCGGACCCAAAGCCGCTTCCCCTTCTTGTATTTTTCGAAAAGGATGGATACATTTAGAAGATCCAAAAGAAACAGTTACTGAATGAATGTGAAACCCATGAATACGGTGAAATTATCGAACAATATTGTTTTTTTGCTAGGTCTAGGGTTTTTATGCCTGACTAATCTGGCTTTTGCACAAAATCCCTCGCTACTGGAAGTAAACCCACCAGAGGGGCCCTCAAATGATCAGGTAAGGGCAATTGTAAATGTTCGCCTGATAGATGGGCTGGGAGGGGAGCCATTGGAGAATGCAGTAGTGCTGGTCAAAGGAAACCGGATACTGGAAGCAGGTCCGGCAAATCAGGTTACCGTTCCGGAAGGAGCGGAAAAAACGGATGGTACAGGAATGAGCCTGCTGCCGGGTTTGATAGATTCGCATTTACACAATGTCAATAACAACAAGGCCTTACATGCCATTCTTACCAATGGGGTGACGACTGTCCGGGACCCGGGACACCCCTTTCGGTTTTACCAATCCCTGCATTTTGCGCAGGCAAAAATGCCACGGGTGTACCTGACAGGAGCTCATCTGGACGGCTATCCGGGGGTGTACCTGGATCAGGCAGCACTGGTAAGGAGTACCGATCATATCCAAACGCTAATAAAAGACTATGTGATGCAAGGGGGCACTGGCATCAAAATCTATTTCCGCCTTCCATTGAAATATTATGAAACGGTCTTCCGTACGGCCGATTTTTACCACATCCCCGTAGTGGCCCATTTGGAGCTGGTAGATGCGGATGATGCGATCCTGGCCGGGCTTCAGGGGATCGAACACATTACCTCCTTCGGGACCTCCCTGGCCGATCCGGAAGATGCCCGGACATTCAGGGAAGGGGTTCAGGCAGACAATAATTACAGAAGGGAAGGCCGCTATGAGTTGTGGTCCAAGATAGATCTATCGGATGAGCGGGTCGGGCAGGTACTGGCCCTTGCCGCCAAAAACAAGGTGGTGCTGTCGCCTACGCTGGCCACCTTTGAAAGGCAGTTTGGCGATGATGATGTGAAGGAATACCAGGCGAAAGGCTTTCAAAATATGCTTGATTTTGTTGGAATGGCCCACCAAGTGGGGGTTGCCATTGTTACCGGTTCCCACAATCACGGCAAATATGCACAAGCCGGACTGGCTTATCAAAGGGAGATGGAATTATTTGTGGAAGCCGGTATGAGCCCCCTGGAGGTCATTTCCAGTAGTACCATTCATAATGCCCGTTATTTCCGAACCCAGGACCGCCTGGGAAGTATTGAACCCGGGAAGCTGGCCGACCTGATCCTGGTGGAAGGCGATCCATCCGTGGATATCAAAGCCATGTACGCCATAGAAAAAGTCATGCTCAACGGGGAATGGGTAGATAGAGATGAGGTGGTGGAGTAGGAGGTAAAGGGAAAAATTTGAGGCAGTGCAATAAATTTTTGTCACGCTTGCCGACCGATAGGTGGGGAGGACACAATGAGCCACAGAGGTACAAAGATTATGGGTTTTGTGGTTTGCCACTGAGCGGAGCAGAAGGGTCTTGCCTCTTTTATTAACTGGCTCTTCGTTTTAGCACCAGTAAGCTCCATAGCTTCTTTTATTAGCATTTCTGGTATTTCCAATGTAGTTCTCATAATTATTGATGTATAATAGCATAAAAACACATGCTAATATAAACTTGATTTATGAAAATTAAAGTTCAACCCCCTCATCATCACATCTTCAACTCATCCCCCATCTCTAAGTCCCTCAATCCCTCAGTCTCTAAGTCCCTCAGTCTCTAGGTCTCTAAGTCCCTCAGTCGCCCCTCATCAATCTCCCTCAATCTGGCAAGAAGCATTTTAATACCTATTTCCATGATCGTTTGCGTTTTTTTTCCTAGCTTAAACTCCAGTGTCGGCTTACCGTTTACTAATGCCACTTAATACCAGACAAAATGAAAGCACTCTTTTCAATACTGTTACTACTGACATCCCTCCACCTGTCGCAAGCCCAGGACAGGCTGTCGGGCAAGTCTTTTGCTACCCGGTCTGAAGTATTGGCCCGGAATGGAATGGCGGCCACCAATCATCCGCTGGCCACCCAGATTGCCATCGAGATACTTAAGCGTGGCGGAACTGCAGTGGATGCAGCCATCGCAGCCAATGCTTTTTTGGGATTTGCTGACCCTGGAAATAACGGAATCGGGGGCGATTTATTTGCCATTGTTTGGGACGAAAAAACCCAGGAACTGTATGGACTCAATGCCAGCGGAAAATCACCGGCCAGCCTAACGATAGACAAATTCAAAGCTGAGATCGAAGCGGGTAAAAGCCGTACTACAGGTCCGCTGTCTGTTACAACTCCCGGTGCTGTGGGTGGTTGGTTTGCGCTTCATGAGAAATTTGGAACCCTGGAATTCAGCGATTTGCTGGAGCCTACCATCAATTATGCCAGGGAGGGTATTCCTGTTTCCTCCGAAGTGTCGGATAATTTTTCCACCGTCAATCTGGGGCCTGGTAATCCATCTTTTAAAGCAACTTACTTTACCAGTGAAGGCAGGCTACCGCGTTTGGGGGAGCTGTTTAAAAATCCGGACCTGGCGAATACCCTGGAAATCATCGCAAACCAGGGAAGGGATGGATTTTACGGCGGAAAAGTCGCACAAACCATCGCCGATCATGTGCAAGCGGAAGGAGGCTACCTTACCACAGCAGACCTGGCGGACAATGCGCCCGAATGGGTTGATCCGGTATCGGTCAATTACCGCGGTTACGACATTTGGGAAATGCCACCCAATGGGCAAGGGATGGCAGCGCTGCAGATGCTGAATATCCTCAAAGGCTTCGACCTGGCCAGCATGGGCTATGGCAGTGCGGCCCATATCCATACCTTTTTAGAATCCAAAAAGTTGGCCTACGCGGACATGACCACCTTTTACGGCGATCCCAATTTCGGTACCATTCCCATAGATCGTTTGTTATCGGAAGAATATGGGGCAGAACGCAGAAAATTGATTGATCCTGAAAGGGCAGGGGAGTTTGCCGAAGGATTGACCTCCGGTGACCACACGATCTACCTGACAGTTGCGGATGGGGAGGGCAATATGGTCTCCCTGATTCAAAGCAATTCGGCGCTCTTTGGTTCCAGAGTAGTGCCACCTGGTTTGGGTTTCGTGCTGCAAAACAGGGGTGCCGGGTTTATTTTGGAAGAAGGGCATATCAATAACTATGCACCCGGCAAGCGACCTTTCCATACCATTATTCCTGCTTTTGTAACGAAGGACAACAAACCCTTTATGAGTTTTGGTCTGATGGGCGGCGACATGCAAACGCAGGGACATGCGCAGATCATCATGAATATCATCGATTTTAAAATGAACCTGCAGGAAGCAGGCGATGCCCCCCGGATTTACCACCGGGACGAAAATAGCAATAGTGGCGGAACCTACCTGGAGTCAGGTTTCGATTACGAAGTGATCCGTGACCTAATGGATAAAGGCCATACCCTGCGCATGGGAAAGGGGATCTTTGGAGGGTATCAGGCCATCATGCTCAAAAATGGGGTGTATTACGGAGCTTCCGAATCCAGAAAGGACGGACAGGCTGCGGGGTATTAGTGGGTTGTCGCGCAATTTGATGGGCAGGAACGTATAAAAATCAGAGAGTGGCTACAGCAACATCGGTTTCTTTCCGGAATTCCGGAGGAGGATTTCCTTTCTCCGGAGCACAAAGTGCTACTCTACCCTCCTGAAAGTATTGGGGCCTGAGCAAAATGCGGTTTATGCCATCCGCTAAACCCTGTTCTTCTATGGAGCTATTTTTATTTTTTGATGCCATAGGTGCTGTCCAAAATTCTTCCCTTGGATAAGAGATTTGTTCCGTAGGCAATCCAGGTAGGCTCTTGGTAGGAATAATATCCCACATCTCATAGGTCTCCTAGTCCCTTAGTCTTATAGTTTCCCAGCCCTAATGTCCCTTCTCACTAATCTTCACTAATTTTTAAAAAAAAACTCTGTGCCCTTTGTGCATCCTCCTGGTCCTTCGTGACAAAAAAGACTATTACTTCATCCCCAAATTTCTAAGCCCCTCAGTCCCAAAGTCTCTTCCAAGACTCAGCCCGGCAGCCACTCCACTCGTCTCGATTCAAAAAAAAACCGACCCAACTTAAGATTGCTCTTAAATTGGGCCGGTAAAACGTTGGCCGACCAGGCCAAACTTAAAACCCTTATCCTCAGTATATTATCCAGTGATGTAGCAACATTTGCTCGTTAAACTGAATCGTTTGCCAGGATATCGTTCACTTTTTCCAAAAGGCGGATTTGTTTTTGAAGGTCTCCGAAGTCACCGGTAAGCGTGACGGAGATTTGCATAGAAGATTTTTTGGGCTTGCCATAAAGCGGTCTTTCTTCCTCAGAAACATTTTCTTTTGATGGATCGAAGGAAGGATTCAAAATTCTCATTAGCGGTACATTCAGGCACTCGCTGATTTTTACCGCATCTTCAAAGCTGAGCTTCTTTTTACCCTGTTCAAGCGTAGCATATCCGGATGAATAATCCTTCCCGATACACTCTGCCATATACTCCTGAGTAAAATTCCGCTCTTCTCTAAGTTGCTTGAGGTTCAGGGATACCTCCCTGTTAAACCTATCGGTTTCTTTCTTGACCATTTCCTTGTTAAACTTCCTCGCCATTGTTTTTAGTGAAATTCCCTAGCATTTACTAGCAAATTTAACTAACTGGTAATCAAAACAATAGGCGAAAATCACTAATAAAAAGCTAAAAACACTTGCAATAAAAAGTGAAAAACGCTAATCTTGTTACGTAACAAAAGCGAATAAGTTACTTATCAAATTAAAAAATGATTGCAATCAAGAAATTATTTGAAGAAGCCGGAATCGAAGATGTAAGGCCTACAGATGAAGCTCTACAAGCAATGGGGCTCAGTAGGCGGCGTTTTACCCAGCTGGTAGAGGGGACCAACAAGACCGATATCAGTGTGTCGGAACTGATCTCCATCAAAGCCTGGGTGAAGCGAGTCACCGAGATCAATCCGGAAGAAGTAATGACTAGCGAAATTCACTAATGGAGACACTACACAAACTCAAAAAATTCGCTAAAAGCCGGGAGAAGGCTTACCAGATAGCGAACAGCATGGAGGCCGGAAAAATGAACGCCATCTCCCGGATCAACCGGGTGGCGGACTTCTTTGCCGACAAAAGCGAAGCGGCACAGCTCAGGGCTGTAGCCCAGGTGGAGCAGGACATCCTCCTGATCCTTCCCGATCCCAGAAGCAGGTATGCAAAGCTGCGTCAGCGGATGCTCGATCTGATACAGCAATCTAGAGGATTATGAGACATCCATCCTATTTCCGGCTCCTGCTGAAAGACCAGCGCACCACCAAAAGGTACATCAAAAACCTGAGAAGAAGCCTTTACAGATTGAAGGGAGATCTTATCAGGACCATGTTGGACCTGTACTTTCAGAAAAAGCACCTCAAAAATATCGAGGCAGAAATCAAAACCATTACCGATGCCGCATTTTTTCCCCATACCAGGCTGCGCATCGAGCACATTTTAAACGAAAATCATCATGGAAACCATTCACCGAAACAGGTACCTGGGAATCGAGACCGATCCTCAGGAGAACAGGAAATTTAAAGTACGTCTGGCAATTTGCCTGACCGCCATCGCTTTTGCCACCTGCGTGATGCTGGCACAGGAGACCCGAAGTATCTACAAGGGTAAGGTAAATACCACGATCAGGAAAGCCCAACGGGCCGGAAGAAAAGTCAAATCCCTTTTCCAATGAACATCCGCTACAAAACCAGCGACCTCAGCAATCCTACCATGATCGTCATGCTCGAGTGGGTAAAGCAGTGTAAGCAGTACATCGAAGAAGAAGACCAGGTCTTTGCCGGCTTCGAGGAGCTGGCCCGCCAACTCGAATACTGGAGGCTGCAGCACAGGCCAAAAGACATGCGCTGCAGGGATGCCGTGCAGATCCAGTTATTCGGAGACCATGAGATATTGATCTCTGATCAGCTCAAAGCAGAATTTATCCAAATCACCAAATGTCCGACACATGTACAATCTAGAACAGATCACCAGTAAGATACTCAATACACCGCCCTACCAGCTTCCGCCCATAGTCCACCATGGCGGACTGTATCAGGTAGATATCAGCTACCGGGGGCAGAAGTGGCACAAAGTATCGCCCCAGCTCGAACACTGCATGCAGGGTTATTTTGATTTCGTGGTCCGTGTCAACGACCGCAAGCGATATACCGCGCAGGACTATGAGGAAATGACCGCCCCCGTACCCCTGGGCAGCACCGTCCCGGTAGCCTACAGTCACGAGCGACCCATTACCATCACACATGAAAGGGGGGTATCCAATGGCTAAGCAAGAAATGTACTTAATGTGGTCAAAAGGTTTCGTAGGAAATTCCTTGATATTTTGGCGAACTGGAAAGGCTGGATACACTACAGATATCTCAAAATCCCATGTCTTTACTTATGAAGAAGCTTTGCAAATACAAACAGGATGCCATGGAGATCACCAAATGATACCATTATCCCATGTGGAAAAAATTGCGACCCTACAGGTAAATGCCGAACACCTGGATAGATCGCTTTTAGGAAAGGAGGCCTCCAATGGCTAAAAAGCGATATGATTTCAATTACGATTTTCATAAAGCGGAAGTCAGCTTTGAAGTGGACCTGGAAAAGTTTACACCAGAAATGGCCAATGAAACCCTTACGTTTTTCACCTGGGATTACGATGAAGAAGCAGACCCGATAGATGAAGTTATGAAAAAGTATGCCATGGCTGTTCTAAGACATGCCATGGAGATTAATTTCCATTCTGTAGAAAATGTCAAAGATAGTTTCTCCGAAGAGGGTTTTGGTCCTATTGATGGTTCCATCGGCATCACTTTAATTAAATCGGAGCCTTTTGAGCTCGATGAAGACGATCTGGAAATGGAGGTGAAAGATGTCTGATCCCACCCTATACGCAGGAGATACCATCCTGACCTACTCCGGTCATTACCTGAATGTATTCGACCCGGATCCGGATAGTATATGCATAGAAGACATCGCCCACGGGCTGAGTCATGTACCCCGATTTGCCGGGCAAACGGCCAGATTCCTATCCGTGGCGGAGCATTCCATAGCTGTAAGCACTTTGTGTAGTGCTCCCTTTAAGCTAGAAGGACTTCTGCATGATGCCACTGAAGCCTATCTGATGGATATCCCTAAGCCCATTAAAAAGCATCTACCGGACTATGTCAAACTGGAAAACAACCTGATGAAAGCTATTGCTGAAAAGTTTGGTTTTCCGAATCCTACGAGCTCTGAAGTAAAATTTGCAGACAAAAGGCAGCTAGAGCTTGAACATCATATGCTAAGAGTATTAAAGGACAATAGCTTCTACCCGATGCCATCCGAAAGCGCAAAAAAGAAATTTCTATCCCGATATGATCTATTGAGAAAGGAGGAATATTATGGATAAGATGACAGTTTGGGATTGGTTGATTTTCATTTCCCCACTTACCATCCTAATTATAATATGGGCATTGCTTTTATGGCATGGATGGAGTTTCCAGGTCGGTAGAGAGGGAGAATGGGGGTTTAAGATTTGGAGCCGGCCATTGAAAAGGTTTTTCAATAAAAAAAAGGAGGATTCCAATGCCTAAGCTAAAACCAAACCAGTTCTACCTATCAGGCCACCTGATCACCGAGCGGCCCATCCTCTTCCAGACCAAAATGGTCCAGGCCAATCTAGAAGATCGAAAGACGCAGACCAGGAGGACAATTGGCTTAAACCGATTTAATGCTGATCCCATATTCTGGAATAGAAAAGATGATCCCAGAAAATCCATTAACAGATTTTATAATGGATCCGAAGAGGTAAATCCTAATCCGCTGGAAATATATTTCGGCTTTACGGAACCTTTGGGGGAAACGGAATACGTGAAATCTCCCTACGGAAAACCCGGCGACCTACTTTGGGTGAGGGAGACCTGGGCGAAAGTATTGGATACAGACAGTAATCCATTTTATGCCCACAAAGCCGACTCTCTCTTTTTCGTAGATAGATGGAAACCCTCCATCCACATGCCCAAGTCAGCCGCACGCCTCTGGCTCATGGTGGAAGATATCCGGGTGGAGCGGGTGCAGGATATCACAGAGAAGGATGCAATTGCTGAGGGCGTTTCCACTCTATTCCTAAAGGGAAATATTCATTACGATCCCAATACTTTCCTAAACTATACCTGGCATGGGATGGGTGGCGATGACTCTTTTAGTGGCTATTCTAGCACTGGTAATGCCAGAGAAAGTTTCCAATCCCTTTGGTATAAAATCAACGGCAAATCCTCGTGGAAGTCCAACCCCTGGGTCTGGGTTATCCAATACCGAATCCTCTCCAAGACCGGACGCCCATCAGACGACACCATCCTGGAAAACTACCTGCAGATCACCGGTAAGGGAAAGGAGGTATCCCATGAATGACCTGATCCCCATTTCTATCGCCTTGATGATGGTACTGGCCGCATTCACGGTGATCGTCCTCATCGCTTTTATCGTCCAGCGGATGATATCCATCGATACCATTGAGGAACTTACCGTGGCCTTTCCGGAGGCCATGCGCATGGATGACCGCAAGCAGCGCCTGCTGCAAGCCATTGCAGATAAGGAGGATGAGCTTCACAAGCAATATCCGCCCGAAAAGATTCGCTCCCTGGATGGATACATCTTTTGCCAGGGCAATGAATACGAGCTCGACCTGGACCGCCTCAATGGGCTGGAAAAGGCAGACTTTGTACACATCCAGTATGCCATACTCAAATAAACCCAAACCATGGACTACAAGGCCTTCACCGCTCACTATACCGATACCTGCAGCCGCCGCTTCAGGGACTTCTACCTGCATGCCATGAACCGCCAGAAGGTGTACCACCGCCTGATCGCCTACCTCCTGGAAGTAGCGGAAGCCCACGACTTCGAAATACACAAGTTCGAACTCATCGAGCGGGAGCAGTGGGATTACGTGCTGCACCTCAACGAAACCATAGCCATTCACTGCCCGGTCATCGCCTGGCAAAAAGAAGACTGACATGTACCGAGAAAACAAAGATTTTTACCCCACTCCCCCGGAGGTAATCAAAAAAATGCTGGCTCCCTACCATCAGGAATCTTGGCGGGAACACAACCACGTCAGGGGACACTACAAACTTGCCGGACTCCACATCCTGGAGCCATCGGCAGGCAGCGGTAATATCCTGGACTTCCTTAAGGAGCAGGGGCACGCCCGCACCCAGCACCTCTATGCCATAGAGCAGGATCCCAACCTGGCGCATATCCTCCAGGGCAAGGGCTACAAGGTCATCGGAAACGACTTCATGCAATACGACGGCGACTACTGCTTTGACCTGATCATTGCCAATCCGCCCTTTTCCTCCGGAGACCGGCACCTGCTCCACATGTGGGAGATACTTCAGCGGGGCAGCATCATCTGCCTGCTCAATAGCGAGACGGTGCGGAATCCTTATTCCGAAAACAGAAAGCTGCTCACTCGCTTGATCCATGACCACGGATCGGTGGAGCACATCGGGCCTGTCTTTACAGATGCCGAGCGCAGTACCGAAGTGGAAACCTGCATCGTCAGACTAATTAAGGAAGGCAAATCCAAAGTGGACTTCACCTTCCAGAACCTCACCGAAGAAGCCAAAGTGGAGTTCAGTGACAAAATGGTAGGCGATGCAGTAGCCGTAAATGATTTCACCGGCAGCCTGCTCCGCTGCTATGAAAAGACCAAAGAGGCCTTTACCGATTATATCAAAGCCCGGAATGCCCTGGTGTCTTTTTCCGGCCCCATACTACGGAGTACCGATCATATCCTGGATATGGCAGCGGCAGCCTGCAAGGACGAAAGTACCGACACCGGCAGGTACAATGCCTTTATGGACACCTTCAAGTACCGCGCCTGGAAGAGCATCCTTTCCAAACTCCAGATAGAAAAGTACCTGACCAATTCCGCCCGGAAGACCTTCGAAGAGTTTGCCAAATCACAGGGAGCCATGGACCTGACCCGGGAAAATATCCACGCCCTCATCATGATGATCGTCCAGAACAAGGACAAGATCCTCAATGATGCCGTGATCGAGGTATTCGACATCTTTACCAAGTACCACAGCACAAACCGCATCCACCCCGAAGGATGGAAGACCAACGAAGCCTGGGTAGTCGGACCCAAGGTGATCCTGCCTCATTATATAGAGATGGGATTCGGCAGCCATTATTCGGTCAATCACCGCCGATGGGACGAATTCTCCGACATCGACCGGGTGATGTGCTACCTCACCGGTACGGACTTCGACAGCCTGTGGAAGATCCCCGAAGGCTGGTCCATGGAAAATAATAAAGACAGCGAGCAGAAACACACCAATCTAAGTCTGAAAAATGCCATACGGCAGGTACGCATAGGCGACCAGTCCTGGCACCCAAGCGCATTCTTCTGGATCCGCTGCTACAAGAAAGGCACCATCCACCTGAAGTGGAAAGACGAAGCCCTCCGGGCAAAATTCAACCAGGTAGCCTGCCAGGGCAAATTCAACCTGGGCTATTCCAGAAAAAAATCACGAACCAAAAAAACAGCATGACCATACTACAAGGACACGAACTTACCACCCCCATGCAATACGGCTACCTCATCCTGGTCGGTTCCCTGATCCTGATGGCCTGCATAGCCGGGATCATCTACATTATCCGGGATATACAGGCCAGTGCTACCGATGCCCCGGACTACATCGCTCACTGGGAAAGACTAAAAACGGATAAGAAAACGTACTACGAGCCCCCGTTTTCGGAGTGGATAAGGTCTCAGATGGTCAAGGAAACACTAGAAGAAGTAAGTAAGGAAATAGAGCAGGAGTTAATGAGGTGTGCTGCTGAAATAACCAATGAAATGGCCCGGAATTATACCCTTACCATTCCCCAAGAAAATATTGCTGAAGGCCAATCCTTAGATACCTCATCAGAAGTGGAAATCACCTATATAACACCTACTTCAAAACCACCATTCCACTGGGAGACCTTTCTGGATGATCTTATCAAAGACTGCTGTACCCCCGGGCAGATCGACAGAGCCAAAGTCCTTTCCGCCCATTTCCAAACCTGCCCCTGTGGACAGCTGGATCCGGCCATCCCCAGAAGGGAAGATGGAGAACCCGGCCAACCCGAAGATGAAGAATTGTGCATGCTGGGAGCCGAATTCTGGCAGGCACTCTGCATGGACGACTACTACCGCACCTGGGAGATATACCAGCAGATCAAAGCCAGAGAAAAACACCTTCTCAATATCCTGCAGTACCTGAGCGGAGCCGAAGGGAGTGGAATCAAAGGGAAATCTAACCCCAATCAACCATGACAAAGCTCAAAACACTCACACCCTACTACGGAGGCAAATTCAATAAGGTGGGAAAGTTTATCTCCCAGATCCTCCCGGTGCATAGGCATTATTGTGAGCCTTGTGGCGGTATGGCAGGGGTGATGATGCTAAAAGAACCATCCTTCTGTGAGATCTACAATGATATTGATAACAATATCGTCACCCTATTCGAAGTAGTAAGGGATCCGGATACCTTCCGCGAACTGGAACGCAGGCTGGACCTCACTCCATACAGCAGAGAAGAGTGGAGAAGATGCCGCTTTACCTTTAAAACCGAAACCAACCCAGTAGAAAAAGCCAGAAAGGTATATGTGCTTTTGTCAATGGGATACTTAGGTAGCCTGGGAAATAAATCTTTCAACTACGGAGGAATAAAATACGAAAGCTCAGTATCGCGAACTTATTTCAATGGTATCAAATCCCTTCCGGCCATTCACCGCAGGATAAAAGACCTCATCATCGAAAATCAGGATTGCCTCGTAGTGGCCAAAAAGTGGGATAGTAAGGAAACCTGCTTCTACTGGGATAATCCCTACCTCAAGGAAACAAGGGTCACTTACAATGACTATTCCTTTGAAATGACGGATGAACAACACCAGAATACCCTGGACTTTGTGACCAGCTGCAAAGGCAAAGTCATCATGTCCGGATATGCCCATAAGATGTATACGGAGGCACTGGAAGCAAACGGATTTACCCGAATAGACCTAAACACTTACTCCAGGGGAGCCAAGTCCAATGGCAAAGGATACGAATCCAAACGCACCGAATGCCTATGGATCAACTATCAGGCAAAGGACTTTTCCAATCCGCTATTCGAATCCATCCCAAATCATCACATCAGCGCATCATCAAATCACTAAACCATGACCAATAACCTCACAGAAATCATCAAAACAGCAAAATCTACTATAAAAGCGATCAACCATGTACACACCACGAAGTCAGGACGTATCAACGCACTCAAAAAAAGAAGGTACCAACTCACCCACGACTACAAGGCAGCCCTCAGAGACATCGATGGAGCCATCAGGGAAGCCCAATCTCAGCCAGCTCGAAAAAGACAGGATGATGCTGGAAGACGACATTCAGCGAATCCACAATAAAATTGAATACGACCGAAGTCTCAGCCAGGAGCAGATCCGGATCAAATACCGACTGCTGGACGAGCACACCGAAGACCTTAGAAAATTAACAGCTCAAATCAAAAACGACTGATTTTTACCATGCCCACACAGGAAGTACATAGTTATTTTAGCGAACGCCTCCGGCAGCTCGGTATCACAGACCAGGTAAACACCATCACCACGCCTGTGTACGAATCTGTAGAAGGAGGATACAAACGCACCGATGAAACCAAATCCCTGAAAGCATTTGAAGCCCATGACAAAGGCATTCAGATCAACTACTTCCTGCCCAATGGCAATCCCGTATCCTGGAAAAAAGAAGGTACCAAGTGGCCCCGTAACTTTGTGCGCATTCGCCTGGCAAAGGAGGAATCCTACGAAAAAGAGGGCAAGACCTACACCAAAAAATACCATCAGGAAAAGGGAAGCCCCGTGGTGCCCTACCTCACCCCCGGGGTGATCCGGAAGTACGTAGATCAGGAGCAGATAGAGACGCTGGTACTGGTAGAGGGGGAGTTCAAGGCCTTCAAAGGCTGGATGGTGAAGGCTGCCGACGAGCAGATGAAAGGGGTGGAGTTTATCGGCCTGCCGGGTATCCATGGCTTTTATGCCAGCGACTTCAATCACAAAAAAGAGATCAACGAGACCATCCAGCAGATCATCCTGGAATGTAAGGTGCGCAATATCGTCCTCTTGCTCGATGCAGATACCCTTACCCTCAAGTGGCAGGAAGACAAAGACCTCAGCTACCGGGCCAGCTCCTTTGCCAATGCCGTCAAAAACTTCCGCAACAGCCTGCACCTGCTGCTTGAAGACAAGGAAGTAGAGCTGAACAATGTCTATTTCATGCACCTGAAGGCAAAACACCAGGAGACTGAAAAGGGCCTGGATGACCTGCTACAGAATATCCCAGCCAAGCACAAGGAGATCATGGACGACCTGATGAGCTTCCACTTTTCCAAAACCTACTTTGAGGGTATTCTGCTTACAGACGGGCAGGCCGGCACCGTGGACAAGCACTTTGGCCTGATCAATAAGGAGACCTTCTACACCCTTTACAAGGAGTACATCGGCAGCCGCCCCTTCATCTTTAAAAAGATCAAGTACGAATGGACCGGAGAAGAGCTCAAGTACGTCAAGTCTGCCGAGTCCGATCGCTTTGCCCGGATTGGCATCAACTGGATCAAGCGCGTCACCCTGCCCAATCACCGGCAGATCCCCGAAGAGCGCATTGAGAAGTGGTCCGTGACGGAGATCAAGCGGGACTATCCCAAGTACATCGCCGAGCAGATGATCAACCGGGACATTCCCCGATACGACGGCTTCTTTTCCCTGCCCTGCTGGGACCCCAAGGAGTACCGCCGCACCATCTATGGCTGCTACAACCTGATGGAGCCGCTGATCTGGGATCCCAAGCCCGGGCGGATAGACTTTACCCTTGGGTTTATCAAGCACCTCTTTCAGGGTGAGGGCCGGATCTGGTGGGATGAGGAAAGCAAGTGCTATCAGGAGGATGCCATCAAGGGCGACCAGTTTACCGTCGCTATGGACTACCTCACCATCCTGCACCAGTATCCCACGCAGAAGACCTTTGTTCCCTGCCTGGTATCCCGGGAAAACGGCACCGGTAAGTCCACCTTTCTCGAATGGCTCTGCATGGTCTACAATGGCAACGGCACGGTGCTGAACAATGAGCAATTCAAAAAGAACTTCAACGCCCACTGGGCCAGCAAATTTATCATTGGCCTGGATGAGGGATTCCTCGACGTGGACAAAAAAGCAGAGCGGGAGCGGCTCAAGCAGATGGTGACGGCCAAGGAGATATTCCTGGAGCTAAAGGGCATAGACGTGAAGCCCATCCCGTACTTTGGCCACCTGATCATCTGCTCCAATGATGCCGACAACCTCATGAAAATGGAGGAAGAGGACACCCGCTGGTTTGTGGTGAAGGTACAGCAGTCTGCCACCAAGGACCCCAATCTCGAAGACAAGCTCAAAGCCGAGATCCCCGCATGGATACACTTCCTGAGTCACCGCAAGATATTCCACCCCAAGGTGGACCGGCTCTGGTTTGATCCCAAGGACTTTGAAACCGAGCAGCAGCGCAAAATCGCCCAGACCACCAAAGCACGTCTGGATGCAGTGGTAGAAAACTACATCAAAGACACCTTCCTCACCTTCAAGGTAGACGAGCTGCGTATCTCCCGCCGTACCCTGTTGAAAAAGCTGAACAACCCCGATATCAGCAAGTACCGCCTTGACGAAAAGGAGGTCAAGTACTACCTGGAGGAACGGAAAGGAATGAAGTACCGGCCCACCGGTCGCTGCAAGATCCCTGCATATATCACCGGATACAGCCACGACGGTGAGCCTCAGATATCATTTGAAGATGAAAACCAGCGGCACTACTGCTTCCTGCCCGAAGAGTGGCTGAGCGAAGAAGAATACCTCGAATACAAAAGCCCCTGGATGATCGAACCCGAAAAATCAGAAGACAAAGACCCACCGGCCGGCAGCTTCCCCGAAGCTGAAAAGCTGGACGACAAACAATACAAACAAGAACAACTCTGGCAGGAGAAAAAAGACGACTTACCATTTTAAATCATAAATCCCAAATCTCATGAGAGCTTTAATTAAAATGCTGTTTAACGTAAAAGAAGAGACTTTTCACCCAATTCTATATTTCGAAAGCCCCTTACCGGGTAATCCAGAAAATGTCGTCCGGTACAAATCCAAAGGTCACAGGACCATAGGCTTAAAAACCAGAGAAGAAGCCCTGGCCACCATCAAACCCGAGATTGAAGACAAGCTCCAAACGATGGCCTATGCCATAAAAAAAGAACTGGACGATGATATTCCCTGGGATGGCGAAGTTATCCCGGCTGATGTACAGCTAAGAGGTTCCGAATAATACCATCACCACATCATCATAATATCACATCATCAATTCATCAAAACCCATGGAAAATCAAAAATTTGAAACCACAGCCTTAATAGAACTATTCGGCCATACCCGGATGGCAGGCATCGTATCCGAGCAGACCATCGGTTCAGCCACCTTTATCCGGGTGGACGTACCCGAAACCAAAAGTAACGCCTCCTTTACCCGCTTTCTACATCCCAATTCCATCTATGCCATCAATCCGATAACCGAAGAAGTGATGCAGCACCTGGCAGAAGACATGCAAGTGAAGCCTGTCAATGCCTGGGACATCCGCGAGATAGTACGGAAGGAAAAAGCCATGCTGGGAATGGGAGAGGAGGAAGAAGAAGGGTTTGATTGATTTCAGGCAAGTTACTCACCGGTCCGATAAGGTACAGGGCCAGAATGTCCCAGCTGCCCCAAGGTACTACGGCATAAACAGGAGAGAAAGGCAGAGAGGTTTTATTCCGTTCCACCTTGACCTCAATCGGCCCGCTTTCGTGCCTATTGCCCAAATCAACCAATAACACATCATGAAAACATCAAACTACAGTGTAAACAAAAACGGAGACCTCAGCTTCCGTTCCCAAAAAGGAGAGATCGTAACCCTGCAGCAGGGGACGAACGTCTTTTACATCGATCTCTTCTGCGGCGCAGGTGGCGTCAGCTGGGGAGTGACCAAGGGCGGCGGAAAAGTGATCTACTGCATCAATCACGACCCCCTGGCCATCGCTTCCCATAAGGCCAATCTCCCTAATATCCTGCATGCCACGGAAGACATCCGCAACTTTGACCTGGAGGAGCTGGTACAGCTGGTCAGGATCATTCGGCAGTGGAATCCCGAAGCGGTTATCTGCCTCTGGGCATCTCTGGAATGCACCCATTTCAGCAAAGCCAAGGGAGGCAACCACCGGGATGGAGACAGCCGTACCTTGGCCGAACACCTGTACCGCTACATCGAGCAGCTTGATCCGGACTACATCGATATCGAAAACGTGGTGGAGTTTATGAGTTGGGGCCCCTTGCGGATCGCCTGCGAAAAGATGCACAAAGACCGCTGTGATCTGAAGGTGAGAAAAACAGGCGGCTACCACATGGTGCCCTACTCCCGAAAAAACGGACGCTACTACCAGATATGGAAGGAAACCATTTGCAGAGACTACGGCTATACCTACGACCACCGCATCCTGAACAGCGCCGACTTTGGTGCCCTCACCTCCCGTACACGCTACTTTGGGCAATTCAGAAAAACCCACCTGCCCTTTACCTGGCCACAGCCCACCCATGCCAAAAATCCCGTCCAGTCCGGAATGTTTGGCGAGCTAAAGCCCTGGCGAGCCGTGAAGCCCGCACTCGATCTGGAGGATGAAGGCAAAAGCATCTTTGGCAGGAAGAAGCCACTCTCCGAAAATACCCTCAGGCGCATCTATGCCGGCCTGGTCAAATACGTGGGAGAGGGCAAGGAACCAGGTTTCATTACCAAATGGATGAGCGGCAACCAAATCAATAAATCTGTATCAGATTCCTTTGGCACCATTACGACCATGAACCATTGGGGAATTATAAAGGCGCAGTTTATCACCAAGCACTTTAGCGGCAAGCCTCACCAGAAATGCCATCCACTCACCGAGCCGGCACGGACCATCACCACCTCTGCCAATCAGAGCCTGATCAGCAGCACATTCCTGACCAAATACCACAGCACCGGAGAGAACCTGCTATCCGCAGACAGCCCCTGCAGCACCATCAGCACCAGAGACCGCCTGGCAAAGATTCAGGTCGTATGGCTGGACAAGCAATACCGAGGAGAGGAAAACCACCAATCTATCGACAGACCTGCAGGTACTGTGATGGTCACAGACAAGCACTGCAAGATGACGGCTTTTTTTATGAACCAGTTCAGTGGGGGAGGGCAGACCGGATCGGTAGACAAGCCATCCGCAGCCATCACCACCGTACCCAAGTCCAACCTGATTCATACCAAGTGGCTGATGAATCACAGCTATGGCAATACCGGATCCAGTACCGAAGCACCAGCGCCTACGATACTCGCCAGCCGGAAACACTTCTACTTGCTCAATCCCCAGTACACAAGCAAAGGCAATGACCTGGACCGGCCCTGCTTTACCCTGATCGCCCGGATGGACAAGATGCCGCCCTACCTGGTAGATGCCACCGAAGGAGAGGGAGCCATCCTGATCTACGAAGATGACTGCGAGACCATGCAGAAGATCAAGCTATTTATGGCCGCCTATGGCATCATGGATATCAAGATGCGCATGCTGAAAGTACCCGAGCTACTCCGCATCCAGGGCTTTGGCGACGGCTACCAGATGATGGGCACCCAGACCGACCAGAAGCGGTTTATCGGCAACGCCGTAGAAGTCAACCTCGCCATGCGAAAAGCCCAGGCCAGGATTGCCTCCATCGAATCCCTAACCAGAAAGGAGGTCGTAGCATGAGACAGCTGTTAGATTACGACCATTACATCATCTGCTTTTCCGGAGGCAAGGACTGTACGGCCGCTTTCCTTCACCTTATCGAACTGGGGGTACCACTTGAAAAAATGGAATTATGGCACCATCTCATTGATGGAAAAGATAAATGCTTTATGGATTGGCCAGTGACCGAAGCTTACTGCAGGGCTTTTGCAAAAAAATTCAATGTACCAATACACTTTTCTTGGAAAGAGGGCGGATTTAAAAGAGAAATGCTCCGGGAAAATGACCAAACGGCACCTATCTTTTTTGAAACACCAGATGGAAAAATAGGCAAATCCAAGCCTGGAAACGGGAAAAAGACCACCCGTAGGAAATTTCCGCAGGTTAGCGCAGACCTTAAAGTACGCTGGTGCAGTGCTTACCTGAAAATAGATGTTTGTACGGCATCAATCTGCAACCAAGCCAGGTTTCACCATAAAAAAATCCTGGTAATATCCGGAGAGCGGGGAGAGGAAAGCCCCTGCAGGGCCAGGTATAAAACACACGAACCCGACCGATCGGACAACAGGTACAAGGGTACCTACCAGACGAGCTATACAGCGACACTTTCCGGTAAAAAGAAGCAGATCACCCGCACCATTACCTTAGGCAAAAACGACAGAGAAGTGGACAGGTTCAGGCCCGTTAAGGACTGGAAAGAAAGCGAGGTATGGGCCATTATCAAAAGACACCAAATAAGAGTTCATCCCTGCTATTACCTGGGATGGAGCAGGTGCAGCTGCCAGTTCTGCATCTTTGGCAATGCAGATCAGTTTGCCTCAGCTGCAGAAATCGGTCGGTTGATCTGGCAGGAATTGGTTGCCTTCGAAAAGGATTTTCGCCATACGATGAAAAGAAACGCTACCCTTACCGATTTCATTAAAAAAGGAAAACCATACAAAGGGGTTTTCGACGATGAGTTACGTCAATTATCTCAGTCAACTGAATATCCACTGCCAATCACAGTTGATCCATGGGTACTTCCTCCAGGTGCATTCGCCGAAGGATCCGGCCCAACATAAAATCATCATACTATCACATCATCAAACCATCGATAAAATGAAAAATGAATTCCTACTTCTAATCGACCGAATAATTTTAATCATTTTGGAAATCCGCTCTGACAAGCACTTTAAGAACAAAACCGATGAATTTAAAGAGATAAACGCATTACTTAAAGCCCTGGAATCGGCTGTAAAAAGAGCAAAGGATCTTTTGATAGAAATATACATAAATCGACAATCCGAACCGGAAATGCAAAAATGGTTTCCGACACCAAAGGAAAACCGCGGACCAATCCAAAATCAAACAACTGCCCACAGGTGCCCGGTATGCAATGGAAATGGATTAGTTCCCAATGGATTTTACCATCAGACCACAGGCGAATGGAGCACATCCAGCATAGAACCGGAAATGTGCCAGTCATGCAATGGGTCCGGAATCGTCTGGGGCTAATGAATCTATTTCAATCTCTTGCCCTGAGCCTGTCGAAGGGCATTCAATCTCAATCAATCTATTTCAATCTAAATCAATCTCCTTCAATCATGAAAGACAAAATCTCCTACAGCCTCAAAAAGCTCAGCGAAAAAGAGTACAAAGATGCCCCTGAAGAAGTCAGGAAAGTCTACATCCACGTGACGAAAAAGATTCCCATGGACGAAAAGGAAAAAGCCCGGATACTGAGGTCCCATCCAGGGTACTTCACCCAAAAGAAGGCTCAGACTTTTGCCCAAAGAGTAGGCAAAATGGAGGCGAAGAAATCGCTACAGCACAGATCAAAGAGGAACACTGGCAGGAAGCCTATGAAAAGCTACTTAAAAAACTGCCTGACCTTGCTGACAGAAAAAGACCTTGCTAACCGCGAGATTATATTCTTTGACAATGATCAGGGAGAGGTGCTGGCCAGGCTGGATGGCTATGCCATCATCCCCAGGGTAGAATATGAAAGATTGCGGGCTCTGGAAAAGGTAGCTGAAAATAAGTACGAGCTAAAAGCATAAGCCATGACAGTCAAAAACCTCGAAGAACTGAAGAAGCGGTTTGACCAGATGAAAGCCGAAAATGACCGCATCCGGATGGAATTCTTCCGGAGCATCTTCTCCCATCCGGAGCTTGGATCCGAGCACTTGCTAAAAAAGATCGAAGACTTCGGCCCACCGGATATCGTGGTAATCCCAGCTTCCATGGAAGGGCGGATCTATGACAGCTTTGGGCAGTATTGCCAGGTCAGTGTGCATCCCTGGATAGGGGACAATCAGATGTTCTTCCTCTGGAAAAACAATACCCTACCCGCACTGCGACAGCTAAGCCGTGATGCCTGGTTTTCAATCGAAAATTAAACTTAAAATCCATGTACTTCATAACGAATATCAAATCTGAAACAGGCAAAAAGCTAAATGCCATCATTGACGAAGCGGATCGCTGTCGGGCCAAATCCATCAAATTCGTATCTCAGATGCACGGATCCAAGCGATTCCTTGCCGACGGATTCGCAGCAATAGGGGGAGTAGTAGCAATAGAATTTACTACCAACCCCGACCCCAAACAATGGAGACCTTTTAAGAAAAGGAGAGGCTTCTATGTCCCCAATAAAAGATACAAAGCCGGAAAAGAACTGCAGGCACAGATGGATGATCTGCCAATAGTAAGCAGACATACGATCAATGAAGCCATAGGATTCGATAACATGTGGAATAGACCAGGTCTTAGAAGAAATGAATCCCAAATCGGAATAGAAGTCAATCACGAATGGGAGGTTCAGCTCCCCGCTGACTGCGAAGAAGTAACCCGAACGAAATACCTAACCCTTTTTGGATCATGAAAGACGAGACCCTCATGCCCTTTGGTAAGTACGAAAACATCCCATTGGCCCAGGTTCCTGAAAAGCACCTGACCTGGATGTATCATGATATCCTGAGAAGGTACGATAAAGACGAAATACTCACCACCGACGAAGTGAATTTCATATCGTACATCGAAAACAAAGATGTTCAAAAAAGGTCTTTTTGTGTATTCCAAATGTCATGCGCTGAATGCTATGAAATATTTCATCAGGATGAATACTTTGTTAAAGTTGATGAAAAGGGAGAACCATTAGGTACAGAATTAAAGAGGGTTTTTTCATATTCTGAATTTAACATGGAGAACAAAGAAACATGCTGCAGTCATCCATCTGTGAGTAAAAATTACAATTATTCGCCAATATACGAGCATCCAACAATGGATGATGAATTGCCTTTCTAAATCAACCTATACAATCACATCATCATATCCTCAAATCATCAAACTATGTACAAAGCAGATTTAGTAACCGGAAATTTAAAAGACAACACCATGACCTTCGAAATAGAGGGCCCCATGGAACTGATACCCGGAGTCTATGTGATCCTTACAGAAGAAGAATACAAGGAATCCCTGGAGAAAGGAAGGGAATCGTGTTGTCAAAATTGTAGACCCGATTATTGGGAAGAGGATTAAGCATTTAATTTCTAGTGATGCCTAACCTGACTACATAACCAAATCATCAATCCCATGAATCCAATTAAAGAAAAAACAACTGAACTCCTGGACCTCTTTCGGGTAAAGCATCCCACCTCAGCCTACGAGCAAAGGCTAAGCCACTACATTCCACTGGAGTGGGGGCAGACCCGATGGACCGGAGCGGCCAATTCACATTCCTTTATCCTCGTCCCTGAATGCAAGGAAAACAAGGTACCTGAACCAGAGGCAAAAGTGGTCAACCTACAGGGCATTCTGCCCAAGGCCGTGCTTTACCAGGCCGAAATAGAGAAGCGGGAATTAATCGACATGCTAAATGAAATTCCACTCATCAAAACCAATGAAACCGCCGAGTGCCCCAGCTGTGAGGGAGCTGGTCGATTTGAACACTGGGGAGATACCTACGACTGCCAGCACTGCCAGGAGACCGGAGAGATCCGAACCAACCGAACGATCGAAGTTCGAGATCCAGAATATGTGTTCACCCTGGACGGAAAGATGATCACATCAGACAATATCGATAAGCTAATCCAGGCGATAGCGGTATCCGAAGCCGAAAAAATTTACTACATGGTCACCACAGGCAATGATGCACTCTTGCTCTTTTCACTAGACTACCAGATCATCGTAGGACTTGCCCTGTATAGACCGCTCAATGCCGAACTCAAAATAGCAGACATCGCTGCCCGCTGCATCAGCATGCAAGACCTGGAGACCATCGAAGTCATGCGCGCCTGATCAAAGACAGTCAAATCGAAAATTAAAAGCTATGAACGACCAGACCCTCATGCCCTTTGGTAAGTACAAAAATACGCCCATGGCCAACGTACCCGACAGCTATCTGCTCTGGCTGTACAACCGCATCATGATGAAATCAGAATCCGGACAACCCCTCAACCAGGACGAAAGCCGGATCCTGAGCTACATCGAAGACTACGGAGTAGAAAATCTAAACAAGGATTAAGATGGCTATACTAAACTATACCACAAAAATCGATTCCATCAAGACCATTGGTGAGATCCAGCAAACGCTGGTGGCTCATGGTGCCAAGAAGATCGTCTGCGACTACGACGATGACGGAATACCCATTGCCGTCACCTTTTGCCTTAACGTAGCCGATCAGATGACTGCCTTCTCCCTTCCGGCAAATTATGCCGGAGTACTGCGGGCCATGGAGAAAAACAAGAAAGTACCACGTAACCTCTGCAACCGGGAGCAGGCCATTCGAGTCTCCTGGCGAATAGTGAAAGACTGGGTAGAAGCACAGATGGCCATCGTAGAAGCCGAAGTGGCAGGCATGGCAGAGGTATTCCTACCCTACACCCTGATGAAGTCAGGCAATACCCTGTATCAGGAAGTTGAGAAAAATAATTTTAAACTTTTGACCTAAAATCCCATGACATCACAAACCAACATCCAATGGACAGACTACACCTGGAACATCGCCGTAGGCTGCACCAAGGTGGACGAAGACTGCAAATACTGCTACATGTACCGGGATAGCATGAAAAACACCCGGTATGATCCGAAGGTAGTACGCAAGACCAAGACCGTATTTACCAAACCCCTCCGGATCAAAGAGCCCTCCCGAATCTTTGTCAGCAGCCTGACGGACGTATTCCATCCGGAGATCGATTCATTCCGAGACGAAATGTGGGAGATCATCCGCCAGTGCCCCCAGCACACATTCCAGATCCTGACCAAGCGACCCGAGCGCATCGCAGCTCACCTCCCCGAGGACTGGGGCGATGGATGGAATAATGTGTGGCTCGGGACAAGTGTGGGGAGTATGAACGGATTTTCACGTGCATTGGCGCTTTCGGATGATGAAATACCAGCAAAGGTGAAATTCTTATCTATCGAACCGCTATATGAATATGAGTTTCTTCCTACTTTCACTTCAGTGAATTTCAGATTACCTCATCTAGTGATTCAAGAGCGTTCCGTTTTCAAGTTTTTTGATTGGGTAATCATCGGCGGTGAATCCGGCAACGAAACCGGGAAATACCGCTACCGACCCTGCAAAGTGGAATGGATTCGGGTCATTATAAAAGAATGCCAGGAGGCAGACATCCCCGTCTTCGTCAAGCAGCTCGGCACCCACCTGGCCAAAGAACTTTCCCTCAAAGACCGCCACGGCGGAGATATCAGCGAATGGCCAGAAGATCTGCGGGTGAGGGAGTTTCCAGTTATTCATAATTCAAATCAAAATCAAAGATGAAAACAAAAGATGAAATAAAAGTTGAAGGTAAACCAGTCTTTTATGCATGCCTCTATAATGACATGAAAAGAGCAGCATTAGAGTGTGGTTATACTTTAGCGATGCACGGAAGCATGCACCGTGACTTAGACTTAATTGCAGTTGCTTGGGTTGAAGACGCTAAACCTAAAGAAGAACTTGTAGAAGCTATAAGTGCGTGCGTTGGTGAGACGATTTGGAGTAGAAATGGCTACCACCTAAAGGATGCTGAATTAAGACCTCACGGTAGATGGGCATACACAATATCAATATTAGGAGACTGGTTTATTGACTTATCAGTAGTGCCACCTTGTAGATAACGATAAAGATAAGGTGCAGTGGCTGACCTGAACCGAGCCACATAACTTTAAAATAGGACTAAAATGAGCGAAAAACACAACCCTAACGAAACAGACAAAGGCCATGCACCCTTAGCTGGTGTGCGTTATTCTGACGGGAAAGACTACTCACATTTAAAAGTGAATAATCCGATAGAAAGGAAATGTGTGGAGTGCGATAGCCTTGAACTAACTGTTACTGATGATGCTGGTATTGACGATGAACTTGATATTGCTGCTGATATATGTCATGAGTGCGGATGCGTGTATACTTAATGAACCCTAACGCAAAGATTGGCGCAGGTTGAGGCCACGAAACTTGAGCTAATCGACCGTTAGCACCTTCCTTTCAATCTCCCCTCAATAAATTTCCTTCACCTAAATCGATCCGAATGATACCGGCCAAAGAACTCCAGAAACTAATCGACAAACTCCCAGACCCAAACAAGCACCCGGAAACCCCAAACGAATACAAGGTGACGTATTGGCCAGATCCAACGGTAATCAACAGGTATGAAACCCAACCACCGAAAAAAAGATGTAGATCATATGTTTTCGTGAAAAAGGAGGTGATGGGAAAGCAAGAATGGTTTTTTTCCCATATCGATTAATCAGTTAAGCAATTAACCAATTAAACTGTAGTATCAATCCGGGCGGAAGTAGCAGCTTCCCCTCGGATTTTTTTGTGCCCATTTGCAACTGAAATCTTTACAGAATACAATAACTAAATATTTAGACTAATTACCCATTTTCTCCCCTCATTTTCGTGGCGAAAAAAAGGCGTTACATTGTAACATTTGTAACATTATTAATATAATTATAAAATATATAGGAATAGATACGGTATATGTCGGTTTCCCGCAAGTGGGTTTGTTACAGATGTTACGCCTGTCAACGAACGTAAGGTTTAATTTTGAAAACGAAGCATTTAATATGTTACAAAAGTAACGCCTTGTAACAGGCATTTGTAACAGCCTGAAAACTCCTATCCATCTGATAATCAATGCACTTTTTCCGATTGGTAACGGATGTTACAATGTTACACTGTTTTTGAAGTTTAGCGAAAAACGCTTATATTGTAGTGAATTTAGCTTTTTGATATACCCTTTTTCCTACATTAGAAAAGTACAAAAAAGATGAACAGCTACTGGATCGACGAACAGCAAAAGAAAATCCTCAAACTCGACTGTGACCCCAAAAAAGAAGAAGCCCGTGTCTACTGGGTACAGGTATGCGCCACGGAGGGAGGCGGCTTTATCCACGCCAGGGGCTGTGATGTGGTATCCGTCCAGGAAAAGGCCGAAGAAATACTCCGCCTTACCGCCGAGCCAGCCCATGAGGAGGACTACATCACCGCCCTGAAAGATTACTTCGCCGCAGACAAAAAAGTAAGGGAGCAGTTTATCAAAACCTTCAAATTGTAATTTTTTTATATATATCCAATATGTCCCAAAAAGTGAAAAACGCTAATAGTATCTTTTTAACATGAAAGCATACGAAATCCCTGTCTCCCTGCCCGCCTTCAAAATGCTGAAAAGAGACTATGGCTACACCCACTTCCTGAGGGTAGACTATCTCTACATCAAAAAGAAGGGCCACCGAAGCAATATATCTGAAAGCTTCCTGAAAGCTCCCGGTAAAAACCAACTCATGATCACCATCATCTGCCCTTATGCCAGTCCGGACAGGCTGTACGCCCTGGCCCGCATGATAGAGCATACCTTTAACCAGAAGTTTTTGCTATTCGTGGAAGCTGCCGTGGCGCACGAGCTCGATGCCAGCGAGGCCATCAGGAAGTTTATGGACAAATACGACCTGGCCATCGAAGAATTTGAGTGGGAAACGGCCTGGAAAAAGTGGCAACGGTACCGGAAACGCGAAAAAGAACTTGATCTCATCCCCCTATGGTAATGGAACGAACCTCCCTGATCACCCTGATAATGGTAGCCGATGCCGATCTCAGCCCCGATATCTATCTGGAAGACGATATCCCCGACACCGTCTCTCTGGACACCCACTTTGAGCTCTGTCCATTTCTTCCGGAGCGGGCAGAGCTGACCGAAAGCTCTGAGGAGACAGACCAGGGCTACCTGATCAGTTTCCGGGTAGATACCAATACTCCCCGGGACGAGTACTTCCACAGCCGCTACTTCTTTCGCCCACTCCTTATATATATAGAGACGCTGAACGGGGAGCGGCATTACCTGGGCAGTGAGGAGCATCCCTGCCGCATGGAGTACCGCAGGCAGAGTGCCCCAGGCATCAGCGACAGCAACGACAATACCCTCGTTTTTACCTGCACCCTGCCCAAAACGGCCTGATTTTGTCCCATTCCGGCCCGGTCCATCTGGCTATCCTTGTATCAAATCATACAAGATATGCCTCAGAAAGGACTCTTTTACGAAATCACCAACAAGCAAAAGGAAAGCAAGACCGTGGACATCATGGTCTATGGCACCATCCCCAGCCTGGATACAGACACCTGGAGGATGACCAACACCGCCGACCGCTTTGTGAGGGATTTCAAAGCCCTGGAAAAAGACTACGACCGGATCAATATCCACATCAACAGCCCCGGGGGATCGGTCTACCATGGCTTTCCCATATTCAATACCATCGCCGCCTCCAAAAAAGACATCCATACCTATAATGATGGGCTGGCCGCAAGCATGGCCGGCGTACTCCTTCTCGCAGGCAAGACGGTCCACACCGCCAAAAATGCCCTGCTGATGATCCACTGTACCAATGGCCTGGCCATCGGTCACGCACAGGACTTCAGGGACATGGCAGATATGATGGATAAGTACAATGGCATCATCGCCCAGCACTTTGCCGATAAGTCCGGCAAGAGCCTGGAGGACATTCAGAGCAAGTACATGAACTACAAAGACCACTGGCTCACCGCTCAGGAAGCAGAGGAAGAGGGATTTGTAGACCAGATTGAAGACTACGAATCTGAGGATGCCCCACCCGAGGACATCACCGATATGGCATTCAGCCAGGTGATGGCCCACTATACCGGTGAAAATCCCGAAAAGAAAGCCGCCGACGAGCGCGGACTTTTCCAACGCCTCACCGCCTATATGGAAAAGACCTTTAAGCTGAAGGCCGATCCACCGGCTCCTCAGGATCCACCCAGCCCACCAAGCAACCAAACCGAAACAGAAGAAGATATGGATTTTAAAAATTCACTGGCACTGCTGGCAAAAGACCAGGTCAGTGCCGAGGACATCGCTGCCATCCGGGCAGAGATCGAAGCATTCACCGGAGCCAATGAGAAGTTCACCCCCGACGAAGTGCAGGCCCGGGTAGACGAGGCCGTGCAGCCCGTTCAGGACCAGGTAGACAGCCTGACACAGGAAAAAACCGATCTGGAAACAGAAGTCACCAACCTGAAAACCGAAAAAGGCAACCTGACCACTTCCGTCACTGACCTGACCGAGGAAAACAAGACCCTGAAGCTGGACATCCAGGCTTACCGCAACTCCGGAGTGAAGGTAGACAACAGCGGCGGTGATAATCCTGACCCCATCGAGGGGGATGAGAAAGAATCTTACCTGTATTCTGAGACCGATGCAGAAATAAAAGCCCTGAGAGCTAAGGCTGGAATCAAAGCCAAAGCCGAGTAAATAAGCTAAAACTAAACCACTAATACCAAAATGTCAGTAAAACCAGCAACCGATATAGAAGCCATCAAAGGCTATATCGAAAAACAGGACAAGGTTCTGATCAACGAGATGCTGAATGGCCTGGACATCGTGCGCGATCTGGACGTTCGCCGGAATGTCTTGACGCCATTGGCCCTCAATAAGATGACCGTAGATGATGGATCAAGGCCGCTAAACCTGGACATCGAGACTGCCAAGAGCGGGAGAAGATGGACTAAGCGGGTGCTTATGCCCCGAAGAGCCATGAAGATCATCAAGATGATCCCCGAGGAGCTTCGGGAAACATTCCAGTCAGAAATGCTGGACATCAATGCCAAGGAAGTGCCCTTCGCAGCCTGGGTATGGGCGCAGGAGTTTGCCAAGATCGCAGAAGAGATCAATGATAACTTCTACTACTCCAAGTACCACGACGATCCCGAGGAATGGGCATCCGGCGATACCTATGCGGTGGACGATCTGGTGTATTTCAATAATATCATCTACCGATGCACGGCCATCACCTCTGCTGGTGAATCTCCTTCATCTGCCGAAGCCAAATGGGAAGATGCCGATAACAAGGTGATTTCCGATGGTCCGGACACGATTATTAAGAAAGCCATCGCCGAAGAGGGACTTCTTGCCGTAGGTACCGGCACCTTTGACGATACCGATGCCTACGCCTACTTCAAGGAGATGTGGGGAGCCGTACCCGAAGCACACAAAAACAACAACGGCCGGGGCATGATCGCCCATGTATCCTACGGGGTGCACGAGGACCTGGCCGTGAATGTAAACAAGCTCTTCGGATCCGGAGCCGGTATCGGTGCAGTGGATATCGAAGAAGGGCGACCCTTTGCCCTGAAAGGCACCAGCGGAAGGCTGCGGGTAATGCCACGAACCTGGATGGGTGGATCCCGAAGGGTGATCATCACTCCTCCCGGTAACCTGATAGTGGGTATGAACCAAATATCCGATACCAATAAGGTAGGCAAGCTGGTAGATACCCTGCACGGGTACAGGGCCATAGTAAAATGGATGATCGGAACCCAGTTCCGGGATCTTGCACCACTGTATGTAAATGACCAGAATTAAGAAAACCATGGCAGAAGATAAAAATAAGGGAGCGGCACCAGCTGCTCCCGATTCCGAAAAAGAAAGCAAGGCAGCAGATCAGTCAGTCTCCAATACCGAAAAAGAACTGCAGGCTATGAAAGATAAAGTAGCCACACTCGAGACCGAAAACAAGGAACTGAAAGCCGAGATCAAGAAGAACGAATCCGAGCTGAAAGATGCTGCTGAGATCGTCGCTGATCTCAAAGAAAAGGTAAATGCCGCCAAAGGGAGCAAGGTAAACACCATCAGCATCGATGGCAGCACCTACCTGGTAGTGGGCGGATTTGTAAAAGCTGGCAAGGCCTACAAAGCCGAAGACATCGCCGCCGATAAAGAAATCGCCAAAGAACTGATCAAAAAGCAGTCTGGCCTCATCAAAAAAGTGAAGTAAGATGAATCTGTTTGATTATACCGGACAAATTTACCTGGAGGAGTCCGCGGCTCTAAATACGGAAGTATGTATTGCGGATTATTTTGATGTCGAGACCTTTCCGGCTCTGCCGGACCTAACCGCCGGTACGACCAATTCCGATTACGTGGACCTGGCAGCGGCTACCTTCACAATGAAGACAGGCAAAAAGTTTCATAAGTTCTCCGCCACCCTGGAAAGAAACTCCCTTACTACCACGCTGGAAGGACCCAGGGGAGCCAAGTCCTTTATGAACATGCTCACCATCGCCAGGTCCGGAGCGGACAAGGAGCTGGTAGGTTTCCTGAGAGCCAACCGAAACAGGAAGCTGGTTGTGGCCTTTAAGTTTCTGGGAGCTACCCAGTATTGCTTTCTTGGCTATAATGAACTGCCTGCAGAGGTGGACTCTGGAGGCATAGAAGTAGGAGCGGAGATCAGCGGAGAGAAAGTGACCAATTTTGTTGTGAGGTCGATCTTTTATCCTCCTATGTATATCGACGAGGTGCCGCTAACTGAGGCCGTCTGATGAGTAAGGTGACCAAAATACTGGATGGTAAGTACGAAGTCCTGGGCGTGAAGCCCGGGCCTATCGGTACTTTTATGGGTATCGTCGACCTGTCGAAAATCGACGAAGCCACCGCCGAAAGGCTGGTGGCCAGGGGAAGCAGCTACCTGCGAAAGGCCAAGCCATCAGGGAAGAAAATCAAGGACAAAGAAGAAGCAATTTCATAATGTTGGATTTTTGGTTTTATTGTTAATTGACTAAGGCCATTCATCCGGTGCATCTGGTCCCTGAGCGAAGTCGAAGGGAGCGAAGGCAGCGAATGAGTGGCTTTTTTACAATGTCCCATGACGACTGCCCGGAAGAGGGCATATTGAAGTTCATTTATTTACCGTCACACTATAACCAAAACAAATTGCCAATGAAAAATCTCATCGCACTTTTGGCCTTTATGGTATTCCTGGGAGGAGCCACCTGGCCTATCGAACCTGACCCACCTGCTGATAAAGTAGAACTATCGGATCAGGAACTCTGCAACGAATGCAAGCTGGTAATGGAGTCGGATTACGAAGTACCTCCGGCACCGGAGATATACCAGAGTCAGGCACAGCCTGTAAATGATGCAGACCTAATCACATCATACGTAGCTCCGGAGCCAGAAGCATTCCATGTAAACCAAGTCACTAATCGGGTAGATTTGCACTATGATCCCGGCTCGTGCGACCTGGCTATGGAATGGACGAGTAAAACATATTTTTCAGTATAGCCAAACCAGACAATCATAATCACCCAGATAATCCCTGCCGAATATGGTGGGGATTTTTTTGTTAATTACATTTATAAGTATATAAAATACATATAAGTTTGTTTGTAAAGTATTTTTAGGTATAATTGAACTATACTTTTTGGGGCTTTCCCTTCCTTCGGTCGGGCCGGGCTATACGCGGTACACGGTACCTTGCTTCTATCCCTAAGCCAAAACCACCCTGCATTAATTCCAATAGATATTAGCAAAGTTCGGCACGCTGCCGGGATACGGGTCAAGAGACTACGGCATAAAACTGCCCGCATTCCCCTGCTTTTTTATTCCGTTTCCTCTTGCCCTTATTCCCTTCAGGTGCCGGAGTGGTAGCCAAAATCAATTTTCATAAAACCTCCAGAGCCAGGAGAAAAAAGTCGGCAAGGCTATCATGAAAAACTCAGCACAACTTCAGATCTTCAACACCATCGGCGAAGCTAAAGTGTCTTACCGGACCACCGGGCAGCCCTACGCCAAAGTATCAAGTTCTATTGATGTGAACGGATTTTTATACACAATCTGGGATCACGATACTATCGAGTATACCGAGTCCTTTTGCGTGCTTTCGATAAACCGGGCCAATAAGATAATAGCCTATAGATTCGTATCCACTGGCGGCACCGCTGCCGTGATCGTAGACCCAAAGACGATCTTTCAGTTCGGGCTTCTGACCAATGCCAATGCGCTTATCTTAGCCCATAATCATCCATCAGGAAATTTAAAGCCCTCCCATGCAGACCTGAAAATAACCAAAAAACTCGTGAGTGGCGGACAATTTATAGATATGCCGATACTGGATCACCTGATCATCACCAAAGAAGGATATTACAGCCTGGCAGATGAAGGACAAATATAGGGGGATTCCCCCTTTTTTTTGTCATCCTTCCCAATGATACCCGGGGCCTTTTGATTGTAGCCAATTTCTGTTTTTTTTTCGTTAGCCGGGAGTAATCGATGCCAGACAGACAGGTGCTTTTTCCTTGATACTTTTCCGATAGCCCCCGACAGGTTATTTTATCGGATTGCCCACTCTTAAAGCATCGACGTATTGCTTTCTGGTCAGTACGGTAAGAATTTCCACCAGACACTTTACCCGCTTATTTTTTCAGGTCATGGATTTTGTGACGGTTGATCAATTGTGATTTATGCAAAGATGTGGACGGCGGGCCACGGTCCATGGGAGGCTGCGCTCCCGACCAAAAACAGGGCTTTCCTGAGGAATCCTTCCCGGTTTTTGATCGGGACCCATGGCCCATGTGTCCCTGATCCGTCCACTAATCTCAGGCATAATCAAATTAATAACCTAAACAAATATCAATCATGACACAATTTGAAAAAAAGTACATCGGCAAAGGGTCAAAAGTAGGAAACCTCGACATCGTACGCGTGACCATCAGCAAGGAAATAGTCGAAGAGCTGCTAAAAAAGGAGCTGGTCAAATACGGTGAAAATGAATACCTTATATTCGAGGTAGCATCCATGAAAAGTAAAGACAACTACGGAAGGTCGCACACTGCCTACATCAGCAAGCGCATCGAATCCAAACCCGCTCCCAAGAAGCGAAAAAAAGCAGCACAGGAAGTTGCCTCCTGATTTCAAAAGGTCCTCCGGGGCCTTTTTTTATGTTCGGACGACCTGGCCTTAAAATGTGTGCGAAAGGTACCCGCATCCATGCACAGGGGAGAAACAGGAAGGACTATCCAACACAAGGTGATCTGGCAAAAACAGGTAAAAGAATCCGGAGAGGCTTATTGCCGGCTCCACCTTGCCCGAAGTGCCTGCATGCGGGTGGATAAGTGGCTTCACATTTTAACCTCCAGCGCCAGGAGACTAAAGTCGGCAGTGAAGTTATGATCTCATTTACCGTAAAAACCCACAAAGAAGGAAACAGCTATAAAAGGCCACACCTATTTGCACTTTCGCGGGGCTACAATACCGGAAGGCCACTAAAGGAGCCCTGCCCCAACTGCTTTGTAATACTGATGGAATCAGAAGAAGAAAGGGATAAAATGTACTTTTTACTCGACGGACTTTGGCGAAGGCAGGTATTCCGGATGCAGCTCATCGGCTCTGTGATCCCTTACCTGAGAGTGCATGAGTTTACAAAAACGGTAATTGCCTTCTGGAAGCAGATTCACGAAAATGAAGACCGGGTAAAGCGGCTGATGGATGCCTTTAATTCCCTAGAAAGGCTGGAAAAGCACAATGCGGAATTTATGCGATTACTCAGCAAATACCGGGATGTGGCCTATATGAAGGTGTTTGACTTGAAGGAGGTGAAATTTTGACCTTCCCGATTTATACTTTCAGCCCGGCATCGACACAGGTGCTGGGTTCTTATTTACACCAAATAAAAACAGACATGATACAGAATATAATGATTGCAAAATTTATGGGTATGGAACTAATCCCAATGCCGGATACAGATAACCAATGTTACACAATTCGTCATAGCGGAGAAGTAGTCCATAAAGACGATCTGAGGATTGGGTTTTTGGCCTATCATCAATTATGGGACCGACTCATTCCCTGCATCAACAAAATCTATAGAATGCAGGAATACCAGACCTACAAGACTACGCTTAAACTTGATACATACAGCATCGAAAATACATGGAAATCGGTGTTGGATTTCATCGAATGGTATAATCATCAGCAGGATACAATGCCCGCTATCTATTACGCCAAATCCAAAGTATTGGTAATCGGCAACAGGCTCAGGTCTTGGCTTGATGTACCGTTAATGGATGACTTTAACGAATACCCTCCAATTAAGAGGTACTTTCTAAGCACGGCCATAAGAATACGAAGAATAACGAGTACGACTATCATTGATGATGTCTGGTAGGCATTCTCTCCTAATTAATTATGCAATTGCAACCTGTCCCGGTTGCAATTGCTTTTTGCTGGCATATTCGTGATATGAAGACCATCATCATAGTAGCAGGAAATATGGGCAGCGGAAAAAGTACCTTTTGCAAGATGCTCATTGAGAAGCTGCCTGACTATACCTATATCTGCCTGGACGACTTTCGGAAAAAGCGATTTGAAGATGTGCTCACCGAACAGCACGACCCGCTGCAGTTCGAAAGGGAAGTGGCTGCGGCCACCCAGCGGGAATTTGACAAGCACGATAAGATCCTGTACGAAACCACCGGTGCCACCCGATTTTTCAAAGACATGCATTACCGGCTCCTGGCCGATCGTCACAACGTATTTTTAGTACAAATCCGCTGTGATCCGGTAGTTTGCCTGCAAAGACATCGATCCAGGGAGCAAAACGGACACTTTCATGTGGTACCCCAGTACGGCCAGGGACTCACGCCCGAGGAACTCATCAACCGCTATGCCGAGAAAACCCGCTGGATCCGGCCGGACCTGACACTGGATAGTGAAACATTCTCCCCAGATCAACTGGTCAGTCGCTTCATTCGAACCTACTTTCCACAGGATAAATTACAGGACGTACAGTCCCTACTTGATGACTTTCACTATCAGGAAGCCCTGGACTGGTTTAAGCGCAACGTATCCGGAAAAGCCTTTGTCAAGGAAACGCTATCCACCGGAGAAGATGACTTTAACCGGCTTAAGCTTAAGAAAGAGCTCAACGAATACCTCGCCGATCTGAAAAACACGCCAGAAGATCCGGTGCCAGTCAAGTCAACACCACCAGGAGAATCCCAGGCAAAAGAAAGGCCCGATCCGGTAGAGCAGGGGAGTACTGCAGCCAGCTCCCCGACCTACTCCGAGCCAACCCGGGAAGAATGGGCACCGCTGTACAAGGAGGCCAATTTTCTATTTATCGAACTCGAACATGAAACCGACGAGGATAAGCGAAAAGAGATGGCCTTCCAGATCCTCGACTTGATGGACCAGGTTCAGGAGCTTTGGGATAAGGCCGATTTCGTGAAAAAATTCGGTGAGTTGCCAAACTTTGATAAGTCAGGAATCGAAAACCTGAGCGAAGCACAGATGACCAAACGCATCAATACTCTGCGTACCTATATCAGCAAGGCCAAAAAAGGCAAGCTGAAAGCCGAAAAAATTCCCGAATGGGAAGCCGAAAAGAAAGAACTCGAAAATGCATTGCAATGAGCCTTTTTTCAACCAAGGATATTACCATTAGCCAATTGCCAACCGGTCCGGAAGCGACCGCAATTAGATCTGATATTGCTCCATCCCCACGATTGATCAGCAATTTGAAAGACCTGGCAGAAGCAATCGGGAATATTAAAAAAAACCAGGTAATCCCCTTTGCCACCGGAGGCAAGTGGTCCATGCACCAGCTCATGGAATACCTGCTGATTCAGACAGGCCCATGTAAACTATGGTTTACCACCTGGACCATATCCGAGGAATCCATGCGGGCCATGGTAGACATGATACAGAAGGGACTCATCACCGAGCTAAATGCCGTCCTGGACTATCGGATAGAGCGCCGGAAACCAGAAGCATTTCAGTTAGCCGCTAACATCATCACCAATATCCGGCTTACTAAGTGCCATGCGAAAGTACTGGTGATCACCAATAAGGAATGGAGTATATCCGTAATGGGATCAGCCAATTTTTCCAAAAACCCCAGGCTGGAAGCCGGAGTGATCTTTACCGATCAGAAGACGGCACAATTCAATATAGACTGGATAAGCCGGGAAATTAATCGAAAGGAGGGAGGCAATGACTGAGGAAGAACTAATCGAGGAAGCCAAAGAGCTGGGCAGGCTCTTTTTCTCTGATGAGGAAATCATGGAAATTCTGGAAATCACCCAGCTATCTCCTAAGCTGGAAAGAGCCATCCGCGGCAGCCGATTGCTATCCGAAGCAAAGATCCGGAAAAGCATCGTTGACCTGGCCAATAATGGCAGCTCCGTGGCTCAGACCTATGCTGTGAAAATGATCGAATCACTCAAAAGGAAAAATTATTGATGGCAGCCAACACTGAAAACAATAACGTACTGCAAAACCGATGGCCGGAAAAGAAGACCAACCAACTTGGTATTCGGACCGACGTGGAAAAGATCGTTCTTTTCCTGCAGGGTAAGCTACCGAATGCAGAACTCAGCCCTGCCCTGGAGGAAAAGCTAAACCGCATGAAAGAATGTTCCAACCTGATCCAGAAATACGGCGGAGCCAAAAAGGTTATCTCCATGATGGAAGGGCTTTGGGATATTTCCTACTCCACCGCCAGAAGGATCTATAACGAAACCCAGGAAGCCTTTGGTGATGTCACCCACTTCAACAAGCAATACCACGTCGATACCTACATGCAATTGCTAATCACCGGAATCAACCTGGCCAGGGACAGTGGCGATGGAAAAACCTTTACAGGCCTGATGAAAGAGTACAAAAGTGCTATTCTTGAATTTATGGGCACCACAGATGCAGAAATGTACAAGCGGCTGGAAATACCCGAGTACCAAGTTGGTTTCTTCCCCGATGAATTGAAAAACAAATTGCCCGCAAACTGGAAAACCCGAATGAAAAAGCTGGTAGAAGAGAAGCGCCGCAGCGACGAAATCGAGGATGCAATTGTATTAGAACCCACCGCCGAAGATGAGTGATATTAATAAAATTCACTACAATATTCCCCAGCTGGAAATGTCTCTGGTCCGTCCGCAGCTGGGTACCTGTATTTGGGGTAGGGGTACCGGCAAGACAGAAGGACCAGGGGCAGAGTTTGTGCTTAGGAATAGCCTCGATATGCCTGGCTCGCTGGGTGGTATTGTTTCCATTACATATGATAAGCTGCTGAACATGATCATCCCGGCCCTTCAGGTAGGTTGGCGGCGTATGGGCTTTGAGGAAAACGTACACTATTGGATCCGCAAGGCACCACCGGAAGAATTGCAGATACCTAAATGCTATCGCCAACCCAGCACGAATGCCCACCTGATCAAATGGTTTAATGGATCCGCTCAGCTACTGATATCCATTGACCGGATCCACATAGCCAATGGCGCATCGCTGGCCTACATCTATGGGGATGAGGTGAAGTTCTTTCCTCGGGAAAAGTTCAAGGAGGTATTGCTTACCCTCCGAGGTCAGGCCCACCTGTATGGGGATCAATCTTGTTGCGAAAGCTTATTGCTTACCACTGATCAGCCCACACCCGGCATGCCAGGGGATTGGGTTTATGATATCGAATCTGACAGCAATAACGAAATAGCTTCAATCATTCTGGCCGTACAGAAAGAAATTACCGATCTCAAAAAGGAATACCTGACTGCCAGCAAAAGGAGAAAGGCGCAAATTCAGAAGGAGATTGGCGGCTACGAGGATGATATCAATACCCTAAGGATAGGACTGAACTATGTCAGCCGTGCCTCAACAGCTGACAACGTCCATGCCCTTGGCATTAAGGTGATCGAGAACTATAAGGAGCAGCTTACCCCATTTGAATTCTCTTTATCTGTTCTGAACCGAAAACCGGATAAACCAGAGAATTCCTTTTACCATTTGCTGGATGAGGAGAAGCATGGCTACTATGCGCCCAACAACGAATTCATCGATGGACTTACCGGGAGGACCGAAAAGGACTGCAGGTTTGATGCTGACCTGGTATGGGAGATGCCCTTGGAGTTGGGCTGTGACTATAACTCAGCTATCAACTGGGTTACCATAGGTCAGGAGAAAGATGCCACCTATGATATAATCAATTCCCTTTTTGTTTTGAAGCCGAAGAAGATAAAGGATTTGGTTGCTGATTTTGATAAGTATTACCGGCACAAAAAGAAGGTGAACAATACCATCATTTATAATTTTGACCATACTGCAGTAGGGGAGGATGCCAAGTCCGATATCAGTTTTGCAGACGAATGGATTACTGAACTATCTAAGAAAGGATGGAATGTGATGGAAAACTACATAGGTTATTCACCCAACCACCGATCCAGGTTTTACCTCTGGCAGCAGGTATTGGCAGGGGACCAAAAGCTTAAGCCGTTCAGAGTGAACAGGGGGAACAACATTGATCTTTTGATATCCCTTAAAGCAACAGTCACCCGGAAAGATAAGAAGGGGGACTTTCAGAAAGACAAGTCATCCGAACAAAAGAAAACAATTGCACCCCAACACGCAACCCACGGAGGGGAGGCGCTGGATTGTTTGGTTTGGTCTAAATATAGACCAATGATGGAGGGCAACAAATCATTTCTTTTGGCAACGTCTATGTAAAACCAATCAGACCACTTTTTTTAAAAAAATTGCAATCCGTAATCACATACGGATTTTTTTTGTGCCGTGCAATTGCAAACAGCGGACAGGGTGGGTCGTCAAAAAAACCTGCGCGGGGGCGGCAGGTTTTTTGGGAAAAACCTGCAAGGTATTGAAATTCAAAATATTATATGGTTGAAGATGAATTTCAATGATGCTATTTGATGGTTTTAGAAAAAAATAAAACCATTAGAATGATGCCAATGCTGAGGCCTGTCCTTTACCATCTATTAACCGTCCCACCCCCCACACCATCCTTCCACTATCTTGACCCCCGTGGAAGCAAAACCAGCCAAAATAAGACTTAGAGATGCACTCAGGGCCATGGACCGCCTCGATCATAAAGGCAATCCCACCCCCTTCACCATCACCTTTTATACCGCCGACCGCAAGCGCGACACCGGAGGGAAGAAGATGACCATAGAAGGAGGCATCCTTAGCAAACACGCCAAAGGACTCCCTATGCACATGCGCAGAGTAGACGGATTCGGTGGATCCAAAGCCCCCAGGCATTACCAGAATGCCACACGAAATGTTTCCTCCCCAGATGGTAGCATCACCACCGTACACATCAGACTCATCACCCACTTTAATGGCCTTAGAATAATATGGTAAGCAACGACGACGGCAGCATCATGTACTTCGAGGAGACCGCCTCACCGGTGCTCTTCTCTTCGCCTTCCATCGGTAGAAACAGGCCCACATGGACACCCCCACCTGATGAGGAACTCAGGGACGCCCTGGTTATCGCTGAGTGGGGGCAGGCCAATGACTTCCCCCAGCTCGCCCGGCAGGCCAAGGAAAACAACCCCGACCTGGTCAGCGCCTTGGACTGGAAAGCCCGCGCCCTCTATGGCGGTGGGCTGAACTACACCATCCGGGACCGCTTCACCAAAGAGCCCATCGACCCACTGAAATATCCGAACATGCGGAAGATGGTCTACGAAATTGACCAGTTTCGCTACCGCAACAGGCACTACCTGCTCCGGGCTTCCATAGATTTCTACGACCTGTTCAACGTCTTCCCCCAGATCATCCTTTCTGAGAAAAGGGATAAGGTCGAACGCATTGCTGCCATGGAGGCAGAAGATTGCCGCTATGCCAAGCGAAAAAATGGCACCATTCCCTTCGTCTACATGCATCCCGATTGGAGCGAGTGGAACAGCTCTGAAAATGATGACAAACTCCGGAAGGTACAGTGTCTGGACATTCTCAATACCTATCCCGAAGAACTCAAAGAGCAGCGCGGAGATACGCTCAAATATATCTTTCCGCTCAGCTATCCCACCGGTAAAAACTACTACCAGCTCATCCACTGGTGGTCACTGCAGACCAGCGGATGGTTGGATTTCGGGGCTATGATCCCGGAAACCAAAGCGGGAATTCTCAAAAATCTCGCCCTCATCCGCTACCACATCGAGATGCCTGACTACTGGATGCCGGAGCGGTATCCCAACTGGGGCTCCATGAAATCCTCCGAAAAGAAAAAGGCCACCGAAAAGGAATTCAAGGTCATCAACGATGTTCTGATGGGCGCACGCAATGCCGGCAAGTCCGTATTCACCATGTTCAAAACATCCATGGGAAAAGAATACGGCGGCTGGAAGATCACCGCCGTGGATGACAAGATGAAAGACGGAGTCTTTCTGGCGGATTCCTCTGAAGTGGTTATGAAAATCATGTCGGCAACCGGCATAGATCCCTCCCTTTCCGGACTTATCCCCGGCAAGGGCGGATCCAACCGCTCCGGATCTGACAAGCGGGAAGCACTCAATATATACATGAGCCTGGTCACCGCACACGAAGACATCATCCTGGATCCATGGCAATACAGCAGCTGGCACAACGGATGGAACAATGAAGACTGGGAAACGCACTGGTGGCTGGGAAGGCCCTACCTGCAGACCCTAAATCAGGTCACCCCATCCAAGCGAGACAATACACCAAACCCCGACACTGATGCTGATCAATAATATCACCGAACTCAAACAATACATCCCCGTATCCCTGCAACTGGATTTTTCCGATATCCAACCAAAAGTCATCATGGTAGAGCGGGATATCATCAAAAAGAAATTCAGCAAGGAAATCTATGCTCACCTGATCAGTGCGGTACAGGCTGAAAACTCCCCAGAGGCAGAACTCCTGCAGCTGCTATCCGAAGCGACGGCTCACCTGGCCCTGCTCGAATACATCAGTTTCGGACAGGTTAATCTCGATAGCTCAGGAATCCATATCCAATCCACGGAAAATATCAAAACCGCCTTCGAGTGGCAGGTATCCGAACTCAAGAACAGCCTCTCCAAACAGGGTTGGTCGGCCATCGAATTGGCCCTGGAGCTTATGGAGACACTGCCGACAGGCGACCTGAAGACGCTCTGGGAAGATACCGAGACCTACCAGGCCGCCCAGTCTTCCCTGATCAGTACCCTGCGCCAGTTTCAGCGCTTTGTGCATCTTGGTGATAGCCGGGTATTATTTCACAAGCTGCTCCCCACGCTGCATTACCAGCAGGAGGAAGTGATCAGTGAGGCAGTCGGACCGGATTTCTGGCAGAAGATCCTCAGCTACGCCAGCGAGACTGATCCTGCCCAAAAAGCCCGGCTAAACACAGCCCACATCAAAGCTTCCCGTGCCCTGGCATTTGCCACAATAGGGGAGGGCTTCATGGATACCATGCTTATCCTTTCGGACAATGGCCCCCTGATCCTGGACGGGCTCCAGAGCCGCATCACCACTTCCAAGGCCACAGCTCCGCAGGAACTGGTACAGCAGATTGCGGCCTCCTACGCCAAAAAAGCCGATGGAGCCCTTACCGAGCTATTGGAATATTGCCAGGCCCAGTCCGCTCACTTCCCGGAGTATACCCTCAGCTCCAACTATATTTCAGACGAAAACCAGGAGACACACATTCCCCGAAACGACCCCGATGCAGGGCTTGTATTCTTATGATTATGCCAAATTTCAATTACATATCTGCACAACTCACCCATGTTTACGAAGAAATACTGCATCCGAAACTATATGCTTTCGTCACTGCTGTAGGCCTTTTTATTTGCCAGTATGTTTTCAGCCAGTGGGCATTTGCCATTGCGTTTTTCATCATCTTCATTATGGACACCATCAGCGGTTCCTACATCTCATGGCGGCAAAAAGAGTTTTCCGGAAAAATATTCCGTGACAAACTGATGGATAAATGCATCGCTTATTTCACCATCATCATATCCTTCAGCGTCGCCACCAAAATGCTGCTGGAGGAATCAGATACCAACCTGATCAAGTACCTCAACCTTCCTTTCTATACCCTTTTCATCACAGTAGAGCTCCGCTCCATTTTTGTCAAATGGTACCGGTTCACCAGATGGGAATGGCTGGAAAAACTACTCGATCTTATCGACCAAGTCACCAACAGAAATAAACCATGAGAACCACACACACAGGACTAAACCTGATCAAACATTCCGAAGGCCTTCGCCTTGATGCCTACCTCTGCCCGGCAGGTATACCCACCATCGGATATGGTAGCACCAGCTATCCGGACGGCAAGCCGGTAAAGATGGGTGATGCCATCACCAAAGAACAGGCAGAAGAGCTGCTCATTGTTACCGTCTCATCTTTCGAAAAAGGCGTTGGTAGACTCGTTAGTCCTCACCTAACCCCAAACCAATTTTCGGCGCTGGTTTCATTCGCCTTTAACCTGGGCCTTGGAGCCCTGGAGCGGTCTACGCTGCTCAAAAAAGTCAATGCCAACCCCACCGATCCATCCATCAGGGATGAGTTCCACCGCTGGGTCCATGCAGGCGGCAAGGTATTGCCCGGATTAGTTACCAGGCGGAAAGCCGAAGCCGACTTATATTTCACTGAATCTTAACCAAATACACATATCACAAATGGAAAACTTACCAGAAATCGGCAGCCTCGCTGCCCTCATTCTCTCCGGTACTCAGATGCTGCTCTATTTCTTCCCGAAGATCAACGGGCAGATCGCCACCCTGATCGTCACCATCCTGTTTGCAGGCATTGCCCTGTCACTGCCCACAGGTGTAGGCATCATCGAAGTGATCCTGGCATTGCTCGGACAGGTCTTTGTCTACGACTTCGTAGTCAAGCCCACTTTCAAAAAAAGCTAAACCACTAACCCGCCCCCGAGGGACATCCCAAGGGGGCAATTCACCCAAACCCCATGAAAACCCAATCAATCCTATCCCCCCGTTCCCTGCGCTCCCTGCGGTCCCTGAGCGGAGCCGAAGGGATACTCTCGAAGGGCATCATCCTAATCATCCTCCTCGCCTCCTGCAAAGCCCCTCAGGTCAGTACCAACACCATCACTAAAGATTCTGTTATCGTCCGGGAGATTCCCCGCATCATCGAGGTCCCAGGGCAGACCATCCAGTCACCGGCCATCAATATCGACAGCCTGGTCCATCTGATCCAGAGCGGCGTCAAGTCTGAAACCATCACCAATACCCTAACTTACACCGATCCCGACACACAAATGCAGGTAGGCCTGATCATCGATCAACTGGGCAATATCTCCGCCATTTGCGAGCAGCAGGAGAAAACCATCCGCCTACTCGAAAAAGAAATCGAACGCCTCCGTACCGTCACCACCACCACCGAAATCAAATCCCAACCCACATTCTGGGAGCAGATAAAGCATTACGTACTCATAGGCATAGTCATCTTAGGTATCATTGCCCTTATCTCCTTCCTCAGAGGCCTGGGAGTCTTTTAACCAATCGCTGGTCCCTGTGGTCCCTGAGCGGAGCCGAAGGGAGCGTAGCCGAAGGGAGCGTAGCCGAAGGGAGCGAAGTCGAAGGCAGCCGAAGGGCAATCATCACATCATCAGACCATCACATCATCAAACCATCAAAATGCACCAGGTCCACATCAATAAAACCACCTACCCGCTCCCCTCCCGATGGGACGAGCTTACCGCCGATCAGGTCATCAAGGTAGCCTGGCTTTCCTCCCAGCGGCTGGACCGGATCAGCCTGGCCAAACTACTTGTCATCGTCCTTACCCGCTCCCTTCCATGGCATAAGCGGCTCCGCCTGCAATGGTTTTATTTCTTCCAGGCCAATACCCTCGAACGGGGGGATTTGGTCTTCCTTACACGCTCTTTTGCCGAATTCACCCAATTTACCGCCCAAAAGCTCCAAAAAATATATATCCAATATGTCCCAAAGTCCGCACTGTACGGTCCGACCTCCGCTATGGCCAATTGTACCCTCTGGGAGTATGTCAAAGCGGAGCAATATTTCACCCGCTACCTGAAGGACCGGGATGAGGAATGGCTCAATAAACTCATTGCCGTGCTCTACCGCCCGCGCCGCAGGGATTACGATCCCCAGGTACACGAAGACCCACGGGTGCCGCTGATCGATACCACCATTCCCTTTCGTGCCCGGCAGATCGCCCGGCTTCCCCTGCCGGTACGGATTGCCATACTCATGTGGTTCGATGGCTGCCGCAGCCAGATTATCCGGATGTTTCCGCTTATATTCAAAAAAGACGAAAACAAAAACACCGACCTCATGCAGAAGCTCGGCGCAAAAGAGAAGTCCGGCAACTGGCTCGATCTGATGACCGGCCTATCGGCCAACATGACCCAATTCACCGAGATTGCCAATACCAATCTTACCATCGCCCTTACAGACATCAGCTTCCGAATCCGACAGCAAAAAGAGGCCGCCAAAAAATCCACAACCAAAAAACGCCGCTAAAAACAGATCCTCATGATTACGTATACCGAGTACGAAGCCTACTTCCTCGACCTGGCCACCCGATACCACCGGATCGCACACAGCGAGGACAACAAGCACTTTGCAGTAATGGATATTGACGATATCCTGTCGGCGATGAACAGCAGTCTGAATTTCGACACTCCATCTATGATCCTGGAAAACCCCGAAGGAAAACTCACCTATGCCAACAACGGCATGCGGGACGAAAACTTCGGAGCCTTTCTCATCCTGCAGCAGAGCATTTCCAGGGGAGACGTACAGCAGCGCCGGGCCGCCATGGACACCACCAAGTCCGTAGGTATGGGCATCTGTGGCAAAATGCACCTAGACAAAACCAACCGGTTCAAAGGAAACAAAACCGCCCCGCGCTTCATCGAGTTCTTTGACTTGGCACAGGTAAAGTATTTCAAGGTCGGCCCCATATTCTCCAACTGCTACGGCTGGCGTTTCGAATTCAACATCGGCCAGGACGCCCCCATCTACTACAATCCTGATGACTGGGATTAATCAATAGCGAATGGCACTAAAATATGGCTAATGATTTTCAAATATGGCTACGAGATCAAGGTTACACCAGAGAGCATGACACTTGGGGAGCCTGGATGAAGGATGGAGAATTTGTAAGCGGAAAATTACTGCATAAAAAGTTGGAAGAATGGAAGCGGTTAATCAATTAACCAGTTAACCGATTAACCAATTAAACCATGAAATCAAGAATCCTCCAAATCCTCACCCGATGGACCGAACGCACCGAGATGGTACTCGAGCGGGAGCGAAAGCGGCTGAAAGTTGGTAAGAGCGGAGAGCTGGACCGCAGCTTCAAGACCAGGGTGCTAACCGTATCCCAGGATCTGTTCGAGTCGCAGATCGATTTCCTGCTTCGTGGGCGATTCGTAGATATGGGAGCCGGCAGGGGGCGCAAAATCGAAAGCCAGGCCGGCAACCGTGCCCTGCTGGAAGAAAAAAGCGGCCGCAAGCCTAAAAAATGGTACAGCCGTGCCTATTACGGCCGGCTCAACGACCTCCAGGGAGTCCTCGGCTACCAGCTAATGGAATCTGCCATCCAGTCCATCAAAGGCCCGCTGGAAAGTAAATAGCGAAAAACACTTAATTTTTATTGCAATTGCAAGTGAAAATAACTAAAATTAAGTCCTATCAGCGAATGTAGCTAGTGGGTTATCAATACATTGCGGGAAATTTCGGTAAAAACCAGGTCTCATAAGCCAGGTAAAGGTGGTTCGACTCCACCTCCCGCCACAACAACCAAAAGGAAGGGAACCCGATAAGGTATTGTGATTTGATGCGTACGATCAGACCACAGTATTTTCCCGCCTGATCAGCGGGATAGGGTTCCCGTGTGAAATAGATCGAACCGTTTGCTGGTGGTGCTTTTGGAAAAGTAGAAAAAGATGGGAAACGGCTTAAGAAAAAGGACACCAGGGAGAACCACCAAAACATCCCGTCCAAAACAAGTGTAGTCTACCCCTTCGGTCATTTCCGGAGGGGTTTTTCGTAAAATTCAATTATGGGAAAGCACGAAAACATGTTCACGGAACCAGAATTTGACTTTTCATCCTTGATAGTTTATATCATAGGTATAATCCTTATCGGCTGGATAATCACCTCGATGTTATGAGCTGGGCAAGAATTACCAACAACTGCCCCAAACCCCGGCAATGGTGGATGCATAAAATATTTTGTGAATGGGGATGGATCGTAAGGCACCGGGACAATTACAAAACCTACCATCACCACCTCAATATGTGCTGCAAATTCGGCTTTAATCTATATGGAGAACCTTTTAAAGAATAAAGAGAAACCAAACCCTTCAACTGCTACGAAGATCCGATCTATTTCCGAAATACTGAAAGAAGCCGATACTACAGACGAATTGAAGGTATTAAGTGACTCCTGGAAAGAAATTGTGGCCAATATAGAGCACTATCCTTTGGTTGAAATCCGGTTTGCAAAAGAGCACCTGGTGGGATTAGCAAAAAAAATGGCAAAAGAACACGCAGAAATGATGTTGCCCTTTTTCAATTCTCTTTTTAATAACCGCTAATATTTATCTTTTTTCAGGCTATTCAGCTTGATATCAAAGTGAATGGAAATTTAAAAAATTACAAACTAAAATCATATTTTTATATCTAAGAGTAATTTATTAAGAATAAAATTGTTTTTTATAGAAATATTTTATTACTGACAATTCCAGCTACATCGAACGAACAGTCTGACTTTATCTTTTATTTGATATTTTGTATTAAATTTTTAAATTCAAGGCATCAATTGTTTTAAAATCAATTTTTCTTTCATTTTATTCTTTACACTTATGGATATTCAACCCCAAATTAAGGCCCTGGCAGAAAAGGTCGCTTCACTTAAAGATCAGATTGGCACCGAAGAGGCAACAAAAAATGCATTTGTACTCCCATTTATCAACTTGCTAGGATATGATATTTTTAATCCTTTTGAAGTGGTGCCCGAGTTTACGGCTGATTTGGGCCTTAAAAAGGGAGAAAAAGTAGATTACGCCATCTTTCAGGATGGTATCCCTATTCTAATTATCGAATGCAAGCACTGGAGAGAAAAGCTTGACGTTCATGGATCTCAACTTTTCAGGTATTTCCATGTTACCAAAACCAGATTTTCGCTTTTGACCAATGGCGTTCAATACAGATTTTTTTCTGATCTGGAGGAATCCAATAAAATGGATGAAAAGGCATTTTTCGAATTTGATATCTTAAACCTGAAAGAGAGCCAGATTGCCGAAATTGCCAAGTTCCATAAATCAAATTTTGACGTTGATAAAATAGTTGATAATGCCTCGCTGTTAAAGTATCTGAAAGGGATCCGGAATTCCATAGATCAGGAACTTTCTACCCCCAGCCCGGAATTTGTCAAGCATTTTGCCTCACAAAATTACAATGGACGGATTACCGCCCAGGTTTTGGAGCAGTTTACTGATCTGGTAAAAAAGGCATTTTCTCAAATGATTTCTGAGAAGGTAAATGACCGGCTTCACAGTGCTTTAAATAAAGAAAACGAGAAATCCACCATTGATCCGGTTGAGGATGAAGAAGAATCAAAAGTAGTCACCACGGAAGAGGAGTTGGAAGGATTTAGAATCGTTCAGGCCATATTGAGGCGTAAATTGGAAAAGGGCCGCATCATCGCACGAGATACTCAGTCTTATTTTGGTATTTTACTGGACGACAACAACCGAAAACCCCTCTGCAGGCTTAGATTCAATAGCAGCAACAAATACATTGGTGTTTTTGATAAAGACAAAAAAGAAACCAAGCATCTAATTGATACCCTGGAAGACATTTACAATTTTGAAAGTCATTTATTGGAAACAGCAGCTTTTTATGAAGAGGAAAACAATGGTAATTGAAATGTCTTGAAATTCAAAAACAACTTAAATTAATCCCCTTGAAGGCATTTTCGAATTATCCATTAACGATATTTTCAAATTTTCGAATAAAAATTAAATGAAATATTTACATTTTTGATAAAAAAGGAATACCTTTGAAGTAATAAAAAATCCTCCCTGTCTCACCAGAGAGGATTACCATTGACACAACCCTCATTAATTTTGTGTCATACATCAGCCAAAAGAGGGAGCTATTTGAATGTGATTGATTTTATTCCCCCTCTAAATGCAGCTTGGTCTGAACGACTGCCCTAGCTGCATTTTTTCATACAGCCAGTCCATGATGTCCAGGACCAAACGTGCAATAGAGAGAAGAATATTTAATTCTTCTGTCATGTTGTACATTTTTAGTTTAACATTTATTTACAACAAAAATACACATTCATTTCTCATAGTGCAAATAGACTCCGAAGCTTTTAATAATGCTTCAATGGTTATACTTTTTTTTAGAAAAACCTTTTTTCCTATTTTCCTATTCAAATAGTTCCTCCCAAGTACCAACAATAATATAATAAACTCCCCCTTGTGGTGCCTGAGCGAAGCCGAAGGCCAATCTCCCCCCAAAACCCTAATTCCTCCCAAAGGCGGTCCCCCAATCACATCATCACATCATCATATCATCACATCACCAGTCCCACCCCCCACCAACCACCTTGCCTAATTTCCCACCATGGCAACATGGTATGTAGCAAATAACGGGGATAATGGCAAAGCAGGCACCGAGATTGCCCCCTTTCAGACTTTCAACCACGCACTATCCGTCGCCTCTCCGGGCGATACCATCCTGCTCAAGCGGGGGGATGTATTTACCGTTATGAATATTGATGGTAAGGACGGCACACCTACCGATAAATTTACCATTGGTGCCTACGGTTCAGGGCCGCGCCCGAAAGTAAGTGGGTTCAAAAGCCCCGCCACCTGGGTCAATGAAGGCGGCAATATCTGGAGCTACACCGATGCCGGATTTACCACGGTAAACATGCTCCGGGAGGATGGCCTCACCCGTGCCAAAGGCCGCTGGCCGCAGACGGGATATTACGACATTCAGAATGCGGTTTCCAATACGGAGATATCTGATAGCACCAACCTGGCCGCTGCGCCCAACTTCGTTGGCGGCGAACTCGTAGCGAAAAAGAACAAGTGGATCATGGACGTGCAGGAGATCACGGCCCAGACCAGCAGCGTACTTACTACCGCAGCTGCCAGTTCCTACAACTATGCCATCAATTACGGCTACTTCGTCCAAAACCACATCAACTGCCTCACTTACGAAGGAGCCTGGTGCTACGATGCAGCCACTAAGACTGTCTACCTGTACAGCAGCACAGATCCATCTGCCAAAGACATCCAGATCAGCTACGATCAATACACACTTTACCTCAATGCAAGTGACCACTATGTCTTTGACAATATCACCTTCGAGGGCAGCTTCGAAGCGGCAGCCATGGTGCGGTTCTCCACCTCGGTGGCATTCAACAATTGCAAAATCCAGCACCACGGCAATGAAGGCCTGCGCTCCTACGTCTCCAATGCGATCGTATCTGACACCAGCACCTGGGAAGATATCAATAACAACGGGCTGAATATTCGGGATAACTCGAACCAGACCATCATCCGCAAATCCAAAATCAAAAACATAGCGATGATTCCGGGAGCTGCTGGCTCCGGAGACGGGCAGGCCATGGGCATCATCCTGGGCAACAATTGCGACGAACACCTTTTTGAGGACAATATCTTTGATGATTGCGGTTATATCGGACTGTATTTCAGGGGGAGCAACACAACCGTCCGCCGCAACCTGGCCCGCCACTGCTGCCAGGTCAAAGGTGATGGAGCAGGCTTGTATTCCTTTGGTAGCTTTGCCACCCCATATACTAACATCGTGGTGAGCCGGAATATTTGTATCGGTACTGTGGGATCTGTGGAAGGAACGCCTAGCACTATAGGGGATTGCGCAGGGATATACCTTGACGATAATTGCTTTGACGTTGATGTGACCGAGAACCTCTGCTCTGGAAACAGCTACGGAATCTACCTGCACAACAATCAGAACTGTAACATCCTGGATAACTATATCATCAACAACCTGGTAGTAGGTATCCGGATCAAAGACGACGATGTACAGGGTGCATCTACTACCTTGCGGGTGCGTAATCTGCTTATCACAGGCAATCAGATCAAGTGCGCAGCTGGCCAGCTGGCAATATTCTGCTGGACGATCGATGACTATGCCGCCTCAGATCCTTTCCTGTACGGAACGATCAACAATCAGAATATAGATGCAGTAGAAAGCCAGCCATTCCGTGTCTATCTCCAGGGGAGCTATGACAACTACTATGACCTGGCAGGATGGCGGTCCAACTTCGGATTTGACCTGAATAGTACCACCAACGGTATAGACGATTCGGAAGTCATCTACCTGGTCAATGAAACCGAAGCCACCGACACTTTCCCCCTCACCAAGGTCTACAAGGACTGGGACAATATCCAAAACGACACGGGAGAGATCACGCTTGATCCAAATGAGTCCGTACTTCTCTTCGAAGTCGAGGACCTGTATTTCTTCACCGCAGATGTGTCACCTGAGGGATATGGTACAGCAGAGGCTTCTCCCTCTCCGGTACGGGAAGACGAGGAGGTCACCTTCACGGCCACCCCTGCATCAGGCAAGCAGTTTGTGCGCTGGACAGAGGATGGCTTTGAATTTGCCCTTCAAAACCCCCTGACCTTTACCCCGCTGCTGATTACCAACCGATCTGCAGACCTGGTGGCGGAGTTTGAAGACATTCCACCGGCTACTTACAGCCTCACCGTTCTGGAATCTCCCGGAGCCGGAGGCAGCACGGTAGAAGTTACTTCCGGCCCCTATGAGGAAAATGACAGCGTACAGGTACAGGCCAGCCCGGCATCCGGCTACATCTTTTCCCACTGGGAGATTGGCGGCTCATCTGTCAGCACGGATGCAGATTATACCTTTGCCATGCCTGCAGCTGATACCACCATCACAGCTGTATTTCTCGCCGTATTCACGGTAGCCATCAGTCAGAATATACCCGCAGGTGGAAGTATCTCCGAAGTGACCACCGGCCCCTACGAACAGGGCGACACGGTGCAGGTACAGGCCACGCCGGCCACGGGCTACCGCTTTCTCCGATGGGAAGAGGGAGGCCTGCAGGTCAGTACCAGCGAACTCTATATGTTTGCCATGCCTGCGGAAGACCGTAACCTGGAAGCGGTATTCGAACTCATTACTTACGCCCTCACCCTCACTGCTACGCCCGGAGGATCGGGCACGCTAACTGGTGCCGGTAACCAGGTACCGGGTGCGCAGGTGGCGGTATCTGCATCCCCCAATGAAGGCTACAGCTTCGCCTACTGGATGGAAGATGGCGAGGTGATCTCCACAGATCCGGATTTCACCTACACCATGCCGGAGGCGGATACCACGCTCACCGCATTCTTCGAGTCCACAGCTCCCTCTGGTGGGCTGACCCAATACCAGCTCACTATCTCCACCACTCCCGAGTCGGGCGGCACGGTCACGGGTGCCAATTTCTACACGGAAGGGGATACGGTACAGGTCACGGCCACCCCATCGGACAGCTTTCCCGGCAACCGCTTTCTGTACTGGAAGAAAGACGACCAGATCGTCAGCTACGACGAGGTCTATTCTTTCACTATGCCCGCAGCCAATACCCTGCTGGTGGCTCATTTTGAATTATCGGAAACATCCACCGCACAAGCCATGGACATGACCAGAGACTATATCCGCATATCCCTCACTCCGGACATACCCGATGAGGGCATTATAGAGATGGAGGCCCAACTCGAATTCGAACAATCCTACGGCTCTGGCGCTTTCACCCCCATAGCCCCATACCTCAATCCCTACCTGCACGAGCTCAGCCGGGTGGATTTCCATGTAGACCGTGCGCTGCTGGGCAAGATGGCTTTCCACCGCCCCAATCTGGCCATTGGCCTGGATACCGAGACCCTGGATGGTATCGTGCACCGCTACCGGCTCCGCTATGCGCTGCTGGTAGATGGCGTGCAGGAGGGTGGCGAATCCCTCACTTCCAGCCGTCACGCCTGGCTGGCGGGCAGGCCTTATACTTTCCCGGATGTCAACCCCTGGGAGGGTAAAGCCTACCTATGGCTGACTACCAGACCCATGGTGCGGCCTGTATATCCGGTGGAGAAATCCATTTTCTACGTCCTCCCACTCGAAACGGGTGAGTACACGCTCGAACAGACCATTCATTATAAAAATACCGTAAAGGAGACGGTTTCCAGGCCCCTTGGCACGCAGGAACGCTACCGCCCTTTTGCTTTCCGCTATTTCCTGCCGGAAGACTGGGAGGACATCCTGCAGATAGAGCTGCGCCTGGCCGGGCGTATTCTGTCAGAGGAGGTCCTTACCCTGCGGCCGCAGGCTAATCCCCGCTACCCGCAACAGGTTTTTTACGGCAATAGCCTGGGCGGGTTTGACAGTTTCTGCTTTGCGGGCAAAAAGGAGCAGTTCTCCGAAGCCAGTGCCGAAATCTTCGAATCTAACCTTCAGCCCGATCACGACCGGCAGGAGGGCACGCTGTCTGCCTATAACCAACTGGCTTTCGATAGCCTGATCCTGCGCACAGGTTATATCTCCCTGCCGGAAAAGATCGCCCTCAAGGACATGACCTTGCGCAATCACGCCTATCTGGTCATCGGCAGCAGCCTGCATCGCATTGTATTTCAGCCTTCCGAATCCTTTGACCAGAAGGATGGCGACTATATCCACGGGCAGGAGTACCGCGCCCGACTGGCACATAACAACAGCAGCTACTATGGCAGAGATCCGCGTCAATGACCTTACCATACCGGTCCCTTCCCTGATCCAGCGCATCCGGACGGGTATATTCACACCTGATCTGCTGGGGGATTACAGCTTTCCCTTTACGGTACGCAATACAGAGCAAATCTCCCTGGCCCTGGGCCTGCCGGCAGATCCGCAGTCCGCCACGGACTTTAGCCAGCCCATTCCGGCCGGGCTGTACCTGAGAGCCAACCGACTCTATTCCGGCCACCTGGACGTGCTGGAAGCAGATCAGGACGATATCAAATTGGTCTTTGTATTGTCTAGTGGCTTTTTCATTCAGGACAATACCAGCCTCTCCCTCCAATCCTGCTACGATCCCGAAGATACCATCCTCCTGGATCCTCCATATGATGAAATAGGTGGCTACCGCATCCGCTGTGCCCACGGTGATGCCCGACTTACCGTAAACGGAAACGTGCTGCTCCTAGAAAAGGACGACTATGCAGACCAGGTGGAGCAGCTGGAAGCCATCGCCGACTGGCTCGAAGGCTTGGGCCTTGGCCTGATCGTAACGGTACTGATATCGGATGAGGGCCACAGCTCAGCCAGTTATATTGACTATTGGGATACCGGCACCGTCACCACAGCAGAGATGGTGCAGATGCCAAACGAGGGGGTAAACCGCTCCTACATTGCCACCCCCAAGACCGCCAGAAGGCTGCTGATGGGCGACTACAATACCCCGGACGATGCCAACCGCATTGCTTTTCCCATGATCTACAATCCCAATCTGTACGAGGGGGCCAACCCGATCTTTGACGGGATCGTCAACCGCTACGACGATCAGGGCCGACTGGATACTTATAATCCCAGCTACTACAGTTTTTCGGATGCCTTGCAATGGCAGAATACGCTCATTCCTTTTCTGTACCTCACCGATGTGGTCAAGGCGATCTTCGCCCACCTGAATATTCGCGTATCGGGCGAATTCTTCGATGATCCGCTGATCAAAAAGCTGCTGGTGTATAACAACCGACCCATTGATTTCCTGGACGTGCGCCAGGGAGCGGTATCCCAGCGCCGCACGCCCGGCAATGTGGATGCCGGTGACGACAATCCGGAGCAGACCAATCTGATCTATCAGAATGTCTTTGATTTCAATATCCGCCTTTCCCGCCACGTGCCGGATATGCCGGTGCTGGATTTCCTGAAAGCCATCAAAAATACCTTCTTCCTGAAGTACGATTTCAATCTGCTGCAGAATGCCGTCGAGATCCGTTTCGTCCGCTCCATCATCCGCAGCCGGGAGTCCCTGGACCTGACGGCCAAAGTGGAGAAGCTTTTCCTGATCCGAAACGGCAAGGAATCCGGATTGCAATTTTCCTACCCTTCCAAAGACGCCCTGCTCTCCCGCGCCCAGGAGCCTGTCCCTGATCCGGATCACACGGTAGATACCTACACCGAGCTAAGCGCCCTGGATGCAGAGATCGATGAGTTCGCCTATGTGCGTTCCTTATCGGCTACGTTCCGCCTGGAAAAGGAGAGGGAAGACCCGGCCACCTGGCAGCTCTATGCCTTTGATGTGCAGGACGACCCCGACCGGCCGGAGTCCGTCGACTGGCCCATCGGTGCCACGCCCATAGCGGATGCATATTACGAAGGCTGGAAACTCCCCAGCCTGGAAGTGACTGCTTATAGTCCCGATGCCAATCTCTTCAATACCGATACCGGTATTCGCCTTACGGTATATTACGGGCAGCAGGCAGACGGGCAGGGGAGGAGCTATGCCTTTGCTTCTGCCAATGCCTACGATGCCACCGGCAGCCTGGACGAATCCCAGGCAAACCTATTCGTGCACAGCGAAGACATGAAGCACTACTGGACCAACCTGAACAACCTCATCATCCGCTCCAAAAAATACCGGACCAACGTACTCCTCACCGAGTCCGACCGGTACACACTAAACCGTACCCGCATCATCCGCATCGCAAACGTCCTCTACCTTATCGACCAGATAGAGCTATTGATCACCGACCAGGAACGCACCCTTGCCAAACTCGACTTGTATAAGCTAAAAACCTAACCACCAACAGCCAACAGCCAACAGCCAACAGCCAACAGCCAAAAGCCAACCGCCAACAGACATGGACTACGCCAGACTAAACTCCCGCATCCGCCGAATACTTCGCGCCAGCAAAGACCGCTCCGCATTCACCGAAGCTCTCATGCTCATCAAGAGATCCGAAACAGAAGCCAAAGAAGCCGAGGCTGTCGAGACTGAAAAGCAAATCGATGTCAGAACACGCGAGGTAGAAAACAAAGTCCGCAGCCTGCGCATCTGGATGTCGCCCTACCTCTCCTATGAAGCGTCCGGCACCAGCAAGCAGTCCATACTAAACAGTCAGGCAGGAGAGCCGCTGATCCTTCCGGAGGAGATGGTCACCCGGACGCTATTTAGCGGGGAAGCCCTTTTGGAGATGGCACATGGAGCAAACGAGAACGTGACACTTTTTATCAGCCTGGGAACGGTGGAAGTATCAATCGCTGTACCCGGTACAGCGGCAGGAGCATCCGGACAGTATCGGCTTAGCTTTCAGATGCATTTCAGCCATGGAGAAGATAATGCCCGTAAGTTCTACTTCACCGGCTACTTCGAAGACAAGGATGCCAACGGAGCCATCATACCCATTCCCATCCCTGCCGGCATTCAGGAAATCGACACCACCAGCTTCAAGGTATTCGATATCAAATACGAAGGCGCCAGCCCCACCACCACCTGCAAGATCGTCTACCTCCAGCTCCACCGATACTACGCCCCCCCACCATCCTCCGGCACCTAAGCTACTGTCCCAAGATGCTCATAATGGCAAATCTATTTTGCACCCATGGATAACGTAAGACCTGGCATCGCCAATATCGATCTCATTCAGAATGAGAATTACGAAGAAGAGTGGGAGCTGACCGACGATTTCACAGGTGAGCCCTACGATATCTCCACCGCCTCGGAGATCGTGCTGGAAGTAAAAGAAAACCTGCGCCTGCATACCATTTTCCGGTTAACGCTGGGAAATGGAATTACAATCGTTCCGACCAATAAAATAAAAATCCTCATCCACCACAGCCTGACCCGAAAGCTTAGCAGCAAGCGATACCAGTTTGACGTGTTGTTCAACCTTTCCGGAGGAACCACTCCATCCTATCTGGTCAGGGGCCAGATCAATGTTACCAACACCATTTCCAGAATACTATCATGAGCGAAACCACAGTAATCCGGATCAGCAGAATGATCGGCGGATCAGCCGATAAAATACAGGATTTTGTAGCCAAACAAGTCAACGACATTCCGGAATCATCTAATCCTGCCAAGCTGATAGCCAAGGATTCATCCGGATCAAACGTGCAGGTGCCCTATTCAGCCCTATATTCCCTGATCAAAAGTTCCCTGGACACCATCTACCGCAACATCGCCGACTCCTACACCAAGACAGAAGTAGACGGCCTGGTCGCCGCCGGCATAAAAGATATACAACCTGCGAGCGCAGATGATGCAATCGCCGGTATCAAATTCCCGACCGAAAGCGGCACCTACACCAACTACGGCGGTACGGTAGTGGATTTGACCGAAGGGCTTACGATGATTTTTTCTGATGGTGCTGGTGGTTTCACTAAGTCTGTGGTACCGATTGAGTTGGGGGGGTACCCTACTTTAGAAAAGGTAGGAATCGTTACTATTCCTCAAAATACAGATATACTGGATGAAATTTCACAGACCCCCTTGTCTGATACAGAAGCTTGGGGGGAAGGTTTTTTAAATTCCATTGGATTGGCGCAAAACAGTGTGGATTATAAGTACTCTAAAGAGTACATTAGAGCTTATCCCGGTGATTATGACGGCTATGTGTTAATTCAAGGGAATGCCAGTATCGTTGCCTACGATGAAAATTACGGTTTCCTTCAATCAATCCAAAACCCTACGGATCCTCTATCATACGACTTTAACTTTACGTTGCCGGAAGGTACTAAATGGGTGAGGATATCTCATTTGATTTCTTTTTCCCCTGATAATATTCAAGGTAAAATAATGCAGTCTGTGGAAGATATTACACCGTCCATTTTTTCCACACCTTTTGATGTAAGTAAAAAAATAATTGAGTCCAGGTTTAGTTTAGGTATAAATATCGTGCCTGAAAACACGGATATTTTAGAAAGTATTTCAGAGAGCACTTTAACGGATAGTGTGAAATGGGGCCTTGGTTTTTTAACATCCACAGGAACGATATCACTAGGGGGCACAGGCTGGTACTACTCAAAAGAATATATAAAGGCCTATCCTGGCACCTACGATAGTAAAGTAGTTATTTACGGAAGTGCTTGCCTAATCGCATATGATAAAGGATATAATCAAATTGCATTTATTCAAAATCCTACTGATCCTGTATCTTATGATTTTAATTTTAACTTACCTGAAGGTACAGCTTGGATTAGGTTGTCTCACAATGAGGCTCAAAGCGTTAGCATAATTTCTGCCAGGATCACAGCAGATACGGAAGTAGTTAACGATGTTGTTTTTTCTACTCCCTCTTTTGTTGAGTATAAAGTACAAACAGCAAAGGAAGAAATATCAGTAGAGCAGGCTGAAAAGTTGAAAAAATTTGGCTTTACCGTGGTTCCTGAAAACACAAACGCAATTGAAGAATTGACCAATAGCTTGCTGACGGACACGGAGATTTGGGGAAGCGGATTTTTGCACAAAAGTACAGGATTAGTTGTCCCTGATCAACCAAATTGGTATTACTCCAAAAATTACTACCGGGTAGGTGAAGGCTCTTATAGGTTGATATGCCGATTTACAGGAAACGCAGGGTGTCTGGTTTATGATGAAAATTATTCCTGGATACAATCTATAGAAAGTGCAACGTCGCTTTTTAACGGGGACGTGACTCTGGTGGAACACGCAAGATATTTTCGGGTTTCCTACAATAGTACACAAGCAAATTTGCCCGGTATAAAATTGAGCAATAATGCTGAAATGTATTTAACTGATGGTATAACTTCTACCACCGACGGAATATCCTCAGCAAATACATCGATACCAGTTAATGGGTTTGCTGTTGCTAATTTGACCAAGCAAACTTATAAGTTGAGCCATCCAGCAAAAACCAAAAAACCAATTGTTTCATTTATCGCAGATGATGGCCGTTGGGGAGATAATGAGTGGTATATACCTATTTTGGACTCTAAAAATATTAAGTCAACTTTTGCCATTGTAACAGGATGGATGACAGGTGAGATATCTGTTGCCGATGCTCATGTAGAAGCCAGGGTAAGGGAATTGTTCGATTTAGGTCACGACATAGCAGGCCATACTCATACACATGAGAATATGGTGACCACAATTATTGATTTAAGTGAAGTGGAACAAAACCTACACAGGTCAAAATCGGCGTTAAAAAATATTGACGTGGATTGCCCCATGTTTGTCCCTCCATTTGGGGGTAGGAATAACGATGTGGACAAAAAGATTAGATCTTATTTTGATGCTAGTTTTGTCTCGGTTGCTGATTCTGAGGTGGCTGCGGGAACTTGTGTAAATACGCCTGTAATTGATTCTTATAATCTAAAACGAGTGAAATTTGATGCTTCCGAAAATGGGGTATCCAGATTGCAACTGTGTAAAGATGCAGTAGATGTTGCTATTTCAACAGGAGGTTGGTTAGTGTTTGCGGTTCATCCTGCCTATACAGAATATAGGGATTCAAATCCCGATTATCTAAACCGTCGTGCGGAATTGGGTTTACTTATTGATTATATTAAATCCTTAGATGTATCTATTTTAACGGCAAAGCAAGCTTTTAACTTCTACAAAAATCCGGTTCAAATTGGGAATTACAGATTGGACGCTGAATTTTACGAATTGGGCATGGATGGATCAGAGAGAGGAAACTTGTTTGATTAAACTAAAGGACTCCTTATTTATCTCATTCTATTTAAAACCATTTTTTCCCTATCTTGTCCAAAAAAAAGCCCATGGACCTGGACAAAGACCTTAATAGTTCAATCCGAATCTTAAAAATAAAAATTATCTTTTTTTCTTGGTTGGCAGGAATTTCTTTATTGGTTGCAATTGCCTCGTTTTGGCTATACTCATCCTCCTTTTGGTTTTTATACGAATATTTTCCGATAAATACTCATGATTACGCTAACAATATTTCCGCAGTCCTGGCTTCACTTTCCGGAGTGCTCTTTGTCTACATTGCCTTCCTCGGTCAACGCTGGCAGATGCTTTACCAGCAGCAGGAGATCCGCGATAACCGCAAAGAAATGAAGGCATCCACTGCCGAGTTGAAGATTCAAGCCAAAGCTCTAAAGAAACAAATCAAAAAAATGGACCGCGACTTCGTCCACCAAAACTTCTTCCGCATCCTGGACCAGCATTTTAATATAAGGGATAGGATTAAATTTTCTTATAGTTTGGAACCCGTGTCAATTAATAGTAGTAACACAGTAGGAAGAGGAGAGGATGGATTTGTGGCTTTCTTTAGGAAATTAGTCCTCTGGGTCGATGATGAATCCGGATGGGAGCAAAAAAAGGATGATTTCGAAGAACATTTATTTTTTATTGAGAATGGTTATCAATGGATATCAAAAAGGAAGGATATTAAAAAACTTGGAGATCCTGAAAACTGGAAATTTAATGAGTTTGAGTTTACAGATAACCCGAATTACGAAGAAATTAAATTTTTAATAAGGGCGGTTATGACAGAATCTGGATTTGGACCCTATCTTCGATCCTGTTATTACCTTTTTGGGTATATGATGAGGAATAAACTTCCTGAATATTTGGATGCTGTGGAAGCTGCAATGAATATCGACGAACGCTCGTTTTTATTCTATCAGGTTGCCACACGGTTTGATACCGATGGAAAAGTAGAATTGAGATATTGGCTAATAGAAAATAGGTTTCTTGCCAATATTGAACCCAAACACCTCCTCTTACCCGAACACATTTTTCTCCTTTACCCAGAAGAAAGCAATCCGGAATTAAAAAAATAAATAACCCCAACGATTAGTCCTTCAATCTGACCCTCTGCGGTCCCTGAGCTTGTCGAAGGGAAGGCTGTCCCACACCCATCCCCCTAATCACGCCATTTTCGCCTAACACCACCGCGAAAACATGGCCCGTAAAGAAGACGAATCCCGCGTACGCCTCCAGGTAGACGGCAAGCAAGCCATCAACGAACTCGGCAAACTCGAAATGGAAGCCAAGGAACTTGGCATCGACATGAAGAATGCCAAAAAAGGCACCGATGACTATGTCAATGCTAGCAAGCGTCTGAAGGAAGTCAAGGGACAGATCAGCGGCCTGCGCAAGGAACTCGGCCTCTCCGGTATGACCATGACCCAGCTCAGCCGCTACCAGCGCGACCTGCGCCGGGAGATCAGCACCACCGCCACCAAAGGCACCGCCGATTATAAGCGACTCAAAGCCGAACTCAATGACGTCAACCGCGAACTGCGAAGCCAGAGAGCGGAGCTGAATGGCACCAAAGGTTTCTGGGCAGATATGGGCCGGCAGCTAAAGCAGTTTGGCATTCTGGCCATTTCCGCACTGGGTGCCACGGCTTTCTTTACCCAGATCCAATCCATGATAGAAGGATCCGCCCGGCTCTCCGATGCCCTGGCAGACGTACAGAAGACCACCGGCCTCACCGGTGCGGAGATCGACACACTCAATAAAAGACTCAAAGCCTTCAACACCCGGACACCCCGCTCCGAACTCCTCGGCCTGGCAGAGATCGCAGGTCGCCTGGGTATCACGGGAGTAAAGGACATCGAGGGTTTCGTCCGGGCAGCGGATAAGATCAACGTGGCCCTAGGCGATGCACTGGGTGATCCGGAGACGGTCATGCGGGAGCTGGGTAAACTCACCGATACTTTTAACGTCAAGCAGGTTTACGGTATCGAGGAAGCGCTGCTAAAAGTAGGCTCTGCCATCAACGAACTGGGCATGGCATCCACCGCCAATGAAGGCTATATGGTGGAATTTACCAAGCGCCTGGGCGGTATCGCTCCTCTGGCGGGCATCTCCATCGAGAATGTACTTGGCCTGGGAGCTACACTGGATAGCCTGGGCCAGACGGCGGAGGTATCCACCACGGCACTGTCCAAGCTCTTTATTGACATGGCCAAAAATGCCGATCAGTACGCCAAATTCGCCAAAATGGAAGTGGCGGATTTCGTGGAGCTGATGAATACCGATGCCAACGAGGCCTTTCTTCGTATGCTGGAAGGGGTGAAGGACAATTCCGAAGGTATCACCGAACTGGCGAGTACAATGGGTGACTTGGGCCAGGACGGTGGGCGAGTAGTCGGGGTACTCGGCATACTTGCAAATAACATCCAAAAAGTGCGTGAACAGCAAGAGATAGCAAACAAAGCCTTTCTCGATGGGACTTCTATTAATAAAGAATATTCGATTATCAATGAAAACATGGCCGCCAACCTGGCCAAGGTGCAAAAGTGGCTCGCCGGGCTCTTTGTCAATAGCACCATCATGTCGGGCATGGACCGGATGATCTCCCGCTTTGCGGATTGGATCGCCGTGCCGGTCTCCGAGACACTGGAAGCCGAGCGAATCGAGCTGATGAAGCTCCACACCCAAATCATCACCACCAACGAAGACAGCGGCAAGCGTATCGAACTGATCCGCGAACTCAAAAAGCAATACCCCGATTACCTCGGCCAGATCGATGAAAACACAATATCTAACGCTGACCTGACCAAATCTATCCGTGAAGTAAACGACCAACTCATAAACTCTATCATCCTTCAGGAACGAGACGAAGAAATAAAGGAGCAAGGACAAAAGGTTGCTGATAAAAAATATCAAGCTCTCCAAACAGAAAAGAGCATACTTGAACAGATGACGAAGGTAGCGGAACGGAATAATCTTACAATCCAGGAAGGGATCAGCATGGAAGAAGCTGCCATCAAACTGGCCAACGAGGCCGGGAAAAATATCAGTTTTTGGGATTTAGTCAATCCGGCATCAAGCGATTCCCGCCAATTGCTGGACGATGTTGCCACCTACCGGGCACAGATGGAATCCCTCACTTCGCTCGAAGGCGAAAACAACGCCCTGCTCACCGCCCGGAATGAACTCATGGAGCGGCTAGGTCTCAATATGGAAAAATCCAGCCCGGTGCTTCCCGGCACCGATCCGGAAAATCCCGATTCCCCGGTGATTGAAGCTCCGGATACCACCGGCGTACCCGGTGATCCGGAAGCTGCCAAAAAGAAGCTGGACCAGATGGCCGCCCAGTGGGAAGCCTACCAGCAAAAGATCCGGGACCTTACCCGCCAGTACGAACTGTCCGGGATGGAAGACCAGCAGCGCGAACTCGAACAGGTTTGGGATCGCTACGCTACCCTGGAGGAAGAACTCGTCCAGCACCTCACCAATAAGACCATCACCGAGGAGGAGTTTGTCGAAAAAGCCAAACAACTCGAAGAGTTGCGTACCGCAGAGCTGGCCGATATCCGCAGCAAGTGGACCGAAAAGGAAAAAGAAGCCCGGTCAGCTGCCGAGCAGCAGATCACCGAAGCCACTTTGGAAGAAAGGGAGCTGGCCAAGCTCAAAGTAAACCAGCACTATGATGAGCTGCTTGCCCTGGCCCGTAAGTTTGGTTTGGATTCCGTAGGCATCGAAGAAGCCAGACGCCGGGAATTACAAGACCTCCAGACCAAATACAACCAGCAGGAGGTTAACCAAAGCAGGGAAATCGCCGAAGCCAAAGTCATGATCGCCCAAAGCCTGGGACAGGCACTGGGAGGAGTCATCGACTTTGTAGGAAATAAGTCCGGAGAGCTTACCACATTTCAGAAGCTTTTGGTAGGAGCCCAGATCGCTGCAGATACAGCTGCCTCATTGGGAAGGATCGTTCCACTTGCCGCCGAAGCATCCGCAGGTACCGGTCCAGCGGCCCCATTTGTCTTTGCAGGCTATATTGCCGCCATGGGAGCCACCGTACTGGGAGCCATCGGCAAAGCCAAACAAGCCCTGGCCGAAAGCAATGTTCCGGAATGGAACAGTAGTTCTGGCGAAGAAAAGCGCACACCCCGCAGAGTCACCGCCCCCGTATCCTCCTACTATATGGGAGGCGATACCGGCCGGGGCAGCCTGGGCTACGGTGACCGCTATGGCGACTTTGCCGGATACGTGCACAAAGACGAATACGTCATCCCCTCTTTTATCCGTAGCCATCCTTTTGTAGCGGACGTAATGCCCGCCATCGAGGCGATTCGTCAGGAAAAGGTCAGAGGATTCTACAGGGGAGGGGAAGCAACCACGACTACCACAAAACCAACATCATCGGCTACCCCCTCGATGTATTCCGACACTGAGGTCAAGGATCTGCTTCGGAGGATAGCTGAGGGTATCGAAAACTTTCCCAAAAGGATGCAGGTGACCGGTAAATGGGATTATTTTGCATTCAAAGAGTTTGAAGATCAGTTTAATAGTCTAGAAAATAGATATAAAAAATGAAAAAACTTACTAAGTTAAAACCAGTAGCGTATGGTTTTTATTGCTTCTTTTTTGGCCATAGGATTAATAGCCAGCGCGTTTGTTCTCGTTGTAAGTCGGAATTTGGAGTCCCCAGGATGAAAAACCCTCCTGATCCGCCGAAGCCTTTTAACCCGTTGGTGTTCGCAAGATGAGTTGATCTTTAAAGGATATTATTAATTTCATCAAAAACTAAAAAGTAAAATCGCTGAAGGATAAAAAATAGGGCGACAATAAACTGAACTAATAAGAATATTGCGATAGATGTCAATAACTTTGCAAGTACATTCGAATATTCAATCGTAAAAATTGAATTTGCTAGCATAATAATGAAAATAAATATTCCCAGAAGAATTACGTATAGTACAATATGGGAAATTTGCCGCATGTTATTTTTGTATTTTTCTAAGGCAAATTGATCTACATTCACATTTTCTTTTTCTGCTTTGATTTTACTGCCGATTGTCAGTAGAAGGGAAAAAAATAGTCCAGTGAAAATGGCTATACCTGTTCCCAAATATCCCTCCATGTCGGTTAAATAAATGTTATTTATCCAAACAACAATTGCCAGCAAAATAGGTAAAATGTAAAAAAGCAAATAAAAAATGATCCGCTGCCAGGTTTTTTCTATGATTTCACCATCACTATCCTGCTTGATACTTACCACAGCATTTTTGATGATTTTTCGGACGACATCTATGTCTAACATTTTCTTATTTCTTCAATTCCCTTTTTATCTGATCAATCTCATTATCAACGAATTTTATCATCTCGTCGATATTAGGATAATTGTCTTCGCCAATGCAATAATTTGGAATTTTTACGTTTGGCACCACTTTTATGTTGTCTTGGCTTTCACTTAAAGGTACTGTTTTTATTTCTTTTTTCTTTCCATGGGGCAGTTCATATTTACCCTTTAAGACAAAGTTTTTCCCTTTTAAGAGAATACCGTGCGCTTTTGATATTTTTTTAATTTCATCAAAGTCTAATTTGTCGTCTCCGTGAATGGATACATTCTTTAATGTCAACTCGAGCAAACCAGCATTGGCAAAGCTCGTGCTATTGGCATTCTTATTTGACAATACGACGATGTGTTTTAATGATGCCTTTTTTAGAAAGTCTTTTTGCCTTTTTTTTGTTGTAGTATTAAGCATCCTTCCTCCCGAAAATCGATGACCATGCTTTTTCAAAATAGATTCTACGATGTCCTGAACGAGATCTTTAATCGAAAGCGTATTATAAGACTGAACAAAAACGTAGCCTAAGTTGCCATTTGTTGGTAGCCATACTCTGAAATAAAATTTCATTCCAACTATTTCTTTTTCGCTCAACTCTCGTTTTTCGCCTTTTTCGTCAATTACTACCTGCTTAATACCAGTAATCCCACCATTGATCATGATATCCACCATTCTCATATGTCCCCGGATCTTCTTATCCTCTAAAATTCCGCCATGCGTACCTTTGTTACTCTTATAGGCTTTTTCTTCAAGACTGCTTACCAATTCCTGTGTGAATCCTTCCAGAAATGGGTTGTCGAAATCTGGATACGCAAGTGCCATAAAATCATTTGAGCTTATCGTCTTGTCATCGGCAGTATTGTGTTTTTTAATTTGAAAAACATACATCGAAAGGTAAAGGTCATGAATTTTCATAGAATGAGTTGAATTAATGGGAAAATGAACGGATGATGTACACCATATACTATAAATGGGTCTGCTAGGAAATAGAGCAATGAGGTGTAAACGTGATTTTAAGAAGGAATTTGCAGGAAGGCCTCTTTCTCCGAGAAGGGCATATCGCTACGAACGAAATAAAGGGTATTTCTAGTAATCTTATGATTTAATTCTAAAAGTATCATATTTTAAAAGTTTTAGTCTATGATGAATTAAATCTACAGAATTAAATGGAAATCAAAAAAATATTAACTAATTTATTCAAGCGTTGGTTAGCAGGAAAAAATAAAAAAATCAGAGAAATTGAATTTGTTTAAGAATCGAATTGGTTGATAATCATAGATATCCTATTTATTATTGATATTAATTTCGAACATATAGTATCCCGATGCAACTTCCTGATCAAATAGACTGGAACCAGATTCTCGAAATTCTCAAAACAGTGGCAGGGATTGCCGTGATTCTTTTTATTGGGTACCTGGGAAGGAATTTAGTTAAGAGGTACCCTAGGGAATGAAAAAATAGAGAACTGATTTTTACCTTACCAAGGTAAGCGTTGGCTAAACCTATCCATGTGTTTCGCCCGAATAGGTGATAATCAAGGAGTATCACTTTTTTAGTTGATAATTATTTTTTATTTTTCAGGAAACAACCTTTTATCTCATGAAAAGAACAATTTCGCTTTCGTTGTTTCTGATTTTTTCCAATTTGGGTTTCTGCCAAATAACGACAACAAGGGTTGCTGAGGCAAAAAAAACTGAACCCGAACTTTATGACAGCCTTAGTAACTTTTTGGGAGAAGATTATAAAAAGTACAAAGGCCAGAGCTTATTTTTACTCCCAAAATCAGAGGATCTTCAAAAGTATGGTTACGATGGGTTTATTTTTGATATGAATAAAAGATCAACTGATGAATCAAATATTTATGCGTGTTGTGATAGCTATAATTCTAAATACCAGGTATTACAGGGAAGGTATTTTTCGGTAATTGATGTATTTGAGGACCCAAGTTCATCTTTCAGTTCAGATGCATTTCTAAAAATAAAAATTGACGGAACAGATGAAGTTTTATTTTATAAATACAGTACAAGATATTCATCCAGTTTCCCATTTCTTGTTGTTGGTTATTTTGAAAAGCAAAAACAATTTTACGTTGGAAAGGAGTTTCTTACTAGATCTTTTGATGAGAAGTATACAGATATTAATAATGGCGATGAAATAATCATGAAAAAAGGAGAATATGTTAAATGCCTTGACCTTACGATCGATGAAAGAAACTATCAGCCTTCCCTTGTTTTTGAAACTGAGGAGGGGCATAAATTTCTTTCATCATTAATGCTAATGGACCTAAGATCAGATAAAGTTTTAACAAAACAGCAAGCTGAAAGCTACAGGAAAAAATTTGGTGATGGCAACTGGAATACCATCCTAGAGGGGAAAATAAAAGTTGGATTTACGGAAGAAATGGCAATTGTTTCTTGGGGAGAACCTGACAAAATCAATAGGGCAAGTTACGGTGACCAGTGGGTGTACGGCAATCAGTACCTTTATTTTAAAAATGGAAAGCTAATATCATTCAACTAAAGCCCTGCTAAAAAAATCTTTAAAAAACCCCGGCCTACTGGTCGGGGTTTTCTTTTTTGACAACACAACTATGTAAAACCTCTGCGGCTATTTCAGCCAAGGAGGTTTTTTTCTTATCCTTTAGCCTCTTAGCCAACTGAATCTTTAAAAGCTCGGCGTGGGCTTCCTCGCTGATCGCAATCGTTAGTTTTATCATGATTCAAAACTACAACAAAAAACAATTAAAAAAAATAAACTGTAGTAGTTTGTAATTAACAATAGTTTATTTATGTTTGTAGCGGACAACAACAATTAATTGTAAAATGAAAAATGAAACCATTTTAGAAAAATTTCAGGATCAAGAAATAGCCTTTGATTTATTCAGAGGGGACCTGATGGTAAACGCAACGGAAATGGCACGACCATTTGGAGTGGGCAAAAGACCCGAGAAATTTTTGAGATCAAAAGGGACTAAAGCTCTTATTAAGGCGATGCAAGATGATCAAAACACTGAATTCAACTACACCAAATCTGGTGTAGTTGAAAATCAAATTTTGACTACCAAAGAAGGTCAGCATGGAGGTACCTTTATGTGTGAAGACCTGGCTCTTGCTTTTGCTATGTGGTTAAGTCCACAATTTCACGTATGGATATTGAAGACAGTACGAGAGATCATCTTCGGTAACAATCCCGAACTAGTCCGGGAGGCTGTAGTAAATATGCCACGTATCCAGAAAGACCTGGACCGACTTCGAAAAAAGAGAAATCGCCTTCGCAATGTGATTCTGGGAGACAGCCGCAGAAAAAACCTACAGTCATTACTATCCGAAAGAGCGACAGTAAATCACCAGATCAAATCTCTCACCGAGTACACAGCAGAGAATCCACTCTTTGACCAGCCCGAGCAGCTGGGAAGGGAACTGGTACGCCTCATGAAAGAAAAGGACACTATCCAGGAAACGATCCGGAAAAAAGAAGAATCCTTTAATAAGATACTGATCGAAAAAGAAGATTATTTCAAACTGATGAAGGATGTAGGCGATCTGGAAAGGGAGCAGCGGCAGTATGCCCGTGCCATCAGGTATTCAGAATTTAAAGTATCACAGAATTGATACAAAAAAACCCGGTAGCAGGAACTACCGGGCCAAGATCAAACAAAAGTTTAACCTTTTAATCGCGTTACGATCATGACAAAAGTAGCAAAAACAGAAGAGAAAGAAATCACCAGCTCAAAAAAATATACATCCTATGCAGATCAGATGCTCCAGAAGATGATCAGCAAGTGGACGGTATCAGAAGCTCATGTCACCTACCAGCCGCCTAAAAATAATTTCAAAGTCACGGGTAGCCAGACCGCTAATACCATTTTTCAGCAGATTTGGGATCCTGAGAGCATGCACATTCAGGAAAAAATCTACGCTTTGTTTTTAAATAGAGCGAATGAAGTATTGTGTTGGCGGCTAATGGGTTCCGGCACTTCAAGCAAATGCCTGATAGATAATAAGCTATTGGGCACCATTGTTTGTAAGACCATGGCCAGCTCGGTGATAATTGCCCACAATCATCCATCCGGTCAGTTAAAACCAAGCAAAGGTGATCGGCATATGACCTGGAATACACAAAAGATGCTGGATCTATTTGACGTGGAATTAATTGATCACCTGATCATCACGGCTAATGGGTATTACTCATTCGCTGATAATAATCTTCTTAGCAATTCAAATCATGAATTTTAATATGGACAACTACAGCAAATTATTATCGGAAGAAGACCTGCAGGTGATCAACGAACGCTTTGGTACCGATCTGGCATACGGAGATGCCCGGCACTACCGTGCCGCACAGGTGATCTGGAACCTTTGGAAAAACCCGATGAATCCGGCAAATGTGATCGAGAAAAAAGAGAAAGAAAGCGAATAATCAATCTATGGCCCCTGAGCCTGTCGAAGGGGTCGAAGGGCAATCCTGATCGGTAAAAAAAGAGGATATCCGAAAGGATTCTTCTTTTTTACGCTGATCACGGATCTTGATATACTTCTCTGTCATCTTGGTGCTGGTGTGCCCGAGGAAGCTGGCTAGTACCTCCAGCTTTCCATCTTTCTCCATATATAAGGTAGCGAAGGTTTCCCTGCCGACCTGGAAGCACAGGTCAGACTTGATCTTTAGATGAGCAGCGATATCCTTAAGGATCTTGTTTTGTTTTTGCTCGCTAATCCCACAGAAAAGTGGGAATCTGCCTATTTCATCTACTTCGTCAGCTATGAGATCAAGTGATTCCTTTGTAGCAGGTACACGAACCCGTGTACCAAATCGCCTGGTCTTATAGGGAATAAACTGGTAAAAGGAGCCATCTATCCAGTCCAGCTCTACCCTGCGGATATCTCCATGCCTCATGCCAGTACAGCAGCAAAATAAGAAGGCCCTCAATACTTGTCTTTGCGTGGGAGGGATTTTCGGACTATTATAATAGACTACCAAGTCCCGGAAATGATCCTGGGTAAGGGGCTGAAACCGGCCCATTTCTGTTTTTGCTCTAAAAAATTCGTAAGGGTTGACAAAAATGATTTTCTCCTTTTTGGCCAGGTTGATATAGGTTTTAATGTTTCGGTGCTGGCCCCATCTGGCATTCAGAGATTGGCTGCCGGTGTGTTGTTTTAGATATCGGTCAAAATCTTCAGCAGTTCGCTCATCCATATCGGCAAAGGAAAGGCTTTTTTTCCAGGCTTTCAGATGGTTTAACGTGACCATATGTGACTTTTTGGTACTCAGGCTTATTTCGCGATACTTTACACGCTGATTGATCTTCTGCTCCATAAATTCCATAAAGTCATCCTTATTTAAATTACTCTGAAATTCCTTTACCAAGATGGACGTAGAGATGATTCTTCTCCGGAGCCGGTAATCAATCAGGATTTCATTTGCCCTGGCTAGGGCATCCCTAATAATAAGGTTATGATCATCGCAGGATTTGTCATCGACGGTCCTTGGTTTACAGAGTTCCTTTTTTTTATCCCAGTGTTCCGGGTACCAATCCAGATGTAATGGAATTTTTTGGCTTTTCCTGTTAATAATCACTCTTAAATAAAGAGCGGCTCTGCCACTTTTTTTAATGCGGCTAGCATTGATAATGACTTTCAAAGATGCGGATACCATAGCGTAAAAACATTGTAGCAACAATGTGCCAACACCAACCGCGAAAAATATATGAGAAAAGCGGGTTAGGACTCTGCAAAAGGGGGTCTAAACCCCCTTCAGCAAAGATTTTAACTATTTAGTTGGCCGACCAGGGCTCGAACCTGGACTCTTCTGGACCAAAACCAGACGTGTTGCCAGTTACACCATCGGCCAATAACCAAATAAAGGATTGCTCCCCTTTTTTAGTGTCACAAATGTAGCAGGACTTTTTTTTTAATGCAAACACCATGTGGAAGAATTTTGCGTATTCGCTTTTAATAACCTTATTGTCAGAAGCAAATTTTAATATCCTCCTACCACGCTGGAAATTATTTCCCGATTCCTTTCTTTTCTTTTATAAAAAAGAGCTTGTTTATTTGGTTTATTTGCCGATAAAAACCGGTGTTTGGATCAAAGTATTAATTGACCATATAAACCCATGATTTTTACTTTAACATAATTGGATTTGGTTTGGCTGAAATTTCTAGTCATTTTTCCGTTAAATATTTCGATTGCATCCAAACCTTTTAGCTTATTTTATTTCCATGAAATTCCATTTACCGCTTTTCACAGTTCTATTTGTTTTTTTTAGCTTTGCCACGCTTTACGGACAACAAAATTATTCGGGTACCATCATCGACAGCCAAACCAAGGAGCCCCTGTTTGGTGCCTATGTATTTCTTAAGGACGGGCAAGGCGAAACTTTAAGCTCCTCCTACACCGATTTTGATGGGAAGTTTCAAGTCAAAAAGCCTGGATTGAATGAGTTTTTGGTGGAATTGTCCTTTATAGGTTACAAGACCTACCAGGAAATGGTCAAGGCACCTGAAGGCAGTAATCTGGGTACTTTCGAATTGGTTAGTGACGGGCAGGAAATGGATGTGTTTGAGTTTTCAGCGGATGCGCTCACAGGCGAAGTCCGGGGAGATACAGTTGCCTTCAATGCCAATGCCTTCAAAACCCGGCCGCAGGCCGATGCCGATGAACTGGTAAGGAAAATGCCCGGTGTGGTGATCCAGAATGGAGTGATTGAGGTACAGGGAGAAGAAGTGATGGAAGTACTGGTAGACGGAAGGCCCTTTTTTGGCGATAATCCGGCCGCTGCCCTCAAAAACCTTCCGGCTCAGGTAGTCCTTAAAATTGAATTCCTGGATCAGAAAAGTGACGAAGCCCGGTTGACCGGTTTTGATGATGGTGAAACGACGAAGACCATCAATATCATCACCAAGCCCGGGATGCGGGCAGGAAGATTTGGGAAATTTTATGGCGGATATGGTACCGATAACAATTACATCGCGGGCGGCAACATGAACTTCTTTAATGAAGCACAACGGCTATCGATTTTAGGATTGAGCAATAATATCAACCAGCAAAATTTCGGGGAAGATGAATTGGGAAATATCGAAGGTGACGACAGTCGCAGAGGAGGAAACGAGCTGGCCGTTGGCGAATTACCTGGAATTACCAATACCAATGCAGTGGGAGTTAACTTTTCCGACGAATACCAGGACGAAAAGTTAAAGGTCACCGGCAATTACCTGTTTAATGACCGGGACAATGTGTTGACCCGAACTTCCTCCAGGGAATATATCCTGCCCAATGACAGCCTGCAGATTTACCAGGAGGACAGAAACAATCAGACCCGTACCCAAAGTCACCGCATGAGTGCCCGGATCGATTATACAATCAACGAACGCCATGCGCTTATTCTCAGGCCCAGAATTGGCTTGGATTACCGGAAATCCACCAACATTCGGGATGCCCGGAACCTGTTTGATGCCAATACCCCCATCAGCAGCAATATCAACACAACAACCTCAGAACGACAATCGCTGAACTTCAGAAATTCGCTGAACTACAGGTATAATTTTACCAAGGAGGGCAGGGCATTGTCTACCTATATTTATACCAGCACCTATGATAGCGACAGCCAGTCTGATCTGGTAGCGGTAAATGAAAATTTCCAGACAGGTAATATTGATTCTCTGATTCAATTCAGGAATAACCTGTATTCCAGTTTTTATTACAGTTCAGGGGTAAGTTATTTTGAGCCTATCAGCGAACGTTCCAGGCTAAGGATTGGATACCGCCTGTCCAACAACGCATCGGATACCGATCAGGAAGTGGAAATTCAGGAAGCCGAAACGGATATGATCCGGCTGGACAGCGCCCTGACCAATCGCTTTGAAAATCAATACATGACCCATAGAGGGAGGTTGGGGTATAGTTACAATTCTGAAAAATTATCCATTTACAGTACAGTCAGCTATGAATCGGCTTCCATTGACAGTGACCGGCTGTTTCCCGGCTTTGAGAATACCCAAAGGAAATTTGCCAATTTGCTTCCCAGGGTGGTGGTCAATTACCAATTGGGAGAATTCAGTAATATGCGGGTGGATTACAATACAGATACCGATGCCCCTTCCATCCGGCAATTGCAGGACGTGATCAGCAATGCCAACCCCCTGCAAATTTCAAATGGCAATCCGGATCTGGTACAGGAGTACAGCCACCGGCTGTTTACGCGGTTTCGAAAGATCAATCCTGAAACCAATCGTTCCCTCATGTTCTTTTTGTACGGAAATATCCGGAACAACTATATCGGAAACGAAACCTTCGTTGCAGCAAAAGACACTCTGATCCAAAAAGATGTATTGCTCAATCAGGGAGGCCAATATACGCGTCCGGTCAATCTGGACAATTATTATGTATTCAGGCTATATGGAAGTTACGGATTCCCGCTAAAATTCATGAAAAGTAACCTGAATATCAATTCTTCCTACACAGTTCGAAACAGACCGGGAATCATCAATGGGCAGGAAAACTTCAACACCAATACCACCTTTAGTCAGGGCTTTAACCTGAGCAGCAATATCAATGAGAGGATAGACTTTAATCTTTCCACCAGGGGTAATTTTAGCGGTGTGAGCAGCAGTTTGCAACAGGATCTGGATAACAACTATTATACCCATAGGACCAGAGCAGATCTATTCTGGAATTTTCTTGGGGGTATTTTTGTAGGTACCAGCGTCAATCACCAGGTATATACCGGATTGGGCGAGGATTTCGACAGAAGCATCATGCTGGTCAACCTGGATTTGGGCTACCGCATACCCCCAAGCAACAAAACGGAAATCAAATTAACGGTCTTTGACCTGTTGAACCAAAATGTAAGCATCGACCGGAATGTAACGGACGTTTACATAGAAGATGAAAGAACGCAGGTGCTCCGGCAGTTTTTCATGCTTTCCATAACCTATAACCTGAGGAGATTTGGGGGTTATGATATGGCACTGTAATCGAATGGGCATTTAGTAACAGATCAATACATCGCATTGAGCAACCGGATAGCTGGGACAGACATGGTGGGCTTACTCTTTTTCAGTAATTTCTACTTTATAGATTTGGATAAAATCCTCTTCTTTTTCGGCATTTAACCTGGATAGCCACCAAAGCTCCCCTTCCCGTACCAGAAATTGGCGGTGGTCCAGCGATTCGGGTATGGGCAGCCGCTGTTTGGCCTCTCCCTGCAGGTCCATCACTAAAAGGGCAGGAAGGTATTTTCCTTCAATACTTTTATTAAAAGTACTGTATTCATCTGGTGAACTTATTTCCCAATACCGTTCCCGGTCTGCTACATCATAGCCCGGGTGGTAAGATGCGAGCAGGAAATTTTGAAAGACTTTCAGGGAATAGGTACGGCCAGCTGATCGATCGGAATCAATGGAATTCGGGTCGGCCCTGGCCCTTTCGATTCCTTCACCTGTGTTGTAATTTGGATAAGCAATGGGTTTTCTTTCCAGAAGCTGGTGAGGGGGTTTGATGTCGTATATATTTAGGTGGGGGTCTGTGCCGGCAATGACCAGCAACTTGTCATCATGGATGGTAAAGGATGGATTCATCTCCGGAATCTCAAAGGCCTTGCCAGTAGTCCTGAAAGGGCTGTCTTCTTCCAGGTGGATGATCCGTTTGGCAGTTCCTTTTTCAGGGTCAAATTTCACCAACAGTTGAAATTGATCATAGTATGCGTCGTCTGTCTTGTTGTATTCACCCCGGGCCACCAGACCTTTTTGATAAAATATACCCTCGTGTTCCATCAATTCCGAGTCGGCGGCTGCCCGACCGGCAAAGAAAGGAACATCTTCCTGAAATTTCCTGTGGTTGGCCAGCTCGCCCTGGGCATCAAATTCGAAAAAACCCATGTGGGAAACCAGGGAAATATGGTCATCTGCCTGTATTTTGGCTGTGCTCCATAAAAATCTTCCATAGCTGCCTTTCTCATCCCCCCGTTTGTCCAGGTTGAGCAAGTGGTTTCCTTCAAAGTCTGTCAATAACATGACCCCTCTTTGTGGGTCATGAAGCAACACCCGTTCCCTGACAGGATCCAGATCCATCAGGTCCAGTAATCCGGGATATTCGACACGTATACTATCTGTTATTACCAGGGAAAGGGCTGGACTATCCTGTTTGACCTCCTGCTGGCAGGATAAAGCCACAAGGGAAAGAAAAATTATAAATAGGAGAGTGGGTTTTGGGATGTGCCTCATGGATGTATTTTTAACTAATCTAATAATTTTAATGATAATCACCAAATCTTAAATTGATTCAGTACACATTCCCAATTTTCCGGAATGAAAACAGACCGGTTGTTGCTTGTTCAGATATCCTTAAATTTGCCTTATCATGAAACAACTTTTGGAAACCATAAGAGGATGCAGGCTTTGCGAGGCTCACCTTCCTCTGGGTGCCAGGCCGGTACTGTCGGCAAGCAGGAAGAGCAAAGTACTGGTAGTCGGACAGGCTCCCGGCACCAAAGTACATGCGACCGGCATCCCCTGGAATGATGCCAGCGGCCGGGAATTAAGACGCTGGATGGGTGTGGATGCGAATCTTTTTTATGATCCTGAAGTTTTCGGTATTGTGCCCATGGGGTTTTGCTATCCGGGAAAAGGCAAAGGAGGCGACCTGCCGCCCAGACCGGAATGTGCACCAACCTGGCATGGGGCAATCATGGAGCAGATGCCTGATATTCAATTGATCCTATTGATCGGGCAGTATGCCCAGCGGTATTATCTGGGAAAGGAACGTAAAAAAAACCTGACCGATACAGTTCGGAATTTCTCCGACTACCTGCCCGAATTTTTTCCTCTGGTGCACCCCTCACCCAGAAATATCATGTGGCAAAGAAGGAATCCCTGGTTTGAGGAGCAGGTGGTACCGGAATTAAGGAGCAAGTTGTCTATGATTATTTGAAAGCCAGCAACATTTTTTTTGTCCGGATGAGTAAAAACCGTATTTTAAGGCATGGAAAAAAGCAACAGGCGTTCATTTTTAAAAAAAGCAGGAATAGCAGCTTCTTCGCTGCTGGTAGTACCCACCATTATTCCTGCCTCAGCTCTGGGGAAAAATGGGTTTACCGCCCCATCCGACCGGATTACCATGGCATTTATCGGTGCAGGGAATCAGGCGGGCAATGATGTGCAAGGTTTCCTTCCCGATAGTAGGGTGCAGGTTACCGCCGTTTGCGATGTCAACAAAAAGAGCCCGGGATATTGGAATGGAAAAGTAGCAGGCAGGGAATATATCCAACAGGTGGTAGATGATTTTTATTCGGAAAAGCACGGTACATCCTACCGCTCTGCCGAAGGCTATACTGATTTCAGGGAAGTTTTGCAAAATAAAGCCATTGATGCCGTGGAAGTGGTTACCCCTGATCACTGGCATGCCATACCAGTGATGATGGCCGCAGCCGCAGGGAAACACATTTATTGCCAGAAACCCCTTTCCCTGACGGTGGAAGAGGGCAGGGCCATGAGCGATGCTGTGCGTAAATATGGTGTTACTTTTCAGACTGGCAGTCAACAGCGGTCCAGCCATCATTTCAGGAGGGTTTGCGAACTGGCCAGAAATGGGCGGCTTGGAGAACTGCACACCGTTACCTGCGGGCTCCCCGGGGGTACCCCGGATTTTGGAAAAACCGGACATTTGACGGAAACCATACCAGTGCCAAAGGATTTTGATTATGACATGTGGCTGGGGCCTGCACCCGAAGCACCCTATAGTCCTTGCCGAACGCATGTGAATTACCGCTGGATCATGGATTATTCAGGAGGGAACGTGACAGATTGGGGCGGACACCATCCGGATATCGCCCAGTGGGGTATGGGAACAGACCATACAGGACCTGTGAAAATACAAAATGCCCAGGCTGTCTGGTCTGACCATCCTGTCTGGAATACAGCGGTGCGATTTTATTTTGAATGCGTTTACCAAAGTGGCATCAAGCTGATCATCCAAAGCGACAAGGATTTTGGGGTGACTTTTGAAGGAACGGAGGGCTCTGCCTGGGCTACCAGGGGGGAGCATAAAATCAATCCGGAAAAGCTCGCAGATACCACCATTGGTCCCGGTGATACTTCCCTTTATGTCAGTGAAAATCATTACAGGAATTTTATCGATTGTATTTTTTCAGGAGAAGAAACCATAGCACCGGCTGAGGTAGGACACCGGTCCATTACTCTTGCCCACCTGGGGAATATTGCCATGATGCTTGGGCAAGACCTGGATTGGGATCCTGTAAATGAACAGTTTACAGGTAATTTTGCCGCCAATCAGTTGCTTTCCAGAAAGATGAGAGAACCCTGGGGTGCTTTGTTTAGACAATATAAGGTATAGCTAACTCCCTTTCTTCACCGTAGGAGCCTTTTTTATACCTATATGCTGTTGTTTGAAACCTGGTAAATTTTTATGACAAAAGTCATTTTTTGCCCTGATGGCCCTTAGCTTTTTGTGCTTGAGATGAGGATAACTTTGTGAGATAATCAATGCCATAATTGTGGCCAGATGTCTTATAAATTATTGCTTATGTTTTCAGCTCATCATTTTCATATTCCGGTAATGGGATTGGGTTTTACGGTAGATTCACCCATTAAAGTAGCCAAATATGGCATTTCATCTGTGGTTTCCATTATGGACGACCAGCTTTTGGAAGACATGCGCAGGCGCTACAGTCGGGAATTGACCATTCCCTATATTGCCATAAATGAGAAGGAAGAGGATTGCCGTGCAAAAAGAATTGAGGCTTATCTGGACTTATTGCATTACATCATACAGCGGCAAATGAGGGAGCTCAATGGTCAGGATTTTGGACTGGATAAGGAAATCAACCAGTATTTTGATCTCTTACCCATGGGTCATCCTGCAGCCAAATTGTACCTGAAAATGAAGAATGCTGCGGGTTTTGAAAAGCTGGACTTGCAGGAAGAGCTAAGAAAGTTCCTGGTTCCCGGCAGGACGGATGTCAATATCATGACCAAGGTGGACAAGACAAACTACGCCAGGTCAGGCGAAGCCTTGGGTAGAGAATATTCCGATGCCCTTTCAGCTTTAAGGGGTTTTGCGAAAAGTAAACTGGAAGGCGGCCTGGTGTTTTCTGCAGGTATGAATCCTTCTCTGTACAGCTACCTGGAAGAATTTGAAGCTTTCTTTCCGGACAAGGAGGGTGTCATCAGGAAACCTGTCATTTTAAAGGTCTCCGATTACCGTTCCGCATTGATACAGGGTAAATTTTTGGCAAAAAAAGGAATTTGGGTTTCGGAGTTCAGGATAGAGTCGGGATTAAATTGTGGTGGACACGCATTTGCCACAGATGGCTTACTGGCAGGCCCAATACTGGATGCATTCAAAGAAAACCGAAAAGAACTGGGACTAACCCTTCACCAAATGTGCCAGGAAGCATTGATACAAAAGGGGATGAATGTATTGCCGGAAGGCATCCAAAACAAGGTTACCTATCAGGGAGGAATTGGGAATGCGGAAGAAAACCGATTTCTAATGGATTATTATCAATTGGATGGAACCGGATGGGGAAGCCCTTTTCTATTGGTCCCTGAAGCTACAAGTGTGGATGAAGATACCTTGCAGCGGATTTTGAAGGCAAAAAAATCGGATTTTTACCTGAGTCATGCTTCACCCCTGGGGATTCCTTTCAATAACCTGAGAAACAGCAGTGCCGAGGAACAGAGAAAATCCAGGATAGAAAAAGGCCGGCCGGGAAGCCCCTGTTACAAAAAGTTTCTTTCTTTCAATACCGATTTCACAGAAAAACCCATTTGCACGGCCTCCAGACAATACCAGAACCTGAAAGTCAAACAATATGCCAATGGTGAAATCAGCAAAGAAGAGGTTGATGCCGTATTGGAAAAAGATTGCCTGTGTGAAGGCTTAAGTGCTCCGGCCATTTTAAGTGGGGGGGAGATGCCCAGAAGAAACCTCAAAGCAGTGACTATCTGTCCCGGTCCCAACCTGGCTTATTTTAAAGGGGTGTTTAGTTTAATGGAAATGGTAGACCATATTTATGGGAAAGTCGCTCTTAAACTAGATGCCGAAAGACCTCATGTGTTTATCAAAGAACTCCAGTTGTATATGCAGCACCTGAAAACAGAAATCGACAATAAAGTTTTGGAGACCAACAAAAAGCAACAGCTCTACCTGGATAAGTTCAGGCGAAATCTTTTTGAGGGCATTGACTATTACCAAAGGCTGGTTGAAAATTTTTCCCTGGATACAGCTTCTACTATGGAAAAATTTAAAGCCCAACTGAATGGCTTAAAAAGGGATCTTGAGATGTTGGATTCAGAACCCATGATGGTTGGTAAAACTTAAAAACCTGAGATGGATAATAAATGGGTAGCAATTATGGGCCTAATCCCTTATTCATTTGAGTGTGAAGGAATTTTGGTAATAGACCGTCATTCCTCAGCTTAGAGAAGCTTTTTTGGACTATCTTATCCCAAAGTCAGGTTATTAATTAATAATAATAAACACATGAAATCGATCCAACCAGCCTTGCTTTTTCCATTTTTAATTGCGGGATTGCTTTTCGGGATCATTGGCGGCTGGGTTCGATTAGGCCATATGGCGTTTCCAATCGGGGAGGCAGCAGCGCATCATGGGCTTTTGATGGTGGGTTGTTTTCTGGGGTCTTTGATTTCACTAGAAAGGGCCATGGTCATGAAAAACAAGTTTTGGTTGACTGTTCCCTTATTGAGTGCTTTATCCATGCCTTTATTGCTGGCTGGCTGGTCAGGTCTCGGCGCCTATATGCTACTGGCTGCCAGTTTGGGATTGGTAGTTATCATGTATTTTCAGACCATAAAGGTTGCTGAAATTTATTCCTATATCATCGCTTTGGGAGCGGCAGCCTGGATGCTGGGCAATTTTGCTTATGTGTATTCGGATTTTGTACCCATGGCCACAGGCTGGTGGATGGCATTTTTGTTGTTTACCATTTTGGGAGAGCGGATGGAATTGAGTAAATTTTTACCCACCCCCAAATGGGCCGGGTTGTTGTTTTATGCCGGGATTGCCGTTTTTGGTTTGGGGCTGTTGCTTCCGTTTCACCAATGGGGCAACACCGTTTTGGGTATTGCTTTATTGTGTCTGGCGCTATGGCTTTTCCGATTTGATATGGCCAGGTATGCTGCGAAAAAGTCAGGGCAATTTCGGTATATAGGAATCGGATTGCTAACCGGATATTTTTGGTTGGCTTTAAATGGCTGGATCATGGGATGGATGGAAGACCATCCTTTTTATTATGATTTGTATTTGCATACTTTTTTTCTGGGATTTACCTTTTCCATGATTTGGGCTCATGCACCCATCATTTTGCCCATGGTGTTTAAACTTCAGATCAATATCTTTCATCCTGTGCTTTGGTTGGGTTGGATCATGTTTCAGGTCACTTTGGCAGGGAGGATTGTGTCGGCCTGGCTTGGAGATGCGACATGGAGGAAGTTATTTGGTGTAGCAAATGGTTGGGTTATTTTGATAATGTTCCTGCTGATGGGGACTTTATTTCTATACCGGAAAAACCGAATAAAATCCAGGGTGGCGAAAAAGTATCAGCCTTTTTATTCGAAAGATCAAAAATTGGAGATAGAAGGTGGCAGTGATGTATATTACAAAAAAGAGAAAATGAATTCCTGATTTTTACAGGTATGATTAAAACGTTTACCTATAGTGTTTTGATTGGTCTCCTTCTGCTAAATGGCATGGGGGCTACTTTGGTGCAAATGGATTTTTTAATCAATAGGGATAGGATCGCAGCGTTATTTTGTATCAATCAGGACAAACCAGAATTGGCATGTGAGGGAAGTTGTGAATTGAGCAAACGGCTTGAAAAAACAAAAGAGAAGGAAACTGAAAATAATCGAATGACCCTGGAGGAGGTACATTTGGTATTTATTGCCCCGTTACATCAGGAAAAGGTAGAGCAGGTTTCGGGAATGCCATTATTTGATTCTAAAATCGGTTTTCCCCTTGGAATGATCAATCATTTTTCAGCTGCAGGTATATTTCACCCACCAAAATACAATTTTTCGCTGTAGGTACTGCCCAAAAAAATCCATTTTACTCTACTTTCTCTGACAGCAGACAGGGCATTATTTCTATGCTCTTTCATTCTCTACCGAGGTTAACAAATAGAAAGTCTTATTGATTGCCAGTTTAGGTATTTAATGAAGAGGGTCAATGGATTACCCCCTTTTTGGGAAAAGTAGGTACCAAACGGAAATCCTTAATTATTCATTTACTACCAATCAAATATGTTGGTTTAAAGCCAGCAAGCATTTGTTATGAGAACTTACACAAAATTTATACTTCCTGTCTTTATCGTATTAGTATTGATATTTACTTCCGCTCAGGCACAAGGGATAAAACCCCTGATTTTCCTTGATGAGGTGGATGAGGAACCAATTATTGGGATATCTTTTCAATATAAAGATCAAAATGGCAGTAGTGATGCTTCTGGAATCATTTTCCTGGAATTTATTCCCGAGGAATCCTTGCACTTGAGTCATGTCAATTATGGTCACTGGACACTGGGCCCGGCAGAAGTTGCCAGTGCATTGAAAGAGGGTAAGTATTATAAAAAGCAAATATTTGTCATGTTACAACCTGTGTCTGTAATTTCACTAAAAATGCAGGATGCAAAGGACCAACAAATTCATGTTTCGGACGAGGAAAAGATCCATCATGATGCCGGGGCCGTATTGAACATGAACCCGCTGGTATCATCAATCAGAAAAAGTGGATCTTTCGGATTTGATCCTGTGATAAGGGGGTTCAAATACGATCAGCTCAATGTAGTTGTGGATGGCTTGCAAAGCGCCAGTGCCGCCTGTCCTAACCGAATGGATCCTCCTACTTCCCAGATTGCTTTAAACAGGATGAACAGGGTGGAATTGCTCAAAGGTCCGCACGCTTTAAGGTATGGCATAGGTTTGGGGGGGACCATTAATTTTATTCGCGAAGCGCCGGGATTCACTGATAAAAATGAGATGTATGGAAGGGTTTCCAGTATGTTTGAAAGCAATGGTGCAGTCTGGCGAAATGAAGGGAAGTTGGGTTGGACTGGAAGAAAGTTTGATATTGGTTTACTGGGATCCTGGTCTAAAGGAAAAGCCTACAAAGATGGCGAAGGTACCCTGGTGCCTGCAGATTTTATGCGGGGTACGGTAGGTATATTTGCTGATGTTAAATTAGGAGCTTCTGACCAGTTGGAGTTTTCGGTCAATAGAAACTTTGCAAGGGACGTTGATTTTCCAACATTGGGAATGGATCTCCGCTCTGATGATACCTGGATGGGTAACTTGAAGCATATAAAAACTTCCACAGGCAAGCATATGAAGCGGTGGACCAATGCCATTTATATGAGCAAGGTAAATCATTTGATGGATAATGGATTAAGGGATTTAATCCCCAGAATGATGGAGGTCAAGACACCTGCTGAAACCCAAAACATGGGAGGGAGGACAGAGGGTGAGTGGCTATTTGGGCAGTCCAAATTGTATGCCGGGGCCGATTTTAGAATAGAAAAAGCAGAGGGAGTCAGGGAAAGGAAATTTCTTATGGGTCCAAATACAGGAAAAAGCATTTATGATAATGCCTGGCAGGAATCACAAATTGTAAAAGCCGGATTATTCGGTATGTATCAATTCCAGTTTCATAAAAACTTCATTAATTTTTCAGGGAGATTAGACTTGAACCAGGCAAAGATGCTGGACCCATCAGCAGAGTTTATGGAACAATCATCCATTGATGGAGTTGATCAGTTTAATCCAGGCATTTCTTTAGGTTGGCAAAGGGAATTGGGGAAAGAATTCAATTTTGGTCTATGGATTGCAAAGGTGAGGCGAAGTGGTAGCCTAACAGAGCGTTTTATCAACTATTTTCCGGTTGGAATAGATCCATATGAAATGTTGGGTAACCCGGATTTAAACCCAGAGACCAACAACCAGCTGGATATGGTCTTCGGTTTTACCCATGAAAAATTGACAATGAGTATTAGTTTATTCGGAGCATACTTGCAGGATTACATTACAGGAGAAATTGTAGCACTTCCTCCACGCTTACCAACAAGCCCCGGGGTTAGGAAGTTTATCAACATTGATGATGCTGTCACAACTGGTTTTGAATTTTCTTTGGGTCAAAAATTATGGTCAGGTTGGTCTCAGCAAATAATGATGGCTTACACCTATGGTCAAAACCTTAGTGCCAATGAAGCGCTTCCTGAAATTGCTCCACTGGATCTACGGTATATTTTGAGCAGTAGCCATTTTGATGATCAATTAAAAACCTCATTAAAATGGCGTTTGGTTACTTCTCAGCCAAGAATTTCAGAAAGCTTTGGGGAAAAAGAAACTCCTGGATTTCACTTACTTGATCTGGAGTCAAGTTATGACTTGAATTCCTCCTGGACGTTCAGTGGCAGCATTCAGAATCTCCTAAACGAGACTTATTATGAACACTTAAACCGTCCCATCGGAATGATGGGAGTGCCTTTATTTGGTCCTGGAAGAAATTACACGCTTCTGTTAAGGTATTCATTCTAATAAAAGATAAAAATGTATTTTATTTTAATAGGAATCTGCTTACATTTGTCTGTGTGGCTTATAGTAGAGAAGGAATTAAATCAAACACGTTATGGGTAAACCACTGAAGAGACACCCGGCACTGGTGCCACTTTCTCAGGATCATCATTTTGGCTTGTTACTGGTATGGAAAATCAGGAAGGGACTGAAAAAGGAATTAGATACTGATCGTATACTTAAATATATCGATTATTATTACAGCGAACACCTGGAGCCACATTTCCAATTGGAGGAGCGTCATATTTTTTCCTTCCTGGGCCGAAATGACCTGATGCGGAAGGAAGTGGAAAAACAACATGCGGATTTAAGGGAGCTCATTGAGGAATTGTATAAAGAGCAGGAGGAAGTGAACGCGCTTTTAGAAAAATTTGCAGGCGATTTAGAAGCACATATCCGTTTTGAAGAGAGGAAACTTTTTCAACACATGCAAGTGGAACTCAAGGAAGACGAGCTTCTTGAAATGAAAGGAATTGTGGACCGGATCCATGAAAAAACAACAGAAAAATGGCAGGATCAATTTTGGGCAAATTAAATAGAAAAGATGTTTTCGAAAGCATGTGAATACGGTATCAGGGCGGTGATCTATATATGGTCCCAGAGCAAAGAAGGCAATAAATTAGGGGTAAAGGATATCTGTAAGGAGATAGATGCGCCTGAATATTTTACTGCCAAAATTTTGCAGGCCCTGGCCAGACAGAATATCGTCAGTTCTACCAAAGGGCCCAATGGAGGATTTTACATAGATAAGGAGCAGGAAAACATTCATTTGATGGATTTGGTGGTAGCCATAGATGGAGACAAACTCTTTAATGGATGCGGGTTGGGATTGAAACAGTGCTCAGCAACCAATCCCTGTCCCATACATCATGAATACAAGGAAATCAGGGAGGGATTGGCCAGGTTACTCAAGACAAAAACACTCAGAGAACTGGCAGAGGAAGTGTCCAGTGGCAAAGCTACCTTGCATTCCGTCATCTAAGGCAAGTTTAGTTCAATCAATAAAATTGGTTAATAGTGGGGCAGAAGGTAAAAATAGAGGATATTGAGCAAATCAGGAGTTTGGTGGATAGTTTTTATGATAAAGTAAAAACCGACCCCATTTTGGCACCTATTTTTGAACAAAGAATCAAAGGTGATTGGGGCAAACACCTGGATAAAATGTATCGGTTTTGGCAAACGGTGCTGTTGGAAGAACACACCTACTATGGCAGCCCTTTTACGCCTCATGCCAGCATGCCGGTAAATGAACAGCATTTTGAGCGCTGGCTGGAGCTTTTTAATGCTACTGTCAAGGAAAAATTTACAGGAGATAAGGCAAAAGAGGCCATTTGGCGAGCAGAAAAAATGGCCATGATGTTTCAGGCCAAAATAAAATATTACCGCGAAAATGAAATTTATCCTTTAAAATAAGGGGCCTTTATGGCCCGCTTACTTCGATTATTTTTTTGACAATTTCATCGTTCTGTAGTCCCAATCCCTCTTTCTGGAATCGCAATACACCCTGATCATCAAATACACTGATGATATTGGAATGTGAAAAATCCATGGGGTCAATTCTTTTGTATTTCATGGAAAGGATATTGGCAAAATCCCTTACTCCTGCTTCCGTCCCTTGTAGAAAAAGCCATTGCTCTCCATCCATTTGGTTGGCTTTAGCAAACTGTTTTAATTTCTCAGGACTGTCGTTAAGGGGATCGATACTTACCAATACGTATCTGGGTTGCCGGGAAACATTTGGATTTGTCTTTTCCTCAATTTGTCGCATATCGGCCACTAATCTGGGACAAGCGGTTTTGCAGGCGGTGTAAATCATTACCACCACCAAGGGCTGCCCCTTAAGGTCCATGAAAGAGATTTTTTTTCCATCCTGGGTATTCCAATCTGAAGGAAGGTGGTAAATGGACATGTCATGCAGCTCCTCCTGTTCCACATTTAAGTTATTTTGAAGGCTGTTGTCATTGCTGCAGCAGGATAAAATACCTGCAAGGCAGCACAAAAGGATTGAATTTTTCATTTGTTCCAAGGGTTAAGCGATGTTTTTTTACTTTTTTATTGAAGTTTGATCCTTTCCGGGAGGCATGTTTTTGGCACATCTGAAACCTAAGGTTGACAGGCTATTCCGGGCATTGAGACTTGAACGCATGGCATAACGCATAAAGGCGGCATAGTTCATCAGGTCATTGGCACCCAGGGCACCACTGGCACAAAAGAGTCCCAGGTCTGTATTGCCATAATTGCGGGACTCCCCGGTCAGGATAATGGCATTGAAATCCATGGTCCACTCCCAAACTATACCGTGCAGGTCCGCAACTCCCCATATATTTTTCCCCTGATTTCCTACTTGTTGCAGGTAAGTTTTTGGTTTTTCGTAGCTGCGTAAAATGGCCAGGTTAAACAGGCTGTCTTTCCTGGCATCCTTCAGGGAAGCACTTGCCATTGCAACATACTCCCATTCATCCACCGTTGGAAGACGTTTGCCCTGACATTCACAGTAAGCCTTGGCAGCAAACCAGGAAACATGGTTTACAGGACTGTTCTTCAGCGATTGGGGAAAAGAGAGGTCTCCATCCCAAAAATCCAGGTATCTTTGATCCGCAAAGAGGCCAATTACTGCTGATTTTCTCCATTTGGGATTTTTTTCTACAAAATTCAGGTAATCCAAATGGGTTACAGGTACAGGGTCCAGATAAAAATCAGCTACCTGTACCTGTGTTTGGGAAGCCCCGTATAGCGGGGTATACACCCCGCCACTGATCGGAACCATCATTTCCTCCTGTGCATAAAGGCCAACAGAGAATAAAAATAAAGCCGCTATGGGGATTGTGATTTTCATTTTCTTCTGCTTTTCACCATTTCCGGACTCACCAGGGTGCCATTGTTATTCCAGCTATTGTATACATAAGTCAATACATTGGCGACCTCTTCATCGCTGAGCTGCTGGGCGGGCATTATACTATTGTATTTTTTACCGTTTACTTCTATTTCACCGGAAAGGCCAAAAAGTAGCGCATCAATGCTGCGGTTTACATCTTCATTCAGGAAATCTGATTGGGCGAGTGGAGGAAAGGCATTGGGAATCCCCTCTCCATTGGATTGGTGACAGGCAAAGCAGGCTTGCATGTACATCTTTTTACCCGCCTCAATTCTATCTGATTTGCTCAGGTCTTTTGGAACTTCTATATTCAGTTCACTTTCGGGCATGTTCTGAATTACACTACCTTCAGGCAGGTAAATGCCTTCCATGATTTCACCGGCAAATACTTTTGGATTTTCTTCTCCGCTTACCGCCAATACTCCCAATGCACCTTTATTGAAAGCCCTGAATATGGAATGATCTACCAAGACCAGGTTAGAAGGAACATCAGCCACGAATTCCAGGATAGCTGCTCCACCAGCAGGAACCAGGGTGGTCTGCACATTGGTATTGATCTGACTGCCTCCTTCCACATACACTTTATCAAAAATTTCACCGATTACATGGAAAGAGGAGGCAAGGTTGGGTCCACCATTTCCAAAGAAAATCCTAATGCTTTCTCCTGTTTTTGCCGTCAGGGCATTTTCTCCTGAAAGTCCAGTGACACTGCCGTTGAATACCACGTAATCAGGATTCTCATCAATGGCCTTCTGCATGTTAAATGGTTGCAGACCGGCCTGCCCAAATTTCCCCTCTGTATAAAAATCTCCCTGCATGACATAGAATTCTTTGTCTACCGGAGGCAATCCACCCTCAGGCTCTACCAATATCAGCCCGTACATCCCATTGGCTACGTGCATGCCTACCGGGGCAGTTGCACAATGGTAAACATACAAACCGGGATTGATGACTTTAAAAGAAAAGGTTTTTTCCTGACCAGGTGCTACAAAAGAGGCCTCTGCTCCTCCGCCCTGACCGGTTACCGCATGCAGGTCAATGTTGTGGGGAAGTTTGTTGTCGGGATGGTTTTTGATTTTGAATTCTACCAAATCACCTACCCTGGTTCTTACAAAAGAACCCGGTACCGTCCCTCCAAAAGTCCAATACAGGTAAGTCACTCCATCTGCCATTTCCGCTTCCTTTTCAATGATTTCCATTTCCATGTAAAGTTTTTTTGCAGGCCGGTTTCCTACCGGGGCAGGTACCAGGGGCGGACTTGTCAATTCAGCTACTTCTTCTCCATAAATCTTGATATTGGCATATTCATCGGCACTTCGGGAAAAGTATTTTTTCTTGCCCTGCTGCTCCGTCCCACAGGAAAAAGTGCCTCCGATTAAAAATAATATAAAAAGATATTTTAATCTTTTTATTGGGTAAATTTTTTCTTTCGTCTTCATGTCCTTTATTTTTTTAGCGATTAAAAATGCTTACAGAACTTTTTTTAATTGTTTGTTGCCGTAAAAATAGGCTCGGAAACACAAGCAGTACCTAACTTTTATTAGAATAATAAATGACTGTTATCAGTTAATTGTAAGGATTAGCCTGGTAAAATTCCCCCTTATACATTAATTTTCAATGTATTTTAAATCTCAGAAAAATCAAGCTTTATTTAACTATCATTTAATGGCCTTCCAATCATGAAATTCTCACAATGTGTTATTTTTTTTGTTGTATCTCTTTTCTTAACGCATCAGGTGCCGAGCTTTGCCCAATCTGGAAATTCCCTATTGTTTCGGGAAGATTTTAAGGAGATTCCCGCTCAGACCCCCATTACTCAGGAACACCTGGCGAACAGTGAATTAATATTACATTTGTACGGCGCAGCCAAACAGCAACTGAAGAAAAGTAATCATCCGGAAATCCCAAATGACCCATTTTATGTTTGGTCAGGTACCTGTGAGGCCAATTGGGCCATGGCCCTTTCCTGGCAGGACAAATCGGTGGATTTGAGCCATGGCGGAAAAATCAGGTGGAAGAGCAGGCAATCTGGTTTTCGCCAACTTCGGTTGGTCCTGGAATTGGCAGATGGAAGCTGGATTGTGAGTGAGGATCATGTAGGAGAAACCAGGGATTGGGTTATTTCTGAATTTGAAGTTGGTAAAATGAAATGGCGGAAGCTGGATATGCAGTCCATCATTGAGGGGAAAACTGTAGGGGATCCTGACCTTTCAAAAGTGCTCAAAATAGGCATTTCTGACCTGATGGTTGGGGGAGGGACTCCTGCAAGCTCCCGGCTGGATTGGATTGAGGTTTATGGGAAATAGTAAATATTTCCAACATTCAAATGACGATTTTTTTCCGGTCTACTTCTTTCCATCTCTTAAACGAGATGATGGCGAATATGGAAATGACAATTAAAACCGCCACTACTACAAAAACCCACTGTGGTACCGGTACCGGATCGCCTGCGGCATAGGAATGTAAACCGGAAAGGTAGTAGTTTACACCAAAAGAGGTCATGATTATGCTGGAGAAAGCCCACAAGCTGGCCAAATTATATACCAAGGCATTTTTTAAAGCAGGAACCAACCTCAAATGAAGCACAAATGCATAGACAATAACCGAAATCAATGCCCAGGTTTCTTTCGGATCCCAGGCCCAGTACCTACCCCAGCTTTCATTGGCCCATACCCCGCCCAAGAAGGTGCCGATGGCCAGTAAGAATAAACCTGATGTAAGTGCAAGTTCATTCACGATATTCAATTCCAAAAGGCTATTCCACCACCTTTCTTTCGGCTGTTTAGGTTTAAAAATCATTAGCAAAAGGGCCAGCAGTGCCATAATTGCAGCCAAGGCAAGGGGAGCATAACTGCTTACAATAATGGCTACATGTATTTTAAGCCAATAGGAGTGCAATACGGGCATCAGGTTGGTGATTTCGGGATTTAGCCAGTCCAGGAAACCCACAAACAACAGGGTTCCCGAAAACAGCAAACCCAGGGGTATGGTGAATTTTGATTTGCCCGAAAAAATCAAACTAAAAAAAAGAATACCCCAGGCCACAAAAACCAACATTTCAAATCCATCACTCCATGGGGGATGTTGGGCAATGTACCATCTTAAGGCCAGGTGAAAGGTAAATAAAATCCAGCCCGTCCAGGCAAAGACCTGCCCGACTTTCCAGAGGGTTTGCATGATTTTTTGTTGCCAGAATAGTTGGAGTATACCGAGAATAAGCATCAAAGCACCCAACAACCAAAATGGTCCGAATAAACGGGTTCCCAGGTTGAGCTGATTATACAAAAGTTCAGCCTGAATAAGCTTTTCTGATGGGTAAACTTCTTTACCTGCCTCCTTTTGGTATAAGGCTATATAAGACAGTGCTTCTTCCGCTTCCTGCCATTCGCCATTTTGCAGGCCTGTTTGTAATCCTGACAAATATAACTGCCCGATGTTTTTAACAAATCTGGCATCCTCTGCTGTAAAACCCTGATTGAACTCATTGCTGGTGTACCAGGTTTGGTCGGCATCCAGTTTATTGGGGTAGATACGCAAAAAATCACCCGTTAGTAAAGCATAGAAAATATTAAAACGCTCATCGATTTTGAGTAGCTCTTTGTCAGATTCATTTCTTTCGGCAGGTTTCAGCCGGTTGGCCCTTTCCACCATTTCATTGAGCAAATAGGCTCCCTCCTCATTGATAAAATCCCGGAAACTGATTTTTTCATCAGGGGAAACATTCAAAATCTCAAAAACTTGACGCGCCTTTTTAGGGTCAATTTTAATAACCGGACTCCTGCTCATCAGCTCCGGATTCAATTGTACGGCCAGAAGAAACTGTTCCGGTGTGAGCTGTAGGTCTGAAATTTCTCCTTCAATTGAAAAATAACTTTTTCCGCTCAGTTTTCTGGAAATTTCATGAGCCAGGGTGTTCAGCGGTTTCATTCTCCCGTCGATATCCTGGACGATTAATCTTCCATAAGCGTCCGCCTTTTCCTTAGGCACCAGAAGCGATTCCACTTGTTGGTTATGCTGCGCATGGATCAGTTGGGAGATTGAAAAAAGGAGAAGAACCAAAACTCCCCGTTTTTTCAGCGTAGTAAGCTTTTTGTTGAGCAATTGAAACCTGCTTCCCTTTGCAAAAAGCGTCAGGAACATACCCAGCGCCAGAAGTCCGTATCCCAAATAAGTAATGAGAGTGCCCGGCCGGTCCTGATTTACGGATAAAATGGTTCCCTGTTCATCGTTGTCATAGGAGGATTGGTAAAATCGGTAACCTTTATAATCCAATACATTATTCATATATATCCTGTAGGGAAATTCCCGCTCCTTATCCATGACCATCACTTCTGAGGCATAACTTGAGGGACTCTGACTACCGGGATATCTTTCCAATTCAAAGGCATTGAGGTACAATTGGAAAGGCAATTCAATGGCTTTGGGCCCATAGGTAAAGCTGTATTTTTCTCCCTCAAACTCAAATGGAAACCAGGTAGGTTCCATAGATACCAACTTGATAAAACCCGATTGTATGGGCTCGTTTTCCTTATTCATTACACTGAATGCAATGTAGTCCGGTAAGTTTTTGGCCAATTCGGGGTTGGGTTCAGGTTGATAATCCAGGCGAACGTTTTCTTCAATCTTTTTGATCATAAATGCTCCCCCGTCCCATTGATATAGGCTTCGCAGTTGTAGTGGCGCCTGCTCTCCCTCATGCAACGCACCCATCTGCTGGTTACTCATTTCCATGATTTGCAGGTGAACTTTGGTTTTGATAAACCAGCCTTCTTCATTTTTCCCAATGCAAATGGGGCTTTGGCAATTTTTTGCGCTGGACAAAACCATATTGTTTAACAGGATTTCGCCTCCTTGCTTTAACTTGTAATCCTCCCGGCCTTTCCCCACAGCTACTGCCATATCGATATAAGTTTCCTCGCCCTTTTCAAATACCTCCCTTGCACCACCAATATATCTTTGAAGGCGAACGATCAATTCCGGGCTTTGGGGAAAATTGACAGGGAAATCTTCCGCATCAAAATTTTGGGCAATGAATTGCAGGGGTTTCTCAAACACCTGTCCTTCATCTAGTTGCCTGAGCTGGAGGTAGTGGGAAGTGGTATATAGGGTGTTTTCTGCTTCCCCTTCCCGGATATGCATGGTTCCTTCTACACTGAAATATCGGGTGACTCCCGCTCCTGTTATTATGAGAATGAAGGCCATATGAAACATGCCGATCGGCCACCTGTTCCGGTGAAAAAGCCTGTATTTTTGAATATGACTGATAAAGCAAAACCCCAACCAGACCATCAGAATTTCAAACCACCAGGCTTCATACACCAAACCTCTGGCTACTTTGGTGCCATGATCATTTTCAATGAAGGTGGCCACCCCCATAGACCCCGCAAATAGGATCAGCAATAAAAGGGATACTTTTGTAGAAAAGAGGTAGGAAAAATATTTCATTGACTCAAAACAATATACCAATAAATTTATTCGGCATGGTAGGCCGGACGATCAACATCAGGTAAGCCCAGTTTTGGTTGTTTTTGAGTGATCCGTTAGCTTGGATAAGCTCCATGGTATCGGTATGAAAAAACTGGCTGTAGCCGCCCTGCAGGGAAATGGCCTGATTAAAGACCAAGCCGAAGGAAAGGTCTATTTCGGTACCCAAACGTTTATCCATCAATTCTCCTGACACGAAATTCGTATACACGTCCGCATAGCTGGAAAAAAAGTGAGCATCAGTTTGGATGAAAAAGGAGGGGTTAAAGTCGTGTCGTCCTTTGAGGTATATATCCTTTAAGCCTACATTGTTTTCATGGGTACCTCCTACGTAAAAAAGGTCCATGTAGCCATTATAGAGGTGGTTGGTTCCATATAAAGGGGAAAAGGATTTGTTCTCCGATAAATCATTGGTAGGGGTACCGCTGAGTATTTCTATTCCCGCAGCAAACCTTAGTTTTTTGCCTTCACTTTCCAGCGGGACTTGTTGGCTGGCCTGTAAATTTACGTCAAAACCGTTGGTAGTACGGCCCATACCATCTTTACCCAATTGGTGGTAATAGAATCCGCTCAACAAGGTTTGCTTGAATTGGTATTTGAAGGTAGGTATGCCTATGGTTTGTCTGTGGTATACCCTATCTGCAATCACAGTGCCCACATTATCTCTTTCTATGTATTGTCTGCCATCATTCCAGAACAAAAAGGACAGGTGCAGGTTTTCCCACTTGTTTTCATACCGGAACATTTGGGCATATTTGTATTGGTTGCCTGTATTGAACAGGTTACCTGAGAGCTGCGCCCCATCCTGATTGTATCCTGCACCAAAATGAATTTTTCGGTTTCCCTGTTCCTGTTTGACCAGGGCGAAATCATGCGCCCTTCCCTGCAGGGCCCAATCCAGGTTTCCCAAAAACCTGAAATTGTCATAATTGAGTTCTTGTCTACCTAATTTAATCTTCCAGTTATCACCGATGGGCAATTCTGCATAAGCCTCGTGGACGGAAAGAAAGGTGTCCGAAAGTTTTACCTGTGGGGTGTTGCCCCAGATCCTGATGTCCTGTATGCTCATGTAAAAATCCACCGGATCCGACTGGTAGCTGGCCTGTAGCCTGGCTCTTTGGGCAATAAATCCGGCCGGCGATTGTCCCTCGGAAATCAGCCTGCTGAATCCGTTTCTGAATTCACTACGCTGTATCAATTGCCCATCCAGGTTAAACTGTGCAAATAAGGGTTGGAAAACCATCAAAAAGGAAATTCCGAATAAAAAAATCAAAGGTTTTTTCATGGTGTAGGTTTTAAATCATGTAAAATCAGGCAGCTGCTTTCTTTTGTTAAAGTGCCGTAAGTTTATGGTTATTGTAGTTTCTGGAGTGTTTTTTTATCGGGAGCTAATGGTTTCCACCTCTTTTTTAGCTTCCCTTTCTTTGCCTTCTTTCAACCATTTGGGCACCACTTGTTCCAAAAATGTTTCTTTGGCTGCCTCTTCTTTGGCTATATCCAGGCCGATGTACGCTTGCAGCGCATCTTTGTCGGTAAAATCCGGCATGTCTACTCGTTGGTTGAAGCCCATACTTGCCAGTAGTCTGGCCAGTTCGATTCTGGTATCCTGTATGATGCCCGTGGCGGAGGTGACGATGCTGCTGGTTTCAAGAGGGGCATGAAAGGCTGCCCCATGAGAGGCTACGGAATAGTCCCAGCGCCATTGGGCATGTCGAATACCCTGTAGTATATTTTGCATATCCCCTTCCGTGGCTCCCAGTTCCCATGCTTTAGCTGCTTCAATGTGGGCCATGGCGATCAGTCTTTGCAACTTGGAGGTACCAGCTTTTATTTTTCTCTGCCGTTCATAAACATCTGTTACCAGGTCTGATTCCTTTTCCCTGTGGCAGACAAAGCAGGAATTTTCAACATTGCTTAAAGGAGAGCCAATATGGTGATCGGTAAATTTTTGTCCCCCTTCTGATTTGTAGGGCATGTGGCAATCTGCGCAGGAAACGCCTCTTTTGGCATGTACTCCCAAAGAATAAATTTCATAATCTGGGTGCTGGGCTTTGATCATTTTTGCTTTGCTCAGGGGATGCGTCCAGTCTGCAAAATCAATATTGTCATAATATTCCTCCACTGATTCCACATCCATTCCATCTTTCCAGGGGAAGGTCAGGTATTGGGCATTTTCTTTTCCCGGGATGGACTTGTCGAAATAGTATTCCACGTGGCATTGGGCGCAGACCAAAGAACGCATTTCCTGATGGGAGGCCTGGTTGATGTCTTTTCCCATGGCCTCATAGGCTTCTATAAGCGCAGGCCGGGTAATGGTCAGGTTCATGGTTTCCGGATTGTGACAATCTGCACAACCTATAGGATTGATTACCTCAGCGCCAAAATCCGACCACTTTTTACTGTAATATTCAGTAACCCCGACTTCGCTCATCAACCTGGGCACATCGGGACTTTTACATGTCCAGCAGGTACTGGGCATGGGACCTTCTCCGGCTTCCATGGGAGCACCAGTCCTGAGCGTTCGGTGAATATCGTCTACTGCATAGGCATGACCTCTTGGGTGGGAATAATCTTTACTGAAACCATAACCGGCCCATAAAATAACCATTTCCGGATTTTCCTTCAATACATCTTTATTGCCACTGGTATTGTACATGCTACTAAAGGTGGTGTCTGCTGTTTTTTGATAGGATTGGTATTGCCGGGGATAATTCAATCCCCATACAGAATCTCTGGGTTCAATACCTTCAATTTTCACTTTGGGTTGGTAAGCAAAGCGGGCTTCGGTTTTTCTGTCCATGATGGTGTAAGCCAACATGGCCAAAAGAAAAACAATGATAGCAGTAATTCCAAAAAGCATCCAATTTTTCATAACCTGAGCATTTATTTTTGTTCATTTTTTTGTTCCATGCTTTCTTTCAGCCATTTTGGAATTATTTCCAGATCTGCCGGTGCATGGGCCCGGATAGGCTCAATTTGATGACCGGTGGCGGAAAGGCTTTTCACTCTTCCATGGGGTACTTCCCTATGACATTCCCAACAGGTTCTGTTCGTTCTTTTTTCCTGGTGACTTTCTACAAAACCAATCATTTTGGCATCCGTAACCTGGTCCTCATGGCAGCGGATACAATTGTTCTGTATGACCCTGATAGAGGGGCCAAGTGCTTTGATCACTTCCGGTTCTGCCCGCATGGTAAAGATAGAGGCATGGTACAACCCATCTTTGGCTTTGAAAAAATACTTGTTAAAAACATTGTTATGGGGCACATGGCAGTCATTGCAATGGGCCACTTCCCGATGAGAACTATGGTTCCATGTAATGTATTGCGGTGTCATGATATGACAGTTGACACAGGCCTGAGGATCATCCGACAAATAGGAGGCAGCGTTGCTCAGTTTTAACAGGTAAATTCCTAACCCGAAAATCGCAGCTACTAAAACTGTAGCCGCAGGTCTCCATTTATGGGGAGGCACCAGGCTGAACCTAAAAAGGAATCTTTTAAATTGATTGCCAAAGGCCATAAATAATTTTAGTTTACATTAGATCAAGGTGTTATTTACAAACTTTATTTGCTTACAAATTTTAGATGTATATTATCGGATTCCCATCATTAATTGTAATTTACAAAAAATTAAATTTTAGAAAAATAATAGAACAAAGTAATTTTATTGTTTTCCGAATAAACCGAAACTGCGCAAATGATTTTGTGTGAATGCTTTTCACTGGTATTTTATCCTGATTGTCCCAATAAGTATGGCAGGGACTGATTTTATTTTGAGAATATATTCAAATTTTTTATCCGTTTTTATTGCTATGTGACACATTTTTATTAGGTTTAAGAGAATTTGGGGGATTTTAAAAAGCAAAATCGTCCATTTTCCAAAATATTATAGCTGTTAGTCAGTTTAAAATAAACCCAATATGAAGGATCCTTACAGGATCCTTCTTTTTTTTGGTTAAAAATTAAACCTGTTTTTAAAAAAAATACTAAAAATTAATAAAAATAAGTTTCTTTTTGTACCAGTAAATTAATATTCAACAGATTCAGTGGCATAGATTGTCTTGGAGATACCGGTATCAGGTAGAAAAACAGGTTTTAAAGGATTTGGGAGGTGTTTTTTTAGTAATCAAAAAATAAAGCAAGGATAATAGCACTTGTTTGGAAATCAATTTTATCCGATCCGCTCTTTCCACCTATTGTAAATTTTAGCGATTGGATCTTTTTAAATAAATCTCAATGACAATTGTGCGTCTCAAATACCAAATGCCAAACCACTAGAACTACCCTGGTAATAGAAAGATAAGTATAAAAATAAAAGATGAATAGGATTTATCGGGTAGGCCTGCTGTCCAATGGATTTCAGCTGACAATCCATTGATAGGAAATCCCGGCCAATACCCCCATTACAATGATCAAAGGAGAGGGGATTTTGCTGAATTGCAATAGAGCAAAGGTACCAATTATGGCCATGATATTAAAAAGGTTGTTATCCAGAGGTTCGAAAAGCAGGTATGCGGCTGCAATCAACATGCCACAACTTACAGCGTTGATTCCTTCCAAAGCTGCCCTTACCGGCCGGTATTTTTTAAGCTCATCCCAAAAACGAATGATAAAAAATATAAGGAATGTCCCGGGAAGAAAAATTCCTGCTGCAGCTATCAACCCACCTGTAATCATGCCTGTAGCACCCATGTCTCGCATGGATAGGGCTCCAATGTAGGAGCTGATACTGAATGTTGGTCCCGGAATACTTTGAGAGATGGCATATCCGGTAAGAAATTCTTCCGAGGTCAGGTAATTTTTAAACTCTACAAATTCGGTATAGAGATAAGGCACCAATACCTGACCTCCGCCAAAAATCAGGCTTCCGTTTCGGTAAAAGTTTTCAAAAAGCCTGACTGGCAATAATCGGGTGTAGTGCCCCAAGACTGCAGCCGCGATCAGTACCCCGGCCCATAAGATGAAGTTTCTCCAGGATATTTTAATTTTTGATTTTTCTGTAATGACGGGTTGCTTGTTGTAATTGTGTGTGGTGATCAGGCCTCCTATGGCCAACATGATTGGGAAAATGAATGGTGAATTATAAAAAAATGCGACAAATGCCGCAATCATCATGAGCAAAGCCGCTTCAACAGTATGGATCATTTTTTTTATGGTGATTTGCGAAGCATAGATGATGTAGCCTATGGCCATGGGTTGAATAAATCTGGCGAACCCCAGGGCTCCTTCAGTGTTTGCCTGCAGGTACTCGATTAAAAATGCAGTAGCTATCATCAGACAGGTGGCTGGACAAATCCAGACCAAAAGCGAAAGATAGGCAAGGGTAGGTCCGCCTATTTTGAATCCTATAGCTGATATGGTTTGGGTAGAAGTAGGGCCCGGAAGCACCAGGCACAGCGCATTCAGTTCTATCAGATCCTGTTCCGATATATAGCCTCTCTTTTTTACCATCATGTTAATGACCATGGCCAGGAATACCTGGGGCCCGCCAAAAGCAGTAAGGGAAAGCACGAGTACATCTTTCAGATAAATGTAATACCGTACCCTCCTGATGGTTGCCATAAAAATATGTTATTTTTTCAAACCCAATTCTTTTAGCCTTTCTTCCAAAAACTCTCCGGCCGTGCAATCTTCAAAGGATTTGGGAAAATCAGCACTGATGCAATTTTCCAGGCAACTCAGATCCATCTCAGATCTGGGATGCAGAAAAAAAGGAATGGAATACCTGCTACTGTTCATTTTTTCACGGGGAGGATTAACTACCCTGTGAATCGTGGATTTAAGTTTTTTATTGGTCAATCGCTCCAGCATGTCGCCGACATTGACCACCAATTGGTCCGGGAGGGCAGTAATAGGGATCCATTTGCCGTCTCTTCTCAAAACCTGAAGCCCATCGGCACTGGCCCCCATCAGTAGGGTAATGAGGTTGATGTCTCCGTGCTCGGCTGCCCTTACGGCATCTGCCGGGACCTGATCGGGGTTTTCTATAGGAAAGTAGTGAATGGAACGTAAAATAGAGTTGCCGTAAGTAACCTTATCATCAAAATAGGTCTCTTCCAGTCCAAGGTTCAAAGCTATGGCACGGAGCATTAGCTTTCCTGCTTCTTCAATGGTGCTGAAAACCTGTAAAGATACTTCCCGAAACCCAGGCACTTCTGCAGGCCATACGTTGTGCGGGTAATCTTCATTTACTGCATCATCATTGGGAATGTGATCCATGGCCTGACCAACATGGTAAAATTCCTTCAGGTCGCCTGTATTTCTACCCTTGGCATGTTCCTTCCCTTTGCCGGTATATCCTCTCTGGAAGCCAATTTCCGGCTTTTCATATTTGGCTTTCACCTCATCAGGTAAAGAAAAGAATTTTTGGATGGCCGCATACAACTCATCTTGCATGGCCTGGTGAAGGCCGTGGTTTTTGATGGCTACAAAGCCAATATTTTCATAGGCATCCCCCAAGTTCCTTACAAATGCCGCTTTTTTATCCCGGTCGCCGGAAACAAAGTCAGCCAGATCAAGAGAAGGGATTTCATCAAATAATATTTCGCTCATTGACTGGTAATTTGCTGCAAGGTAATTTTTTTTAGGATAAATTTAAATACCATCAAAATTTTAAAAGCCGATTGCCTAAAAATTGCCCTGAGGATAGTAGGCTTGTTTTTTAAAAGAATCCTGGCCCCTTGATAACTGGCCCAAATAAAAGACAGAGAAAAGGAAACAGGCACTTAACCTGTCATGGTCCTTAGTACAGCCAGTGATTTGACCTCGCCGAAACCTTCCATATGGATTTTGTAAAAAAGGAGCCAGTCATCCATCAGCGTACTTTTTATTTTTCCGGGAATAGTTGGTAAGGTATCTGTAGTTGAAAGCATGAGCCGGTCCAGGTAGCTTTTTTTGTCTTCATATGTCTTGCCGGACTGGTTCAGGGGCAGCTGTAGATAGAAGTCAGCTGCATCGCTGGGCTCAAAGCCCAGGAACCGGGAAGTTTTCATCAAGAAAAGTAAGATAAACAAGCCTGGCTGAAAATTTTCACTGTCCAAGGCCGAAATTTCCTCAAACAGGAAATCAAAAAACTGCTCGTTCTGGTAATTGTCGAAAATGATCTTTCCCAGAACCTCTCCTATAAACATACTTATTCCAGACCGGTAAAAATCAAATGGAATCCGGTGAAAAGCCCTGGCGAGTTTTACTTCTGAAAGCCTGTTGATATTGGCGTTTTCTTTTTCATATACCACCAGATCCAACAAGGTCAACGGTTGGAAATGGGCCATTTTGGTTTTGGATTTATCGCTTCTTACACCATTTATCAGGTAAGTCTTAAGCCCCAGGTCACGGGTAAAAATCTTGGTGATAATAGAGGTTTCCCTGAATTTGGTATAATTGATAACTATGCCGGCGGTTTTTTTAAGCATGTATTCCCTGTTTTATGCCTGGTCATCATAGAAACACCGCCTGCATCTGGCTTCATAGCTTTCTTTTTCTCCCAGTACCACCTTCGACTTTTCAGCTGTCAGTCGGTAACTGAAGGAGGCGAGGTCTCCACATTTCATGCAAATGGCATGTACCTTGGTCACATATTCCGCAATGGCCAGAAGTTGTGGCATGGGTTCAAAAGGCTTGCCTTCGAAGTCCATGTCCAGTCCTGCCAAAATTACCCTGACACCGGAACGGGCCAGCTTTTCTGCCACCTGAACAATCTGTTCGTCAAAAAACTGGACCTCATCAATGCCCACCACATCGCAATTGTCTGCCAATAAAAGAATGTCATTCGCAAACTGAACCGGAGTGGAACGGATAATACTTTCATTGTGAGATACCACATTTTTTTCATCATATCTTTTGTCTACCGTGGGTTTAAAAATTTCCACCTTTTGGCGTGCAATAATAGCGCGGTTTAATCTCCTGATCAGCTCCTCTGTTTTTCCGGAAAACATAGAACCACAAATGACTTCTATCTGGCCTTTTTTGCCGGAATAATTTTGGTTTCCTAATGGAGGTTCTAAAAACATTTTTTTGTTAAACGATCATCGTGAGGCCATTCATTTCACCTTCTGAAAGAAAGGATTGAGACCATCATTCATTTTCCGGCCTTCATTTGACGAAATTAAGGGTTTTCTTCTTATTTATGAAAATTAAGGGTTGGGATTAAGGGTATGGGAACAGGAAATCCCTGTTTACATTAAGGATAAAATGCCTAACTTTACTTTTACTTTTAACGGAAAAAACAAGTCAGATGGCAATTCAAAGGATTTTAAATCAAGCATACGCAGACGGGTATTCGGAAGACTTTTCCAAAAAATTATGTGAGGAATATTTTGCCCAGAAGCGATACATGAGTGGTCAGGAAATTACTCAGCTCACGCAATCCAGGCAATTGAATTTAATGCTGATCAAAATTCTTTTTGATAATTGGCAGCAACAGTTGGAGGCCATGGCCCAAAATCCTTATTTTGATTTCAGGGACCATAACGTAGGGGAGGCCTTGACTCAATTTATGAATGCATTGTCCAGGGCCATCAAAATCCAAAAGGAAGATTTTGAGCCTCTGCTGAATAGGGCAGTAAAACTGACCTTACAATTAGCAGCAGATCCGGTAAGTTATTTTGAGCAGGAGTGGACAGGCGCAGCAGCCAAGCCGCCCGGTTATTTCAAGGACCTGGAAAAATACATCAAATGGCATGTAACTGTCTGGCGACCAGTAGCGGCTTCTTTGGAAGATCACCGGGAAGGCTCAGGATGGGTTCAGGAATTGGAAGATGCATTTGAAAACAACCGGTCGACGTTGGATTCGGCCGAAAACCTGCTCAAACCCCTGGATGAGCAGTTGCCGATTGATTGGGAACAATTGTGGACGAAAAAAACTGTAGCTCCCTGGGAAGAAGATACGCAGGAATCAATATCCGATGTGGAAGACAATTCCCCGGAAAATGAACAGCCTGAAGATGAATCGCTTTCCAAAGGAGAGTTGGATGAACCCCTGAATGAAGGCCTTACCGAAATTGACCCTGCATTGGCATGGGCAAAATTTGAAGCAGAAGAGTACACCTATATGAAAGGAAGTATAGGTCACCTGAGAGAAGGAATGGGCATCAATCAACGCATCATGTTTACCAAGAGACTTTTTCAGGGAAATCAGGATTTGCTGGATCAGACCATGGATGAACTCAATGCAGCAGATAGTTTTTTTGATGCAGTGAATTTGCTGAACCAGAGTTTCGTGCATACGCTTAATTGGGATGTGCAATCTGAGGAAGTGCAGGAATTGCTACAGCTGGTTTTCAGAAAGTTTGACGGGGAAGAGGATTGACGGCACTTCAGGCACATTACAGCCAATTTCATGAAGAAACCCTAAAGCATATTGCGAGGGAGGGGTTTTCTTATGACACCGCCTTGCAGGATCCAAAGGATAACAGGAGGGGATTGACCCTGTTGATACGGCCTGACGAAAAATTAAAAGCAAGCTTTGGTAGGTTTATAACAGCCGTGAAAACCACGGATCCGGATCAATATTTCTATCCCCCCGCTGATATCCACCTGACCATCATGCCGATAATTTCCTGTTACCCTGGATTTAACAGGGAATCCCTGGACCTGTCTGGTTACATTTCACTTATCCGCAAGGCCCTGAATCCTGTCAGAAAAATCCAAATCAGGTTTGACGGAGTCATGGCTTCCCCTTCCTGTCTCCTGATTCGGGGTTTTCCGGTCAACAGTGAACTGGAACATTGCAGGGAAAACCTGCGGGCTGCCTTTGCAACTACTCATTTAGAACAATCTCTGGATAAAAGATATAAATTGATCACGGCGCACAGTACGGTGATCCGGTTTCAGCAAAAAGTAAATCAACCGGACAAGATTTTAGACATCCTGGAGCAGTTTAAAGATTATTTTTTTGGAGAACAGGTGTTTGATCAGGTAGAATTTGTTTTTAACGACTGGTATCAGCGGAATGAAATGGTCAAAACCTTACAATACTTTCCTTTGAAGTACTGATTTGCTTTCTGGGAAGGTTAATTTGAAACTTTCACATTGTCAATATAAAACAATCCCAAAGCCTCTTTTTCATCTGCCCCGGGCAATGGAGGAACAGGATCTTCATTGGGCGTTTTTCTGTTGGGAAGGTTCCGGTAAGGACCTGTCCGAAAGGAAATCCTTTCTACCGATTTGACTGCCTCGGTCAGCGGGATTTTTTCTGCTACCAACTCCCCGTTCCGGTACAAATTATATGAACCAAAGGGCTGGGCGTCGATTTCAATCCTGATGGTTTGCCAGGTACCGGCTTTTATTTCTCCCATATTTTTTTCAATGTGGCCTGCCATATAGGTTAATTGATTTTCAGGGCTGATTTTAATTCGGATGGGCCGGTTGCCAAACTGGTCCACCACATCCATTTCCAGCAATCCTGCATTTTCCGGAGCGACCATTACTGTCCATTCTACATTGATTTCTTTGGACTCTTTAAAAACCCTTATGGCCCGGGCATAATCGTAGGGATCCTCATCTTTCAGCTCAAGCGACAGACCAGGACCTACAGGATCATTTACAAGGTTTACCGGAGCCCATAGCGGAGCATAGATGTTCCAGTCAGGTACTGCGCCGAATTCTTTCAATTGGTCAAAATCGTCATCCACCGGGCCATAGAAGGTATGGCGGATAGGGGTGGGGACACGGCTGACCCACATGTCTTCCTTATTCATGCTGTAGGTAAGCCACATGTCCCCTCCGGCTGGCCTGCCGTTTCCCGGAACAATTCCCCGCACATAGCAAGGTCCGAAATCCTTCCACCTGCCATAGAATCTTCTGGGCGGGACTTCTCCCTGTACCAGCACCATATCGTCAAATATGATCCCATCGTCTGAACTGATGACAGTCAGTGGATAGCGGTATTCGTCAATATCTATGGGATTATATACCATGGCAAAGCGGCCATCCCGGGTTTGCTGACCCCAGACTTTGCCGCCAGCCATGGTAAGGGTAGGCACTTTTACGGAGGTGGTAAAGTTCTCGCCTCCGTCAGCTGACAGCGCAGTCATGGAGCGTTTCCACAATCCGACAGTTTTACCATCTTTTCTGGTAAAAAATGAGAAAGCCGACCCGTTCCTATCCCCGTTATAGAAGCCATCCAGGCCATTGTCTTCATCCCTCCACTGAAGTGTCATGAGGGTGTTGGCCAGCAATTCCTCGCAAGCTGCAATGAACCCATTGTCGGGAGAGGATTGGTAAAAAGGGAAAGCAGTGTTGCTTTCATCCCAATCGGTATGGCTGCTGTACCGGATAAAGTAAATGGGGCCTAAACTACCATCTTTTTTAATTTCCCTGACTACCCGGCCGATACCCCCCTCCTCAAAAGGATCCTCTGTATGTCCGTAAAAAGCCAGGGTAAGTAGTTTTCCGCTTTTACTGGTATAAAAGCCCATACGCTGATGCATCATATATCCATCGTAACCCTCCGGGATTTTTGTACCTTCCGGTGCCGGATAGGGAGGGAATATTAGCTTGGGAGCTGACCAGCGCCTGCCGTCTTCTGATGTTATCATCAAAGTCTGGCCCGGAGCGATGTGTTCATCTACCGGGTTGCTCAGGTACTGCTGGTAAAATTTCCCCTCCCAGTAGGCAAGGTTGGAGGCATGGTTATAGGTCCACCCATGGCCATCGGCGAGTTCCGGATGTGACCTGTTTACGCGTAAGGTTTGCCTGCTTTCCACCCCAATGGCATACCGCAACCGGCCTTCGTGCCGGTCAGGGTCAATGCTGTTTCCCCCGATATACCTTACCGGCTCGTGCTGACTGCCTGTTTGCGCCAATAAACCCAGAGTGGAGCAGTAAAAAACAGCTATTAGAAATGTTGATGAAAGGCGGAAGGTAAACATGAATTCAAAGTTTGATGAATATTTTTCTTTTGTACAGCAAATAAGCAGGTATAAAATTAATGCCTACAAATAAAAGGGCATAAAGGAGGCTGGCCAGTTTGGAGGAGATGCCTATGCCAGTGATTCCATCCATAAAGTGCATGTTCAGAGACTGTCCCCCAAACCCTATATAATAAAACACCAATGACAACACATCGGCCAGCACATAGACAGTAATGGCATTGGCTCCAAAGATGATGCCCACGCTGGTGCCTTTTTGTTTGCCCAGAATGTCTACCAGAAAATAGCATGCCCCCAATGCAATAAATGCTGTTCCACCGGTAATCAAGGTAAAGGAGCTGGTCCAGAGGTGTTTATTGATAGGGAAAACCTGCGCCCAGAGTAAACCCAGCAATACCAAAGGAAGGCCAATGGCCATCAGGTAGTTGGCTTTTAGATTTCCGTTATTTCCCTCGAGAAGTATTTTTCCTGCCAACAAGCCTAGAATGCCGGTTACGATCGCAGGGAGGGTGCTGAATAGACCTTCAGGATCCCAGGTCCCCTCCCACATTTTTCCGGGCAGGAGGATGCGGTCAATCCAGGCTGCCAGATTTCTGCCGGGTTCAAGCATGACTACTCCCTCGTCCGGAGTGGGAATTAAGGTCATGGCAAGCCAGTAAAAGAACAACAAGCTGCCCGCCAGGTAGGCTTGCTTTTTCCAGTCTGTGTTCAGGAAAAGAAAGGCACAAACCAAAAACACAACAGCAATACGCTGCAATACCCCGGCAATACGCATGTCAGAAAAATCAAAATCAGGAATGAGGTTAAGAAATACACCTACAAGGAAAATTTTCAGGGATCGAACCAGTATTTTTTTATACATTTCATTCTTGGAAAAACCCCCTTGAAGTCTTTTGGTATAGGCAAAGGCAATGGAGACACCGACAATGAAAAGAAAAAAGGGATAAATGAAATCCGTCATGGTAAGACCATTCCAGGAGGCATGAAGGAGTGGGGGGTATACATGGCTCCAGGACCCGGGATAATTAACCAGAATCATGGCTGCAATGGTAAACCCTCTTAAGGCATCCAGGGATATCAATCGGGAAATCGTAGGCTTCATAGAATAAAATTATGTGTTTTTAATAGTCAATTTAATACCTTCAGAGGTAATAATAAGGCTATTTAAATCTTTTGAATTATGAATAAAAGGAATACTTACTTTCTGTTTCTCTCCATTATTATTTTTTTTAACAGCTGCCAGCAAGAGACTTCCTGGCAAAACAGGGTAGAACAGCTTCATTTGGAATGGGAGTTGGTCAGTAACTTTGTTGAAGAGGAAGGGCAGTTTGAAGCACGCTTTATCATGGAAAATAAAGGGGGAGATGCTTTGAGAGATGAGGGTTGGGCCCTGTTTTTCAACATGTCTCCAAGAAGGATTGTAAGTAGTACCCAGGCAGATATTACGCACATCAATGGAGATTGGTATAAGCTTAGTCCCAGGGATGGTTTTTATCTGGGTGCCGGGGAACAACTGGAAATCAATTACACGGGAATTGAAGGTGTCATCAAAGAGACCGATGCACCGATGGGTTTATACATGGTATTTTATGGCCAGGAGGATCAGGAGCTGGCTACCATCCCTGTAAGCAATTGGGAGGTAAGACCCTTTGAAAGGAAAGAACAGTTGCTCCGGGGTGCCATGGATGAGGAAATTCCCTACAGCCCGGCCAGCCAATTTGAAGCCAATGATAAGAGGGAACCCCTCATTTCGTCGGAGCTATTACCCATAATCCCTTCCCCTTACCAGTTGGAAAAAAGGGATGGGGTATTTGAAATTGAAGCCGGAATGACCATTGCCTATCAGGAGGGACTTGAAAATGAAGCAGGCTACCTGAATGAAAAACTGGAAAGTCTTACAGGAGTAAACCTTGGTAGTAATGCGGCAAATGGTGCAAATGCTGCGATTTACCTTAGCCTGTCTGATATCAGGGTGGATGGCAAACAAAAAGAAGCCTACCGACTGGAGATTGACGGGGAGGGCATTTCTATTACCGGAGGAGATGCCGCAGGGGTCTTTTACGGTGTGCAAAGCCTGCTGGCACTGATGGGACCGGAGGTTTACCTGAGTGACACATCAGCTGTAGAAGTGCCTTTCATTTATATTGAGGACGTTCCACGGTTTGGATTCAGAAGTTTACATGTGGATGTCGCCAGGAATTTTCAAACAAAGGAAACCATCAAAAAGGCATTGGATATGATGGCCCATTACAAGTTGAACCACTTCCTGTTTTATACCTCTGAAGATGAGGGTTGGCGGGTAGAAATTCCGGGTTTACCCGAATTGACAACAGTGGGCGCACAGCGGCAGCATGTGGCTGGAATGGATGCGGCAGCCCTGCATCCGGGATATGGTTCCGGTCCGGAAGCCTACGGCAAAGGCAGTCATGGCAGCGGATTTTATACCCGTGAGGAGTTTATAGACATCCTCAAATACGCCAGGGACCGGCACATTACGATCATTCCGGAGTTAAATTTCCCGGGACATGCCCGTGCGGCCATCAAGTCCATGGAGGCCAGGTATTTGAAATTCATGGAAGCGGGGGATGAGGTTGCTGCAGAGGAATACCGCTTGATCGACCCGGCTGACCAATCTGAGTATCTTTCCGCCCAGGCCTATAAGGATAATGTGGTCAGCGTAGTGCGGGAATCTACCTATCGCTTTTATGAAAAGGTAGTAGATGAATTGGCTGCAATGTATGCTGATGCTGGTCTGGAAATGAAAAAAATGCATGCTGGGGGAGATGAAGTGCCTGTAGGCTCCTGGACACAATCTCCTATGGTGGAGGAGTTGTTGGAGGAATCTCCGGGAGATTCACCCAATGCGGAATTGTTGCTTGACGAATTGCCTGTTATAGGAGATATGGATAACCTACAGGCTTTTTTCTTTCGTGAATTATTGAAGCGATTGGAAAAGCGTGACCTGGAAGTCCATGTATGGGAGGAAATGGCATTGAAAAGGGATGAAACAGGCACCTTGCGGCCCAATCCGGAATTTGTAGGAAGGAAGGTCATACCTTATATATGGAACAACATGTTTGATTACCCGGACTTGGGTTACCAACTGGCCAATCAGGGTTATGAAGTGGTGCTTTGCAATGTGTCCAATTTTTACTTTGACCTGGCCTATTCAAATGATCCAGCCGAACCGGGATTGTATTGGGCAGGATTTGTCAATACGAAAAATGCCTGGGCCTTTGCTCCATTCGATTGGTTCAAAACCACCTACAAATCGGGCATGGGCAAGTTATTGGATAGGGAAGAGGATTTCAAGGACATGGTTCGGATAAATCCGGAGGCAAAGGACAATATCATTGGTCTGGAAGCCCAGCTATGGGGAGAGACCGTAAAAGGAGGAGATATGGCCGAATATTACATTTTTCCCAAATTACTGGGCTTTGCCGAAAGTGCCTGGGCCAGAGCGCGGAATTGGGAACAGGAAGAAGACCTGGCCATAATGGATAGGGAAATAGAAAAAGGCTGGAATCGGTTTGCCGGTACCATTGCAGCGAGAGAATATCCTAAATTGGCTCACTGGAACGGAGGATATGCCTATAGAATCGCCCCTCCCGGGGTAAAAATAATTGATGGAAAGTTGCATGCCAATACCAATTTCCCTGGCTTAGAAATCAGGTACACTACAGATAATAGCGAGCCTGATGAAAATTCTAATTTATATCAGGGCCCAATTGAGATGGAAGGTCCTGTAAAGATCAGGGCAATTGACCTTGCGGGAAGGGCAAGCAGAACGCTTATGGTGAGGCCTTGATCCATGTGGGAAAAGCAATTTTTAATAATATTCTGATTGAACGTATTTTTTTACCTTTTTGGAGTATGTTATATGTCTATTATACACATCTGCCGCTGCCGACGAT
>NZ_JABURL010000064.1 GCF_014762705.1 Cyclobacterium sp. | reverse complement strand
GAATGCGCAAATAGCTCAAAGAATTTGGTGCTTCTCTAAATTTTTTTCAACCGGGTCCCTATTGTGCCTGCGGTGCCTGAGCCTGTCGGGCTGAAATAAACTCAGCCTAAAAAGGCAGCTTCTCGGACTGAAAAAAATCCGTCTAAAAAGTCAGCCTGTCGAAGGCCAGAAAATTCTTCTATCTATTAGTCATTTCATTGACCCTTGCCATTCCTTTCAATTCCTGTTTTTTTACAGGGATAAGTATAGTGAAAATTAAACTCAATGAGTAACTGCAATTTCCAGGTATTGAGAAATAAAAATACCGGAAACCCAGTTCCCGGTATTTGAAAATTCACCCGCATATGCCCTGAATAAGGCAAAAATCAATAAAAAATAAACGGCTTTATCATTGGCTTAAAACCATTTCCCCATCAACGATCCTGTCAAAAATTTCAGGGTTCATCAAATCATTGATGCTGTCAATAATATGGTCCGGGCCATAGGCGAATTCAGGAAGCTCCGCTCTTTTGGTGGAGCCTGTGAGGGTGAGCACGGTCCTGAATCCCATCTGTACACCCCCCAGGATATCTGTTTCCATGGTGTCTCCAATCATGATGGTATTGGCTGTTCTGGTTTCCAACTCTGCTTTGGCGATCCGCATCATCACAGGGCTGGGTTTGCCTGCACTAAAGGCTTTTTTACCAGTCGCCAATTCGATCATGGAAACAAATGCACCACATCCCGAACGAATGGAATTGTTGGAGCTGGGACAATAGGGGTCCAGATTGGTGGCTATTAATTTGGAGCCGTTCATGACCATGTTGATGGCTTTGTCTACTGATTCGAGCATGATGGTCCTGCCCTCACCGATCACAACATAATCTGGCTCATCGTCCACAATTGAATATCCATTCTGATGCAAGGCCGTCAATAACCCCCCTTCACCAATAACATAGGCCGTGCCTCCGGGCTTCTGTGAAGCCAAATACCTGGCTGTGGCAATGGCACAAGTGAAAATATGTTTTTCCTGCACGTCTATGCCCATTCTATGCAGTTTGGCCACCACATCCCTGCAGTTTCTCTGACTGTTATTGGTAAGAAACAAAAAGGGATAATTCTCCCTGATGAGTTTCTGAATAAATTCTTTCGCTCCGGGTATTAATTCACCTCCACGATAAATTACCCCATCCATATCGATCAAAAATCCAATATCCTTTTTCATGTTGCTGTGCGTTTTAGGATTAAATTCAAAATTATATAATATTCAATGAAAATTAAAGATATTTACCAATAAAATAATTAATATTAATTTAAATTAACAATTAGGTAATAAAAACGTTTTTTAGTAATAAAAAATGAAATACGAATATTTTTTCTGTCGAAATTAATAAGCAGAAAAAACAGATGGGAATATGGAGTAATCCTGGAAATGCAAGGGATGTGTGGATGAGGATGATCAATGGATACACCCGGGTAGGAATATGGCTTAAAAATTGTTGCATCTATAGGAATTCTACAGGATTTTATTGACCAAAACAAATGGACCAGTTCACTGTCGGTTTTCAGATTGGCCTTGCCCAATATATTTATTCTATGTGTCCGGGCCGTTTCCTACCGGATATGCAAAGTTTCAGGGATTTTTCTGCTGGAAAACCTTTTACCCATGCTCACTGTCTGTGCTTCCAATCGGGATAGTCACTCTCCAGTAACCCGGCAGCATAGGGACCCAGGTAACTGTACCCTACCCTCCTTTCATGCTCAATCTCTTCAAGTGAATACCGCACGATGCTGTCCCTGCCCACAAACATGGGGCGGTTGGTGCCAATTTCATAAAACCTGGCCCACAAGGGTCCTGCATCTTTATCTTCCACAACTACCCGGTCGTATCCTCTGGGCAAAGTTTCATCATCTATCTGCACCAGTTTTATACCCTCCAGTTTCACTGCTTCAAACCAGGCTATCGCACTTTCTATGGCTTTGACTACTTTCGGATCAGGGTTTTCTATGGTCATCAGGTACCTGACAATACCCACACTTTCTGAGCCGCTGATGGAGGGCAATTCATAGGCCCTGGCCTTCGCCGGGCTGAGGTCATCTTTATCATACTGGGCACACCAGGCAGTAAGGGTTCCATCTACTTTGATTTGGGTTCTCAAAATAATTTCCAGCCCTTTTTCAATGGCTTTTTGGGCCCGTCGTTTTCGATCCGCATTTACGAAATCATAGGGTTTCTTGCCATCAGCCACAATCCTGAGCAGTTTCATGACTTGAATCATGGCCCCGTCATTAAATGTAATGTGTTCATAATATCCCTTTCTGATGGGATAGTATTGAGGCCAGCCCCCATTCTCATACTGGGCATCCATCATGTAGTCCAGGGCTTTTAAGACTGCCTGACTAAATCGGGGGTCCTTTGTCTCACGGTAAGCTTTTGATAAAAATGCTACCTGAATAAAGCCTGCATCATTGTCAAGCGTGGCACCCATATTGGATGATTTATCCTTTTTGAGTTGACTTTTTTCTTCCTCACTGAGCTGCACGGACATGTCAATGTTTTTGTACCAACCACCAATATCCTTTTGGTGCAAGAGCATGTTTTCAGCAATTCTTATCGCTGCTTCACTTCCATACCAGGTGTCAGGTTGTTCATTGATTCTTTGCCAGGGCACTTTTTCTTTGTTTTGGGCAAAAGTGCTCATGGCTTGGACCATAAAAAGCAACATTAAACTGATTTTTATATAAAGATTATTTTTGGGTAAAGAATTCATGGAAATTTTGGTTTTTAATGGGGAATGTTGCAAGCTTCGTCATACAACTACATCAGTAAAATAGCAGAAATTAAACGAGAAAACACAAATTATTAAAAGTAACTATTATGTGAGTTGGGTCACCTTTAACTTCTTATATTTGAACTAGTCTTGAGAACAGTCCGAATCTTTTTGAAATGCTTTCTTTTCAAAGTGCAGGGCGGAAATTATCATACCCATTAATAAATGTATCATGGATGTTGAAATTTTATCTCGTATTCAATTTGCCTTTACCATAGCATTTCATTATATCTATCCCCCTTTAAGTATTGGTATAGGACTTTTAATGGTTGTTTTTGAAAGCATCTATTTACGTACAAGAAAAAAGGAGTATGAAGTGCTGGCCAGGTTTTGGACCAAGATTTTTGCCATCACCTTTGGCATAGGTGTGGTCACGGGGATTGTCATGGAATTCGAATTTGGCACCAACTGGGCTACCTATTCACGTTATGTGGGAGACATCTTTGGTAGTGCACTGGCAGCGGAGGGTATTTTTGCCTTTGCTTTGGAAAGCAGTGCCCTGGGGGTATTATTGTTTGGGTGGAACCGGGTCAAACCATGGGTGCATCTGTTAGCGACATGGGCTGTGTTTTTGGGATCTATGTTTTCTGCGGTATGGATTGTAGTGGCCAATTCCTGGCAACAAACTCCGGCTGGTTACCATATTGTTGGTGAAGGAATGCGTGCAAGAGCAGAAATTGTGGATTTTTGGGCCATGGTTTTTAATCCTTCGTCGGTAGACCGCCTTTCCCACGTCTGGCTTGGTGCCTTCCTGGCGGGAGCTTTTTTGATCCTAAGCGTACATGCGTATTACATTATCAAAGGCCGTTTTGTTAATATGTCTGAAAAAGCTTTTAAAATCACCCTGGTAGTTGCTGCGGTTGCATCCCTGGCTCAATTATTTACCGGGCATAGTTCCGCTGAAAGCGTTGCCGTAAACCAACCGGCTAAGCTGGCCGCCATGGAGGGTCATTTTAAGGAAGCAGCACCTGCCGATCTCTATTTATTTGGATGGGTAGATAAGGAAAAGCAAGAAGTAACAGGACTTAGAATTCCGGCAGGGCTTACCTTTATGCTGCATCAGGATTTTGAGACCTCTGTAACGGGCCTCAATGCTTTCCCAGAAGAGGACAGGCCTTCCCAGGTCAATGCTATTTTCCAATTTTACCATTTGATGGTAGCCATAGGAATGTTTTTGATTGCCTTGAGCATTTTTGGATTATGGCAGTGGAGCCGTGGAAAATTATTTGACAAAAAATGGCTGATGTGGACCTTTGTTTTCACTGCTATATTACCTCAATTGGCCAATCAGTTTGGTTGGTTTGCCGCTGAGATGGGTCGGCAGCCTTGGGTAGTTTATGGTTTGTTAAGGACATCAGAGGCTCTTTCGAAAAGTGTGCAGGCCAACCAGGTTTTATTTTCTTTGATCTTATTCTTTATCGTTTACACCATACTCTTTTTACTGTTTATTTATTTGATGAACAAAGCCATAAAAAAAGGACCGACGAGCGATATTGATTATAATGAGGGCAGTTTAAATGATGAAATTTCAAATGTAATTTCAAAATAATAATCGAATGGAAACCTTACTCGGAATAGATTATCCCACCTGGTGGTTTTTAGTAGTTGGAGGACTTTTTTCCGGATATGCCATACTAGATGGTTTTGACTTCGGAGCGGGGGCGTGGCATTTGTTTTTTAAAAAAAACAGTAGCAGAGAAACGGCTTTGAAAGCCATTGACCCTACCTGGCATGGCAATGAGGTGTGGTTGGTAATAGGCGGCGGCACTTTGTTTGCTGGTTTTCCTGTATTTTATGGAACGCTTTTTTCTGCCATGTATACCCCATTTATCCTTTTTTTATTATTCATTATTTTCAGGGGAATTTCTATCAAATTCAGAAATATGGAAGAGATGGCCTGGTGGAGAAAAATGTGGGATTGGGGATATTCCATATCCAGCATCATGCTGGCTTTTTTACTGGGTGTGGTATTGGGCAATATCCTTAATGGCATGCCGCTTGATGAAAATTTCGAATATACGGGCCGTGGTTTCTTCGAATTTCTTAATCCATTTTCTATACTGGTAGGGACAAGCAGTCTGGCTCTTTTTATGATGCATGGTGCCATATATCTATTGTTGAAAACCGAGGGACGACTCTATCAAAGGGTAGAGGGTTTCTTGAAAAAAGGAATGGCCTTTTTTATCGTTTCTTACCTCATTACCACTGCATATGGCTTTTATTATCTGGAGCACTTGTTGGATGTTTTTTTAGAAAATAAAATCTTGTTTGTGGTGCCACTTCTTGTGTTTCTGAGTATTGCCAACGTACCAAGACTTGCGAGTAAGCAGCAATATGGCCGGGCATTTATTTTTACCAGTCTTACCATTGCATTATTGCTGGTAATCGTTGCTTTTGAACTCTATCCAAGGCTATTGTGGTCCAATTCCATTGAGGAAAATAGTATTACGATATACAATGCAGCTGCTTCCACCAAGACGCTAAAAATAATGATGGGTTTCGTAGCTGTTGGAGGTCCGCTGGTGCTATTGTACAGTTATTTTGTCTACAGGACATTTTGGGGTAAGGTGGATTCGAATGCTGAAGGATATTAAAGACTTGAAATAACTCATTAATTATTCCATTAAAAAAATAACAACCAACAGTATTTTTTGCAGCCTCTCGATTGTCTTTTATGCAATTAAATGAGCCATAAAATAAATAAAATGTAAAATTTAATCATTTTTATTCTTTTATTTTTATTAAACCAACTTCTTTGTTACCTTTGAAACATCAAATAAAGACAAACGGTCTTGATCTGGTAAAGAAGCTTGCTTCTGAAATCCGGGATATTTGACGGATACTGTAGGATGATGAAACTGGCAGACATGCCCTCCTGTCTCGGGGGTGGAGGT
>NZ_JABURL010000074.1 GCF_014762705.1 Cyclobacterium sp. | reverse complement strand
GCAAGTGACAACAATAACTTTTTAATAACGTTTTAAATTTATAGTGTTAAATAATAGTTGGTTGAAAACAATACTATTTAAATATTATTTTCAATTATAATTACCCAAATGCTATGCCAAATAATTTTAATGTATTTTTGTTATAAAAAAACAGGGCTTTAAATGCATTTAAAACTGGTATTTTAAAAATTTGATCCATTTTGGAAAAATCATGATTTATTTATAGTACACAGCATTGTGTGGATCAAGCACCCCAATATGTAAAGGATTGCGGACAAAAGAGTGATAAATTCTATAATAAAAATCTTGTAAAAAATAAGTTTTTTCTTGTATACCAGCAAATATCATGGATAGATGGCCAAAAATATATTTGACTGGAAATCGGTAAACAACCCTAAGTAAAAAGGGGCAAGCCCAATTGCCATACCTGCTGAAACCAATTATACTCCATCAAACTTACCTGGTATGTACCTGTTTCCTGTCAGGGTTTACATTCACCCATTTCTAATATAGATTGGAAAGCCTTTTTCTAAACTACTAGTCGACAACAGAATTAATGCAGGAGCCTTCCCGTCTTTCCTTGGAAAGTTCTATATTTGCGCTCCAATAAAAAAGCTCAATATGGATATCCAGCAAACCATTACAAATGCCATAGCAAGTGCATTTCAGGCCCTTTTTGATCATTCAGTGGATCCGGATAGCCTAAGCCTGCAAGCAACCCGAAAAGAGTTTGAAGGAACCTATACCTTTGTAATGTTTCCTTTTTTGAAAATCACAAAAAGCTCCCCTGAGGCTAGTGGTGAAAAAATAGGGGCTTATTTGCAGGAAAATCTTTCCGTTGTCAGTTCATTCAATGTCGTGAAAGGATTTTTAAATATCTCTCTTTCTGATACCTATTGGCTAGACTTGTTTCAACAATTGGCTACCATAGAGGGGCATGGCAAATTCCCACCTAAAAACAGGAAGGTCATGGTCGAATACAGTTCCCCCAATACCAACAAGCCCCTTCACCTGGGACACCTTAGAAATAACTTCCTGGGATTTGCTGTTGCGCGGATTTTGGAAGCCTACGGTTATGAGGTGATTAAATCCAATCTGGTCAATGACCGGGGCATACACATTTGTAAATCCATGGTAGCCTACGAAAAATTGGGCAATGGAGAGACACCGGAATCATCTGGTTTGAAAGGGGATCACCTGGTAGGAAAATATTATGTACTTTTTGACCAGGAATACAAAAAACAGGTCAAGGAGCTGACTTTATCCGGAATGGAACAGGAAGCCGCGAAAAAGACGGCTCCCTGGATGAAGGAAGCCCAGGAAATGCTGGTACGTTGGGAAGCCGGGGATCAAACTACCATTGATTTGTGGAAGAAATTGAATGGTTGGGTTTATCAGGGATTTGAAGAGACCTATCGAAAAATGGGAGTTGATTTTGATCAGTACTATTACGAGTCCGACACCTACCTTTTGGGGAAGGACATCGTGGCGGAAGGCTTGAATAAAGGTGTTTTCTTCAAAAAAGAAAATGGCTCTGTCTGGGCTGATCTCAGTGATGAGGGACTGGATGAAAAATTGGTTTTAAGGGCTGATGGCACATCCGTTTACATGACCCAGGATATGGGTACGGCAGACCTTAAATACAAGGACCATAGGATTGAAAAATCTGTTTATGTGGTAGGAAATGAGCAGGATTATCATTTTGAGGTATTGTTCAAGATCCTGCGTAAACTGGGCAGGCCATATGGCAATGGATTATACCATCTGTCTTACGGCATGGTAGACCTTCCCTCTGGAAAAATGAAATCCCGGGAAGGCACGGTGGTAGATGCAGATGACCTCATGGCGGAAATGGTGGCAACGGCCAGGGAACATACTCAGGAACTGGGGAAAATTGAAGGATTCAGTCATGAAGAAGCGGAAGCTCTTTATCAAATACTGGCATTGGGAGCATTAAAATATTTCTTGCTCAAGGTAGATCCAAAAAAACGGATGCTGTTTAACCCCCAGGAATCCATAGAGTTTCAGGGCAACACAGGACCTTTTATCCAATATACCCATGCACGGATTTCCGCTATCCTGAGGAAAGCAGCCCAAATTGATCTGGACTATTCCCCTAACCAGTTTCAGGCCTATAAACAGCTTGAAAAAACCGAGCAAAGTCTGGTATTTTTATTGGCAGATTATGAAAATAAAATCGCCCTGGCGGCTGAAGAACTGTCACCGGCGGTTATCACACAATATTTATTTGATTTGGCCAAGGAATATAACCGGTTTTATGCAGAACTTCCTATATTTAGCGAAACCAAAGCCGAGGTCCAGGCTTTTAGAGTAGGCTTATCCGCTCAGGTAGCCAAAACAATTAAGTCAGGCATGGGTTTACTTGGTATAGATGTACCCCAAAAAATGTAACTATGAAAACATTATTCAACTTAATCGCTTTAGCGCTACTGGCTTTCCAATTTCCGCAGTCCAGCCAGTCAAAGTACACGCCATCGGACGGTGGTATAAGATTGGCTTCAAACTTAAATAACATGAATGTGCAAGAAAATTTTTATGATTTTACCATGAACGATATTGATGGTAATCCTGTGGATTTTTCTGCCTACAAAGGAAAAAAGCTTTTGATTGTCAATGTGGCCTCAAAATGCGGATATACGCCTCAGTACGCAGAGCTACAGGAACTTTACGAGGCATACAAGGATCAAATGACCATTTTGGCTTTCCCGGCAAATAACTTTGGAGGTCAGGAACCAGGCACGAATGAAGACATCAAAACATTTTGTTCTGAAAATTATGGGGTTACTTTTCCCATGTTTGAAAAAATTTCTGTCAAAGGAGTTGATAAACATCCTTTGTACCGCTGGCTTTCAGACAAAAACCTGAATGGATGGAACAATACAGAACCATCCTGGAATTTTTGCAAATATTTTATCAATGAAAAAGGTGAATTGGTTAAATTCTTCCCTTCTTCCGTAAAACCTATGGATGAAGAAATAATTTCCTTAATCAAAGCTTAGTAATAGTATCTTGATTTGGAAAACATCAAATTACAGGCGAATCCCCTTTCAGGGGAATTTGCCTGATTTTATTTTTTTACCTTTAAATTTATGTTTTAACCCTTGACTGTGCAAAATAAAAGACAGGCATGGATTCATGCCATGAGATTAAGAACTTTGCCTTTGGCCCTATCAAGTATTTTGATGGGTAGTTTCATTGCATTCCAAACCTCCGGTCTCAAATGGCCGGTTTTTTTGCTTGCTGCCCTTACCACTATTTTGTTGCAGATTTTATCAAATCTAGCCAATGATTATGGGGACAGTATCAACGGAGCAGACCACGAAGGCAGAAAAGGCCCGATAAGGGCTGTTCAATCAGGCATTATTTCCCTTACTGAAATGAAGTCTGCAATGATTATTTTCGCCATTTTATCATTATTCAGTGGTGTTTGGCTATTGTATATCGCTTTAGAAGACATTTTTAAGTTTCTGTTATTTTTCGGAATGGGAATCCTGGCTATTTTGGCCGCCATCACCTATACTTCAGGCAGCAAGCCTTATGGATATGCGGGACTTGGCGATATTGCCGTTTTTGTTTTTTTTGGATGGCTTGGTGTTATGGGTACCTTTTACCTCCATACCCAGTCTTTTGATTCTTCCCTTTGGCTGCCGGCTACTGCCGTCGGATTGCTGAGTACAGCAGTGCTCAATATCAACAATATCAGGGACATACAATCTGATAAGGCTGCAGGAAAACGCTCTGTTCCTGTAAGAATCGGTAAAAATGCTGCAACAAATTACCATTGGGCATTATTAACCACCGCTTTACTTTTATTAATAGTGTTCATTCTGATTGAAAAAGCCTGGGGAGGACTCTTTTATTTGTTGGCCACACCTTTTATTTTAAAAACAGGTTGGGCACTGGAAAAATTTGATTCCCCGGAGAAGCTAGACCCCTATTTGAAAGTAATGGCCATTTCAACCTTTCTCTGTGTTTTATTTTTTGGATTGGGCTGGCTGATTTTTTAAATAAACAATTTGGCAATTTACTACCTATTTTGGGTAGATTTTTGTAGTTTACCTCCATCATAAACTTAAATATCTCGAAGCGAAGATGAAAAGCATTTTAGTACCTTATGATTTTTCGGAAGAAGCGGAAAATGCCTTCCAGCTGGCTCAGGAATTGGCCACCAAGGCAGCCTGTAAATTAAAATTAATTCATGTGATTGAAATTCCCACTGCCCAACATTTTAATACCATGGGCGAAATCAACATGGAGGATAATTTTATTGACAGGATATATATGGTTGATTTGGTAGAAAAAAGGAAGAAACAGTTTAAAGAACTGGAAGAAAAACATGCCGTAAAACCATACCAATTCAGCACCAATCTTTTATTCGGGAATCCATACGCCGGGATATCCAGCGAAATAACCGAAGTCAAAGCGGATTTGGTTATTATGGGGTCTAAGGGCTCAAGCGGATTGGAGGAACTGTTGATTGGTTCGAATACAGAAAAGGTAGTCAGGCATTCCAAATGCCCTGTCATAACCGTAAAAAGCGCGCTAAAAGCGGAGGATCTAAAGGTGATCGTTTTTGCCAGTGATTTTAGCGAAGACAGTAAAAAGGTAATGAAACATTTGAAAAATTTTCAAGAGCTTCTGGATGCTGAAATCAGATTAGTCAAAATCAATACACCAAATTCATTCGAAAAATCAAAATCTTCATTTGAAAAAATCAATGGATTTGTAAAAGCCAATAAACTGACAAATGTTCAGATTGACATTTACAATGCGGATACAGAAGAAGAGGGAATCATTGAATTTGCAGATGAGATAAATGCCGACCTGATAGCCATGGCCACTCATGGCAGGACCGGTTTTTTACACCTGCTCAGCGGAAGCATTGCAGAAGACGTGGTCAACAGTGCCAAAAGGCCTGTATGGACCATGAAATTTAAAAAATAACAGCTGATTTATGGGTAGAAAAAGGGACAATGACTGGAAAAAAAGAGATGGAGTAGTGTATTCTACAGCGGATAATTTTGACTTCGATGAAGGCGAACAGGAGTCAACCGAAACCCTTCCTCCCAAACAGCAGCATTTAAAAGTGATGTTGGATAAGAAATCCAGAGGAGGAAAACAAGTGACCCTTGTTACCGGATTTATTGGTAATGAGGATGATTTAAAATCTTTAGGAAAAGCCCTCAAAACCAAATGTGGTGTAGGTGGCAACACCAAAGATGGAGAAATAATCATTCAAGGGGATCAAAGAGATAAGGTTTTGGAACATTTAATGCAAGAAGGTTACAAAGCAAAAAAATCCGGAGGCTAAGCTTCCGGATTTTTTTTACCACTTCCAACAGATATTTTTAACCCCAGATAGCTGAAGTTTACCGACTACTTTTCACAGTTGAACGAATTCTTTCCAGGTAAATAAAAATTGCTATTACCTTCATACCAACAAATTTTTACTACCGGCCAATCCGGTAAAGTTTGGAAGTGCGTAAGTACCTCCATTAATAAACAGCAAAAAACAGCAGAAAATGGGACAATTCAGATTATTAAGTTTTAGTGCGGAGGTAACAAAGAAGGTAGATTTAAATTTTCACCTGGACCTGGAAGAGACCAAAAAATTACTGGTTCAGTTAAAGACTTTGCCTGCCATTAAAGAGGCCTTTGTTTTGTCTATTCCGGAAAGAACAGAAATCCTTTATTACCGCTCGGAAGCATTGGATGATGCCATATATGCTGCACTTGTTCGCATTA
>NZ_JABURL010000001.1 GCF_014762705.1 Cyclobacterium sp. | reverse complement strand
GTCTAAAACATATAGCTATGAAGGTACAAAATACCAACCAAAACACGACGGATATATCTTGCGATTGTCCGAAAAAAAATCTTTGAAAAAATACAATCTCCTGAAAATCAGTCTATTTACTGTTCGGGTTCCGCTCATTTTTCCAGGGCATCTCCACTTGATTTTCAGACTGTCGCACTTTCTGTTCTTAAGATGTTTAAAGAATCTTCGGAATTCGTATCCTCAAAGGTTCTTTCCAAACTCGGTAAGCAGGCTGTTACCGGCAGTGCCTTTACCCAGGCGAGGTATAAAATTGACTGGCAGTTCTTTTCCGATCTTTGCAGTATCACTTCCCAAGCTTATGACAGTTTTTCCACCCCCAGATGGAAGGGATACCGGATTCTTGCCGGGGACGGCAGTACTTTAAACCTACCCGCTTCCAAACAGATCCGAGAATGTTTCGGATTGTTTACCAACAGTACAAAAGCTTCCTTAGCACGGATATTCCTTGTTTATGACGTGAATACCAACTTTACCCTTCAGGCAAGACTCGGAAAAATGAGTACGGGTGAATCGGGTTTACTCAATAACTGTTTGTCAGAAATCCCATCCAGACCGGATGATCTGCTGGTGCTAGACAGGTTTTTTGGCAATTTTTACAATGTGCAGCGAATGATCTGTGATAGAAGGACCTTTTGCATTCGGATGTCCACAGGGATGTCCAATTTTGCCAAACGGGTAATGGCTGACAGCAGGATGGATTTTACCACCGAATGGATGCCCAGTAAAAAGGAGCAGGAAAACTCAAAAAAGAAAAACCCTATTCAGGTAAGGGTAACCAAAGCTGTCCTGGAAACCGGCGAAACCGAACTGTTGGTCAGTAATTTGGAAGAAAGTAAGTTCAGTACTGAGGACTTAGTAGTCCTTTATGGAATGAGATGGGGTGTGGAAGAAGGAATAAAAAATTTGAAACCTAAGATCAAGGTGGAACAGTTCGGCTGCAGGAAACCGGAAGGGATTTATCAGGAATTTTATGCCCATATATTGGCCATGAATATGGTGGCCCTTACAGGAATGGCTGCTGCCAAGGAAATCAAAAAGAAAATCGCAAAAAGAAAACTGACCTATAAATACAATTGGAAAAATGCTTTTCTACAATTCAGAGCCAAGATTGTAAAACTATTCAGCCAGGAATGTGTGACAAAGATTCTGGATAAACTCGTCATTAAAGTGGCCCGAAATCTGGTAGCTGTAAAAATGGGAAGGAAATTTTCTCGAAAAGACCTGCACGAGCCTACCCGGGTCAATCAGTACTACAAATAGGAAGCAAATATCAGAGGAAAAACAAAAACATCACATATCGCCACAAAATAAGCTCG
>NZ_JABURL010000005.1 GCF_014762705.1 Cyclobacterium sp. | reverse complement strand
GCACCCCATATCTCAATTCATCACCACTTCGTCTACCATGAGCCAGGCCTTGCTGCCGGCCGCTCCGTGCCAGGCGGGGAGTTTGTCCACCGGTTTGGCCAGCAGTTTGAGCTGCTTTACCGCTTTGGCAGAGAAGGGGATATCCACCTGCCGGAGCAGGGAGGGAGCGTCCTTCTGCAAGGGGGCCGGCCTGTAGGTGTCGGCGAGCTTCCATTCCTGAGCCTCGCTTTCCCTGGTCCACAGCTGCACCTCTCCTGGCGGAAAGAAGCGGGCACCAGGATTTTGCCATAGGGAAAGTGCCAGCTTGCTGATGTCGGTGGGCTGATCAAACTCCATTTCCACTTCCAGGGGATTGTTGAAAAAGCCCAGCCAGTTCAGGTTCCAGACATCCGGTATGGCTTTCTTCCGGTCAAAGAGGCTTTCCTGACCGTCCCCTTTGTAGCGGTCCTCGGGCAGGTAGTTCATCTGAAAGGAGGAAGGACCCAGGGTGGCCCTGATGAATTCCGCCTCGGCTTTTTCGCTGCCGATCCAGCCTTCGGCGAAGGCCCTGGCCTTGACGGTCAGGTTTTTATCTATGACCAGGGGTTTTTCGTACAGCTCATAATTGCTGCTGTCGGGTTCCGAGCCGTCCAGGGTGTAGAATATACTGGTGGCACCTATGGGATGGCTGAGCTCTACGGTAAGCTGGTCCCGGAAGAAGGCCCGGTCAAAACGGATCACCGGGGGGTTGAGCATCAACACCTCTCCACTGACCTGGGTGCCGGTTTCAACGGCGGTACCCGGCAGGGCCGCCTGCAACTCTTCCAGGGATTCCCCGGAAAGACCGGTGTTCCAGACAAAGAGTTTTTTGAGCTGATCCATTTCCGAAAGGTGCTCCACGGCGGTTTCATCCAGCGGATTGCCGGAAAGGGACAGCAGGCTCAGGTTTTCAAGGGCCGTCAGGTGTTGCAGCCCATCCCCTTTGATGGAGGCAAAATTAAGGTACAGTTTCTCCAGGTTGGCAAAAGGGGCCAGGGATTCCAGGTCGGCATCCCCTACGGGCATGTTGTTCAGGTTGATGGACACGGTCTGCTGGTGTACCGGGCCAAGGTCTTTTAAGGATTCGGGGTCAAAACTGGCCCTGCCGAAGTAGCTGACCGAGAGTGCCGGGGATTCCAGGCCCAGGGGCTGCACCTTGCGGTAAAAATTATTGAGCTCTTCCACCGTTTCATCGGAAACCTTTTTAAAGTCATAGCTTTTGGGGGCAGCCGTAAACTTATCGACCGCCAGGCTGTAAATGGAGCTGCTGTCCGGAAGCTCCAGGACCTTCTTGTCAATAATGGCGCCGCTGCTAATCCATGCCTCCAGGATGGCCCTTTCCTCATCGGTAAGCTGGGGCTTGCCCTCCGGGGGCATGTGTTCTTCGTTTTCTTCGGGAAGGTTGATCCGCTGGGCCATGAGGCTGTTTTCCAGGTCATGGGGTACCAGGGCCGGCCCTGATTCCCCGCCTTTCAGCAGGTTTTCGGGGCTGTCCATCCTGAGTTCGCCTTTCTGCTTGGAGGCTTTGTGGCAGCCGACGCATTTGTTTTCAAGGATGGGATAAACCACATGGGCAAACACTTCTGCTTCTTCCAGGCTCACCGTAACCGCATTGTTTTGCTGTAGCGGGGCGGTGATGAAATTGTCTCCGTGGGTAATGGAGGCCCCCAGATGGCCGGAAACTACAACGGCCAGGGCCAGAAAGGCCGAGCCGGCCTTGATGAGCAGGTGTCTTTGGCTGTCCAAAAAGTAGTAGAGCAGGGAGGCGGTCCAGAATACTCCCAGACCGGTCCATTTGTGCCAGACCAGGGCTTCCTGTGCGTATCCCGACTCATGGGAAAGCAGCAGGCCGGCGATAACGGTAAAGCCCGCTGTAAGGGTGCCCAACAGCAAAAGGTCGGTGCCGTACATGTGGCTGTCCTCCTTGTTTTTCAACAAGTCAGGAATGGCGACCAGCAGCAGGGCCAGTAAAATGATGACAATGGGAAAATGCAAGAGCAGGGGATGCATTCTCCCGAATACATGCAGCCAGTCGGGGATCAGGACCCGGTTTTCCGCCACCACCAGAAACAATACAAATACGTTGACGGCAAATAGGACCTGGCCCAGTATGGCCTTCAGTTTGGATGATAACATAAAAGAGCGAATAGGGGGTTTACCAAGAATTACAAGGGTCAGGCCATGATGTCCTTGACCAGGTTGCCGGCCACGTCGGTGAGCCGGTATCTTCTGCCCTGGTGCCTGAAGGTCAGTTTTTCATGGTCCACGCCCAGCAGGTGCAGCATGGTGGCGTGGAAATCATGGACATGGACGGGGTCTTTAACGATATTGTAGCCGAATTCGTCCGTTTCACCGTAGGTGATGCCCGGTTTCACGCCGCCGCCGGCCATCCATATGGAAAAGGCCCTGGGGTGGTGGTCCCTGCCGTAATTTTCGGCCGAGAACCTTCCCTGGCAGTAATTGGTTCGTCCAAACTCCCCGCCCCAGATGACCAGGGTCTCGTCCAGCAGCCCCCTTTGCTTCAGGTCTGTGATCAGGGCCGCCGAGGCCTGGTCGGTGTCCAGGGCCTGGCCCGCCATCTCGTTGGGCAGGTTGCCGTGCTGGTCCCAGCCCTGGTGGTAGAGCTGGACAAAGCGCACGCCGTTTTCGGAGAGCTTTCTGGCCAGCAGGCAATTGGCCGCATAGGTGCCGGGAACCAGGCATTCCGGCCCGTAAAGCTTCACAATACTGTCGGGTTCCCTGGTGACGTCGGTTACTTCGGGAACGGCCGTCTGCATGCGGTAGGCCATTTCGTATTGCTGGATCTTGGCGCTGATCTCCGGATCGCCGAAGGACTGGTAGTTCATCTGGTTCAGGGCGGATATTTTATCCAGCATGCGCCTCCTGTCTGCTTTGTTCATGCCTTCCGGATCATTGAGGTAGAGTACCGGGTCGTCTCCGCTGGAGAACTGCACGCCCTGGTGCACCGAATCCAGGAAACCATTGGTCCACAACTTGGAGTAGACGCCCTGTCCGTTGCCTTTGCCGCGGGAGAGCAGCACGCAGAAACTGGGCAGGTTGTTGTTTTCGCTTCCCAGGCCGTAGCTCAGCCAGGCGCCCATGCTGGGCCGGTTGCCCACCTGGGCTCCTGTCTGGAAAAAGGTAAGGGCCGGGTCGTGGTTGATGGCTTCGGTGTGCATGGATTTTACGATACAGAGCTCGTCTACTATTTTAGCCGTATAGGGAAACAGGTCGCTGACCCAGGCACCGGACTGGCCGTATTGGCTGAAGCCGTGATAGGAGCCCACCAGGGGAAAGGAGGACTGTCCGGCGGTCATGCCGGTGAGGCGCTGTCCTTTCCGGATGGAATCGGGCAGTTCTTCTCCTATCCGCTCGTTGAGCATGGGTTTGTAATCAAAGGATTCCAGCTGACTGGGCGCCCCGTTTTGAAACAGGTAAATCACCCTTTTGGCCTTGGGGGCAAAATGGGGCAGGCTGGCCATCAGTTTGTCGGTGTCCAGTTGGGATTTGCCGTCGAACAGGTCGGGGATAAGCAGTGAACCCAGGGCCACACTTCCCAATCCCAGGCTCATTTTGGACAGAAACTTCCTTCTGTTTTCATTCAGTCCGCTTTCTAATCTTTCTTTTTCCATATCAGGTCTTGGTAATCGCTTCTTCTACATTGTAAATGGCCACCACTACCTGCATGAGGGCGGCGGTCTCGGGTTTATCGGCTTCCGGCCCCAGGGGGAATTCCCCTTTCTGGACCGTTTCCAGGATTTTTTCGGGCGCTTTCCGGAACCTTTTCAGTTCCTCCCGGTAATATTCCACCAGCAGGTCCAGCTCCTCTTCGGCGGGAGCCCGGCAAATGATCCGGGCAAAGGCTTCCTGAACGGCTTGCTCAGCGTCTTTACCTTCAGCTATGAGCCGGCTGGCCATTACCCTGGATGCTTCCAGCACCAGTGGGTCGTTCAGCATGGCCAGTGCCTGCAGCGGGGTGTTTGTTCTGTTTCTGGTTACCTCGCACACGTCCCTGTTGCTTCCATCAAAGATGATGGGTTTCGGGGGTGGGGAGGTCAGCTTGATGAAGGTGTACAGCCCCCTTCTGTAGAGTGAGGCTCCTTCGTCCTGCCGGTATTCGGCCAGTTCCCCCCTGCCGGAGGTGGAGGCTTCCCACAGCCCCTCGGGCTGGTAGGGTTTTACGCTGGGCCCGCCGATCTCCCGTACCATCAACCCGCTGCTGTAGAGGACCATGTCCCGGATGTGTTCGGCGTTCATCCTGATCCTGGGAGCCCTTGCCAGGTAGAAATTGTCCGGGTCAGCCTCCATCTTCTTTTTGTCCACGGCAGCGGCCTGCTGGTAGGTGGCCGAGCTCACGATGGTCCTGATCAGGTGTTTGATATCCCATCCGCTTTCCCGGAAGTCTACCGCCAGCCAGTCCAGCAGTTGGGGATGGGTGGGCAGTTTGCCCTGCATGCCGAAGTCTCCGGCGGAGCGCACGATCCCCGCTCCGAAGAGCTCCTGCCAGATCAGGTTGACGAATACACGGGCCGTCAAGGGGTTTTGCTCCCCGAAGGTCCACCGGGCCAGGCCCAGGCGGTTTTTGGGGTATTTGTTTTCGTCGAATGGCAGGATGGCTTCCGGCGTGGAGGCACTGACTTCTTTGGTGGGCTGGTTGTACATCCCGCGGTCCAGCACGTAGGTCTGCCGGAGTGTGTCCTTAAAATCTTCCATGACCGATACCATGATCCGGCTGGTGTCCTGGTGGTTGACAAAGTCGAGCACGCCGTCCAGGTCATCGTGTTCGATCCACATGATGGGCTGTTTGGCGGGCTTGGAAATGCTCACGTCTCCTTCATAGCCTTTTTCCGGCGTGTTGTTGAAAAAGGCGTACATCTGAAAGTAGTTTTCCTGGGAGATGGGGTCGAATTTGTGGTCATGGCACTGGGCGCATTCCACGGTCATGCCCAGGATGGCTTTGCTGAAGGTGTTGGTCTTGTCCACGTTGTACTCCACGCGGTATTCCTCGGGAATCACACCGCCTTCTTCGGTATATTTGTGGTTCCGGTTAAATGCCGTGGCCAATATCTGCTCCTTGCTCGGTTCGGGCAAAAGGTCCCCGGCCAGCTGCCAGGTGATGAACTGGTCGTAGGGCATGTTTTTGTTGAAGGCATGGATGACCCAGTCGCGGTAGGGCCATTGGGTACGGATATTGTCGTCCTGATAGCCGTAGCTGTCCGAGTACCTGGATATGTCCATCCACAGCACGGCCATGCGCTCGCCGAAAGCGGGGCTTTCCAGCAGGCGGTCGATGATTTTTTCTGTGGCCTGCGGGGACTCATCGGCATCGTATTCCCGCATCAGCTCCAGCCCCGGAGGAAGACCGGTCAGGTCTATGCTCAGCCTTTTGAGCAGGTGCATTTTATCTGCGGGTAAGTTTGGCTTCAGCCCGAGTCTGTCCAGCTTTGCCAGGATAAAGTGGTCGATTTCATGTTGCGCCCATTCAGGATCGGATACTTCGGGAAGATCCGATTTGACGGGGGGCACGAATGCCCAGTGGGGTTCGTAGGCAGCGCCCTGTTTGATCCATTTTCTGATGGTCTCTTTTTCTTGCTCGGTGAGCTTGAGGTTGGACTCCGGTGGGGGCATCATCTCGGTCTCATCGCTGCTCTCCAGCCTTCTGACCACCTCGGAGGCGGCCGGCTTGCCGGGCACGATGGCATGGGCCCCGGGGTTTTCCTTCAGCGCTGCGTAGGCACTCTCTGCCATGTCCAGACGGAGACCGGACTCACGCTTGTTTTCGTCCGGCCCATGGCAGGCAAAACAATTGTCCGAAAGGATCGGCCTGACATGAAAGTTATAGCTGACCTGGTCTCCTG
>NZ_JABURL010000023.1 GCF_014762705.1 Cyclobacterium sp. | reverse complement strand
CCTACGTTTGAGCTTGCTGTAGCAGTAGTGCTGATGGCTGGCTTATCGCTGACTTCAGTATCACCGTTTACCAGACCGGAATAGGTGAAGGTCAATTCTGGATTCGCTTCGCCATATACTTTGGATTTGTTATCCGCTGTGATGGTCAATGCTGCTTGCGTAACTTCCAGTTCGCCGGCTACCAGCGTGATGGCATAGTTGTCGTCCGAGCCACCGGTTAAAGTTACCGGATACGTTCCTACGTTTGAGCTTGCTGTAGCAGTAGTGCTGATGGCTGGCTTATCGCTGACTTCAGTATCACCGTTTACCAGACCGGAATAGGTGAAGGTCAATTCTGGATTCGCTTCGCCATATACTTTGGATTTGTTATCCGCAGTGATGGTTAAAGGGGCTGGGGTTACCTCAAGGATCCCATTCACATAAGTAATATCGTAATTGGGTTTAGGGTCATCATCTGAAGCATCAATAAATGCAGCAAAAACAATCGTATTGGCACGTGTTCCTACATTGGTCTGACTTCCATCTACCAGCAATGCAATTACCGAATGCCCTGATACCAGTTCCCCAGATGTTATGCTATAGCCGTTATCAGTCAAGGCAGTACCGTCATAAACCTTAGTATTGCTGTCCGCTGTAATTTCCAGAGGTCTTGGTGTAATCGCCGCACTTAATCCGATAGGTTGCGCTAAGGTATAATTTCCTGTATCGGGCCCACTGATCGTGTAACCTGAAGCGGTGATGGCGATTCCCGGTCCCACATTGGCATCAGCAAAAGTAGCTGTAGGTGTACCAACCAGATCAACATCATCTCCGGATACTACACCGTTCAACATCGCAGTTCCACTGAGGGTAGCAGCTGTATTCCCGTCATAGACTTTATTCTCTCCTGTCAAACCTGAAACGGTCAACGCTTTGGCCACAATTTCTCCAGTGCTAAAAACTTTGTTTTCAGGAGCTGCATAGCTGCCGGCATCAGCACCTCCAAGTGTATATACCACCGAAATTGTCTTTCCAACACCTACAGAGGGGTTATCATAAGTGGCTTCTCCCGACACGATAACTTCGTCTCCTGATCGAATTCCGGAAAGCAGGATATCCGAAACAACAGCACTATTGTCTCCGTCATAGGTTTTTGAGACAACTAAATCCTGGCTATCAATCGTCAATTGGATAATATCCTGGTAACGGTATAAGGCATAGGTGTTTCCAGCTTCCAAAACAGGTTCAAAGGTTGTCGTCATTTCATCCACTTCTTTGCGGACATTGGTCGAACCTCCCGCCAAAGCTGTAAGCCCTGTACTTGTAGGTTCAGAACCACTGAACAGCTTGACAATGCCGTTAGCACCAGTCGAAATGATCGGAGAATCGGACACGATAATATCTCCACCAGTCTCTGCACCGATGGATTCATTTTTACCAGCATTAAGTACAATAGCATCTGTTGACGTTGAGCTCGTGGTCAGATTTCCAGACAGTGTAAGGTTTCCACTGAGTGTGGTAATATCAATCAGTCCGCTTGCGTTTATGGCTCCCAGTGCCAGTTCATTTTGATCTATTATCTGGACATCAGCCGCATTGTTCACGGATAAACTACCTCCAAAATCATTGCTGACATTAGTCAATACAATATTATCCATGGCTTCCAGATTGGTACTTCCTCCAATTTCCAAAGCACCTGCGGTGGCAGTGAGTCTACCAGTCGTGCTGACAGAAAAATTTCCCTCTGTCTTAATGTAAGAACCGGACGTTGAAATGTTTAGCCCATTCCGGGTGGAGCCTGATGGCGTAGCATCCAAACTGATGGTACCCGCCCCAGATTCCAAAATACCTATGGCATCAGGAGTGAAATAACTATCTCCCAAAGCGATAGCATCTGAAGAACCATTTCCTACTCCTCTTACTGAAATGGTTCCGGCTCCATTTGTTGTTACCGGTCCTGCAATATTTACTCCTCTGGCATGTGTTACAATACTTGTTGCTTTACCATTTATAATGATATTACCCCCATCTGCATTAACAGCACCATTCATGGCCACGCCCCGAGTGCGCGCATTATTTTCAGCATTTGAAGGTACACTGGTATCGCCAAATGCAAATCCCACTTTGGGATCAGAACCACCCCCCATGGTCACATCTCCACCATTGGTGTTTATGGAAGCGCCTTGCATCATCCATATCGTTCCATAATTGGTGTCATTGGCCGGGTTATCTCCACTCGCCCTGCTCCAAAGTGTAAACGCATTGGCAGCAGTACTGCTTACATTGGCATCCGAGCCAAAAACAATACTCCCATTTGTTTTCAAAGTAAGTGGATCCTGATAAACTAGCGTGCCTTCTACCGTGATCAATCCTGCCCTATCGTCGCCTACTGTGATTTCCGAAAACCCATCTTCGAAATGAGTGTTAAACATTACCGCAGGCAATTGAAGCGTGCCTGTTGTCCCACCGATTCCAATCGTTGTACCTGCTGTTAGGGGCTTGATCGCTAAAATTCCGGAAGAAGCTATTCTCCCATCCGGAGCTGAACCACTGATATTGAGTTTATCACCAATGATTTCAATAGCTGCAGTGGATGCGGTAACATCCGAACCAACTTTTTGCCCAACTGCTCCCTGAATCAAAACCGGGTAGGGGCTTCCTGTACCGGCTGCTGTACCTTCAAGAATAATTTTGCCTGATTGAGATAAAACGGCTCCACCTGCAGCGATGGTGACACCGGATTGTTTGGCTCCTCCACCTTTGATATGTATGGTGCCATTTGCTGTATTTTGTACTGTAGAATAATGGGTGTATACACCCCAGGAATTAGAAGCCAGAGGATTGTTTTCTGCATAACCTTCCAGAATAATGGCTTCTTCGGTGGTATTGGCATTGGTGATCAGACCCGGTCCGCCAGGTGCCTGACTCATTTCGATTCCGTTGGCGTTTCCGGAAGTGGCATCTGCATAGCCATACATGTATATCGTGCCTGTTCCACTGTTGATCTGGGTACCTCCCAGGATTCGAATTCCGTTTATGTTGCTTGTCGTACCCGAACTTGTACCGGATTCATTGGCAGGAACAGCAACGAGTACCGTAGCACCGGTCCGTCCTCTACCATAGAATGCCAGGTTTCCACCGTTGGTTTGAATGTCCGTCTTGACCAATGTGATTCCATTCGAGTTGGTCGCATTTCCTCTTGCTACTCCATCACCGACAGTCAGGCCATTCCAGGTAGTAGAGCCGGATCCACCGCCCATCCAAAGATGACCTCCATTGGTTTGGATAGATGCGCCTTGTGAAGTAGTGTTCCAATCAGACCAAACCACCCCATTCTCATCACCATCGGCATCTGCCCAAAGGATCAGATTAAGGGGATTTCCGGTAGCAGTGATCTCACTTCCAGGTCTAAGAACTACATTACCACCTGCTTGTAAAGTAAGGCTTCTCGCTGCTGCCAAAGCAGGTGCAACCGTTGCCTCAATAAATACATCAGTTTCCGCCTCAATGGTGAGATCACCTGAAGCCAAAGCATTGGTAACTTCGCTTATATTGACCTTAGCCCCATCAACCAGTGGAATTAAAGTTCCGCCACTTAACAACCAATCAGTAGCAGGATCACTGGGATCATTGGTAATTGTTATCGCACCGATTGCAGATGGAGGACCCAGTACAATAGGGTCGGGATTTGATGCTCCATCCAACTCATGTCCACCACTTGTTGCTGTTCTAATCCAGGTCCATGCCGAGGATCCTTCATTTTTATTGGTTACATTTTCGATTATTATTTCTACCTGAGACCCGGAAGGCAAAGTTGGATCCACTAATCTAATATCGATCAATGACTTGCTCCAATTTCGAACACCAAAATTCACCCTGTCAATCTCTACATTATTGATTTTTATGGTTACATCTTCCTTCTCAAGATCGGTAATGTAATAGCCATTACCACTTAAGCCCAAAAACGGTAGTTCCCATCCATTGCTATTAATCGCATACAATAAACTGGTGGGGTTTGCTGTAACAATCTCATAACTGAAGGTATACGTAACCCCTGTAGCACCTGCAGCAAGGTTATCTGCAGACCATGAAAAATCCACTAATTGTGATGCCAGGGTGGTAAAACTCTCCACTCCCCCATAACTTGTTCCCGCACTATTGGTTGCATAGGCCTGAAAATGGTAATTAGTGGACGGGTTTAAACCGGAAACACTTTCCTCAAAAGTTCCGGTGCCACTGCCATCCGAAATTTTGGTTACACCACTTTCTCCAATGGTCGGGGTATTGTCAGATGTAGCATATACAAAACCACGTTCGTCTACTGTTGCTCCGCCATTATCCGTCACTTCCCCGCTGAAGGTAGCTTCGGTAGCCCCGATACCTGAGGCAACGACGGTGGTGACAGATGGGGCACTATTGGTAGAAGCTGTCGCAGGTGAATACGTTACGTCACTTAATACCGTGGTAGCATTATTGTCAGGACTTCCGGAAAAGGTGATCCTAAACTCATCTATAGAATCAAAATTAGTGTTACCAGAAACATCCACATTTTGAATGGTGTTTTGAGTGAATGTAATCGCTTTGGTCGCTCCGCTTACTGCCGAACCATTATCATATCCAGTCAACGTGGCACTTGTAGTATTGCTGATATTAAACTCTATGGATATATTGTCAAGCTGGAAGTTGGTGCCATCTGTCCGTTTAAAGCTATAGTATGAATGCGGTGAATTCATTGTGAATGTAATAGCATCACCATCACCGGATGTATTTCGGGTAATAATACCGCTCCCTCCTCCTACTGATTCAAACGTGTAATTAATTCCATCTTCTGACATGGTAAGGTTACCCGTACGTGGTGATGAGCCAAAGGAAGCAATCGTGGTAAACCCCCCGGTAAATTCCAAGATCGTTTCAGCACTTGATGCGGCAGTAGTCGTAAAACTCTCCTCTGCACCATAACTTGTTCCTTCTCCGTTGATGGCGTAGGCGCGTACATAGTAAGTAGTTCCGGCAGTAAGTCCGGTTATAGCTTCTTCAAAGGTTCCCGTTCCAGTGCCATCCTGTACTTTGGTATCGGAGGTCGTTGGACCTGAACTTATCCCATACACAAACCCACGCTCGGTTACGGCATCGCCACCGTCATCGGTTACATTTCCGCTGAAGTTGGCGCCGGAGGAGGTTATGGAGGATGCAGCTAAGGTGGTTACGGTTGGCGTTACGACAGAGGATGGGATAATATAAGCTACATTATCCAAATAAAAATTTATATCTGCAGCTTCGATCCATACTTCATCAATATTCGTGAAGTCGGGGTTTGCCGAGACATCTATAAGTCCATTAAAAGTCACATTTACCGTACTACCTACTTGAACCCCATTTCTACGTGCTTTTAACGTTCCGCTGGTGCTTGCTCCTACACCTGCTTCCTGCAAGTATATGCTAGACAATGTAAATTCACTGCCATCATGCCTGCTAATAGTCCATTTTGTAATACCTCCTATATCAAAATTATTGTCATAAAGAGCTCCAGTACCCGCGGCTCCTTCGTTTGATTTAAAAGTTATCAAATCGTTTGCGGCCGGAGCGTTTATTTCAAAATTCAGAGGCCCAATAGCAGTTGACTTACCTAAGATATTAGAAATAGTATTCGTAATATTCAAAGCATTAAAATCAAGTATCCCAGGCCCTGAAGGCACTGCACCGGAAACTATATTGCTTAATGTTATATTTTCTATTGTAAAAGCATCTACAGAAACGGTACTTGGATTAATTGTTATTTCAATTTCTGAGACTCCTGTTACCGGCAATGAGGCGTTATTATCAAAAAAATCACCTATTGACACTCCAGACATTGAAGATGTAAGCGATTTTGTGCCATTCAATGTCATGGTCCGAATAACTGTTCCTACAGCATTTCTAAAAACAACCTTTGTGTTTGTTGTGTAATCTGCAGCAGAAGCAGGATCTAAATAATTAAAAATACTTAAATCGTTTACGTCAAAAGAAACGGCATTTACGCCATCAGCCTTCAGCGTAATTACATCAGTACCTGCTGGAGTTGTTAGTTTTGAAAATAATTCTGACCCCACTTTTGAGCCAGTAGTTCCAGTAGCATTATTACTAACCACTAAAACAGAATTTGTTGAAATTGTTTTGAAACCAGGCTCCGCAGAATCATCAGGCCCTAGCCCTCTAAACTGTTTAAAAGACTGAGCATCGACCCGAAATAAAGAAAGAGATAAAATAATGAATAATAAAAGTTGAGTAATATTTTTCATAAAGGTCTTTTTTTGATTTTAATGAAACGGAATGGACAGACAGACCCGAAAGCCTTAAGCCCTGTTTTTGTTACGATATGTCTGACTGCACAGAAATTCCCACCCACGGAAAACCTGATACCAATGAGAGCGCATAAAAGTCCGGATCGGCATTGATTTGACCTATACCATCTGAAATGCTCCCAGAAATGATAAAGCTAAACATCAGCAAGGCTGTAAGGCCCTCAGTCAAAATTTTTTTAAGGTTTAAAAAGGGTATTGATTTTTTCATTGCTGTATGGTTTATAAAAAGAATCGTGTTTTATAAAAAGTCCAAAGTCTTGATTTCCCTAACCCGATGAAAAAGGGAAAACCTGCAGAAATTGGAAAAGTACTATTATGCTAATATCCAGCTATTGGCTAGGCCTGCTTATTGGCTTTTTGGAAAGAGTGCGGTTCATTGCTGTATGCTAAAATTTTAAAAATAACTTAATATTCAGGTCGGAAAGATAGGTGGGTTTAGAGAATTATGCTTTGAAAAAATCTCCCAAAAGCAGTTTTCTAAACACCTAGTCAAAAAAGTCCATTTTACAGAACAGGAAATACAATTTACGACTCAGGAAAGGCTTGTGTTAATTTTTTGAAAAAGATAAAGTTTTGTGAAATTTTCAAAATTGGGTAGTCTTTGGTTCAAAAATGGGGAAAATTCCGCCATGGGATTCTGTTCATTTGATCCTATAGCAGGTGAAAATTTTCATTTCCCTTCATCCTTCCAGGGTAAATAATTTAGGCTTTCATGTGATTATAATTGTCTTTAAGTTGCCACATGGAATCTCGCATGTTGGATAATCATTCCTCCCTGTGTCGCCTCCGACATGCTCGATTTCAGGAGTTGTTTTCCCCGGATTGATAATGGGACCAATATTCACTGGGACTTACACCCATTTCCTTTTTGAAAGCATTAAAAAAAGTAACCCTGCTGTTGAAGCCGCTATCCCTGCTTAAAGCATCAAGCGTGCGGCTATCCAGATACCCTTCTTCCAATTTGTCAATGGCGTATGCCACCCGGTAGTGATTGATCAGTTCTCTAAAGCCTTTGTGGAATTCGTTCTGAATCAGAATACTGAGGTCCCTGCTATTCACACCTGCCATAGCAGCAAAGTCACCCACTTTTAAATCCTGTTGGAGAAAAACCTGCTTCTGGACCAATAAATCATTTATCCGCCTGATCGTACCCTTGCTTTGCGCATCAGGAGTTGCTTTCTCATCCAGCTTCAAATCGGTACTATCCGGTAGTGTATCTGGCGGGTCTGCCATTTGATTTCGCTCCAGGCCATATAATTTTTCGGGATTAAGGTGAAGATAAATGCTCAGAAAGGCAATGCCCATCAACGTAACCCAGGTAAAAAATGACAGCAAACCGGGCAATTGAAAACCGGCCAGCGCTTCAATAATCCAGAAGGTATGGTAAGAAAAGTACCCGAAAGTAATCAGCACAAATAAAAAGGTAGCAATGGAAAGGGGGTGTCTCAGCGCTTCTCTATTCAGGGGGTTGATCCAGTTCGGTTGGTACCGGTACATGAGCCAAAGTGAGTAAGCCAGGTAAGCGGACATCAGTAGTATCCGGAAGCTGTCCACCGCATAGGTGGGGACAAATCCGTCTGCATACAAATTTAATGTCTTGGGATCCGCAACAAACATTTTAGCTAATTCCAGCTTACGCTCATGGCTTAGCAAGTAAAATGGCATTAAATCCAACACATGCAATACCGCAGGAATAAAATGAACGGTATCCTTTAGAACCAAGCTATTCCTGTCGAAAAGGGAATTTCGGATATAAAAATAGAAAAATGGAGCAGTCAAGAACATCAGTGGATTTACCGTCCGCATGAAATGGGGAAAGCGTAAAATCCATCCGGCATGAAACCATAGAAAATAAACCAGAAAAAACAAGCTGTAAAAAAGTAAAGACCAACCGAGAAGATAGGTCCTGGTACCCATTCTGTAACTAATGACGATCAAAACGATAGCATTGACAGTTGCCAAAAACAAAATATTAATAAATAATAGTAAGCTTACCTCCATGCTAATTGAGCGTCCTCCTTTATCTAATTCAGTGCAAGATATAAAAGCCAAACAGGTATGACTTTATCTCTCAGGGTTTAATACAAAAATAGTGCAAATCAAACATAAGTAAGTACAAACTGTTGATTTTAGGGTACAAAATAGCTAGTATTTAAAAAAAATAAAAATAATAAATAGATTTGTAGTTTATACTTTGCAATAAACCTAATCGCATGGGCCTGTCACCCCTTAGGGACCAACTTCATTTTAGCCGCTTCAACTTGAAGGAAACAAAACCAAAATGAGAAACGACTCAGGGAGAAAATGAAGCCAATCCCTTTACATTATCTCGGACTATTGAAAAGCCTTCCTACCAATAAGTCATTGCAACGGGCAAACTCAAAATCAGGAAAGATGCAAATACTCCCTGGCATGGCGCATGGCTTCCTGAGTGGTTTTCACCCAAGCTACTTTATTATCGGGCAATAATTCGGTGAGCTGCTGCTCCCTTTCGAGATCCGCTTTCCCTATTCTTCGTATGAAAACCGCCTCCACCCGCTTAGGATACTGCCTTATTATCTCTGCGTACAATTCCGGATCGTGCTGCCCACTGTCTCCGATTAATAAAAATCGTTGTTCTGGAAAAAAGTCCATGAGAAACCTGATTTTTTCTAGTTTATGGTCGTGATTCCCACCACCGGATTTCCAGATATTTTTCAGGTTTACATGGCTGTCCTTAAGTAAAATGGGGCCCAATGGGATTTTTCGGTACCTCAAAAAGTCACGTATCAGGTCAAAAAGACTCCAATCACTGCTGGATACATAAAATACAGGATAGTCTCCCTGGGCCGTGAGCATCCTGTAGAAATCGCTGACGCCTGGAAAAGGCCTTCTGGTGTAGGCATTTTTGGAAACGGATAACCATAACTTTTTTCCCAGGTTGGTCGCTTTGGAAACAATAATCGTATCGTCAATATCAGAAATCAGTGCTCTTGGATAGGTTTTGGAGATATATTGAATGCTTTTTTCCACCTTTCCTGTGTGAGTCTCCAGGTTTTCATCCGTTATCAGGCTCAAGCCAATGTGCTCCGGCCGCTGATGATCAGGACCCGACAAGGGAATCATCTTCTCAAAGATCCCCTCTGAATCCGTTTGCAGCTCCAACTGCTGATCTCCAATTTGAAGCAATAACCTGGCATCGGGTACGCTGCTATTGGAATATCTCCGAATAGTTGCCAATATATTTTGCAAAGCACTTTTTTTCTCAGATGGACGACTCTGGGTATAGGCCTCCACGACACGACCTTTCAGGAAAACATGGGAACTATTGCTCAACACCAAAAATACTTCAATACGGAGCTCATCCAGTTTTCCTATTTTTCTTTTGATTTTGGAAAGGGTATACCGAAAAGGCCAGGTGAGCCACCTGAAAACAAATATTTGTTTCATGTGTTACAATCGTTTTTTTAGGGGCATAACTTTTCCCGTACCTAAGGTCGGGATAGCCTTACCCTTCCCGGTAACTTCTGGGATCGGGGGATTCCAGCAAGGATAATTATCCCTCTGTGTATCCCTTTCGACAAGCCTGTCTTCCAGAGGCAGTCTTGACTTCATACTCAGGGTACCTCAAAACCCAGGCCAGCTGCATTCCTGACTTTAGAAAAGCCAATGTATTTCTTTACAAACAGGGAGTTTTTGACCAATAGTGCATCAAATAAGCTGGTTTCCCTGGCATTGATTAAAAACAACGAACTCTCGCCCATTTCAAACTTGGTTCTTTCCCCTTCCACCAACCTTTCCAAACCATTTATATTATTCCGGAATGTGGCAAGTTGGTTATTCAAAACCAGATAGGCATTGTACTCCTGCTCCAGTTTGGCCCTGAGCTGTTGGTATTTGAGATCCCTTTTGTAAGTGACCATATTGATTTTGGCTTTGGCCAATCCCAGTCCTCCTCTTTCTTTCCTTAAAAGCAATGGTGTGGAAATCTTAACCCCGAATTTATAGTTGTTTTCCAAAAAGCCCATGCCTTCGAGCCCACCAAAGGACTCGGTAAGGAAGTTGTATTTGAGTAAAACCTCAGGCTTTAGTTGTTCCGCTTTATACCTCCTGTCAATCTCCAGGTAATTGAGGTCATAATCCAGCAGTCTCAGCTCAGGATGAGTGGGGATCAATTCTCTGAAATCTTCCATGTCCGGTAAGCCCGGGGCATATTCGCCCAAAAACTGAGGAAAAATACCAGGTTCCAAATACAGCGGATTCTGATTATTGTCCCAAAGATATACATTCAACTCCTGGGTCCGGGCGAAGAAAACATTTTCGGCTTCCTGTACCTGTATGGATCGGTTTAGTACTTGCGTGTAAGACTCCACCGTATCAATAGCTGGTAAATCTCCTTGTTCAAAACTGGATTTGATACCTTCAAACCTGATAGAGGCCAGGCGTAAACCCTCCTCCCTGACCTTTAAGTTGGCATAGGCCCCCGCCCAGCTCCAATAGACATCTGTAGCATCCAGGTACAAATCGTTTAAGGTTTGTTTTCTTTCTTCCTCTCTGGCCAGGGCATAAATTTTCGCCTGTTGTAAGGCAGCTCTCCGTTCATCAATAAATAGACCTTTGCCAACATTCACTGCAGCCCCAACGGCCAACAGTCCATTTTCAGGCACGGTATTTTCCGAACTCAAATAAGTTCCGGTATTGCGTTCTACCATACCCTGAAGCTCAACTCCGCCGAATGTGGGTACTACAATGCCAGCCTCCTGTTTGTTGTAATATGCTGTACCCTGATATTGTTTTTCATCTATATTCCCGTACAATTTGGGGTCAAACCCTCCCCTGGCCATCCGTATTTCCTGCCTTCCCAATTCCAGGTTAAGATCAGCCTGTCTGGCCACCGGATGGTAATCCAATACCCAAACCAGAAAATCAGTATAGTTCAAGGTTTCCTGGGCCTGCAGGGGCACGGCTGCGCCCATCCAAAGAAAACTGAATACAATTAATCCATATTTCATGTGTTTATAATTTGTTTTTATAGGCCACATGGAATCTCGCATGCTTAATAATCATCCCTCTGTGTGACGTTCTCGTCATGCTCGATTTCATCTGCTCATAATTGTTTTTTATTTGCCACATGCCTGCCTATCGGCAGACATGAATCTCGCATGTTTCCTCCATATAGTAATCGGGGTTATCGGGGCACCCATCCATGTATCGTCTCCTTTAAGCTCGATTTCATTTTGTTTGATTTTTCATTTCCCTGACCTCTTTTAGGGTATAATAGTCAGGTGGGAAACCATTCATTTGTCTCCATATCTCATACCAAACCGGCACATCATTCAACAAGGCTATACCATCCGCTCCGGAACCGATACGTAAGGCCTCTGGCCATGGCTCCTCATCCGGGTCTGGTACTACCAATAAGCGGTATTGGTTATTGGTACTGGTGAAATTATCAATGGCATACACCCTCCCACCAAAGGTGCCATTAGAGAGCTGTGGCCAACCTGAAAAAACAATGGCTGGCCATCCGTCAAAAATAAACCGGATCTTATTGCCCACATCCACCAGGGGCAAGTCTATGGGATCAATGTACATTTCTACTGCCAGTGAATAATTTTGCGGCATGATACTTACTATCTCTGCCCCTTCCTTGATCGTCTCTCCCAGCCCCACCTGTATGGCCTTTGTCACATAACCTGATTGGGGCGCCAATACGTAATACATGCCTGACCTCACGGTATAATTGGATAGCTCATTGCGCAATTTGGTTACCGTGGCTTCGGCATCATACTGGTTGGATAAGGCAGAAAATTTCTCAGAGTTGACCTTAGCCAGTTTATCCTGAAAATCATTGTCTATGGCATTGAGTTCCAAAGTGGCTGTGATGACATCATTTCTGCTGCTCAGCAGCTTGTTTTCGGCACTGATTTTCTTGGCCTGTGATTCCTGCAGCTTTATCCTTCTTGTTTCCAGATCGGTCAATGATTTCAAGCCTTCATCATAAAGCTTTTCCATCCTTTCATATTGCCTTTCTGCCACGATTAGGTTTACTTTTTCCGCCTCCAGCATGATACTGTCAGACTCCACGCTTAAATTGGCTTGCTGCAACTTGTTCTGGGCTTGTTCTTTTCTTAGCTTGTTGTTTTGGCTTAGTGCCTGCAATTGCCGATCCTGGGCTTTGATCTTTTCTTCATACGACTTCACGGAAAGTTCTTTGGCATTTACCTGAAGTCTCGTCCTGTCCAGTAATTGGGGATCCATGTACTGTTCCTTCACCTCCGAGATGAATAGAATCGTATCCCCCTTTTGAACAAAATCCCCTTCCTGCACATACCACGATTCAATCCTTCCGGGTATCACGGAATGAATCGTCTGGGGCCGGTGTTCTGGCTTTAAAGCCGTTACCATTCCCTGAGATCGAAAATTCTGCGTCCAGGGTAAAAACAAAAAGACAAATCCTGCCAACAATATATACAAAAGCACCCTGACCCGCTTTCTGCTCTGATCGCTGGGAATGGTCATGCGGTAACTATCAAACAAAAAGGGATTGATATTCCCTTTTATGGAGTTTTTGGAAATATTAAGCATGGCTATTAACTTTTGTTATTCTCTTTAAACTGCTCATAATCATCTACTTTCCCTTGAAAGGCCAATTTACCGGATTCTAGTTCCACAATTTTGTCCGCCCTGCGCATTAAGTTTTTATCCGTAGACACTACCACCATGGTCCAGGGGCCTGCAAACATATAATCCAGAAGCGTTTGGGCTTCCTCATCGCTTAGGTAGCTGAGTTCCTCCTCCAAAAGCAGGAGTTTGGGGCCAAAACACAGGCTTCTGGCCAAAATGATTTTACTGATATTGGCATTGCTTAAATGCTTGCCTTCAGGCAGTAATTGGGTTTCCAAATCGTCCTTTAACTCGTAGATATAATCCTTTAATCCTACCACTTCTAAAATTTCACGAATTTTTTGCTCGGGGATGTCTTCATTCCCGACCGTGATATTTTCCCTTATAGTACCATGAAAAATGGATTGCCTGGAAAGACTGTCCCCGATCATGGATCTCAATTTTTCTAAAGAAAGGGTATCCATGGGTAATTTATTGACAATGATATTGCCCTGGTAATCTTCTATCAATCCAGCCATCAACTGCATAAACGTACTTTTACCAGAACCACTTTTACCCGTAATGACCACTTTTTCTCCGGAACCTATTTCCAAATTGATGTCCATTAGATTGGGCGTTTTCTTGTCTTTGGGATGGTAAGTAATATCCCTAAATATATAGGACAAACCCGACTCGGATTGACCGAATGCCTTATCTATCCCCTCAGACCTTTCCAGATCCAAATCCATGATCAAACCCAATTTTTCTGTAGCGGTAAGGGTATCATAAACGGTTTCCAAACTTAGAATAAGTTTCTCTACCGAATTAATGATCAATACAATAATGATTTCTGCGGCCACAAACTGACCAATACTGATCTCGTTATTCATCAATAAAATACTTCCTGCTACCAATAAGGTGACTATAATGGCAGCTTTAAAGCCGATCATCACTTTGTATTGTAAAATCAGTACTGCAAAATGAGAGTTTCTGAACCCTACGTACTTGCCAACCAATTGATCTACCTTTTTAAAGGGAAGGGGTGAGAAACCGGATAATTTGAAGGTACCCAAAGTTCTGGCTATCTCTTCCAGCCAGTAAGCTACCTCGTATTTTGCCGTAGATTCTTTTAAACTTTCTTTCATGCCCTTCGGACTGGTCAATTTAAAAATCAAGTAAAGGATAAACACCAATGCGAAAGAGAAAATAATGAAAAATGGATGGTATATCGATAGTAAAATCAGGCCAAAGAATACCTGAAGAGAGGCGGTACTAAAATCAATCAATAGTTTTGACAGTCCCTTTTGCAAAACAATGGTATCAAAAAACCTGTTGACAAGCTCCGGAGGAAATTTTCCCCTGAAGGCTTCTGTTTTGATCCTGGGGATTCTATAAGCAAACTCCATGGCCGATTTTCCAAACACCCGCTGCTGCAATTTTTCCGTCAGATACAGCTGGCTGATTTGAAGATAGCCTCCAAAGATAACCCCTAAGGCTACAATGACTACCAGCAATACCCAGGAAGATGTCATCCTTCCCCCAAGAATAAAATTCAGGATGGCCTGAATACCCAGAGGCAGGGACAAAGAAACCAAACCATTGAGTACCGCATAAAAATAGATCGCATAGATTTCTTTCTTCTCATCTTTGAGCAGGCTGAAAAATCTTTTTAATGGCGTATTTATTAGATTTTCACTCATCTTTTAAAGTTTTAAACACCCAATCGAAATAGAAACCAAGTTTTTGCTCTCCGACAAGGCCGGATTCGGTCATTTTTGGCATATGCTTTAAGAAAAAGGCATGGAGTAAAGTAGACTCCACTAAAGTGGATACCAGGGTTTTCGGGTAATTGTATTTGGGATTAATTTCACTGACAATGGCAGCTATCCGGTCTGTAAACCGGTAAAACTGTTTAAAAAACCCACTATTATTTTCCTCATCTACCTCCTTGGTCAAAAAAGCCTTGTAGGATTCCTGCGTGACCAACAACCGTAATTTCTGTATATCCATGTATTTGTTTTTTTCATACACCGGTCCTTCTACAAGTAATCGAATAGCTACCTTCATCCTGTCCAGCGGATCATGCAAATTTGAGGTAGCAAATACCAGGTTATGCTCCAACCATCCCCAATACCAATTGGTGAGATAAACCAATAGTTTATGCTTGTTTTCGAAATACCGGTAAATCGCTGCTTCAGTACTGCCTACACTTTCTGATAACCTCTTAAAATTAAAACTTTCCATGCCCAAAGTAACAATAAGGTGGGGGCTTTCTCGAATAATCTTTTTTCCCAGGTCTGAACTAAGCGGATCCTTCAGAAAAATCTCGCTGTTTACCGGAACAACAAAACCGGTTAATATCTGTTCCATTAGAATGATTAATAGTAAAACTTTATGGAGCAATATACGAACAGACTAAAAGTAAGTTTTACTTACTAATAAAAAGTTTTACTTTTTTTCAAAGAAAATTCAATTGAGACCAAAATCGAATCAACCCTTATCCGGTTCGTAACTAATTTTACCCAAACCATAAAGGTATAATACCTTGGAAATTCGCAACATCAAGGGGAGTAGTATCAGGTTGAAAAAAAGTACCGATACAATGTAGACCATCAATTCAGGATCGTTAAACAAAAAATTAAGGACAACCATCACGGTGATAAAAAGGGCTACCGATAGTGCATAACTGATGTACATTGCCCCATAATAAAAATCAGGTTCAGGGACCAGTTCTACCCCACAGTTGGGACAGGTTTGATTTACCGCTGTTAGTTTTTTAAAACTCATCAGGGGCACAGGAAAAACATTCCCCTTTCTGCACCTGGGACATTTACCTTTAAGTATGGCTGTTGTCAGACTTGCTTCTTTTTTCATTCATCTATTCAATTAGCGGATTTCATCCAGGTCATAATCTTTGCCTTTACCCCAGCGCAACAGTTCTTCTAATTCATAGTATTCCAGGGTGTCCAGGTCTTTAACCCTGAAATTCTCCCTCCCGGTTCGCTCCATAATCTCCAGCATCCGGATTTCTCCATAATTGACCAGCCGGTATACCCGGCCCACCCTGATATTGTCTATGGCTAATGGCATTTGCTTTAAATTAAATGATTATCACTGTAAAAGCCCGGGAATAAAATCCTTTGATATTAACTGGCCAACAGCAAAAAAGAAAAATTGTTCCTTCCTTTTTTAAATTTTCTAACAAACCGCCCTGGTGTTTACAATGCATGTTTAGGTTGACAAAACAGGTTTATAATTTCAGAGGAGACCTATTGGTTTCAAGGACCTCATCCGGGTATTCCGCCTTATGCCTGTAAGGGATGAAAACAGGAAAGTCAGATTCCTCCACAAGCTAAAATGTTCCGGGGAATTTTAATCCTGGTCCTGAGATGACAAAGTTATCATCATTTCTTATTTAATGCTACCTCCTAATCCTAAAAGTTATTTTGCGGCAATAACTTCAATTTCGCCCAGAATCTGTTAATTTTGCAACTCATTTAAAAAAATGCTGAAAATGACCGTCACAAAAAAATTCATCATTGATTTTGACAGTACTTTTACGAAGGTGGAAGCCCTGGATATTTTAGGTGAAATAAGCCTTAAGGATGATCCTGAAAAAGCCAAAAAACTTCAGGCAATCAAGGACATAACCGACCAGGGTATGGAGGGAAAACTAACATTCAGGGAAAGTCTGGTACAGCGGCTGAACATATTGGATGCCAATAAAGACCAGATTTCTGAATTGATTGCCTCCCTGAAGAGAAAAGTTTCGGATTCATTCCAAAGAAACAAAGAATTTTTAAAGGAAAATGCTGCTGATATTTTTATCATCTCCAATGGATTCAAAGATTTCGTGGTGCCCATAGTAACCGAGTATGGTATCAGGCCTGAGAATGTATTTGCCAATGAATTTGTATATGCGGACTCGGGCAAAATAGCTGGGTTTAACGAAGAAAATCCGCTTTCTAAAAATAACGGGAAACCTGAAACAATCAGAAAGTTGAATTTGGAGGGAGATATTTATGTGATTGGAGATGGCTATACTGACTATGAAATAAAAGCCTCCGGAGTGGCCAATAAATTCTACGCTTTTACCGAAAATGTACACAGACCTTCCGTTTCTTCCAAAGCGGATCATATTGCACCTAGTCTGGATGAAATATTATATGTAAATAAAATGAATAAAAAGTTTTCCTACCCCAAAAGTCGGATCAATGTCCTGTTATTGGAAAATGTTCATCCCATCGGCATTGAGCTGATGAAGGAAGAAGGTTACAATGTGGAAGTAATCAGCTCTGCCCTTTCCGAAGAAGAACTGGCAGAAAAGATAAAGAAAGTATCCGTGTTGGGTATCCGGTCAAAAACACAAGTAACTTCCAAAGTGCTGGAAAATGCCAATCGCCTGATTGCCATCGGTGCTTTTTGTATTGGCACCAACCAGATTGACCTGGAGACCTGTCAGGAAAAAGGCATTGCAGTATTCAATGCACCCTTTAGCAACACCCGTTCAGTGGTGGAACTGGCCATAGCAGAAATCATCTTTTTAATGCGCAGGTTGGTTGACAAAACCAGCAGCATGCACCAGGGCATATGGGACAAAAGTGCCTCAGGTAGTTTTGAAATCAGGGGCAAAAAACTGGGCATTATTGGCTATGGAAATATCGGTTCTCAACTTTCTGTTTTGGCAGAAAACATGGGACTGGATGTCTATTATTATGATGTGGTAGAAAGGTTGGCATTGGGTAACGCCACCAAGGCCGATTCCCTGGATGAGTTGCTCAGTACCTGTGATGTCATCACCTTACATGTAGACGGAAGAAAGAGCAATGAAATGCTCATTGACAAGGAAAAGCTGGCATTGATGAAAAAAGGGTCCTACCTGATCAACCTGAGCAGGGGACACGTGGTGGATGTACCTGCCTTGCGTGACGCTTTGGAGAGCGGCCATCTGGCAGGTGCCAGTATAGATGTTTTTCCAAGTGAGCCCAAAAACAATTCAGAACCTTTTGTCTCCGAGCTGATAGGAATGCCCAATACCATCCTTACCCCCCATATCGGTGGCAGCACCCTGGAAGCCCAGCAAAACATTGCCCGGTTTGTACCTGGTAAAATCATTGAATATATCAACACCGGTAACACCTACAACAGTGTCAACTTTCCCAACATCCAATTGCCTTTTCTCCAGGATGCACATCGGCTGATCCACATCCATCTCAACGAGCCGGGGATCATGGCAAGGATCAACAAAGTGTTGGCAGATTATGAAATCAACATTGTTGGTCAATACCTGAAGACCAACGAAAAAATAGGCTACGTGATCACTGATATAGACAAGGCCTACAGCAGCAAAGTAATCGATGAACTGAAGGCCATAAATGGCACCATACGTTTCAGGGTCCTGTATTAGAATCCTATCGATGCATGAATGAGCGGTTTATTTTTTGATATAGGTCATGGCACAAAAAACGAGAATAGCTGTAGCGTTGCCTGGCAATGAAAATGTCATCCAGAAACGAAGGTTGACACTAAATGTGGGACTCATTGCCAAATGCCCCTTACCCTCATTTTTTTGGTAAATTTTCTTTTTCACTGCTTAAAAAACATCAAAAGGGAGGCCGCAGAGCGGTCTCCCTTTAAATAGGGTCCGGATCATGGAGTGTTACAAACCTCCGATATGACAGGATTTGAGCTGCACCATCTCCGCAACCTTCCACTGTTAACCTGCATCCAAAAGGAATACGAGGTCTTTCCAAAGGAAAGATGAGGCCTGGTTTTGAAGCGGTGCTTCACTCGGCATTTTAATCAACTTGTGAAGTTTGAACATGTCGCTGACCCGAACCTTTGATCAAATATACAACCTATTCCAGCAAACCTCAAATCAGGAGCAGATTAGCGCGGGATCAGAAATAAATGGTTGGCCTGAAAAAAACAATCTGGAAAAATTTCATGTAAATTGCCATCAAAAACAGCAAACTTTAGATTGTTTTAAAGTTTAATTTTACTAATTTAAATTTTACTGATTTTAAAATAATTTGTAGCGGGCCTGACAAATTTTAACTGAAGGAATCCATTAATTTAACTATTGATAATGTATCAAATCAAAAAGATCATTGTTTGTCTGGATCAGAGTGAAATGGACAAGACACTGGTGAAATTTGCCGCATTTATAGCAAAGACCAACCAATCCAAAAAAATTTATTTTACGAATGTAATCCGCAACCTTTCTATTCCAAAGGATATTTTGAATGAATTTCCCAACCTGATCAGCAATATGGTAGAAGAGCGGGAGAATCAAATGAAAAAGGTAGTAGCTGATAACTTTGACCCTAATCTTAAAGTAAGTACCTCCTTCATTGTAAAGGAGGGTCAACTTTCCAAAAAAATCCTGAAGTTAGCCAATGAAAAGTCCGCAGACCTGATATTGGTAGGGCGAAAAACAAAATTACCGGGTTCTGGTGTGATATCCCAACGCCTGGCCAGAAGGGCCTCCTGCTCCCTGCTGATCGTTCCTGAAAACAGCCTCCCAAAAATAAAAAAACTGCTGGTCCCAAGTGACTTTTCCGATTATTCGAAGGATGCCCTGGAGGAAGCCATTGAAATAGCAGAAAAAAATGAGGGTAAATCAGAAGTTTTTTGTCAAAATGTTTATTCAGTCCCATCAGGGTACCATTTTACAGGAAAATCTTATGAAGAATTTAGTCAAATCATGCTGAAAAATGCGGAGGTAAACTACAAGAAGTTTATCAGAAAAATCGATAGTAAATCTGTCAAGATCAAGCCGCTATATACCAAAGACGAAGATGATGATCTGGTGGTGGATATTATAAGCAAAGCCCAGGAGATAAAGGCCGACATGATCATCATTGGTGCCAAGGGAAGAACTGCGGCCACAGCTCTTTTTATAGGGAGCATGGCAGAAAGATTGATACAAATGAATGACAAGGTACCGCTTTTAGTGACACGTCCAAAAGGGAAAAATGCCGGGATTATTGAGTACATTCTTGAAATATAAATCATTTCACATACAGAAAAACATGTTTTAGGACTTTATAAATATATTTCATAACTTCAATTTTGAATCAAAATTAATTTAATCATGAAATCAAGGACCTCCTTTTTACTCATTATTTTGCTGTCATTGATCAGTTGGAATGCCCAATCACAACTGCTCAAGCGGATAAAAAGAGCAGCTTCTGAGGGAGTTTCCAGGGCTGTGGAAAGAACCGTGGAAAAAGAAGTAGCAAAAGCCACGCAAAGGCAATTAGAAAAAGCTTTCAGTAACCTTTACGGGGATATGGGGAGTGGGGAGAATGGTTCTCCCGAAGGAAATTATGATTTTAGCAAGATCATGGGCTCCATCAATATGGATGTGGAAACAGAAAGTTCCTATAGCTTTTCCGGATTGGCCGTGATGGAAATAAACAGTACAGATGAAAAGGGTAAAACCCAGGACCCTATTCTCTTCAACTCTTTTTTATCAGAAAATCCAGATTATTTTGGGATGGAATTTATAGATCCAGAAAGTAAAAATGCCTCAGAAAAAGCGGTTATCATCATGGACCATAAAAACCAGGCAACAGTGATGCTGATGGACAATGAAGATGGTAAATCTAGCATGGCCTTTTCCATTGACTGGCAAGGCATGATGGATGGCGTAGATTTGGAAGAGGACGAAACATCCCCGAATACTGAAGATTTTTCCTTTGAAAAAACAGGAAATACCAAAGATATTCTGGGATATACCTGTGACGAGTATCGGGTGATGAGCGATGAAATGGAAGGTAGTTATTGGTTAAGCCAGTCTCCAATAGTAGGAATGGAATCATTTTGGAGTAAAAACAGCCCCTTCATCACCAAAAAGATGAAAGAAGAAAATCAGGAATATTTTAGTAATTTACCGGAAGGGAACATTCTGGAAATGGATTTTACAAGTAAGGAGGATCAAAGCAGGACCCAAATGAAAATGATTGAGATTGACACCAACAAAACGAGTAACTTTGATCTGGCAGAATATCCTAATGCGATGAAAGCTGCCAAATAACCTTATAAAAAAAGTTGTATTGATAGTTTCAATTATTGTAGCCAGGGCATCCAATGATGCCATAGGCATTAATGGGAAATTGCCCTGGTATCTACCATCAGACCTCAGACATTTTAAAAATACTACCAAAGGCCATCATGTGGTGATGGGAAGAAAAACATTTGTTTCATTGGGAAAACCACTTCCTGGCAGACCGCATATTGTGGTTACCAGTAATACCAGCTTTGAAGTTCCGGAGGGGCATTATGTGGCACACAGCATAGAGGAAGCCCTGCAAATAGGGAGGTCAAAGGAACTTGAAAAACTATTTATTTTGGGTGGAGCAGAAATTTACAAACTGGCACTTCCGTTTACTGATGAAATGATCATCACTGAAATTGATGCCTGCCCGGAAGCCGACACCTTTTTTCCAAAATTCGATTCCAAGGAGTGGCAAATTGTCCAAAAGGAAACCATTGAAAAAGATGACAAAAACAAATTCGATCATGCCTTTGTAACTTACAAACGCATTGGAAGCTAACATCAGGAATTTATTCCCCTTGTGGAGAAATAAAGCTGAAAATTCCCCTTCCCTAAACGGAAACTTTTTAATTTTGGTCCACACTAGTAAAAACCCTACCCCATGTATCAACCTGTAACTGCCGAAATCATTTCAATAGGTGACGAGCTGCTCTATGGCCAGATTCTCGACACCAATAGCAAGTGGCTGAGCGAAGAAATGGATAAAATAGGGATTCGGGTTGTAAGGAAAACCACCGTAGGGGATAACAAGGAATCCATGCGACAGGCTTTTGTTGCCGCTTCTGAAAAAGTGGATATTGTTCTGATGACCGGCGGTTTGGGGCCCACAAAAGACGACCTGACTAAAAATGTTCTGGCAGAATTTTTTGGATCCCAGTTGGTATTATTCCCGCGGGCGTTGGAAGATGTCAAAAGATTGTTTGAAAGCAGGGGCCGGGAATTGTCCGATACCAACCGTGCTCAGGCATACCTGCCTTCCAACTGCCAATATATTCACAATCAAGTAGGCACTGCCCCTGGGATGTGGTTTGAGGAAAAGGGAACTTTATGGATGTCTATGCCTGGAGTGCCGCATGAAATGAAACACCTGATGGAAAAAACCGTGATCCCACGGTTAAAAGAAAAATTCCCACTGCCTGTAATCTATCATAAACTGGTTAAGACAGTAGGAATAGGTGAAAGTTGGCTTTCCGATATCATTGGTACCTGGGAGGATCAATTGCCTTCACATATCAGGTTGGCATACCTCCCCTCTCTTGGAGAGGTAAAGCTGAGGCTTACTGGATTTGGAGAAAATCAGGAAGCCATAACCAGGGAGATCGATGAACAGATAGGCAGCTTACTCCCACTAATTGAGCCGTACGTCTACGGATACAATAATGACACATTGTCCTCCGCAATTGGGCATTTACTTGTTCAAAAAGGAAAAACCCTAGCCTTGGCAGAAAGTTGTTCCGGAGGATACATTTCACATTTGATCACCGGAATTCCCGGATCAAGTGAATATTTTAATGGTGCGGTGGTTCCCTACCACAATGTTTTTAAGGAATCAATATTAGGGGTTTTGGAAACAACACTTGTCAGCCATGGAGCCGTCAGTGAGGAAACAGTTAAGGAAATGGCAAAACAAGTTCGCCTAAAATTTAATGCTGATTACGGTTTGTCTTCCAGTGGGGTGGCAGGACCCGGGGGTGGCACCGCATCAAAACCCGTGGGCTTGGTTTGGATCGCCTGTGATGACGGCAAATCCTGCAAGACCCGAAAACTACAACTTACCCAAGACCGAACTGTAAATATACACCTGACAGCTATAGCTGCATTAAACTTATTGAGAGAGACAGTGATACAGGAATCGAATTAAAATTTAAATCGATTCCTTTTGCAAAATAAGGACTTAAATTTAGTTTTATATTTGAGGAGAATTCAACTAGAATGTAAAAAGCTATGGCAACAGTAGAAATGGTGATGCCCAAAATGGGGGAAAGCATTATGGAAGGCACTATACTTTCCTGGCTAAAAAAGGAAGGGGACCTTATCGAACAGGATGAATCTGTTCTTGAGGTGGCTACGGATAAAGTAGACACAGAAGTCCCTGCCACCCATGCCGGTACACTCAAATCTATTCTTGCCAGGGAAGGTGAAGTGGTAGAGGTAGGGAAACCAATCGCCCTTATTGAAATTAATGATAGCCAGGAAGATGATAGCATAAAAGATGCGGCAGCACCTATTACTGAGCAGCCTTCTCCGGAACAGGAAATTTTGCAGGATGTACCAGCCTTAACCTCCCTGATCCTTGGATCCGAATCTTCCAAAGAAAAAACAGGAGACAAAAGATTTTATTCTCCCCTGGTGCAAAGCATCGCTAAAGCAGAGGGAATCAGTGCGGAAGAATTGGCAAAAATTCCAGGCACTGGTAAAAACGGCAGGCTAACCAAAAACGATGTACTCGCTTTCGTGGGTGAAAGAAAAACATCCCCCTCAGATCTCCGCCAAACCTCCGCTGCCATTGGATCAGGCACTGAGGAAATTATTGAAATGGACAGGATGCGGAAAATGATCGCCCAGCGCATGCTGGATTCCAAAAACATTTCCGCCCATGTTACCTCTTTTGTAGAAGCAGACCTTACCAAGGTTGTACTTTTTAGAAACAAAATCAAAGAGGAGTTCAGAAAAAAAGAAGGGGAAGGAATTACTTTCACCCCCTTCTTTGTAATGGCCATCGCAAAGGCACTAAAGGAATTCCCTATGATCAATATTTCCGTTGAAGGAGATACGATCATCAAAAAACACAACATTAATATAGGAATAGCCGTGGCCCTTGCTAATGGTAACCTGATCGTACCAGTGATTAAAAATGCAGATCAATACAACCTTAAAGGACTTTCGAAAAAAATCAATGACCTGGCCATCCGTGCAAGGGAAAATAAGCTGCACGCAGAAGAACTTAAAGGGGGAACATATACGCTCTCGAATATAGGTTCTTTTGGAAATATCATGGGCACTCCTATCATTGTTCAGCCACAGGTAGCTATTCTGGCAGTAGGAACCATCACCAAGAAACCAGCGGTCGTTGAAACCCCTACCGGGGACATGATAGGTATCAGACACAAGATGATTTTATCCCATTCTTATGATCATCGGGTGGTAGATGGGGCTCTGGGAGGCATGTTTGTGAAAAAGGTAGCAGATTACCTCGAAAACTTCGACATGGATACCAATGTCCTGTCAACGCTTGAATGAGCGATGTATTTGAGTTAGGTCGGGATACAATAAGTCCGACAAACAGGAGAGGCTTATAGTAAGGCTGGATAATTACACATACGTGTACCGGAATATCCGAAAGTTTAGGCTGGACCTAAAGCTATCATACTGCCTATCTGGACATGGCCAGTGAGCAAGCCTTGATTTTATCTATTATCTGTTGGATTTTTACCGGTTTGGTAAGGTAGTCGGTCATCCCTATCCTCAAAGCCTCATCCACATCTTCTTTAAAAACACCGGCAGATAAACCTACAATACTTACTGATTTTCCATATGGAAGGGTTCTGATCACTTTTGTAGCTTCCATCCCATTCATTCCTGGCATTTGGTTGTCCATAAAAATCAGGTCGAATTTTTTTCCTTCGACTATTTTCACGGCTTCCATACCATTCATCGCTATTTCAGGGGTATATCCCATTTGCTCCAGAAGCATGATCATAAACTTGAGATTAATCTCATTATCCTCTACGACAAGGATTTTTAAGGGATGGTCTTCAGCCAGGGTTTCAAAGTCAGTTACCTCTTCCGTACCTGACATTACATGTAAAGTGGTATTTTCCTCTCCATTGATATGGGAGATAAGGGTGAAAGAAAACAGGGAACCTACTCCCAGTTCACTCTCTATTTGTAAAGCACCTCCCATCAATTCAATTAGTTTATTGGCTATTGCCAGGCCCAGACCAGTACCCTGGTACTCCCCGTTTGAAGCAGCCCCGACCTGGGTAAATGGCTTGGTGAGTTCGGGTAACTTTTTCTGATCAATCCCCACTCCATCATCCTGTACTGCGCAGGATAAAATGAGATTATTGGAAAATAATTTTTCTCCTTTCAGTGAAATGTGAATCTTTCCTCTTTTTTGAGAATACTTAACCGCATTGCCGATAATATTGAAAAAGATTTGAGCCAATTTATCCTTATCCAAAACAATGGCATCTGGCAGTGATTCATCTATTTCCAATTGAATTTGTAAAGCTTTTTCCTTCACCATTCCTGAAAAAATATTGATGATCCGTTCCATTTCCTGTTTCAAATTAAACAGCACAGGATACAGCTCCATCCTACCCGCTTCAATCTTTGAATAATCCAGAATGTCATTAACAATATGGAGCAGGGACTCGCCGGAATCACCAATTATTGAAAGTAATTCTTTTTGTTCTTCCGATAGCTTGGTTTTGTTCAGCAAACCAGTGATGCCCAGCAAACCATTTAGCGGTGTCCTTATTTCATGACTCATATTGGCCAAAAAATTAGATTTTTCTTTATTGGCAATTTCAGCTTTTTCTTTTGCATCCCTTAATCCTTTCTCCCAAAGCTTCTGCCCTGTAATATCCCTGGCCACAGACATCATCCTCCCTTCATCCAGTTTAAAAAACCTGACCTCAAAAAATCTCCTGCCAATGTCCAGCAACAGATCCAACTCTTCCGTTTGCATTTTACCGGTCATTACAGCCCTTTTGAAAGCCCTCATGGCCTTATCCCCTGAATCTCCGGAAAGGACTTCATTGATGTTTTTGCCAAGGGATTTCTGAGGAGGCTGTAACAAAAATTCATCATTCTGAACATAATAATCCAGGAAATCACCTTGATTATTGTAAATAAAAATGATATCAGGAAGACTGTTTAAAACAGATCTCAGCCTATTCTCACTTCGGATCAATTCCTGATCAGCGATATATTTATCATGAATATCAGAGCATATGCCCACATCCCCTAAAAATTGGCCTGTCGGACTGTAAATCAATTTTTCAAATATTTTTACCCTTACGGGGCTTCCGGTATTTCGGGTCATGGTCGCTTCAAAGTAATAAAAATCTTTTTCCTCCTTGATGGCCTTGTTTTTAGTAAGTAAAAAAGCGTCTGCATCTTCCTCCATCAAATGAAAAGGGCTAAGTGCTAAAAATTCCTCTGGGGTGTAACCCAAGACCTCCTTCACATTATCACTCACCTGATAAGGGATCAATTTTTCATCATGATAATAAATAAATCCCTTGGACTGCTGCAATAATATAGTTTGTTGCTTTAAAAGTTTATCCAAATCCTTGGATTTCTTTTCTAATAATTGGTTGTTTTCGCTTGTCACCTGGAAATACCTCGATAAAAAGAATACAAACAATAAAAGCAAAGCAAAAAGCGAAAGAAAAAAGTAAAAGTAAGTTCCAAAAATCCCGGATACAATGGTAGCCTTATCCTGAGAAAAAACGAAAGCCAAAGAAGTATCTAAATTAATTAGGGAAAAAGGATATTGTATGATTAAATTTATTCTTTTATTTTCAACTTCACCATACTTTACCCAGCCCTCATATTCACCTCTAAGGCCTCCTTCAATTTCCCTGGCTATGACACCCTCAAGCGGTTCATCCAGCAAAACTAGCTTCCTGACCTCATCCTCCGCCAGATCAAAAAATACACCGTCCATAAAAATGAGTTTATGGGTATCAGCCCCCAAATAGTAATTGGCGAGGTGATTGATAAAGTATTTTTCCAGGCTAAGCTTGACCAGTATAGTCACATTTCCCCTGCTCGACCTGATTCTGAAGCAATGCTGGCAGGTTTCTTTACCTACTGGTATTGAGGATTCAATGATCGAAAAATAATTGGCGTCGGATACATGGTATTTTTTCCTAAACTCCCCCTTCTCTATGATTAACGTATCAATAAGGTTGATGTAATTGTTTAAAAGTCTACGTACCCTTGTTTCATCAACCGGCTTTTCATCAAGGGATGGATTATAATTCAATGGTTTTTCCTGATTATTGGCGTAAAAAATCAGGTCTTCATTCAGGTTATTGAAATTTCTTTGGGCTTCATTGGCCGCAAGTTCTACCTGCCTACTTAAGAAAACCTTCCTGTTTTCAATGAGGTTTTCCGACAAGGAGCGGTAAAAGAAAAATGCCAGCATGATTGTAAATAAAATCGCCACTATGCTCAGACCAATAAGCCACCAAAACTTCCTGGTATCCTTTTTGCATTTATCCAACTTGCTTTCTGTCTTCCTAGTCATGGATATCCAATAAGTACCAGTCCATAATATTCATCTTTCTGCAATAGGCCATAAAACGCCTTCCCGCCATTTCAAAACTGTGAATACTTTCTTTCTCAAGTAAAAATTTGGATGCCATTCTCCTGACTTCCTTGCTCTTGCTTTTGAAAAGGTTAAAATCCTCTCTCCTAAAGCTATCTGAATGAATGGTTTGAATGTAAGCGTGATTCTTCAAAGGAGGCAAACTTAAAGCTTCGATTGCCGCTGCCTTACCCGCTACAACGGTACCCTGGTTGTCGATCAACATGAGCTTTTTATCATATTTATCCAGAAATGAATCCATTAGGTCCGATAAGGTAATATCAAAGCCCAACACCCCTTTCAATTCATTATTATGATATACCGGATGAATCAGGGATAAAATCCAACCTCTGCCTACCGGGTCAATATAAACTTCCTCTACCCAGACAGATTCCCTGTTAGGATTTCTGTCTTCATCTGCCAGGTAAAAAAAATTGAAAGCTGTGATATCAATATCAGGCTCAATGGAATTTAACAAATCATAAGGAGGGTATAACCTGCTAAAATTACTGGACGAATTGAAGTAAACCTGACTGACCATCGGCCTGTTTTCAGTAATTTCCCGGAATTCCACATCCATTAATTCCGTAGCGAAAACCTCCTTCACAGAACGCTTTTTGTTTTCAGCTAACAAGGATATAAAAACGGTACTCCCTTCATCTTCATTATTCCTGCTGTAAAAAAAACCATTGTCATCTGTTTGGAATTTATCAGCATTGACAAGTGCAGCCAGGCTATCGGATTTTTCAAACAATCCTGATGAAAAAACAGCTAACTGGGATATCTCCTCCTCAAGTGGTATTAAGTCCGCTTCCGCTTTATGAATCAAGGTATCCAAAAGCAAAAAATGGTCTTCACTCTCCATCTTTCTATCCGATTGACAGGCAAAAGAAATCAATAAAACCAAAACGGGTATAAAAAATAAATATTTCATCTTTGAATATTTAAATATATTCAAATTTAAATATTTTCCATAGCAATATGAAGGGATTGTTGCATTTCATCGAATCTTTCTTTGACTTTATCAAAAAAACTCCCTTCCAATAGCTGATCCAGGTCCTTTTCATCCAATACATCCATGGCAGGGACTTTGAAAGTTTGCTCTACCATACCGGAGTCAAATTTAAGCAGGTACTTATTGTTCCAATCAAAAAGACTGATCCTAATACCCTCTTTGCTGATTTCTCGAACTACCCTCATTCCGGCCTTATTACTTTTGCGGTATAAACGATCTCCGACTTGAGAGATGAAGCAACAGAACAATATTTATCAACAGCAAGCCTGACCACTTTTTCGAATTCGGCTTGGGTGGCATCCGGAGAGGTCAGGACAAATAACAGGTGGATTGAGGTATAAAAAGAAGGGACACCATCATTCCTGATCCCCTCTGCCTCAATTTTAAAATCTGTTACCTGCTTTCGCTTCTTTTTCATCATCAGGACGGTATCAACAGCTGAACACCCTGCCAATCCTGAAAGCAGAAGTTCCATGGGTGACTGGTACTTTTTATCTTCTCCGGCATACATGTCAATATGGACCTTATTCCCAGTGGCATTTACTGACTCGTATTCATGGTCAGCAATCATTTTTAAGGTGATTGTCTTTTTATTCATGATTAACTTTAAGATAACATAAATTGGTTGTTTGACACCAATTTATGACCAAAACTTGATCTTTTGCAAAGATAAGCATTGAAAAGGAAAAAACAGAAAGCATTACCATACTGTCTTTACTAAGACTTTGGCTGATAAACGTAGCTATCATTTCGACCGGTATAACTTGGAAAACATGAGCAATATCCTATTTTTACAAAAACCATTGACTGATCTTTACCATTTGTAAACCAGAAGTATAAAAATGAAATTCTCCTTTTATTTAGGCAAATATAGTGGCATCAAAGTATTCATCCACTGGACCTTTTCGCTTCTTTTATTATGGATTATTATAGCCAACACCCGCTCCGGAACGCCAATATTAGACACAGGATGGACAATTTTATTTGTTCTTTTGATTTTTTTATGTGTGATTTTACATGAGTTTGGTCATGCACTCACGGCTCAAAAATATGGGATCCATACCCGTGATATTATTTTGTTACCAATTGGCGGGCTGGCCAGATTGGAAAAATTACCGGAAGATCCAAAGGAGGAACTTAAGGTAGCTCTGGCGGGACCGCTGGTAAACCTGGTATTATTTTTACTCTTATCCGTTATTTTATTTTTTACCGGTTTTGACTTTAATTTGTTGGAAGCACCAAAGCTGAACGGTTCAAGTATATGGCTTTTTCTGGCTTCGGCCAATTTTTTCCTGGCGGTTTTCAACCTGCTGCCCGCCTTTCCTATGGATGGTGGCAGGGTATTAAGGGCTTTGCTATCTTTCAGAATGTCCAGGGTAAAAGCTACAGAAATAGCAGGAGGCACCGGTCAGATCATGGCCATCCTATTTGTATTTTTCGGGCTTTTTAACAATCCGCTTTTGGTCTTGATCGGCATCTTTATTTTTCTTGGAGCCCAGGCCGAAGTCAATCAAACCAAACAACATTCCTTTCTGGAAGGATTTAATGTTGGAGATGCGCTGATGAGCAAATTCCCGGTTTTGGCATATAATTCACCCCTGCAGAAGGCAGTTGACAAGCTTTTGGATGGTCAGGCAACCCATTTTGTTGTGGTGAAGGAAGACTCCCCAATAGGCATCCTTAGCCGTGAGGGTATCGTACAGGGCCTGCAAGAACAAAATGCGCAGATATCCATTGAAAAAGTCACTGACATAAATCCCCTGAAGTTTGAAATAACTTTGCCTCTTGAGGAAGCACTAAAGAAAATGGCCGCTGAAAACAAAAAAGTCGCACTGGTTTACGAGGCACAACATTTCATAGGTATCCTGGATCAGGAAAATATTTCCGAATTTATCATGGTAAAAAATGCCATCACCCGATGATCCAAATACCTGATCACCCACATAGCATCCATCATGTAGAAATAAAAAAAGCCCTGGAAACCTCTGAGTCCGGAATATCGCAGGCTTCGGCAGAACAAAGAAAACGCCAATTTGGACTAAATGAAATCCCTGACAGGAGCAAAAAATCCCTCTGGAGCATTTTATTTAAACAGTTTCGAAACATCATGGTGTATATTCTGTTGGTGGCTGCCTTTATTTCCTTTCTTACCGGACATCAGGTAGATGTGATTGTAATTCTTGTGATCGTAGGTATTAATATTGCCATAGGTTTTATTCAGGAATATAAAGCGGAAAGTGCCATGCAGTCCCTAAAAGGTTTTATGGTTCCGCAATGCAAAGTCATCCGGGAAGGAAAATTATCGACCATCCCTTCAAAAGAACTCGTCCCTGGGGATTTGATGAGTTTATCAGCAGGTGACTTGATACCGGCTGATGGTGTAATCTTCCAAACCCATGATGCCCAGGCCATGGAGGCCTCCCTGACAGGGGAAGCTGTTCCCGTGGAAAAAAATGCCACCCCGGGGCCGGAGGCAAGCCTTGTAGCCGACCGAAAAAACATGGTCTGGAAAGGCACCTTTCTTACCAGTGGTGAAACGCTTGCCTGGGTTACGGCTACAGGACTAAAAACCCAGCTTGGCCTGATTGCAGACAGCATATACACCATCCCTCCCAAAGATTCAAATTTTAAGAAAAAATCCGACATGTTGGCCAAACAGATGGCCATCGTGGCTATTTTAAGCTCACTTATCTTATTTTTTGCCGGATACTTTTTTCAGGAAATCCCTGTAAATGAGCTGTTACTTATATCCATAGCAGCATTGGTATCAGCCATTCCTGAAGGATTACCTGCCGTACTTTCGATTGTACTGGCCATCGGTTCTTACAGAATGTCTAAAAAAAATGCCATTATCCGGGAAATTTCAGCAACTGAAAGCTTGGGTACAGTAAGTACTATCGTCACAGACAAAACAGGCACCTTGACCCAAAACACCATGACCATCAATACCCTTTGGCAAATCGGAGGGGCTGAGGTTTCTGTTTCAGGTGAAGGTTGGGAACACAAAGGGGAAATTACTGGTAGTTTGGAGGATATAGCCGCCATGGATCAATTATTGGAGATAGCTGCCCATTGCAATAATGCTACCGTATCCCTCAGTGATAGCGGCAAATATCAAATTTCAGGAGACCCTACGGAGGCTGCATTTGCTGTGCTGGCCAAAAAAGCTGGTGTAGAAAAAAAACTGCCAATCCTGGAAGATTTCCCCTTCAGTTCAAAATTAAAATACCGGTCTTCCATAATTGAAAAACCCGCTGGTCTTTATAAGCTATTTATTGGCGCACCTGAGATTATTCTATTAAATTCAACCCAGTTCATGGGTAAGGAAGGTTATCATCCACTTGAGGCAAATGAGTTGGCATTAAGCCACAAAAAACTGGATGATTGGTCAAAAAAAAGCTATAGGGTTTTGGGTTTGGCATTTAAACCTTTAAATGAAAATAAGTCTGAAGAAGAGGAAGAAGAAGGTGAAATGATATTTTGTGGACTTGCTGCCATGATTGACCCACCACGCCCGGAAGTACCTGAAGCAGTAAAGGCCTGTCACGAAGCCGGAATCAGGGTGATTATGGCTACAGGAGACCATGCCCAGACAGCATTGGCCATAGGAAAAGAAGTGGGTATTGTTTTACCAGGAAGGGAGCAGGTGCTCTCAGAAGCAGACCTGCTGCAACTAAAAGGAGAGGATTTTGGCAAGGCCATACAAGAAGTAGATATTTTTTCACGCCTTAGCCCAATAATGAAACTCCGGATTGCAAAATCCCTGCAAGATCAGGGTGAATTGGTAGCCATGACCGGAGATGGGGTCAATGATGCCCCCGCCTTAAAACAGGCCAATGTGGGTGTGTCCATGGGAATCATGGGCACAGATGTGGCCCGGGAGGCCTCATTGGTAGTCTTGGCAGACGATAATTTCGCCACCATTGTCAAAGCTGTAGAACAAGGGAGAATTGTTTTTAACAATGCCAGAAGAACAAGTTTTTTTCTTGTCACAACCAACCTGGCAGAAATTCTTACGCTAATAGTCGCCATTGGAACGGGATATCCCCTGCCCCTTACTGCTACTCAAATCCTTTGGATCAATCTGGTCACAGATGGGTTTTGTGATAAGGCACTTGCCACTGAAGCAGGTGTAGGAAATGAATTGAAAAAGCCGCCTGTGAACCCCGGAGAAAATATCATCAATAAAGAAGTATTTCCTTCCTTGATTCTCAATACCATTTTTATGACAGGTTTGGCCCTTATCGGTTTTATGGTTTATTTGCCTCAGGGCCTTAATAAAGCAAGGACGATTGTTTTTATCATTTTGGCATTTACCCAACTTTTCAATGTATTCAATATGCGAAACCTAAAAGGTTCTGCCTTTAAAGTTGGATTATTCTCTAATAAATGGGTAAATTATGCTTTGCTCATTTCGATATCCATACAGGTGCTGATTATCGAAGTCCCTTATTTTGCGGGTCTTTTTGAATTCCAAAGTATTTCCTTTTTGGAATTGCTAAGTTGGGCCTTCTTATCCTCCTTTGTATTGTGGATCAATGAATTATATAAACTTATATTTATTAAAAATGAAATTTAAATTAAATACAGCAAGTCCAGATGAGGCGGTAAAAAATATTAAAAGTCACCAAAGGGTATTTGTGCATGGAAGTGCCGCCACCCCTACTGTATTATTACAAGCCCTGGCCAAAAGAAAAGAGGAATTAAAAGATGTTGAAATTGTGTCCATCACCACTTTAGGTGAAATGCCCCTGGCTACTGAATCTTGTAAAGGAAGCTTTTTTATCAATTCTCTTTTTGTTTCTGAAAACGTCAGAAAAGCGGTGAACAGCGAGCAAGGTGGTTATGTTCCCATTTTTTTGAGTGAAATAGGCCGCCTCTTCAGAAAGCAGATATTACCTATCGATGTAGCCTTGGTCCAAGTATCTCCTCCGGATAATCATGGGTATTGCTCCCTTGGAACTTCGGTAGATGTGGCCAGGCCCGCAGTAGATACTGCCCGTTATATTATAGCACAGGTAAATCATCAGATGCCCAGAACATTGGGAGATGGCCAGATCCACGTCAATAATATAGATGTGGCGATAGAAGTAAATGAGCCCCTTCCCCAGGTGGATTATTCCGCTAAACTCAATGAGGCAGATTATAAAATAGGCAACTACATAGCAGAAATGATTGATGACGGCTCCACCCTGCAATTGGGTATCGGGGGTATTCCCGATGCCGTTTTAAAATCCCTTGGGCAACACAAGGACCTGGGTATACACACCGAAATGTTTTCTGACGGAGTTATAGACCTGTTTGAAAGCGGAGCGATAACCAACCGTTTTAAAAAGAAACATCCCGGAAAAGTGGTTTCCTCATTTGTCATCGGCACCCAAAAGGTCTATGACAGTATTCATGATAACCCGGCTTTTTCTTTTCATGAGGCGGCCTATGTCAATGATACGGCTGTAATCAGAAAAAACCCCAAAGTCATATCTATAAATTCATGTGTAGAGATTGACCTCACGGGCCAGGTCTGCGCAGACTCCATAGGGAGTTACCACTATTCCGGAGTGGGGGGACAAATGGATTTTATGAGAGGTGCCGCCCTTTCAGAAGATGGCAAACCCATTATGGCACTGAGGGCCAGTACCAAAAAAGGAAAATCAAAAATCGTTCCCTTTCTAAAAGAGGGTGCCGGAGTGGTGACTACCAGGGCCCACATGCATTATGTGGTCACAGAATTTGGTGCTGCTTACCTCTATGGCAAAAACCTGCGCCAGCGTGCCTACGAACTTAAAAAAATCGCCGCTCCGGAACACCAGGAAGAATTGGACAAAGCCATCTTTGAAAGGTTTGGGAATTTCACCTACCCTCTCCAATAAAATACAACCCATGGAATTGGCTGTAGCGAATTGAATTAACTCATCCAGCTGATTTCATGTGTTTATAATTGTTTCTTAATGGTCACATGCCTGCCTGTCGGCAGAATGGGAATCTCGTATGCTTAATAATCATCTCAGTGTGTGACGTACGCGTCATGCTCGATTTCATGGGATATTTATGCTTTTTTTAACTGAAGGGTGAATTGCGTCCCCAAACCTGAAAGGCTTTGCACATCCATCCTGCCACCATTAAGGGTCAGAAATTGCTTGACCAAAAGCAAACCTAAACCAGTGCCTTTCTCGTTTGCTGTGCCCACCATGGAGGGTATACGGCCTTCATCCTCTCCATTGATCAGGTTTTGATGGACCTCATCTATGCCAACTCCAGAGTCTTTAATGTGACAATAGACAAAACGTTCATCTTCCTCATAAAAAATACTTATCCGGCCATATTCCGGGGTGAATTTGATCGCATTACCGATCAGGTTTTGGATAATGATTTTAAGGTGGTTTTTATCCACCAAAGCAAGACCTGGCAGGCCTGAGGCTCCCTGATGCCGGATCTCCAGGAATTTGGTTCTTACCTGAAAATTTAAATGCTCCAATACCCTATCCACCATCTCTGTCACATCCACCCCTGTAGGTTTGGCATCCATGCCGTCCATTTGGGTATTCGCCCATTCCAGCAAGTCATTTAACAAACCTTCCGTATTTTGGACCTGTCCGGATAAAAGCGCAAAAACATCCTGCTCCTCCTTTTCGCTAAAATATCCCTTTCCCTTCATCTCAAGTAGTTGCTTGATGGCATTGATCGGTGACCTCAAATCATGGGAAATAATAGACAATAACCTTGTCCTTACATGGTTTAACTCCTTTAAAGATTGATTTTGTTGCGTAATCAAATCCTTTTGCTGTCTGATAGCATTATTTTTCTTCTCCAAAGAGCGGTTGAAATGTTCCTTTAACCGCAAATGCTTTGCGAAAAAATAAAGCATCCCAGCCAGCAACACAACTAAGACCACCAAAAAACCCATCAGTTTGTAGTGTTGTTGTATCAAGGTGTTGTCCCTTTCTTTTTCTGCTCTCAGTCGCTGATTATCTGTCTGAGTCAGGTTTAGCTGCAGCCTGGCCATTTGCCGGTTTTTGGCGGCATCATAAAGGCTATCGCTGTAGGCCTTATGCGCCTGCAAATGAAAAAAGGCTTTATCAAAAATAGCCAGTTCACTATAAATCCGGCTTAGCAATCCCGTGATTTGTTGCAAATCCCAATGTGCCCCATGGGATTCTGCAATCTCCAAAGCCTGTTTACCCAGTTCCAGGGCATATTCTATATCCCCTTTGTCAAAGTGAATTGCCGCTAAACCCGTCAGGGCAAATGACTTTTCCCAGTTGGTTAACAACAAATCGTCATACAAAACTTCCAAATACAACTCCTCTGCCCGGTCCAGAACTCCCCTTTCATGATATACCCTGGCCATTCGGTTTTTTACCATGAGGTTAAGCACTGACTTTCTATCTGCCTCCAAAAACACCATCGCTCTTTCTAAATGGTCCATAGAAAGTTTTAAATCACCCAACTCATCGTAGGCAATTCCTAAATTGAAAAGATTTTTGGCTACTCCCAAACTATCTCCGAGGGAGGTATTGCCCTCCAAACATTCTTTCAAAAGCTGAATGGCTTCCTCATATTCTTTATCCACCATCTGGATTAGTGCCCTTCCATTGGTTGCATAGAGAGACTCTTTTATAGCATTGGCCTGATCTCCAAAGTTCTTTGCCACTGCAAAATGTTCAAGGGCTTTGTTATAGCCTCCAGAAATATAATGAACCCTTCCTGCCTGGTTATGGATCCTGGCCAAAAGCAAGGGATCATCGGTAGCTATTCCCAGGCTTAATGCCTGCTTCACCAAAGCCAGTGACTCCTCCTTTTGGTCGTATTGTATGGCACTCGCTTTTTCTAACAATGAGTCAATCCTATCCGAGGCCTGGGCCAATGATACCGAAAAGCAAATCGCTACACGAAGAATAAAAAAGATGCATCTGCAGGGCATGAAATCAATATTGACATTTATACAATAATTAAAAATACACAAACAAAAATAGTTAAATTAATATTTTAAACAAATATAATTTCTATAAAATTAATTTAACCTTATAAAAGTATTTTATCGGCAAAAAAACGCTATTAGAATAAATCTTTCAACACCCTATTGGCTGCATGAAAACCGCACATTCCGTGAACCCCTCCTCCGGGAGGGGTTGCAGAGGAACACAGGTAAACCCCTTTTGCTGAAGTCCTATAGGGAGAAAGTCTGAGAGCCGGCCTGGTGAAAATCTGAGTAATGTCCTGGACCCCTACATTGATATCTCCTCCAATATAATTGGGATTATAAGCTTGAAAATCCATGGCATTCATATACCTCTTTGCCAGGATAATTTTGCCAAAGCCTGGTGCGGACTTTTCAATCTGATTGATTATTAAATCTGAAATATCCCGGGTGCTTCCTGCAGGCACATGGCAATAGGCCCAGGCAGTGTGTTTGCCCTCAGGAGCCCGGCCTGGATCTACCAGTGATTGCTGGGCTACCAGCACATATGGGTTGGTTGGATAAAGCCCCTTCCATATGGCGGCTTCTGCTTGTACGATTTCAGGCATAGTACCGCCCAGATGTACTGTTCCTGCGAGCCTGGCTTCCGGAGAGATCCAGGGAATGGGGCCTTCGAGCGCAAAATCCATCTTAAATACCCCCATGCCATAACGGTATCGGTTGAGCTGCCATTTATAGATACGGGATAGGCTGCCCCCTGCGATCTCCAATAATTTTTTAGGGCTGGTATCAAACAATATGGCCTTTGCCGGAGGAATTTCACCTATATCCCTTACCATCCAACCAGTTTTAAATTCCCCCCCTATATCCAAAAAATAAGAAAGAAGTGCATTGGCCAAAGCCTGGGAACCACCCTTAACCACAGGCCATCCACCAAAATGTCCCGCGCCCATCAGCACCAGTCCAATGGCTGAAGTAGCCAAATTGCTTAGTGGTTGAATCCCATGCGCTGACATTCCGGCAAACAATGCCCTGGTTTTTTCTTCGCGGAAGGATTTGGCAAGCCATGTAAGGGGTTGCAGGGCACTAAGCCCGAAGGAGGCTAGCTGGAGAGGATTTTTAGGGATTTTTAATGGGGCTAAAAAATCATATGTCAAATCCTCCCAATGGTCCTTAATTGGCTGCATCAGGTTCTGGTAACGCTTTGCATCAGTTCCCAAATGATTGGCTGTTTTCTCCAAAGATGGGTACAGCGAAACAGCCGAACCATCGGGCATGGGATGGGCTGCAAGAACTTTCGGATGAAGAAACTCCAATCCGTGTTCGGCAAGGGGAAGGCTTTTAAAAAACGGGGCCGCCACTGCCATCGGATGTATGGCAGAGCAGATATCGTGGTGAAAACCAGGCAAGGTCAGTTCACTGGTGCGCATCCCCCCTCCCACCTTGTCTTTGCCTTCAATCAATAAAACTTTTAATCCATGTTGGACCAATACGATCGCTGCTCCAAGACCATTAGGTCCGGAACCAACTACTACTGCATCATAAACTTTTTCAGGCATTAAGCTCCTTTCGATTCTATATTCTGGTTTCCATTTTCGGTGGCCAGCCTGGACAAGGCCAGCACAAATCTATCCAAATCGGCGGTACGGGTATACACATGAGGCGAAACCCGAACACAGTTAATATTGCCGTAACTTATAGAGGTGGTATGTATTTTATATTTACTCAGTAGTTGTTGTCCCAGTTCCTGTGGCGTCAACCCCGTCACCGATACACCTGCAATGGCGCAACTATAGGCAGCTTTGAGAGAAGTATGTATTTTCACACCGGGAATGGTCAGGGCCTTTTCTGCCCAGTAATTTTTCAGGTACCGAACCCTTTCCTCTTTTCTTTTGGCACCAATCCCATTGTGAAAATTCAAGGCTTCCCCTATGCCTTGTTCCAAAGGAAAACTTCGGGTACCCAAAGTTTCAAATTTCCGGATATCAGCACTCCTGGGATCACCGTTACAAAGCAATGGCCAAACTTTGGAAATTTTGTCTTTTTTAACCCAAAGCATGCCTGTTCCGATAGGAGCAGAAAGGTATTTGTGCAGGCTGGTACCGAAATAATCCGCTTCCAGATCCGGAATGTCAAAATCCAACAAACCAAAAGAATGTGCACCGTCCACGATCACTTCCAGACCTTTATCATGTGCCATTTGGCAAATTTTCTTTACAGGCATGATCTGCCCCACCCAGTTGATTACATGAGTGACATGGATGATTTTTGTCCTGGGAGTAATGGCCTGCCGGTAGGCGTTTACTATTGTTTCATCATCCTCTATAGGGAAATCAAATGAAATCTGCTTGTAAACAATTCCTTCTCTTTGCTCCCTTTGGCTCCAGGCCTGCATCATGTTGGGATAATCTTGCTTGCAACCTATAACCTCATCACCCTTTTCTAGGTCCAAACCATATATAATGGTGTTCAGGGCTTCTGTTGCATTGCGGTTGATAGCCAATTCTTCCGGGTCACAGCCGCCCAGTAGGGCCAATTTTTCTCTCAAAGGCTCCCTTCCCTGATCCAGGATTCTCCACATGTAATAAGATGGAGCTTGATTGGACATTTGGTTATACCGCTCCACCGCATCTAAAACCAGCTGTGGACTAGGAGAAACACCTCCATTGTTCAGGTTCAAAACCGGAGATGAGCTGGCTGGATAGCCTTGTTGGATGAAGGCCCAAAAATCCTCATTCTCTGCCATTCTTCCCGGAGACACATTCTTGTATAATTGGCTTTTTGCTGCTAAATCTGCAGCAAACACCTGCTGACACAGGCTATTGACAGAAAAGGCTCCGGTAAGAACCGCTGCTTTTCTGAAGAATTCTCTTCTATTGGTTTCAGGTTTCATTTTAAATGATTTTAGTTAGTGGTTGATGTTAATAAATGAAAATAAAAGGTAATAATCTTCCTGGTTTTATAAGGAGCCGACATCGACTTTTGCGAAAATAATCAAATTTATCGGTTTTTTCTGATTGTCTGCATTTACATCTCCTGCTTCATCCTGAGAAAAAATTTGCTTCTGGTGTCAATTTATCGGAATTTTGGAATTCAAACAATAAGAGGATGAGAGACATTAAATTGGTGGAAGTCAGATCGGAATTAGCCGCTGGAACCAGGGGGGCCAGCATGGGAATTGATGCCCTTAAAGTAGCCAGCTTGGATAAGAAATCCGACTTTTTCACCAAATTCGATCCTGTCAATGTAAAAGATGCCAATGATTACCTTTGGCGGGGCAATGAACATCCCTATGCAAAGTATATCGATGGAGTTTATGAGGTAATTCATAACGTCTATACCACCATCCGGGACTTGCGAGAAAAAAGAAAATTTCCGATTGTCCTTGCCGGAGATCATTCCACCGCTGCAGGCACGATAATGGGTATTAAAGCTGCCCATCCCGAAAGAAAACTTGGAGTAATCTGGATAGACGCACATGCAGACCTGCATTCACCTTTCACAAGCCCTTCCGGAAACATGCACGGCATGCCATTGGCCATGTGCCTGGGAATTGATAATCTGGAACAAAAACTAAACGATCCCCTTCCGGGAACTGTAGCCTATTGGGATAAACTCAAAAACATAGGAGGAGAAAAACCAAAAATTTCAGCCGAAGACATTGTATTTATCGGCGTAAGGGATACTGAATATCCGGAAAACTACCTTATAGAAAAGTACGGAATCACCAATATTTCCGTGGCAGAATTGCGCACTTCCGGCATCCCTGCAGCAGCATCCAAAGTTTTGGATAGGCTGAAAGCCTGCGATCAAATTTACATTTCCTTTGATGTAGACAGCCTGGACACTTCTATTTCGAAAGGAACCGGCACACCCGTGCCCGACGGATTGACTTTATCTGAAGCTGTGCAACTCAATGAAGCATTGATCAAAGATAAAAGGGTGTGTGCCTGGGAAATTGTAGAGGTTAATCCTACGCTGGATACAGAAAATGCCATGGCTGAAAATGCCTTCGAGATATTGGAATCTACCACCAGGTCCCTGGTACAAAACTTCTAAGTTGCCAAAATTTATAATCCCGGATGCTTTTCCATAAATATCCTGGCGAATGCTGTAACATTAGGATACATGCTGGTTTCTTCGAGCACTTCAACGGCAGAAAAAAAGCGGACTTCACAACATTCAGGTGAAGGGACGAAGCGCAGGTGTTCCAGTTCCGTAAGGTATATGACATTGGCAATATAAATCCCTTTATGGTTTTTTACCGTGAAAAAAAAACAAGGTTGATCAGCGATTGCACTTGTTTTGAGTTGCATCTCTTCCCATATCTCCCTTTTGATTCCCTCCTGAGCAGATTCTCCATGGTCCAATCCTCCACCGGGCAGCTCCCATATGCCATTGTCCTCTTTGACCAAAAGAAAACGTTGGGTCTCATCCAGGATGAGTGCTTTTACACTTACACGGTAAAAACATTCCGGTATTTCCAATTTCATGAATTCAGTTATTTTTCTGGTTTGAGAGCCAGGCAACTTTCTGGACGGGCACATGTTCACGACCCAGGATATCTCTGTAAAGTTCCGGTCTGCGTGCATTTTTGTACCTAAACCCACCCGCCTGCTCTAGCTTTTCCGGGTTTAGGGTAGCAAGGGCAAAATCATCATCCAATTTCCGGCATTCTGTGATGATATCTCCAAAAGGGTCAATCACCATCGAACACCCATTTTTCAACTGATTATCATCCATGCCAATTGGATTGGAAAAAACAGCATATATGGCATTATCATAGGCCCTTGCCGGGAGCCATTTCATGAGCCATTGGCGGCCCTTCATCCCATCAAATTCAATCCTCAGGGAAGTAGGGTCTTTGTGCCTGTTTTTCCAAAGGAAGGGATCCACAAATCCCGCCCCAGGCCTGGAAGAAGGGGTACACATGGTTACATGCGGCATGAAAATCACATCTGCACCCAATAGGCTGGTAGCTCTTACATTTTCTATAATGTTGTTGTCGTAGCAAATCAGTATACCACATTTCCAACCTTGTATATCAAAAACAGTATATGCAGATCCAGGAGTGAGGTGGGGATTGATAAATGGGTGAAGCTTGTGGTGCCTGGCTTTCAGTCCGTCTCCATCCACACAGACATAGCATTTGTACATCCGTTCATCTTTATCCTTTTCAAAAAGCCCTGCCAAAATGGTAATTTCATACCGCCGGGCTATTTGGATCAGCCTTTCAACACTGGGGCCGTTTGGAACAAATTCAGCCAAACCCAACATTTGTTCACGGTTTAATTTGCGGGCAAATGTATACCCGGTGATGGAACATTCATGAAAAGCAATTACCTTTGCTCCCTGGCTGGCAGCCTTATGGCTTAAACTTTCAATAATCTCCAGATTATACGTTTTATCTCCACTTCTGTGTTCAAATTGTGCGGTTGCTACCGTTAACTCTTCCATAATCAAAATCCAGTGAAATTTATTGGGCAAAATATAGACCCCAGGGCTGTTAACGCAATTCTTCTTTTATAGCGGATAACAATGAAAATTCATCTTGGCTGTCTGCCTGAACATGCCAGACCATCACGCCTCCCAATCCTCTTGCTTTTGCCAGGGCGGTTTTTCGCTTGATGAGTTCCCGACTATTATAATACAATATCCCTCCATCCGGATAGACCACACTGTCCTGCAGGTATGCAGTGGGGAAAGCTTCTATAATCTGTTTGTACCATAAACCCCTGTGAGCGCCTGGTCCAAAACCATATCCAAAAAATGGCAAACCAAGGAGCAATTTATCCGCAGGTATTCCTCTTTGTACATGGTAATAATGAATATCCTCCTCTGCCATTTCATAGGGAGAATGCTGCCCTGGCAGGTCCAGATCCCATGGCCCGGTGGCGTCATAGGACATGATATTTATTTGGTCATAGAGAGCCAATACTTCATCTGGGACCTTATCACCATTCCAGGTGGCCAATGCTGCCGTCATTAATTTTTCGGAACGCTTCAGTTCTGTGGACAAAGCCTTAACAAAAGGGGCATAATTTTCATTGATCAGGTTATTTTCCAAATCCACATCTACGCCATCAAAATCATAAGTCAATACCAACTTCACAATCTCCTCCACCCAGTGGTTTCTTTTGTCAGGCTTTATCAAATCGGCCAGATACTCAGGGGGCCCACCACCTCCAATAGAAATAAAAATCCGAACGCCATGTTCCCTTGCCTTTTTTACTAACTTTTCATAAGCTTCATTTCCTTCAAAATTGCCCTGATGGTCCGGCTGAATAAAAGCCAGGTTGATATCAGTGTAAACAGACCAATCAACTTCTCTAAGCCCCTGCTCCCAGTCATCTTCACTATACAGGTAACCCAATACTTTGAAATCCGGATCAGAAACCATTACTTCCATAGGTGCAATGGAACAGGAAAAGAATCCGATAAATGTAATTATCAGGCGAATCATCATGTCGTGCGTATTGTTTGATGTAACAATTTAATGTTCATCCTTCAAATAACAATAATTCAGCAGGAAATTTTCTTTTTTACCAAACCAGGGAAGCGACCACTGGCAAATGATCTGAGGCATAGGTTTCTGGGATCACCCGGTGGTCCTTTACCGAAATCTCAGTGTCTGGTCTGTAAAATATAAAATCTATGGCCTTTTTGGGATCTATCACTGGAATGGTAGGTGGGCAATCTTCCTGACAAGTCCTGGTAAAATGACGGTCCAATTGATTAATGGCCTCTGATCCAATTACCGCATTGAAATCACCTCCCATGATAACCGGCAAGGTTTCCTTTTCAAAATAAGCGGTAATGTCCCTTGCCTGATTGGCCGCATTGGTATTGCTGCTAAAATCCAGGTGGGTAGAGGCAAATTTTAGTTTCTCTCCGTCAGGTAAGGTAACCTGCACTACAAGCATAGCCCTGGGTTCAGTATTCTCTGCTGAGGACAATTGTAATTTTTCTTTTTCCTCGATGGGAAACCGGGACAGAATGGCATTTCCATATTCACCTCCCTGGAAAGAAATAGATCTTTCAAAATAAAAATACATCCCGGTCATTTCGGCAAGCATTTTGGCCTGGTGCAGCCCGGAACCTGAGCGTTGGGTATACACATCCACTTCTTGCAAGGCCACTAAATCAGCCCCGCTATTTTTGATTACTTTGGCTATGGCCGGAAGATCTATAGAATCCGGAATAGATGGTGGGTTGGCATGGTGAATGTTATAAGCCAAAACTTTCACTTCACTTTGGCCAAATACGGGAGTAGAATGCCCGAAGATTGACAGGCAAAACAACAGGCAATACAGAAAATGACAGGAGACAAAAAAGATAATTTTCATAGGATAATGTGTTCAGAAATTTAATAAAATTTAAAGATAGGAAATCGGTTTTAAAATATAGTTTTTGTTTAGCTTTCAATTTACTTCCTAAAATAATACCCTTACAAGTACCTGCCCAAAAAATTTGTGCTACCTCATGATTTATCAATTTTATATTACAAATGGGCTCAGGCAATTTTAAGATTGCAAAATATTGAATCAAAAGGCAGCCCATATTAAGAATAAGACTTTCAGGCTAAACCATTTATCTGTTAAAAAATGAATTTTAAACATTATTTTTTGATTTTTACATATTGTTTTAGCTTTTTTAAAGTAATTCAAGGGAAAATTGCATGATTATTTTTAGGATATGGGTACTTTTTTAATTAAAATCAACCTCAATTTCACAGTTATAAATCAAAGATGAACAGCAGTGCTGCCCACATTCCGGAAAATGAAAGCGAAAGATTAAAAGCTTTATACGCCACCCAACTTCTGGATTCCCTACCTGAATCTTCCTTTGACAAATTAACAGAGTTAGCCGCAGAAATCTGCCAAACACCCATAGCTCTGGTTACCCTTGTGGATCAGGAAAGGCAGTGGTTCAAATCCAAAGTAGGTCTGGATATTTATGAAACCAAAAGGTCAGATTCATTTTGCCAGTATACCATTATGCAAGATGACGTTTTTTTGGTAGAAGACGCTTCAAAAGACCCGCGGTTCGAAAAAAACCCATACGTTAAAGGCGAAGAAAAATTCAGGTTTTATGCCGGATTCCCCATAAAATCTGAAACGGGTATGAATTTGGGCACCCTTTGTGTATTGGATAAAAAACCCAGAACACTGACGGACAAACAAGTAAAGGCTCTTAAAACCCTTTCTCTTGAAATAGAGACACTGATACAATTGAAGGTAGAGCGAATCAAACTTAAAAAGTTGAACCGCAAACTGGAAAAAGTTCTGACAAATGTTGGGGACCTGGTACTTCTGATTGATCATGATTTCGTGATCCGGGAATATTTCTCCATTAAAAACAACCATTTGATGTTTCCCTCTGAGGGTTTTTTGAATAAAACCATCAAAAATTCCGGATTATCTGAAAACCTTGTGGGATTGTTCGAAAGCATGCTCGAAGAGGTATTTTCAAAAGGGCAAAAACTTTACAATGAATATTCTCTTGATGTTCGCGGAAAAAGGGAGTGGTATGAATTTACTTGCGAACCCCTTTTCAAAGACAAAAAAGAGGTGTTATGTATTATTAACTTAATTAGTCCAAAAAAGCAGCAGGAATTAAAGATAAAAGATCAGGAAAAAGAGTTTAAAGAATTTTTTGAGCAGGCTCAGGGAATGATGTTCAAACATGATTTGCAGGGAAAAATCCTACAGGTTAGTAAGGAGGGTGCTGCCATGCTGGGATATACTTCAGAAGAGGTATTGGGCTTAAACATGAAAAACCTCATTGAAAGACCTGAATTATTTGAGCAATACCTTGCAGAAATACTCAAGGAAAAAAAATTCAACGGCAAAAGAAGGTTGGTATCAAAAAAAGGCACACCCATAACCTTTCATTTCAACAATGTGCTTTTTGAATCGCAAATTGGAGAATCCTATATTTTAGGCAATGGTCTGGACATGTCTGCGTATTATAAGGTTCATGATGAGCTGGAGGAAGCTGCCAGGGCCATCTCTGAAGAAAGGGCTTTGCTTCGCACCATTATAGATAACATTCCCACCAATATTTATGTAAAAAACACCCGATATGAAAAAACACTGGTAAATAAAGCTGAGCTGGACTATTTGGGATTCAAGGACGATAAAGAAGTTTTGGGATCTACGGATAAGATGCTCTTTACCGATGCGAGTGCCAAAGAAGCCCAGGAAGAAGACGAGTCTGTCATTTCTTCCGGCCAGATCATTATCAATAAGGAAGTAGTCCAGGAACAAAAAAACGGAAAGAAAAGATATTGTCTGATATCAAAAATACCTTTGAAAGACGATTCAGGCACAATTATGGGCATGGTCGGCCTTACCCATGATATCAGTGAAAGAAAAAAGGCAGAAATCGCCTTATTGGAAAAAAGCAGAAGACTCGATGCCATCATTAAGGGAACTCATGCAGGCACCTGGGAATGGAATATCAAAACAGATGAAATCATCATCAATGAGAGGTATGCAGGAATGCTAGGATATACCCCAGATGAGCTTTTGGAATTCACTTCCAAACAGTGGAATGAACTTTGCCACCCGGATGATTTCCTTCACCGGGAGCATCTACTGCAAAAACATTTTGACAAAAAAACTGACCATTATCAAAGTGAAATACGTCTACGGCACAAAACCGGCCACTGGGTTTGGATTCAGGATCGGGGCAAGGTTTTTACCTGGGATGCAAAAACCGGAAAACCTTCACTGATGTACGGAACACATCAGGACATCAGTTCCAGGAAAGAAATAGAAAACCAACTTAAAGAGGCAAAACATAGTGCTGAAAATGCCAACAAAGCAAAATCTGAATTCCTGGCCAACATGAGCCACGAAATACGCACTCCTTTGAACGGTGTCATAGGCTTCACTGACTTGCTGATGAAGACCCCCCTTTCAGACACCCAGTTGCAATACATGAATACAGTTTATCAATCCGCTCATTCCCTTTTGGATCTGATCAATGACATTCTTGATTTTTCTAAAATAGAAGCAGGCAAAATGGAACTGTCCATTGAGCGATCGGACCTTTATGAATTGGGCACACAGGTTGCAGATATTACTAAATATCAGGCCCATTCCAAAGGGCTGGAGCTACTGGTCAATCTTTCTCCCGCTTTACCTCGATTCATTTTCGCCGATGATGTTCGACTTAGGCAGATTTTAGTGAACTTACTGACCAACGCAATAAAATTTACGGAATTGGGAGAAGTAGAGCTAAAGGTTGAGATGAAGGATAAAGGCAACAGTGAAAGTTCTCCAACTTTGTTTAGGTTTTCTGTAAGGGATACAGGAATGGGAATACCTTATGAAAAGCAAAGAAAAATATTTGAAGCCTTCTCTCAGGAGGATGCCAGCACTACACGAAAGTTTGGGGGTACCGGGCTGGGACTGACCATATCCAATAAGTTATTGGAATTGATGGGCAGTCAATTGCAACTCGAAAGCGAGCCTGGAAAAGGAAGCCTTTTCTTTTTTGATATCCATCTCATGGCCGAAAAAGGGGAAGAAGAGCAGTGGCCTGATAATCACCATATAGAAGAGGTACTGGTAGTAGATGACAATGGCACCAACCGCAATCTGATTCGGGAAATCATGGAATCCAGGAATATATCCTGTCATCAAGCTCCTAACGGGATGGTAGCCTTACAACTTCTTGAGACGAAAAAAAATATTGACCTTGTATTTATGGATTTGCGCATGCCCTTTCTGGACGGTATCGAGGTAACAGAAAAAATCAGGAAATTAAGACACCCTAAATTGTCCGGTTTGCCAGTAGTTTTGCTCAGCAGCTCCAGTGATGATGCCTTGGATCGGGGTAAAATGGAAACTTTAAAAATCCAGCACCGCATTTTAAAACCAATAAAAATCCAGCAGATTGCGCAGGTGCTCAGGAAAATCACCCAATCTTCAGAAGGAGATGAAGTAATAATGGAAGAAGATCTTCAGGTACAGCAAAACCTTCTGGCCAACAAAAAACATGTTGTGCTGATCGCCGAGGACAATCCGATCAACATGAAACTATCCAAGATCATACTGTCTAAAATCAGTCCCACTATTCAAATCGTGGAAGCAGACAATGGGCTAAAGGCCTACGAATATGTCATCCGACAAAGGCCGGATTTGGTATTGATGGATGTGCAGATGCCTATTATGAACGGATATGAAACGGCCAAAGCCATACGGTCAGTCAAAAACGGCAAAGACCTCCCCATTATTGCACTTACAGCCGGCACCGTCAAAGGAGAAAAGGAGCGGTGCCTGGAAGCTGGTATGGATGACTACCTAAGCAAGCCACTCGTGCAAAATAGTCTAACCACCATGATTATGAAATGGCTGCTACCCGAACAGCAATCTGTTAAGGAAAAAAAACAAACGGAAGAATTTCAGGACTTCAGGAGCAAACATTTCGATAAAATCCATCTGCTTAGCCTGTTTGATGGTGAAAAAGCCATAGGAAGAGAACTGCTGAAAATTGCCAGATCCACTTTAGAGGAAAGCAGTGAGAAACTCAGAGAGGCACTTCAAAGTAAAGATGAAAAAATCCTGCTGGAAGTAGGTCACAAACTAAAAGGATCGGCAGCAACTGCCGGATTCTTTAGGTTACTTCCTTTAACAGATCAATTGGAAAAAAGAGCTGATTCAGGAAAGAATCAGGAACTTTTTGAATTGGGCCAACAGATAGAGAAGGAGTTGGATTACTTGCTGGAACATTATAGCGATTTCACGTTGTAACCAAAATCCGGCTAAGGTAAAAATACTGCTTTAAATCCTTTTAGGTAGGGCGAAAAGAGAACCGCCATTTTTTCTTACCTTTGGTGCTCTTAAAAAACAAACCACAAAAAAATCCAATTATGCCCGAGACCAAAATTTTCTCAGGTTCAAATACTCTCTATTTGGCCAAAAGCATTGCCAAAGCCTACGGCCAAACCCTCGGCGACCTGACCCTTGCCAAGTTTAGTGATGGAGAAATGTCTCCCAGTTATAACGAATCTATCAGAGGTTGCAATGTATTCCTCATTCAGTCTACAAACCCTTCAGCTGACAATCTCCTTGAACTTTGCCTCATGATCGATGCAGCCAAACGGGCAAGTGCCTATAAGGTTTGCGCAGTTATTCCCTATTTTGGATACGCCCGACAGGACCGCAAGGACCGTCCCAGGGTTAGCATTGCGGCCAAGTTAATTGCCAATATGCTAACTTCTGCAGGTGCTGACAGGATAATGACCTGCGATTTACACGCAGGGCAAATCCAGGGATTTTTTGATATTCCTTTGGATCATTTAAACGGTTCAGCTATATTTGTGCCCTATTTGAAAAGCCTGGATTTAGGCAACCTGATTTTTGCTTCACCTGATGTAGGCGGGGTAGGAAGAACCAGGGCTTATGCCAAACATTTTGAAGTAGATATGGTCGTCTGTGACAAGCACAGAAAGAGGGCCAATGAAGTGGCTTCCATGCAGGTGATCGGAGATGTAGATGGAAAAGATGTGGTTTTAATCGATGACCTGGTAGATACGGCCGGCACTATGTGTAAAGCTGCTAATATCCTTTTAGACAAAGGAGCCAATTCCGTTAGAGCCATCTCCACACACGGTGTACTTTCAGGGAATGCATACGAAAACATAGAAAATTCTCAGTTGTCGGAATTGGTCATTACAGATACTATTCCGGCTAAACAGGAGTCTTCAAAAATCAAAGTGCTTTCTGTGTCGGATTTATTCGCCCAGGCCATACATGCAGTCACGGGAAACACTTCAATCAGTTCATTATTTATTCAGTAATAATTTTAATTCTAACCAAATATATTCATGAAATCAATTGAGATTATAGGGTTTAAAAGAGCAAATCTCGACAAAAAATCCCTGGATGTCCTTCGGGATGAAGGCAATGTCCCCTGTGTAGTATATGGCCCCGGTATCAAAGAGCAGATACATTTTCATTCACCTGCAATTTTATTCAGGGACTTGATCTATACCCCGGAAGTTCACATGGTAGACCTAAACATTGAAGGCACTACCATAAAAGCCATCCTCAGAGAGGCGCAGTTTCACCCGGTGAGTGAGGTATTGCTACACGCCGATTTTTTGGCTTTCAGTAGTGATAAAGCCATCAAAATGGAAATACCCGTTAAACCATTCGGGAATTCTCCCGGTATCATCAAAGGTGGTAAATTGGAAATAAAAACCCGTACCCTTTTGGTTAAAGGTTTGGCCAATGACCTGCCCGATGAAATTCCAGTAGATATTTCTTCTCTTGAACTGGGTAAATCAGTGAAAGTAGCCGATCTGAATGTAGAAAAGTTTGAGTTGCTGAATAGTCCCAATGTGACCATCGCAACTGTTGGTATTCCAAGAGCATTGAGAGGCAAAAAAGGTGAAGAGGAAGAAGGAGAAGTTTAATCCTTTTATTCTTTGCAAAACATTCCCAATCCTGCCCTGTTTTTTCACAGAGCAGGATTTTTTCTTGCTAAACCATTTGGTATCGGAAAACATTTGGTACACTGTACAAATAAATCTTAGAGAAAAGCAATAGACTTAAAAAATGAAATACCTTATCGCAGGCCTGGGAAATATCGGACCGGAATATGAATTGACCCGCCACAATGTAGGCTTCCTGATATTGGATAGACTTGCGGACAAGGAAAAACTAAACTGGGAAAGTAACCGCCTGGCCTTCACTTCACTTTTAAAGCACAAGGGAAGGCAAATCCATTTTATAAAACCGACCACCTATATGAATCTCAGTGGCAAGGCGGTCAATTACTGGATGAAGGAATTGAAAATCCCCAAAGAAAATGTTTTGGTGGTGGTTGATGATATTGCCTTACCTTTTGGTAAATTGCGGATGAAGTCAAAAGGATCTGATGCAGGCCATAACGGATTGAAAAATATCGCCGAACTCACTGGAGGACAAAATTACGCCAGACTTAGATTTGGTATTGGCAACAATTTCTCCGCAGGTCGCCAAATTGATTATGTTCTGGGCAGGTGGTCTCAACAAGAGATAGATTTTTTGCCAGAAGCCATGGATAGGGCAACAGAGATGATTATTGCCTTTTGCACTATCGGGCTTGAAAAAACCATGAATAAATACAACCAATAAAGCATGCCTCACATCAATCTCGGGATACAGATAGTCCCAAAAAGCAAAACAATGGAAAGCTATCCCTTAGTAGACAAAGCCATTGCCGTCATTGCTGCTTCGGGTGTCAAATACGAAGTAACCCCTTTCGAAACAGTAATGGAAGGCCCTGAGGATCAATTGATGGCAATAGCCAAACAGGCTCAGGAAGCAGTACTTGCTGCAGGCGCTGATGAAATATTGGTTTATTACCGCATGCAGATTCGACCTGACAGTGACGTTAGTATGGAGGAAAAAACCAGTCCTCATCGATAAACTTTCCAGTTATGACCCGGCAAGCCAAGAAAAAGCCATGCATCAATCCATTAAAATGGATGGAGCGGCCGGTGTTGGTGTTTTTTTTGTTTTTATGCTACGCTGATCTATCTGGACAAAGTCTGCCCGTAAACTTTCCCTTGTATCAGGACTACCTGAGAAGACAACAAATTGCCGGGGAATTTCCTATTGAACATAGTTTTCAGCTTTTACCCCTGCAAGCCGAATTTAATGAAAAACTACCCATTTTAGCAGACAGCAACACCAACCTGGGATTTGCCAAACCCTTATTACCTGGAAAAAGCGGAATCCAGTTTCGTCTTTTGCCGCTGCTACTCAGCCAAAATTTCAATGCTGCTTACCCCTATGGTTGGGGAGAAGGTCCCGTACTGCCCGCAAGGGGCTTTCAGCATTTACTCGAAGTAGGTTTTCAGGCCAATTTTGGCCCTGTTAGCCTGCAGCTATACCCCCAATTTTTCCATGCACAAAACCTGCCATTCCAGGAATATGACACCTCCCTTCCCGAGATCTTTTTTATTCGGATAAGCAATTTTATCGGCCGGCTGGATATTCCGGTAAGACACGGCAACCGACCCATTCGCCGGTCTTTGCCGGGTAATTCTCATTTAAAAGTTAATTTCGGTGCTTTTGCAGCAGGAATATCTACGGAAAACCTCTGGTGGGGCCCGGGAATACAACAGGCTTTGCTAATCAGCGACAATGCAGAAGGCTTTCCCCATGCCACCATCCATACACGAAAGCCTGCCAGGACCGCCATAGGCCACTTTGAAGGTCAATATTTTATGGGCAAATTGGAAAATTCCCACTTACCCTACTATAGCGACAGCAGTTTTGAACGGTTTAGAACATTTCCGGATGATTGGCGCTATTTTACGGGAATTACACTAAACTATTCCCCAAAATGGGTGAATGGCTTATCCATTGGTGTGGGGAGAACTTTTATGATGTACAGCAGAAAACTGGCTGAAAATGGCTGGGCTGCCTGGTTTCCTGTTTTTGAAGGTCTGCAAAAAGAACGTGTCGGGCTGAATGCATCTAGAGCCCGTGAAACAGACCAGCACTTTTCTGCTTTTGGACGTTGGGTTTTACCAAAAGTGAAAATGGAAATTTATGGAGAATTTATCCGGACAGATCACGCCTTAAACTGGCGAGAACTGATACTCAACCCTGAACATGCACGGGGCTATACCCTGGGGTTCAGCAAAATAGTGCCCCTTCGGGAAAAAAAACAGGTTTTTATCAACCTCGAAATGACCCAAACCGAAAACAGTATCAACAACCTGGTAAAATACGAAGGCAGCAATTTTAATTTTAATCATGGTGGGCTGGGGCTTTACGAGAATTTTCAGGTGGTCCATGGCCTGACCCATAAAGGACAAATAATCGGATCCGGCCTTGGGCACAGCGGCAACAGTGCCAGCTTTACTGTCAGCAAGGTAAATGGCCTTAACACCTGGGGATTCTCCCTGGAACGGCTGTCCAGAGACAATAATTTCTATAATTTCAATCAGGCCAACGGGCTGGAGCTGCTTCCCTGGGTAGATTTAAGCCTGGGTGCCCATTGGGAAAAAAAAGTGGGGCATTTTCTTTTTTCAGGCAGGGCACGGCTAATTCGTTCTCACAATTACAATTATGGGATCAAGCAAAGCAACTCCCTGGGAGTCATTGGAGAGAAGCGGCTAAATTTTCATTCCAGAATCAATTTGGCCTACCTATTTTAAACTCAATTAGGTAATACCCTTGGATTTAAAAACAATTGGAATGGTGGGTGCTAATCCTTTCATCGTGAAAAATACGCAGGCTTTCACCCAGGAAAGCCTGCTTTTCAATGTTCATTCTGCCCAATAATCCACTACGGTTACATCCTTCATATGTGGACTTAACACTTCCACAAAAGCCTTATGGTCGGGGTGTGGCAGATAAATTTCCCGGTCTTCTTCACTTTCAAAGCTTACTAAAAAACAATGCGTCAATCCCTTATTCAAGCCCTCAGGACTATTATTTGTTCCCCATTCAAAGTCCCTGATCTGAGGTATTTTATCTTTTAAGGCGATAAATGCATCTTCCACCTTTTTGATATCTTCCTGACTGGAATCCTCCTTAAAGGACAACAGCACCACATGTCTCAACATGGCTTTCTCGGTTACATTTTGCTCCATTTCTATGACTTTTTCTTCTGTTTCATTAGATGTGTTTCCGGATTGACAGGCTGAAGCCAACAATACCAGTATGGCGATTGGAAAAAATTTGTTCATGGTTTTTTTATTTTGGTTATCAATTGAACGATTAATCAGTAAAATAAATGAAAAAAAATCATTTTAATGCAAACAACCATCTTAATTGTTCCTTTGGTGGCTGTCTATTTTTGAAAAACCTTGATGATTAGGTGAAATCTTGATTTTTTAAAGCTTGGCTTTCTTGTTTTAATTTAAGTCATATTCAATTTTTTATGCTACTTTTATAAAAAATTTATTTATTCTAGCCCAGTATTTGGATAAAAAACATTTGCCTTTTTATAGGTGGATGCGACCAAATTAAAATAGCAACTATTTTAAACAGCACTTAAGCGTCATAATTTTTATGGATAAGATCGGATTTACGTACATTGTGGACGATGACCCACTTTACAATTTTGGGACAAAAAAACTCCTGGAATTTACTTCCTTCACAGAGGAGGTATCTTTTTTTTTAAATGGTGAAGCCGCCTGGAAAGATTTCGAAAAAAGAAACAGCGAAGGAGCTTCGCTTCCTGATGTTATTCTCCTGGACATCAATATGCCCATCATGAATGGCTGGCAATTTCTGGATTTGATATCAGCTGCAAAATTTACGCATCCCGTAAAGATTTTTGTAATTTCATCTTCTATCAATAAAGATGAAATGGACAGGGCAAACACTTACGCTTTGGTAGTAGACTACATCACCAAACCGATGACACTTGATAAATTCAAAGACCTGAAAAAACGAATCCTTAGTTTGTAATTTTATTAAACAGGCATTCAACCAATTTAGCTGGCTTTTATTCCTGACCACCTGTTCTTTTCATGGCCTGGTAGACTTCTTCCAATATACTGGTTCGTATATTCAGGCGGTATATGTTTCTGTTTTCTCGTGTAGGATATACCCTATTGGACAGAAAAACGTAGACAATTTCATTTTCAGGATCTATCCAGGTATATGTTCCTGTAAAACCAGAATGGCCGAAACTACTGGCAGGTGCACTGGGAGCAGCATTCCCGTTGGGATCTCCAGGCTTATTGGGCCGGTCAAAACCCATACCCCTGTAATTTCCTGACGCACAATATACACAGCTGGAATAAGCGGATACGACCCCGGGAGCAATGAGCTGCTGTCGGGCATAACTTCCATCATAAAGGTAGAGGTGCATGAGTTTGGCCAAATCGTTGGCATTGCCAAACAATCCCGCATGTCCACTGATCCCGCCCAACATGGCTGCACCCTCATCATGAACCGTGGCATGTAACAATTGCTTTCTAAATGCGGTATCTACCTCTGTAGGAACAACCCGATTCAGCGGATAGTTTTTATAGGGATTAAAGGTCAGCGTACCAGCTCCCAGAGGCTTATAAAGATTTCGTTCCAGATAATCGTAAAAATCCTCTCCGGTAATGGCCTCCACCACCTTTGGCGCTAAAATAAAAGAAAGGTCACTATAAACATATCCTGGTTCTGGATTTAAAGGTGATTTGAGTATCTCTGAATAAATCTTCTGGTCGTATTTGCGATGGATGTACAAATTATTGGCAACTTTAACGGGAAACCTCCTTGAGGAGTCTGACTTCATGGTATACCATTTGAAACTGCCATTTTTCCTGACGGTGGACATCCAGAAAGGAATCCAGGACCTTAACCTGGCCTGGTGTGTCAATATATCAGTATATTTCAAATCCGCTTTATTTGTCCCTCTTGCAGGTGGATAATAGGTGCCCAGGGTCTGGTTTTCATCAAACTTACCCAGTCCTTTCAGGTGCATGAATGCTGCCAGGGAAGTGCTTATTTTGGTAATAGATGCCAGGTCATACAGGTCATCAGAGCTCACCTCCTGCAAAGAATCATAGGTATGATAGCCAAATGCCTTGTGGTAAAAAACCCTTCCTCCTTTAGCCAATAAGATCTGTCCCCCCGGAATAGCCTTCTCCCTGATAGCAAGCTGCATCAGGGAATCAATTCCTGTCAAATCTGCTGTGGAAATTCCCACTCCTTCGGGTTGGGTATAGGCCATTCGTAAACCTGCTGCTGTTTCCAACCCATCCCCTATTCCAAAAGCTCCATTGACGGTTACTGGCAATTTACCCCTGGCTCCTATGCCTCCGAAAATTAACTGAGCTGTCAGGTCCTGTGTCAATGGGGTTTCTTGATAGGCTGCGATCAGTCCGGATGCCCTTTCCAATCCGGGGATTTTATCCAGACTGTAAACGTTCCCAAAAACACTGACGACAACAGCCTGGTTTTTCATCAGTTCCCTCAGCAGAACGCTCATTTCGGGGCTGATCCCAAAATCATTGCCTCCCTCCCGGATTCCCAGACCATGTATTCCTACCAGAATCAGCTGAAAATCAGAAAGTTGTTGCTTCAATTTGTAAATGGCTTCCATGCCTCCATCCTGTGGAAAGGTGAAATGATCCATGGGAACATACCTTTCCAGACCCTTCTGGAAATCAGTGGTCTGACTGGTACCCAAAGAAAGCGATGCGATTTTGGTGTTCTCCAAACCCTTTACCGGTAAGATATTTTCATCATTTCGTAGCAATGTAAGCGATGCTTCGGTCAATTTCCTGCTGAGAAATTGTGCCTTAGGGCTATTCAAATCTGCAATCAGGTGATCTGTTTCTACCGGTTGAAAGCTGTCTAAGCCCAGCCATGCCTTAGCTTTGAGAACTTTAAGTACCCGCTGGTCTATTTCTTCCTGGCTGATCTCTCCCCGTTCCATGGCATTTTTTACTTCTCTAATGGTAGCAGGAACATTCATGGTATTCAATAGCATGTCATTACCTGCCAAAAGGGCTTTCACATCCACTACACCGGGGGAGTAAAAACCTGCCACAGCCTGCATGTTCAGGGCATCGGTAAAAACCAATCCCTCATAACCCATTTCCTCTTTCAGTAAATCAGTAACAATGGGTTTGGATAAGGTGGATGCCAATTCAGGCGTATCATCCAGTGCCGGAATATGCATATGGGCGACCATGATGCTGCCCAATCCCTGATCCATTAATTGCTGAAAAGGATACAATTCCGTTTCCTGCAATCTCTTTTTAGAAAAATGTAGTACCGGCAGGGAATAATGGGAGTCTGCATCAGTATCCCCATGTCCCGGGAAGTGTTTGGCAGAAGCCAATATCCCATGATCCTGCATGCCCTTCATGTATGCCAGTGATTTTCTGGCCACATTCTCCTTCTCCTCTCCAAAAGAACGAAAGCCTATCACCGGATTATTGGCATTGTTATTTACGTCTACCACAGGTGCGAAATTTACATGGATCCCAGACCTTTTGGCCTGTCGGGCTACCTCCTTTCCCATGTCATAAAGCAGGCCTTCATCCGAAATTCCTCCAAGAGCCATCTGGTAAGGATAACGTACCGTACTGTCGAGTCGCATTCGCAATCCCCACTCTCCATCCAGGCCTATCATCAAAGGTACTTTGGTTTCCTCCTGAAAGCGGTTGATCATCTTGGCCTGCCGGACAGGTCCGCCCTGAAAAAAAATGATGCCTCCCACCCCATATTTACGTACCAATCCGGATATGGAATCCACATGAACCTGATCCTTGTTGGAATAAGCAGGAATCATGATCAACTGGGCTATACGCTCTTCTGGACTGAGGGTGGCCAAAACTGAATCTGCCCATGGCTGATATTTTTCATCCAAAAAAGGAGGAGCCTGCTCTTGGGCCATAAGCAGTGAAACCGTTTGTAAAAAAAATGCCATTAAAAGTAGTATTCTTTTTATAAAAATTAGCTCACCTTTACCCTTAAAAACCGAAATGGGACAAGGAATTAACTCTTTTACGTTTAAATTTTTTATCATCATTACGAATACCGTCAAATTGACCGGAAAGATACCAATTTTGTTGCTTCCCGTTTAAATGATTTAAAGAAATTGCCTATCATTGGAAGTTAATTTTCACTTCAATAAGGAAAATATGAGTCCACTGTTGGTTTTTGGTGTCATCGCAGGATATTTTGCACTTTTACTACTGATCAGTTACCTGACTTCCCTGAAATCAGACAGCCTTACGTTCTACACCGGCAACAGGGAGTCTCCCTGGTTTTTGGTGGCCTTTGGCATGGTTGGCGCATCTCTATCAGGTGTTACCTTTATTTCAGTTCCTGGTGAAGTGGGCAATACCAATTGGGCCTACCTGCAATTCGTAATGGGCAACATGGTGGGTTATGCCTTGATTGCCCTGGTACTGATTCCGTTATTTTATAAACTGAACCTGATTTCCATTTACGAATACTTGAAAAGTAGGTTTGGCCAAAAAACCTACCTTTCAGGGGCAACGATTTTCCTTATTTCACAGACTATTGGCGCCTCCTTTCGCTTATTCCTTGCGGCTACCGTCTTACAGATTGCCTTTTTCGACGCTTTTGGTATACCCTTTTATGCCTCGGTTTTCACGACCATGGTCCTGATTTGGTTATATACCTATAAAAGTGGTATCAAAACCATTGTCTGGACAGACACGCTGCAGACCGCCTTCCTGCTATTAGCGGTTATTATAACCATAATCGTAATCGGCAACCAACTGGGGAAAAGTGGAGGTGAAATTCTTTCCATCATCGGAGAAAGCGACCTGTCCAAAATCTTTGTCTGGGAAGGCAATACCAGTCAGAACTTTTTCAAAATGTTTGCCGGAGGGGTATTTATTACCATTGCCATGAACGGACTTGACCAAAATGTGATGCAAAAAAACCTTACTTGCCGAAATAAGGGGGAGGCCCAGAAAAATATCTTTTGGTTTGCTATCAGCTTTTTTCTTTCCAACCTGCTTTTCCTGGCCCTGGGCATTTTGCTTTACCACTACGCAGGTGTAAATGGTCTGGCACTACCTGAAGCCACTGACGAGCTTTTCCCTACTCTGGCACTGAATCATTTTGGTACCCTGGCAGGAGTGGTCTTTTTATTGGGTATAACGGCAGCAGCCTTTTCAAGTGCAGATTCTGCTTTGACCGCACTGACCACTTCCTTTTGTATAGATATCGTAAACCTTCCAGCCAAAAATAATATCAACCAGGACCAAACCAGAAGGTGGATACATATCGGCTTTACCTTTTTGGTATTCCTTACCATCGTGGTTTTCAATGAAGTCAATGACAGAAGTGTGGTAAGTGCGGTATTCAAAGCTGCAGGCTTTACCTATGGACCATTACTGGGGCTCTTTGCTTTCGGCCTGACCAATAACCTGAATATCAGGGATCGTTGGGTGCCTTACATTTGCCTGCTCAGTCCAGCACTTTCATTTGTGATCGATTGGAACGCCGCCTCCTGGTTCAATGGTTTTCAGTTCGGTTTTGAAATCCTTTTGGTCAATGCTGCCATCACCTATCTGGGCTTATTAATTGTTTCCAAAAATCCCCGGTCAGCGCATCAGTGAAAATGGCAACATAAACAAAGCAAATATCATAGATAAGGTAAGGGTGACTCCGAAGCCCAAAAGCCGAAATGGGAGCAGGATCAGCCAGATTAGTGGGTATAGGAATAACAACAAAATGGCGATGGGCCAGCAAAGAACAAAGAGAATGGCCCAAAGCACCAGTCCGGTAAATGCGCTCATGATTTGAATTTTAATGGTGGTATTGACTTTATCTGATCCAATTGAATGCCAGGAATTCGAAACGCTCTTTTTGCAATCCCAGAGTTGTTTTAAATAGAACTACCCCTTTTTAGGGTCCGGTATCGAACGGTATTTTGTCCGAAAGACCGCATTTCAGATTTCTGAATAAAGATATAAAATTGATGCCTCCTGCAAACCAATTTTAGAACAAAAGTGCTTTGAAATGGGACAGGTAAAGAGACTGTAAATAGGCCCGGTCTTCACCTCTTAACTTCACCGTGCCTGTGGTATTCTGAATGGCTTGCTCGGGGGTTCTGATTCCAGGTATCACAGTGGATACCCCCTCAAAACCAAGCACAAAACTCAAGGCCAACTGTCCCGGGCTGATCCCATATTTTTCTGCCAGCGGCCATACCTGATCCAGTACATCCAAATATTTTCCCAACAAATCAGGGGGGAGCCTGAACCTTCGGTGGTCGTCCTCAGAAAAACGGGTTGCTTTAGTAAATTTCCCGGTAAGCAAGCCAAATTGAAAAGGCATTCTGGCAATCACCCCATAAGCTGACCGGGCAGAATTTGCCACAACGGGCAAAGCTTCCTGGTTTAAAATATTCAGCACCAGTTGAAAGCCCTGGCCCAAACCCTTTCCAAGCAGATAAGCCGCTTCGGGTTGGGGGTCAAAAGTATTCAGAGAAACTCCCCAATGGCGTATTTTACCTTCCGTTTTTAATTGTTCCAATGCTTCAATGCACTCAGCATTCTCCAAATCAGCTACTTTAGCAGTATGCAATTGGTAAAAATCGATGGTCTCCCTTCTGAGCCGCTTTAAGCTGCCCTCGCAAGAGGCTAAAATGTGCTTTTTGGAATAATCCATGTATATATTGCCATTACCATCTATCCGGTGCCCCACCTTGGAGGCCAAAACTACTTCCGGGTCATTGGAAAACACCTTACCTATCAGTTCCTCTGAATGCCCCAGTCCATAAAAGTCAGCCGTGTCAAAAAAATTGATACCCCTGTCCCTTGCGGTTTGCAATGCTTTTATAGAACTGGCATCATCTACTTGTCCCCAGCCTATTGGGATATCTCCCGCCATGGCCGGACCTCCAATAGCCCAGGTTCCAAAGCCTATTTCACTTACACTCAAGTCAGTTTCTCCAAATTTTCTGTAATTCATGGTAAATGTTTTTGAGGAATAAGAAGTTGATTAGGAAGCTGGAAATACGATAACATTTTAATATTTCAATAAAAATTTAATAAACCAAATGTTTTAATGCTAAAAACTAAATCGAATTACAATAACCTTTTCTAAATAAACAGGATAAGGCTATTTGGCACTTTTTCATAAACACAAAAAGGGAAAACTAAATTTAACTTATTTTCGTAAAAAAAGGAAACTCAAAAACTCTATGAAAAAACACTTTACGCTCCCACTTCTACTGATTCTGTTGATTTTCAGTTCCTGTCAAAATGAGGAGGATACATTACCGCCCTTTCCTTCAACAGTATTGGGTACCTGGGAAATGGTAGGTTTTAATGATTACCTTAAACTGGACTATGTTACCTCTTTTCAATTCAATGCTGACGGAACTTATACTTACAGCTCCACCCTGCGAGAGAAAGACAGTGACCTTGACTTAGGGTTCAATTTCCTGGAAAGGGGAACTTTTACTGCAGGTTCTGAAGAAAATCTGATCAGATTGGCACGCACCGATTTCCTTCACAAGCCTTATGGCGCAGAAAAACAATTCTATTCCAAAGAAGAACTCGACAAGGGCTTTGTAGAACCAAACAGTGGATATCCACTGCGGTTCGAAATTCGGGATAATGGCAATACTTTCTTTATCCCCGGGGGCATAGAAGGTGGGGATGTGATTGTACCGGATAAATTCTTTGAGCGGAGAAAATAAGGTGTTTCATTACCTGGATTCTCCTCAAGCCAGGAAACATGGATCCTGCCTATTTATTCGGTCAGGATCCATTTTTTTGAAAAAAATTTTATTTTTATAGTAAACATTTACAATCTCCATCATGGTAACCATCAAAAAACTTTCTCACTCGGATGCCGGTGATTTTAAGACCCTTATTCAAAACTTTAAAGAGGTCTTCGAAATGGGGAATTTTCAATTGCCCTCTTTAGATTACCTTAAAAAAATATTGCAAAAACCAGGATTCATGGTTTTTGTGGCAGAATGGGAAGGGAAGATCATCGGGGGGCTGACGGCTTACACACTGGATAAATACTATTCCGAAAAACAGCAAGGCTATGTGTATGACCTTGCCGTTTCGGTTGGGCACCAAAGAAAAGGGGTAGGAAGAAAATTAATGTATGCCGTTTTGGATTTTTGTAAAGCTGCCGGATATGATGAAGTGTTTGTTCAGGCCGAAACGATAGACAAATATGCGCTGGATTTTTACCGGTCCACTCCGGTCACTTCGGAGGAAGATGTGCGGCACTTTACTTATGTTTTGTAAAACCATGGCCAAGCTACAGTACCCTTCCCCCTTTAGCGCAACCGAATAATACCTTGCAAAATCTGATTTCACCGATCAAAATAATGCCAAAAACCAAGATAAAGCCTTATGCTGAAGCTGGGATAAAAGCACAGCGATACTGCGAGGAAAACGGCTTTTATCCTGGCAAAAAGTAGTCTTTCAACATGTCTCGGGTAAAGGCCACACACAAATGCTCAAAGGTTTATGGGTTTTCAGCGAGCATTAAAACCCAATCCCTACCCGAAATCCCGGACTGACCTGCTTGAAAAAGCCATTGAAATACAGCTGAGGACTGACACTGATATTTTTGCCTATCTCCCAGTTCACCCCCAGTCGCAAGGTGTTGGGCTTAAATATATCACCGGATCGTTTAGTCAACATGCCAAATTCCACACCCAGCCAATTGGGTTTGTCCCGTTGATTGGAAAAATTCCTGCGGTAACCGATATTGGTAAAATTATTGGTCACCAGGGATCTGTCCACATCAAAGGAAAAGAGCAGGTTATTGGAAATGTAGAATTGGTCTTTTAGGATGCCTTTTTGATTCAGGTGCAGGCCAATCTCCCCGGAGATATCGGTAAGCAAGCGGTTTTGAAATACATTGGCTCCAACCCCAGCTTTAAGGCTCAGCATGTCCATATAACCGGTAAAACGGTCTTGCGTTAACTTGAGACCCCTGGAGGAGGTATCCTGCTGGTATTCCAGGCTGCGTAAAAACCGGTGTTTGACTGGTAATTCTTTGCTGATGGATTCCCCAATGAAGGAAAGGTCTGCTTTCAACAGCTCCTTTATATCATTGAAGCTGATAATGACCTCCGTGCCACTGTCCGCATCATGAATGTTCACCTGGTTTAGAAATTTTTCTTCCAGGCCTTGCTCCCTGGAAATTTGGTAGCTTTTTATCCTGGTGTTTTCTTGAATTTCGATTTTTTCCCGGTGCCAATAGTCAATCACAAAGGGTTTTCCCGCAGGCAGGTCTACCTGGATTTCCTGCAGGTCGGCCTGAAAAGCATCCAGCACTTTGTTCAGGGTTTCATTTTGTTGCAGCTTGTGGTAGTCCCTGGTGAGTATTAATAGGTCTACATTTTCATCCCCTTTATAATGTATGCTGTCTCTCAACAATTCGGCATCCTGGGCCAAAGCGGTATGGAAAAAGAGTACCGAAAGCATGGTGATCAGGTAATATTTTGTTTTTTTCATGGTGATTATGGTTAGACAATGTCGATTTATAGTTTGATATGTAAAGCCAGAGACTCGTTTTTGGCTGGTAAATGGGCTTTGTTTCCCAACCTAATCTTTAATTTATTTTTTGGTCGATTATCTCTGGTTTCTTCAGCTACTAATTCCTTTGAAACCGGAGAAGTTGGCACTGCACTGCTCATATCCAGCAATGGGAAGCTTATATCCGGAACAGGAATTTCAGCTGGCAGTTGGGATTTACTTGCAACAGGCTCTGGTCTTGCTTTAGTTATCAAATGCTGTGTTTCAGCATCTTTGGCCCTATGCTCCTGCTGCTTCGCTAGTTCTTGTTTAAGGTTCACCGGGGCAGTTGCTTGTCCTTGCTCCTGAAAACAGGTGGGCAATTCCTCTCGCAGGGCTTTTTTTGCTGCAATGGCTTTTTGCAGTTTAAGCGAATCAATTTGAGCTGCCATGGTATTCAATTGCTGCTTCTGTTTTTGGAGTTGAAGAAAAAGTAGGCCACAACCCAGTAAAAGCAAAAAAGACGCTGCCAGAGCGGAAATCAAACCCCAGGGAATGTGGCGTTTTTCCCTTTTGATATTTAACCAGACCCTTTCCTTGGCCTCCAAAGCATGAACTTCATCTATTGTGGCTTTATGCCGCATCTCTTTCCTAATCCTTTGATCTATTTCCCGTTGTGACATGGCATGGTGTTTTTTAGTTTTTGTATCATGTAATTTCTTGCCTTGCTGAGTTGTGACTTGGAGGTGTTTTCACTGATTTGGAGCATATCTGCGATCTCCTTGTGGGAATAGCCTTCAATCGCAAAGAGATTGAACACCGTGCGATAACCTTTTGGCATATCATCCAGGACCCTGGCAACTTCTTCCAGGTCCAGTACATCAATTGGTGCAGGTAAAGCGGCACTTTTCATCAAAAGGGATTCGTCTTCCTGGAAAATGACCTGCTTTTTATTTTCCAAAAAGCGCAATGCTTCATGGATCACGATGGTGGTAACCCATTTTAAAAGGCTGCCTTCCCCCCGGTATTCTAACTGTTGGATACGGCGAAATATCCTGGTGTAGGCCATAGATAGCACGTCTTCTGTATCATGGTGATTGCCCAGATACCTCATGGCTATCCGGTAGGTCCTCAGATAGTATTTGTCAAAGAGTGATCTTTGGGCGACAGGATCTTTTTTCAAACAACCAGATATGATTTGCAGCTCTTCCAAAATGATGCTTTGTGGTTTCAAAAGTTGGAACCCGATAAGTTAGGCAGGCGTTGCCTGATGAGAAATTTTACTTTGTGAAAAGATGTTAAGGCGGAAAAAGAAAATTACCCGAAGAAAAAACCAAAAAATTACTCCCTGCCTCAACAGACGGACCAAATCCCTCGTCTCATTGATATAAACCAAAAAATTTACCCATGAAAACAACCGTATTTACTTTTGTGTTAGGCTTGGTACTTTTCTCCTGTATGGAAAATGAAGATCTATCCGCCCTTAGCTCAGGCCCTGTACCTGTAGGAAATTGGAGTAATCTGGAGTATCAGGAAAATGGCATCACCATGGAAAAGGTAAATCAACTTCAGGAAAACACCTATGGTTACCGATTTCTCAGCAATGGAAAATTGATCCATCGGGCCAACAGCGGCTGGTGCGGCACCCCTCCGATCGTAACTAGTGATTTTGAGGGAGCCTGGGAAAAAGCGGGTGATATCATAACGCTAACTGCTGCGTTTTGGGGAGGAACGCAGGTTCAGAAATGGAAGATAACCGGCAGCTCCGGAAATAGCCTTCAGGTTGAAGTGATCAGTTCTGAGATGCAATTGGAGGAATAGATAGTAGTTACAAAACACTATCCTATAGGGTAAATCCTAGGGTAACAATTCGTTTTTTTTGCCTTCCCCGGGAAAAAGCTAAACCTCGGCTATTTGCTGCTCTAAGATAGTCAGAGGCCGGCCTGATCTCCAGGTGCAGCCCTGCATTCAGCAGAATTAAGGAAAAAAAAAGCTATATCGCTCTCTCCCGATTGGGCCGAGATCGATATAGCTTCAATTTTATTTTATTTAACAATCAGCTCCGATATACCCACAATTCTGTTGATACCCTCCACTGGTTCTGTCGATTTGCTCCAGCGGTATTGGTCTGAAAATGTGGTAATCCTGTATGTTATTTCTGCCTTCCGGGTTGTGGGCCCTTACCCTTTCTACCAGTTTTCCTGTCCTGGCGAGGTCAAACCAACGGTGACCTTCTCCAACCAACTCTCTCCCCCTTTCATCCAAAAGGAAATCCAGTGTCGCTTCACCTGCCTCAATTTCGATTGCTGATTCCATCCCAGGCCAAGCCCCCCTCCTTCTTATGCTATTGATATCTTCTGCCGCACCTTCCTGGTCTCCCAGCATGATACGGGCTTCTGCCCTGATCAAATAGGCGTCGGCCAAACGCATCAGAGGATGATCCCTTTGTCCCGGAGGATGTTGCCTATTTGGTCGGGTGGGATCTATCCATTTGTTCAAGGTAGGGTACCATCTTTCATCATATTGACTATTGGTGATCACCAGGTAGGGAGTTCTTCCGATCCTATCCTCCGTCCAGAGTTCATCTTTGCCGGGACCTGGAATAAAAACTGCCGTATCACCGATACTGTACTTTTTGGTACCCACCAGGTTTGGGGCTACATAGCCCTGATTGGCCTCCTCTTCTGTCCATTCAGGAATACTACTTTCAGTATTAGATATCCAGGCATGTTTATAGGTTTTGTCATAACGAGCATCCATTTCCCGGTCCCAGAGACCAAGAAGGAAGTTGGTAGGCCGAAACCTTATCCAGGGCCTTCCATTTTCTGTATCCCTGGCCATTCCCGGTAAGATATCGTATTCCATCAGGAAATATAAATGGCCACTATGGCCACGCGTATCCAATCCTTCATCCACTTGATTTTTATTATTTTGAATGGAAAAAATGATCTCGCTATTCCGTTCATTGTTTATATCCCAGAGGTTTGCGAAATCAGGTAACAAATTGAAATTATAATTGTTGATGACATTCCCCATTAATCTTTCTGCCTCCTGAGCATCTGCATTGCCCTGTCCATAGGATTGGTAGGCCCTGGTCATCATCACCTTTGCCAGGAGAAATTCTGCTGCAGGTTTGCTGGCACGGCCATAATCATTTTGAGCATCCGGTAAATTGGAAATGGCAAATTCCAGGTCCGGAATTATGGCTTCACTGTAAATTTGCCCTGCAGGTGTTCTGTTGGCCTCAATTTCTACGCCCACTGTTTCCTCCAAAGAAAGGTGAACGTCTCCAAAAAAACGTACCAGATTAAAGTAGAAAAGGGCTCTCAAAAAACGTACTTCGGCAATTCTTGCAGTTTTTATGGCCTCAGAAACTCCATTTACGTTTTCTGACCGGTTGATGACAGCATTCGCCTGGTTGATTCCCCTGTAGAAATCCCTCCATGTGTCTCTAACAAAACCTTGTGCCGGACTGAAAGCTCCATCATAAAAATTGATCATTTTATGACTTCCTCCCCTACCATTCGTATGCAGATCCGTCCCAAAAACGGTCATGGTAAAACCCCGCTCCCAACCATAAAAGCTTTTGGTCTCTGCATATGTCGCAGCAACTGCAGCCTCAAACCCGCTGGCGGTGGTATAATAAGTACCCGCTGATACCCCTGAAATGAGATCTTCCTCCAGATAATTCTCACAGGAGGTGCTAAATATTCCTGACAACAGGACAATAATAATAATCCATTTATTATTCATGATTTTTTTCTTTTTAAAATGATACATTCACCCCCAATAAAAATTGCCGCGCCGATGGAATGGAACCAGCGGTAATATCACCTGCCAATTCGGGATCCCAGGTGTCGAATGTGGACCAGAATACAGGATTTTGAGCAGATGCGTAAATCCTTAACCTGCTCATGGCCAACTTTTCTGCCAGACTTACTGGTAGATTATACCCTAGCGTGACATTTCTCAATTTCACAAAACTGCCATCAAAGTAACTCCTGGTGGATGAGTCTCTGGGAAATTCCTGATAAACATTGGGCCTGGGATTGGCATTGCTTGGGTTATCAATTGTCCAGTAATCCACATTTAGGTTATTGTACCTTGCCTCGAGGTTATTGTTGGAATCATGAAATCTACTTCTGATCATGTGTCCCATCCTGTAAAAAAAGAAGAAGCTTAAATCAAAATTTTTGATTTGAAACCTGTTGGTAATTCCACCTACATAATCAGGAACATCTGAACCCAATACCAACCTGTCATCCGGCGTGATCCTATTATCTCCATCCTGATCTTTCAACTTGATCTCACCGGGAAATTTGTTTTCCATTTCCCTGGCCATATCCACTTCATCTGCTTGCCAAATACCAATTTTTTCATAATCGAAAAACACCCTTATGGGTTGTCCAATGAACCATTGGTTACCAGTATCATCAATTGGATTGCCATTTTCGTCCCTGAAAACAAGATCGGTAATTTGTTCTCTATATCTGGAAACGTTGAATTGAACATCCCATCGGAAATTCATTTTGTCGATCGGGGTGGCATTCAGGGTCAACTCCATTCCGTTGGTTTTGGTGGCCCCAATATTTTGGAGGATATTCTGATAGCCGGAGGTATAGGGCAGGTTCCTTTCCAATAAAATATCTGTTGTATTGGTAATATAATATTCGAATGAACCAGAAAGCCGGTTATTGAAAAAGCCAAAATCAACTCCGAAATTCGTGGTTGCCGAAATTTCCCAACCCAAATCGCTGTTTGGAATTTCATTTAAACCAAATCCCAAATAAGGAGTATCCCCTAAAGCATATACGGTTCTCCTTAACCTACCTAGAGTTTGGTAGGGATCTACTGAGGTGTTTCCTACCTGCCCATAAGAGACCCTTAACTTAAGCTCTGTCAATAAGTTTTGGTTTCTTAAAAAGCCCTCTTCGATTACGCGCCATCCCATAGAACCCCCTGGAAAATAAGCCCACTTCTTTCCCGGCCCCAACCTGGAAGAGCCATCTGATCTTAAAGTAGCCTGAAAAAGATATTTTCCCATGAAGTCATAGTTTACCCTTCCCATATAAGAGGAAAGCGTCCATTCCTCCAATCTACTGCTCAAATTTCCCTTGACTTCAGCTGTACCAATATCATAAAACAATTGGGATTCATAAGGAAGGTTAGAAACTTCGGTGCCATGCTGCTCTGTCCTCAATCCCTGTATACTTTGTAAAAAGGTAGCCTGAAAGGAATGGTTATCTCCAAAGTTCTTATTAAAGTTTAGTATATTTTCAACAGTATATCCAAAATCTGCCTGGTTTTCTATGGAAGCACTGGCGGGACCTCCCCTGTTTGTATTGGTTTGGCTGGCCCTGAAGTTCCCAATCCTGTTGTACCTGATATCAGGGCCTGCATTGACCCGGAAAGTTAATCCCTCAACAATCTTAGCTTCCATGTAAACCGGGGCAAATATCCTTGTAGACTTTCGTTCATCCACATATGCCCCGGGCACCAATTCATTTAAAGGGTTTGTGCGGATGCCGTCATTTGTTGGTAAAAACCGCAAACTACCATCCTCATTAAAAGGTACCCCGAGAGGGTTATTGGATACTGCCTCACCAATGGCTGATCCTGATCCCCAATTCTGAATGGCAAAAGAAGCTAAAAATGATGTCCCTACTTTAAAAACCTTACTGATAGAATGATCCAGATTGATCCGGGCAGTGGCCCGGGTGTAATCCATGTTGTCCACAATTCCTTCCTCGTTGAAATAACCCAATGATATGTTAAACTGGGTTTTTTCATTGCCGCCATTGACACTCACCTGATGATTGGTTTGATGCCCCTGCCCTACGATCAAATCCAACCAGTCGGTGGATCTTCCCATATTGACGGATTCCAGTTCAGTGGGATCCAGGAATACTTGTTCATCGGATGGCACTACACCATTCCAGGAAGGCTGACCGGTGTCGGGATCCCACCTTCTGGCCTCTCTTTTCATGGCAGCATATTGTTGCCCGTTCATCATGTCCACCATATTGGTTACATTGGAGATTCCATAGTATCCTTCATAAGAAACGGTGGTTTTTCCGGTAGAACCTCTTTTGGTCGTAATAATGATAACCCCATTGGCGCCTCTGGAACCATAGATGGCAGTTGCTGCCGCATCCTTTAATACCTCCATGGAGGTAATATCCTGGGGATTAATATCAAAAATGGCACTGGTGGCACTGGTTTGGGGAATGCCATCAATAACGTACAGAGGGTCATTAGAAGCGGAAATGGACCTTCTTCCACGGATAAGTATCTGGGGATTTTGTCCTGGCCTGCCTCCTGAGGATACAATATCTACACCTGCTACCTGCCCTTGCATGGCTTCAACAGCACTTGCTACCGGGATTTCCTTAATGGATTTTTCATCTAAAGAGGAAATAGCCCCGGTAATATTCCTTTTTTCCTGAGAACCGTAACCTACTACAACCACTTCATCCAGAGAAGAAAAATCCTCCTCTAGTACAATGTCCAATTGGGTTTGGTTTCCGACGGTGACTTGTTTGGTTTTGTATCCGACAAAAGAGACAATCAAAACAGCCCCCTCCTGGGCCTCAATTTGGTATTCACCATTGATATCAGTGGCAGTTCCTACGGAGGTACCCTGAACCAGAATCGTAGCACCTGGAATGCCCTCTCCAAGCTGGTCGGTTACCCTGCCTTTAACAATTATCATTTCATTAACCACATCTGCATAGCTGTTATGATCCCTTACCATACCATCCAGATTGATCGCCATTGAAGTCGGTATAACAATCATTAATAGAAGATTGCCATACAATAGCTTTTTACTTGCCTTTTTAAAAAGGTTTAGAATTGTTTTTTTCATGAAATTTTGGGGTTTAAATTAATTGATATTCATTTTTTTTACATTCCGGAAATCCTTTTCCGATCTCCTTTAAGTACTTTTCTTCATAGGCAGGAGGTTTAACTTATTGTAAAATCCAAATTGCAGAGCGGATTTTATTCTGCTTTAAATGGTTGTTTTAAAATCAGAATCTTAGAAAAGGAGAAGATCACCTGAAACTACCGCCAAGACATTTCCTTTTCCTAAAATAAATAGTTGGTGAATTATGATATTCAATTTAGTGATTAAACTGGTATTTCATTCTTTTTTAATTATTTATTCCTTCAATGGTATAATTTCAAATTATAATTGGTAAAACATGAACTTATACCCAATACCTATCTAAAAAATAGTTTAAGTATTGAGTTTTTTTTTACAAAGTAAATACCTCCGATTCGAATGAAGTTTTGATGGTTTTCCCCTGGTAATAATTGAGTGTTTCCCTGATCATATTGCCATTATCCATTGAATAGTGGTTCTTTTTGGGATAGGCAATTAACCCGGATTCAATGTGATTAGCAGGGATGGGAGCAATCAAAAAAATCTGTGTTTATGGAGTCTGGGTCATAGCAAAGCAATGACGATAGAGAAAGAGCTACTAAGGGAATGATTTTGTAGTGACTGCACCAATTAATAGAATACGATTGTCTGGAACAAGTGTATGTAAGCCCATTTCTGATCCGTTTTATTAAAAAAAATAGCCCGATAGGAAAATGGCAGATAATTAATAGTCGCAACCTTAAGTATTGTTATCCTGATTTTCTACGGCAATATCAAACGGGTGAAAAGGATCAGCCTGCCCTAAAATGACGCGCCATCTTGAAAAGGCTTTTCAAGATGGTATCTGGCAACCATTAGCTCGCCAAATGAAATTTTAAGATGATGTTTTCCCTCACTTAGAAAAAATACCTTAGCCCAAGACTGGGTTGGTTGAGGAAACCGGCTAATTCAAAACCCCATCCCTGATATTTGTGGATCTTCGTTTCGGTATAAAATCTTCTCTTATTGTAAATTCTAAAAAACCGGGCATCAAAAAAAATAAGTTCAAAACTGAATTTTTCATGTGGAAAAAAGGCCAGCCCCAGATTGCCAAAAAACCCTACTTGCCTGGCAGTCTGCAGGGAATTGGATTTATCTCCTTGATGCATTTGTTCTACATAAGTTTCATTCCAATGGTATTTTAATCCATAGGTACCCATCAAAAACAACTTGGGTTGGACCACAATGTATTTTCTCAAACCAATAAATGCATCCACCTCTTTTCTTTCAAATCCGTAGGCCAATCCTTGAAAGTCTGGGCCTTGATAATCATTGTTAGCTTTGTTGCTTTGGTAGCTGCCTCCACCTATAATACTCAGCCTATCTTTGATAAAATAAGAATAAGAAGGCGTTAATCGGAGGTTATCAATTTGACTGTCCAATCCATTCTCTACATTTCTCGTATTCCAGGCGATTTCCAAACCTAAGGCGTGAGTGCCCTGCGTTACCTGCCCACTGACCTGGAAGCCTGCCAAATAAAGCCCCATGTTCAAGAAGATGAAAATTAGCTGCTTCATAACGCTTTTTGTTTAAAAAAATAAATAATCCCAATGCTGTTCGTTGTGATAAAATCAAAGGCAAATTGGGAATTAATGTTTTCCTGGTCTGTTCCCAATTGATTTAATGACCTGGTGTAAAGAAGTCCCCCCAAAGTGGCTTCCACCATCCATTTAGGGCTTATCTTGTAAGCTGCACCCGGGGAGATGGATAAGGAAAAATTGTTAAAGCCATCGTCCCGTTTGATAGCGCCTGTGTATACTGCTCCTGGCTCAAAAAAGAGGAAAAAATTTTCTGCCACTGTGAAATACTTTCTGTAAAAAACACCCATTCCTCCCGAGAGGCTGTTGGTTGTGGATTTGCCCCCATTCACGTTAGTTGAAGTACTTCTACTAAAGTTGATTTGGGGAATAAGTCCGATTGCAGCAGACTCACTTACAAAAAAACCAAAATTTGGGTTAAGATGAATACTAAATTCGGATAGGTTTGATTGCGCAATTATTTCACTGGTATTGACAGATAGGCCAAAGCTACCTCCCGCAAACTTATCCCCTTTATTAAACTGGGCAAAGGCATTGGAAATCCCGAATACCAAAATAAAGAGTAGAAATAGGTGCTTCATAGAAAAAGGGTTTTTGTTAAATAGGTTTAATTTAAAAATTTAATTTTTATTGGCTTGTTAGTTCTATTACGAAAAGTTTAATTCAATGGTTTTTAAATAATCTAAGTTTATTTTAAAATATTCTCGCCTCATGGTTCTCAACAAGTAATTCATCACCGACAGGAAAGGCCATATCCATATCTGCTATCGGTGTAAACCATATGTATTTTTCGAACCTGCATTACTGTAGATAATTTCGAAGGAATATACACCACTAATTTCCGATTCTATTTGTCAGAATTGGCGTAAAACTATTAACTTGACAATCTCGTTTTGTCCGAGGCAAAAAATCCTCGGTCTGCCAACCGCCAAAACCTAACCCTGATGAAAACATCTTTAGCCTGTCTCTTTTTGCTCATCTTTTCTGATATAAGCATGGCCCAGGGCACCGACACCCTTTACCTATGGCCTGATAATGTTCCCGGTGAGACCGGAGCCAAACATCCGCCCGTTCAGACGGCTAATACCAGTGGAAACGTAACCCGCCTTACCGATGTAACAAACCCTGCGCTCGTGGTATTCGAACCCCAAGGAGCTTCCAACGGGGCAGGGATAATCGTTTGTCCTGGCGGAGGCTACAATATCCTGGCAATAGACAAAGAAGGCTACGAGGTTGCGGAATGGCTCAACCAATTGGGATTCACTGCCTTCGTTCTTCAATACAGGGTCCCTGACAAAAGAGAGGCAGCGCTCTACGACCTGCAGCGTGCCCTCCGGCTGGTTAGAAGTCAGGCAACTGATTGGCAGCTTGACCCGGATCGCCTGGGAGTTATGGGCTTTTCAGCGGGTGGAAGCCTGGCAGCAAGAGCCAGCACCCGATTTTCAGAAAGCTCCTATACTCCTGTAGATAAGAAGGACAGCCTTTCGTCCCGTCCGGATTTTGCCCTGCTGATCTATCCGGCCTACCTGGACGAAGGAAAAGATCGCAGCCTGACACCAGAACTGCGTCTTAGCGATGATACTCCTCCGCAATTTCTCTTCGGCACTGCGGATGATCGCTATGGCAACAGTGCTTTGGTAATGGCGGGAGCACTTCGCGACCAAAAACTGCCTGTTACCTTGCATTTTCTATCAGAAGGTGGCCATGGATATGGCCTGCGAAAAGGAAATGTTGCCGCCGAAACCTGGCCCGGACTGGCAGAAAATTGGCTTCGACAACTTATTTTAAAAAATAACCGGCACCTGATACCCAGATAAATCCATGAACTTTAATGAATCCCTGGAAAAATTAACTTCACTAGTCACTGGCGATATAGCGGACTTGCGGCAGTTACTGATTGCCCTGTTGATTGGGTTCGCAGTTCTTTTGTTTTTTATTTACCTGTCCCGGTGGATAAAGAAAATCGTCCGCTCCCGGCTCAACAAAAGAACTGAGGATAGTTTACTGGCTGCTTTTATTGCCGGTAGTATTCGCCTCATCATAATGCTGTTCGGGATAACCCTGGTACTTCGTTTTTTGGGTCTCACAGGTGCGGTAAGTGGGTTATTGGCTGGAGCAGGCATTACCGCCTTCATTATAGGCTTTGCCCTTAAGGATATCGGGGAAAATTTTCTGGCCGGGATTTTACTGGCTTTCAAAAGACCTTTTAAGGTGGGTGATATTGTGGAAATCACAGGCATCAGCGGGAAAATTTTAGCACTTAACTTACGGGATACGCAGATAAAAACACCGGATGGCAAGGACGTATTTTTACCCAATGCGTCCATTATCAAGAGTCCATTGATCAATTTTACCATTGATGGCTTCCTGAGTTACGGATTTACGGTAGGACTGGGCTATGGCTGCGATTACCAAAAAGCAATAGCACTAATCACCCTAACCATGGAACAAGTACCGGGGGTCTTGAAAGGTAAAAAGAGACCTGTGGCACTGGTGACCGAAATGGGCGATAATTCCCTACAGGTACGTGTGAATTATTGGGTCAATACCTATGACAGGAAGCAACCGGATGTGGAGGTTCGTTCCCAGGCTATTCTTGCAGTGTTAAAAGCGCTGGAAAAAGAGGGAGTGCCTTTGCCAGGAAAAATTATTGAACTCAAAAGCCCTTTGCAAACAGGAAAAGGAAGTATTTAAATAAAGCCTGATCGCAAGGAGCAAACAGGATATTTCTCAATTTTATCCTACCCTTAAAAAAACAGTCCGGAAGTACCCTCTCCCTGCTGGCCAGTGTTAAACAAACTTAAAAGGGTTTTTCCCTGATTCTATCAGATTTATCCTAATCTGTGCCCATCTGTAGTGAATCCAACTTGTTCAAAAGGGATTGAAAAGTAAAGATCAAAAAAACCTTATATGTCATATATGGTTCCATTTTTCTTTGACATTCAGTCCAATTGCTCAAAAGTAAGGGCCAGCTTTTTATTGTCCGGACTTATGGATATTCTGCTGATATTACCGTAGCCGGGAATGCTGAAGCTGGCTATTTTCTCCCATTGTATGCTTTTATTTACTTTCCGCATATACAAATCATTTCCTCTGCCCATTAACAGGGTGTTTTTATCCACCCAGCAAAAATCCTCTGCCCCTCCCAGCGCCAAACCTAAACTTGTTGTTTCCCGCTTATCAATATCATAGGCTTTCAATTCATAAGTGGTTTTTCCATCTGCCACTATATTGTTATTTTTATCCAGAAACACTATCTCACTTTTCTTCGGTCTTTTTTGAACAGTCCTCCCCGTGTTAACAGCAATCTCATGGACATCATCCCTGCTATAAGGGAACACCAGGCGATTGGGCTCACCGATAACAAAAAGCGCAGCTACATCCTCATGCCATCCGTAATACCCCACAGGTTGAATATCATCATACAATAGTTCAGGCTCTCCCAAATTAATAGGGTATAGCCAGAGCCTTTGGCTGCTGTCCTCCTCTACTGTTATGGCTGATATGTATTGTCCACAGTTGGTTAAGTCGGGAGAAAACTCACTTTTGTTTTTGGTCCGGGTCATGTTGGTGAATTTTTTACTTTCCCAATTGTACATGATAATATCAAAATTACCAGACGGATCTTCAGATGAAAAAACCAACTGTAAATCATTGATAAATTTTGGCTGGTTATCGTATAATTCATTTTCTGTTATTTTCTCAGCTGTCCCTGAGAAAATCTTGAAACCCAGCAAATTGTTTCTGGTGTCTACTAAAAACAGATCAGTGGATTGTTGAGCAAGGCTCATGTTGACATTTCCACAGAGGTAAATAAGAAGAATAATAAGGATGTAGGGAGCTGGAAATTTTTTGATTCTATAAAAAGGCATAAAAAAAGCTGGTTTAAATTTAATTTAAAACTAATCTACAAAATACTTGTTATATTCTCAGTGGGAAAATTAGATTTATACACAGATAAACATTTAAATCACCTTAGACATCTTGAAGACGGACTCGCTGACAAGGCTGTTCAATCACTTCTATTGGAAAAAGAGTTGCTTTCAGACATCAATTCATGGCAAGAAATCCCAAAAAGACTGCCTGATAATTACCCATTAGCCATACAAAACTATTTTAAATTCTTCCTAAAAGATCATCCCCACAGTGATGCCCCATTTATTCGGGAAGCACAGGTTTTTTTTGAAAAACATTCCAGCCTGATTTTGTCTCTGCTTGGCTTTTATTCCTTGCCTTATACCTACGCCTTTGGAGACGGCGCTGAGGTGTTGGTGAGGTCAAGAAAAATTGTTGAAAATCCGGGTGAACGATTGGCAGAAACTGCCCTTTTCGTATTGGAGTGTTATCGTCCCGGAGCTTTTGCTAGCGATAAAAAGGTTTTAATGGTACTCGCTAAGGTGAGGTTGATCCATGCCATGTCCAGGCATTTCATTAAAAAATATGCCGGAGACTGGGATCAGTCCTGGGGTCAGCCCATCAATCAGGAAGATTTATTGTCAACAAACCTTACTTTCAGTTTATTGATAAGTAGGGGAATGAAAAAGTCCAATCATTCCATTTCCTCCAAGGAACGGGAGATGCTTTTGGCCTACTGGGGTTTGGTAGGGTATTACCTGGGTATTGACACCAAATTTTGGCCAGAATCCAACAAGGAAGCATTTGAATTGGAAAAGATCATTAGAAAGAGGCATTTAAAAAAATCCAGTGCGGGCAAAGTTTTGCTACATTCCCTGTTGAATTTTTATAGAAAAAATTTATTCAGACCGGAGCTTTCTCCGTTTTTAGAAAATATTTTACAATATTATCTGGGTAAGGAAATTAGCCGTATTCTGGAACTTAATGCCAGCCAAAAATTGCCGGAATTTTTCCTTAAGAATCTCAATAAATTTAGCCCTTTCAGTCAGAGCGCGGGAAATTCAACATTCCACTCCATTTATAAAGAGTTTCTAACCAACACGCAAAAGGCTTTGGGATTGGAAGTTGCGATCAACCTGCCTGTGCCCCAAAAGTAAACATGCTTGATTCAGGCAATCCTTATTCATTCACTGTCCAAAAACGGACATAAAATGTATTGCTTTCGAACATCACTTTTTAAAAAATGGCCCATAGAGGCCAGGATGCCTCCTTTTAATAATGGCATTCATTTCGTATGTTTATTGTCATGCGACCTTTACCACCAGGACTTTTGGAATTGATGACATGGACCCTTGCACTACTGGGTATATATTTTTTTGGAAGTGCGTCAGATCATCATTTCAGTCTCTGCCCATTGGATAACCTGGGTTTTTCCTGGTGCCCAGGATGTGGATTGGGCAGGTCTTTGCACCATTTGATGCATGGAGAGTTTCTAGTTTCATGGCAATTTCACCCATTGGGAGTTTTTGCACTGATAGTGATTCTGTGGCGTCTGGTTGATTTGATATTTCTTATTTCAAAACAAAAAAAATTATGGCAAACGTATTGAAACACTTACCTGAACTGGAAGGAATGGAATTGGGATACATTCAGGGTATTTTAAAAGACATGAATGAAGAGCAGGCAGCCCTTTTTTCTCAGGTCTACCGGGCCCGGAGAAAAGATAGTCAGATGATTTTGATTTTGACCCTGATAGGCTTTTTCGGCTTTGCTGGATTGCACCGTTTTATTTTGGGACAAATTGGTTTGGGTATTTTATATCTTTTGACTGTGGGACTGTGTTTTATCGGGACTATCGTGGATTTGGTCAATTACAAAAGCCTGGCTTACGAGTACAATATCAAGGTTGCCCATGAGACCATATCATTAATGTCAATGAGCAGTAACCTTAAACAGGAGGATAAAAATGAATAAGAACCGAATTGCCCTCCTGCTTCTGGCTATATCCAGTTGCCTCATTGGTTGCAATCCATTGCCCATGGAAACCATCTCGGACCTGGAAACTTCATATGAGGGAATTAAAAAAGTTACTGTCAAAGGAGGAGAACTGGAAATAAGTTATACCGGTGGAGAAGACACTGACAAGGTTTACCTGAATGCATACATAACCTCCACTGACCCGGATTTGGAAGGAGTGGTGTTCAATAGGTCAGGTGACGAACTGATAGTTGAATTTGATCCGGACATTGATTTTTCCTTTTTCTTTGGAAATAGGGTTAAGGGATTTATCAGCTTGACAGGTCCATCAGAAATGGCCCTTGAGATGAACAGTTCATCCGGAAAAATGGAGGTCAATAATGTACGTCATGACTTCATTGAACTTAGGGGGAGTTCTGGAAAAATTGAAGCCAGCAATTTGGAATCCCCCAACCTCCATGTCAAAATTTCTTCAGGAAGAGCTGATTTAGAAAATATTCGGGGAGATTTGAATCTGGAATTATCTTCCGGAATGGGATCTTTAGAAGGAATGGAAGGGAATGTCAGGTTTAAAGGCTCTAGCGGGCTGGTGAAAATTTCTGATGTCAATGGCCTTGTCACCGGGGAAATGAGTTCCGGAAAAGCCGATCTGGAAAGCGTGGAAAGCTTGGGTGAAATCTCTATTTCTTCAGGCATGTTGTCTGCCATAAACTGCGGATTGGGAAAGGACACCCAATTATCGGCCTCCTCTGGCTACATGAAAATTGAGACGATTTCTGACCTCAATAAGTATAATTTTGATTTTAAAGTAGGTAGTGGCAGACTAAGTATTGGAGATCGATCCAGTAGTGAGGATTTGATCATTGATCATGGAGCTGAAACAACTATTAAAGGCAAACTTCAATCCGGACGATTGGATATTCAGGGCAGTTAAAAAAAATAAAAAACATAAACATATATGGTCTTTAAACAAAAAAAGCAATCCAAATGGATTGCTTTCTGCTACTGATGTCAATGTTATGTTATGCGTTTACTACCTTCACATTCACTGCATTCAGACCTTTTCTTCCTTCTTTAAGATCGAAGGATACATCATCGTCTTCTCTGATTTCGTCAATAAGTCCAGAGACATGCACAAAATACTCTTTAGATGATTCGTCATCAATAATAAAACCGAATCCTTTGGACTCATTAAAAAATTTTACTTTTCCTGTGTTCATAATTGTAATTAATTGATTGTATTAATGGCAGTAAAGGTAAGGAAACTTTTTGCAAATAAAACAGTTATTAAAATTATTTTTTTGATTTTAAAGACTTCTTGAAAAGCAATTTTAACTTAATAATGCTCAAAATCAATAAATAGGTTTTTCCCTATTTTTTATTTCATTAAATAAACTCCTTGTTCCTTACATTTATTTATTTCATCGGCTGGCCAAATTCCTGATTGCACTTCGCCGATATGCTTTTTTCTCAAAAGAAACATACAGGTTCTGGATTGACCGATCCCTCCTCCTATGCTTTCTGGGAGTTCTCCGTTTAATAACTTTTTATGAAAAAACAGATTTTTTCTTTTTTCTTCACCTGAAAGCGCCAGCTGCCTCTCCAAAGTGTCCGCATCCACCCGAACCCCCATGGAGGAAAGTTCAAAAGAATTATTTAAAATGGGATTCCACACCAAAATATCCCCATTTAAGCCTTTATGGCCTTCGGAATTGTAACTGCTCCAGTCATCATAATCAGGGGCCCTGCCATCGTGCTTTTCCCCATTGCTAAGTACATCTCCGATACCAATCAGAAAAACTGCTCCATGAGCTTTACAGGCCTGGTATTCCCTTTCCTTGGGGGTTAAATCCGGATATTGTTGCAAGAGTTCTTCTGCCTGAATAAAAGTAATTTTCTCAGGAAGCTGGGGAGAAATGTCCGGAAAGGCGGCAAAGATAGATTTCTCCAGTTCCCTGAAGATACCATATATACTGTCTACCGTGGATTTTAAATAGTCCAGATTTCTTTGGGATGCTGTTATTTTTTGTTCCCAGTCCCATTGGTCTACATACAAGGAATGCAGTGGAGAATAGTCTTCATCGGGTCTAAGGGCCCGCATGTCTGTTAAGATCCCCTCTCCGTCTTTTGCCTCCAATTCAGCCAATTGCCATCGTTTCCATTTGGCAAGAGACTGAACGACTACTGCAGAGGCATCCGATTGATTTTTGATAGGAAACCTGACTGGTCTTTCTGTGCCGTTAAGATCGTCGTTGATTCCTGTCCCGTCCAATATGGCCAGTGGGCAGGAAATTTTTAACAAATTCAACCTTTCAGACATCATGACCGGAAATCGGGTTTTGATCAGGTCTATGGCTCTTTCAGTTTCTCTTCTATTCAATATGCATTTGTATTTCAGCTCACTGGATGCTGCCATTTTTTTCTAATTTTTCTTTTGACAAATTTAAAATCGGCGCAATATAAAAGAAAAGAATTGATTCCTGGACATGCCCTGCCCGATTCAGGTTTCTATGGTAGAAAGTTTATGTAGACGGGTTTGTGAATTTCAAAACGGTGGTTTGTGCTGGTCAGCATCCCACTTTCAGGGTTCCTACTGAAAGCCAAAAGGGTATTGGAGTTTTGGTTCCCCACCACCAGGAATTTACCGTCCGGGGTAATGTTAAAGTTTCTAGGTCCATTGCCACCCGAGGAAATGGTTTGAATGTGCTTTAGTTTCCCCTGATCAACGATTTGAAATCCAATAATTTCATTTGCTTCTCCACGATTAGAGGCGTAAAGGTATTTATCATATAGCCTGACTTCAGCGGCGCCGACCCTACCGGTAAAACCTTGTTCAAGCAGGCTTTGGGTCTCTACATGTTCCAGGAATCCATCCTGATAGCTGTAAACGCCTATTTCTGCAGTAATTTCATGGATCAAATATAAGGTCTCACCGGCTGCGTCAAACACCAGGTGGCGGGGACCTGCTCCGGGCTTTACCTGCAAACGGAAATGTGGGTCTTCAACCAATGGTTTTTCCTGATTGGGGTCAAAATCATATACCACTACCTCATCTGTCCCCAGATCGGCAACCAAAAGCCTGCCATCCTGAGGATGAAAAACAACCGCATGTACATGAGGTTGTTTTTGTCGGTTGGGATTTACACTGTTCCCTTTGTGGTTGACCACCTGAACAGCAGGTTGCAGCCTTCCCTCAGCTTCCACCGGAATAACTGAAAAGTTACCTTCCGAATAGTTAGCAGCAACAACAAATTTTTCTGATGGATCCAGGCTGAGGTAGCATGGAGCATCACCTGCAGCCGATACGGAGTTGATTTTGGAAATGACGCCCTTATTCAATGCAAAAGAACTTACCTTTCCCCCCTCATCCCCGGCGGTTTCCTCTACTGAAAAAACCAGGTTTTGGGATTTATTGGCAATTACAAATGAAGGATTTTCAGGATCAGTCGCTGAAGAAAGTAAATTGAAGCCATTTTTCCCGGGATTGAACTCAAGCAGGTGAATGCCTTGTTCAGGAGAATCAGTATAGGTGCCTAACAAAAACAAATAGGAATCGGACATGTCGTTGGTTATTGTTTGGGATTTCCGGGTATTTGACTGACCACAGGCCATGGCTATCAATACCACAACTATCATTTTATTTATTTTCATCCTTCTTTTGGTCGTTATCACTTGAAAGTTCATGGCTTTTGGGGTGGTATTTGCCTTTCAGATCATCCAATTTTGACCCGGACCATAATTTTACTCCTGTAAAATAGGATGCCCTGCCAATCATATGGGCACCCACCGGAGCGGTAAGCAACATAAACAGGATAATGGCCATTACCCGGGAATAAATTCCGAATTCGTTGAAATAAATACCTGCCGCAAGAAGCAGTAACCCAATCCCCAGGGTGGCGGCTTTGGTAGTGACCGAAATTCTCAGGTACAGATCTGGCATCCGTACTACTCCCACAGCTGCCAGTAAAATAAAAACAGCTCCCAATGTACTTAGCCCCATGATTAAATAGTCATTCATTTTTTTCTCTTTTTTCAAGGTAATAGGAAAAAGCCACCGTTCCCAAAAAAGCGATTAATGCCATGATCATGGCAATATCCAGGAATGCCGGTTGGTCGGTATGTATGCTGTAAATGGTAATGATACCTATTCCCGTGGTCAGCAAAAGGTCCAGTGACACCACCCTGTCAGAAAGTGTGGGACCGATAATAAACCGAATAAATATCAAAAGGGTAGACCCGGCCAAAACCGGTAAAATCACATAATATAAATAATCGTATACACTCATCTCAAAATCTCCAATAACTTGCGTTCGAATCCATTTTTTATATCTGCTATAAATTCTTCCCTGTCGTGTACATACATGGCATGCACATACAGCACCTCTCTATCATCTGATACGTCCAGGCTCAGGGTACCTGGTGTAAGAGAAATCAAATTGGCCAGCAGGGTGATTTCCAGATCTGTTTTTGCTGTAAGCGGTATTTGTATAATCCCGGGTTTCATGTAAAAACTGGGGGTGACCACATCATAGGCCACCTGAAGATTGGCCTTAATCAGTTCGTATAAAAAGAAAAAGACGAAGGCAATTAGTTTAGGACCTCTGTAGAAATATTTGTTTTCTTCCCTTTCTTTGGAAATGAGCCACATCAGGAAAAAGCTCAGGATGAATCCAAAAACAAAATTTACAAATGAGAATGTTCCTGTCACCGCAAGCCAAATGAAGGAGAGCAGGAGATTGCTTAGAAACCTGGTTTTTATCATTTTCCTTAGATTTAAATTCCCAAAACGGCCTGAATATATGGAGTTGGATCCATCAGATTTTCCGCTATTGTCATGGACAGGCGCATGATCCATTCTGCACCGAAACCAATGCCTAAAGAGATCACCGATAAAAAAGCAATTGAACCAATCATGGCTTTCTTTTTCAATGGTTTTAATTCTTCAAAGTATTTGATGTGTTTTTTCCTTGGCAATTCGGCTCCATCCTTCCAAAAAACGGCTGCCCATAATTTGGCTATAATGAATAAGGTAAGGAAACTTCCCAATATTATAAAGGCAATCATTAAAATATTTGAGCTTGCTATGGCACCCTTGATGAGCAGCAATTTTCCCCAGAAGCCGGAGAGTGGCGGTATCCCCACCAAAGAAAACAGAGGGATGGCCATCAACAGGCTCAACAGGGGCTGTTCTTTGTAAAACCCGCCCAATAATCGCATGGAGTAGGTGCCTTTAAATTTGAATATCAAGCCACTAACCATAAACAGGTTGGTTTTGACCATGATGTCATGAACCAGATAAAACACCGCCCCGGCTATGGCAATAGCACTGTAAATACCAAGACCGGCCAGCATAAAGCCAATATGGCAAATGATCAGGTAACTGAATACTTTCCGCATATTATTTTGGATCAATGCTCCCAGTCCTCCGGTAAGAATGGTCAACATGGCCATGATGGAAATTACCCAGGTAAGGAATTCATCCGGGATGAAGATCAAGGTGAACACCCGCAATAGGGCATATACACCCACCTTGGTTAGTAACCCACCAAAAATAGCTGAAATGGCCGGTGGAGGGGTATGATAGGAAGCCGGGAGCCAAAAATACAATGGGAAAACTGCAGATTTGATCCCAAAACCTATCAGGAAGAGTATGGCTGTCACATTTACCAGTCCGCGATTTTCAACGGCTGCAACCTGAATCGAAAGATCTGCCATGTTCAAACTTCCCGTCAAACCATACAAAATGGCGATAGCGGTAAGGAAGATGACAGAAGCCAGCAAATTCATGGTGACATACTTGATGGCCCCCTCTATCTGGGCTTTTTCCCCTCCTATAGTGAGCAGTACAAAGGAAGAAATGATAATGATTTCAAACCAAACGTAAAGGTTGAAAATATCACCGGTAAGGAAGGCACCGCTCAACCCCATGATCAAAAGATGCAAAATAGGAAAATATCCAAACTTAATCCTTGCATTCCGTATACTCCCCACAGAAAACACACTGACAGCCAGTCCCGCAATTGCCGTTAGCAGCACCAGCAGTGCGCTGAAAGTATCGGCCACAAAAGTGATTCCGAAAGGGGCAACCCAACCTCCTGCCTGCATGGCCTGAATCCCATCCTGATTTACTTTTAAAAGCAAAAGCAGGCTGATTAGCAAGGCAATCAGGGATCCGATCACAGAGATCAGCTTTTGAAGGTTTTTTCTGTTCCAGGAAAACATCAGAACCACTGCCACAAAAAGCTGGAAAATTACCGGTAAAACAATGTAGGGGTTGCTCATAAATCTTCGTCGGTTGCGTTCATTTCGTCCAGATCGTCTGTTTTAACTACTTTATAGGCTCTTTTAATGAGAATGATAGCGAATGCCTGCAGGCCAAAACTAATGACAATAGCGGTAAGAATAAGGGCCTGTGGAACAGGGTCTGCATAAATTTCTCCCAGCATCTTCTCTGTATCGGCAATGATGGGGGGCTCTCCTTTTACAATTTTACCCAATAAAAAAATAAGCAGGTTGGCACCATTTCCGAGCAGGATCAAACCTATGATCAATTTCACAAGGCTCCTTCTGAGCATCATGTAAATGCCGGCGGCGTACAATAGTCCTATGATGATTACGAGCAAAATCTCCATGCTTACAAGCCTTCAGATATGGTGAAAATAATCGTGAGTGTCACTCCTATGACCACCAGGTACACTCCTGTATCAAAAAACAAAGCCGTACCAACCGAGCCAATCACAGGCACGGATTGCTTCATCCAAAGACCTGTCATAAAAGTATCCCCGAAAGCCAAAGGCAAGGATCCTGCCGTCAGTGCCAGCAACAATCCCACAGGCATGAGAAATCCGGGGTGAAATTTTATAATGTTTTTGGTCTTATCTATCCCATTGGCAAAAGAATGAATCACGAAGGCGATAGCAGCCATCAGCCCGCCTACAAATCCTCCACCTGGAAGATAATGGCCTCTCAATAAAATAAACACTGAAAACAGTAACAGCAAAGGGAGCAGGTAAGCTGAAGCAGTTTTAAATATAATTGTTTTCATATACTATTCTTTTTCTGTACTTCTTAGGTGTAATTTCAACAAGCCAAATACGCCAATGGCCGCTATGGCCAAAACAGTGATTTCGACCATGGTATCAAAACCCCTGAAATCCACCAATATAACATTCACAACATTCTTTCCTTTTCCAAGGATATAGGCATTTTCTGCGTAATACTGACTGGTCTCTTTGCTTACCGTCTCGTTCATCACTTCCAGGGTAAGGATACTGATAAGCGTTCCAAATGCCAGAGAAAGCAGGCCATCCCGGATTCTGTCTCTGGTATCAGATAATTTTAAATATTTGGGTAAATTATACAGCACCAAAACAAATAAGATCACCGTTAAGGTATCAATGGAAAATTGAGTCATGGCCAGATCAGGAGCTGAATAAAAAAGAAAGATGAGGCAAAATGAGTAACCCACCACTCCCATGGAAGCTACGGCCACGAGTCTGGACTTGGAAAATACCGTGAAAAAAATGGCTACTGCCATGATTATTAATACCACCGCCTCATAAAAAGTAACGGTTGTCATGGTGCTTGTATCTACATATAAGGTAATCCCGGTAAAAAGGCGGTAGGCCAGCATTAGCGAAATAAAACCCAAAATGGTAATCAAGTAGTATCGGAGGTAGCCATTTTGAAAAAATCTTGTCCATCCGCTACTGAATTTGGCAAATCCCCTGGAGATCAACCTTACAATGGACTCAGGAGAAATGCCCTCAAATGCGTTGACTTTGGACAATAAATTTTCAGATGGTTTTAAAATAAAGTAGAGTGCAGTTCCTGAACCTATAGTAATGACACTCAGGAGAAGAATCAAATTAAACCCATGCCACAACTGCAGGTGAAAATCGGGATCTGTCCCCGTGAGACCTGCCACCACCGGATGGATCAGGCTAATTTCCAATAAAAAAGGTGCCAACCCAAACAAAATACATAATATCCCAAGTAATAATGGGGGTGCATACATGGCAGGACCAGGAAGATGCAGGTTTTGGAATCGTTCAGGTAATTTCCCAAAAAAAGGCTTGATCCCTGCCAGGAAACCGGCAAACAAGAGGGCTACATTGGTGATGATGGCCAGGATGGTCAGTGGCCATGCCAGATCACCCATGCCCAGCGTGGCTGCATAAATCAGGTCTTTGCCAACAAAACCAAAAGAGGGAGGTATACCGGCATTGGAAATGGCCGCCAGCAGGGCTGCAATCCCTACCGGAAGCATGACCTTATTCAAACCCCGTAGCTGGCTCACATCCCTGGTTCCCGTTTCATGGTCAATAATTCCTGTCACCAGGAAAAGAGTGGCTTTGTACAAGGCATGTACCAGAATAAAAATAGCAGCTGCCAAAAGAGCGGCAGAAGAGCCCAGACCAATTAGAAACACCAAAATTCCTAGTGCTGAAATGGTAGAATAGGCAAGGATTCCCTTCAAGTCCAGGCGGAACAAGGCATGAATGGCTGCATAAACCATGGTAATAGCCCCCACAATAATCAATGGGCCATTCCACCATTCGTGATTTCCCAATACCGGGGTGAAACGAGCCAGTAGATAAATCCCTGCCTTAACCATGGTGGCAGAGTGCAGGTAGGTAGAAACCGGGGTAGGTGCCTTCATAGCTCCTGGCAACCAAAAATGAAAAGGAAACTGGGCGGATTTGGTAAAGGCAGCTAAAAAAAGAAACAGCAGTATCCAACCATATAAGTTGTTTCCTTGAATGACTTCAGAAAGGGATGACATGGCGGAAATCTGATTGAGCTGAGTAACATGACCTAGCCCTACCATAGCTGCCAAAAGGAATAAGCCTCCAATACCGGTAATGGCCAATGCGGTAAGAGCGGATTTCCGGGACGCCTCGCTGTCATTATTGAAACCTATCAGAAAAAAGGAACTGATACTGGTGAGTTCCCAAAAGATAAATAGGGTGTAAATATTGTCTGATAATACCAGGCCAAGCATGGAAGCCATAAACATGGACAAGTAGGCATAAAAACGATCCAGAAAATGGTGCCCTTTCAAATAAGCCGAAGTATAAATAAAAACCAGCGTTCCAATACCACTGATCAACAGAACAAACAACATGGACAAGCCATCCAGGTAGAAATCAAGATTGACCCCAATGGAAGGGACCCACTGATAACTGACCCTTATGTGTCCATTATCCTGAATTTCAGGCAAGATGGAGAGAAAAAACACAAAAATCGAAAGCGGTAACAATGCCGCCCAAAGTGTGGATTTTGATTTTAGCCTACCCATGATCAGGGGGATTACCAAAGCAAAAACAAATCCAGAAGTTACTGCGATTAACATCAGCGGTTGATTAAAATGTTGGTTTTCGAAAGCCTAAAATACAAAAAAATATTCGATTGGCGGGGAACCCTGCCTCTGAATCCATGAGTGGGTCGCATGAGATAGATAATAAGATCCTGACAGTAAGGAAAATAAATCCGTAATCTATTTTTGATATTGAAATTATGCCTTATAAATAATGCATAGAAGGAAAAAAATGTGCATTTTTGGATAATTGGAAAGATTAAAATTAATCCCATCAACCATGGCAAACATCTACGAAACTGAAGTTGCTAAACGCTTTACCATCTATAACAGTCTGTTCTTAGATCTGCCCTTTGACCAGATATACAGAACAGGTACCTTGTTACCGATCTTATCTGAAGCGTGTCAAAGTGGCTTTAAGAAAAACAAAACACCCAAAGAAATCATCCATCAGTTTTTCGAGGAACTCATGTCCGAGAAACCTGAGAAAGACAGACATGACCTCCTGTTCAAAATGGTTCAATACATTGAACGACAGGTAGTATTGTTTGATTCTATTGAAGATGCGGCTTTTGAAAAATTCAATGATATTAAGGGAAAGGGAACCATGAGCTCCCTGATTTCCCGTGCAGAAACTGACCATAAAAGAGAAGAGCTGATACAAAAATTGCAGAATTTTTCAGTCCGCCTTACTTTGACGGCGCACCCCACCCAATTTTACCCGGGAAATGTGCTGGCCATCATTACTGACCTGGAACAAGCCATCAGAAAGAATGATTTGGGAGACATTGATTTGTTGTTGAGGCAGCTGGGAAAAACACCCTTTATCAATAAGGAAAAGCCCTCTCCCTATGAGGAAGCTGTCAGTCTTACCTGGTTTTTAGAATATGTCTTTTATCCGGGTATTTCTGATATCATGATTCGGATGCTGAATCAATTGAATATTCCGCTGCATGACTGGGAAAACCCCAATTTGCTGAAAGTAGGCTTTTGGCCAGGAGGAGACAGGGATGGCAATCCCTATGTGACCCACGATATTACCAAAAAAGTGGCAGATAAGCTTCAAAACAGCATACTGAAATGTTATTACAGAGACATCCGCAAAGTAAGAAGGAGATTAACATTCTATAATGTCGAAAGCCATCTCATCAAAGCGGAGAAAGGTATTTACAACACCCTTTTTGGAGGGCAGGGAGAAGTTTTTCAATCAAAAAATGATTTGCTTGATATACTTTATCAGGCAAGAAAAGGTATCATAGAAGATCATGGAGGCCTATCTTTGGAACTTTTGGATGAGTTCATTTTAAAAGTAAGGGTCTTTGGTTTCCACTTCGCAAGTATGGATGTCCGGCAGGACAGTAGAAAACATGATAGCCTTTGGGATGCCATTATCAGCAAAAGTGAAGGGGAAAAAGCACTTGAAACCTATCATAAGGGTACCGAAGAAAGTAAGATAGAGAAAGTGTTGGCCACCGAAAAATTACCAGCTACTGACTCTCTTGAGGATGATTTCCATAGAGAGATGCTTGAAAGCATCGCTTCCATCGCCTACATCCAAAAAAGCAATGGCCCTATGGGATGTCACCGATACATTATATCCAATAATCAATCGGCCCTTCATGTACTGGAAGTGTTTCAGCTAAATAAACTGATTTTATCTAAAGACGGGGACCTGTTTCTGGATATCGTACCATTATTTGAAACTATAGATGACCTGGCTGCCGCTCCGGTTGTGATGAAATCTTTGTACCACAATAAAACATACAGGGATCATTTGCACAAGAGGGGCAACAAACAGACCATCATGTTGGGATTTTCGGATGGGACAAAAGATGGAGGATACATCCGGGCCAACTGGTCCATTTTACGGGCCAAAGAGGAGTTGACTCTGGTTGCCAGAGAAGAAGGAATTGATGTGGTCTTCTTTGATGGTAGAGGGGGGCCTCCGGCACGTGGTGGTGGAAATACCCACAATTTTTATGCTTCCCTGGGACCAAACGTGGAAAACAGAGAAATCCAGATTACCATACAGGGCCAAACCATCAGCTCTAATTACGGTAAACCTGTGAGTTGTGCCTATAACCTGGAGCAGCTACTCAGTGCCGGAATGGAAAGTCACCTGTATCCATCCAGCGAAAACAGCCTTACCAAAAAACAAAAAGCATTGATTGATGAAATGGCAGATATCAGCTACCAGGAATACAAGGAGTTAAAGAATCATCCTCAGTTTGTGCCTTACCTGGAAAAGGTGACCCCACTGAAATTCTTCGGTATGACAAATATCGGATCAAGGCCGGTAAAGCGGAGCAAAGGGGGAAGCATGAAATTTGAAGACCTCAGGGCCATACCTTTTGTAGGTGCCTGGGCGCAGATGAAACAAAATATTCCCGGATTCTTTGGCGTGGGTAAGGCAATCGAAGAAATGGAGAAGAGGGGCAAATTGCAAGAAGTACAGCAATTGTATAAGGATTCCCTGTTTTTCAAATCCCTTTTAGGCAATTCCATGCAGTCCCTGGCCAAAGCCTTTTATCCTGCGACGGCTTATTTGAAGGACGATGCCCAATTTGGGGGATTCTGGGAACTCATGTATGGTGAATACCAAAGGGCTTACGAACAAATTCTTAAAGTAGCTGGCATGAGCAACCTATTGGAAGACAGTCCATTGAGCAGAGAATCTATAGGGATTCGGGAAAAAATTGTATTGCCACTGATCACCATTCAGCAATATGCGATACAGACTATCCTGGAAAAAGGCAAGGAAGATGCTGACTTGCAGAAATTGATACTTAGAACCATGTTTGGCATTATCAACGCCGCAAGAAATGCAGCCTGATGCCTGCCTCAGCAATAACAAAAAAGCCTTCGAAATTACTTTCGAAGGCTTTTTTGTTATTAACCAATTCATGTTAATGTTGAACGAACAGAACAAAAGGATCAATAATAAATTAGTCGGGAAAAATGAACATGGGTTCTTTTACAGATATAGAGCGGGTAATCGGGTTCGAACCGACGGCCTTCAGCTTGGGAAGCTGACGCTCTGCCAACTGAGCTACACCCGCTTGTCTGGGTATAAAAATAAAGCTTTTTTTTTATTGTTTTGTGGAAGACGCTCTTTTTTAAAAAAATTGAGTGGATCCATTTTGAATTCTAACTTATAATTATGCTACAGGTTACTTGTGCTGTCATCTGCAACCCTCAAAATGAAATCCTTGCCGTGCAACGCTCCGAAAAGATGCGAATGCCACTGAAATGGGAATTCCCGGGAGGAAAGCTGGAGGCAGGGGAAACAGAAGCGGAAGGACTAATCCGGGAAATCCGGGAAGAATTGGCCCTGAATATCCAACCGGAGATCAGGATGCAGCCAGTTCACCATGACTATGGCGCATTTACCATTTGCCTGATACCTTATTGGGCCAGGATCGGGAAGGAGGAGGTGAGACTGAAAGAACATCTTGCTTACCGGTGGATAATTCCCAAAAACCTGCCGGGATTAGATTGGGCTGCCGCAGACCTTCCAGTGGTAATACAAATTCTGAACAGCAAGCCCTGGTTTTTTTGAAGGAAAATACGTAACTTTTTGAAGTTCAAAACCCTTTATACAACCAATCCCTGAAAAATGGATCCCTACACCTCCTTTCAAGTCCCTACCGGGGATCGACCTAAGTATACCGGTAAAAAACTGGTCATGCTTTCCCCTGATGCCAGCATGAAAAATATTGATGCCGAAGCATCGGGAGCGGCCTTGCGGTTGGCACCTTCCAGTGCCTACAAAAGCCACGAAGAAGACTACATAAAAGCCTTTGAGGAGGGTGATGGGATAGTTTTCGAGAAATTTCGAATTGCCGTTATCAATGCCAACCATGAAGAACAAATCAAATCTCTGCTGTATGCCCGCAGGAGTTTTCAATATGAGGAACCCGAACGTTACCTTTATGCCCTTGATGGACCCCGCAGCAGTAATTTTGGCGTATTGCTCTGGCAAATGCTTTGCCGTTTGTTTGGCATAAAGAAAGATCCGCCTGAAGTTGATCCGGATCCCGCTCCAAAAGATCCTCTGCCCGAAAGTCCTCCCGTTTTTGAAAACACCGGGGAGGCCTATTGGGGATTGCATGCGTTGGACACTTTAGCAAATTCTTTTACCGGCAAGGGAGTAAAGCTCGCAGTACTGGATACAGGAATGTACCTGGCCCATCCGGATTTTGCATCCAGGCAAATGGTGACCAAGTCTTTTATCCGGGGGGAATCTGTGGATGATGTAAATGGACACGGAACACACTGCGCGGGTATTGCTGTCGGAGGCACCAGGGGCGAAAGCGGTATACGCTATGGTACTGCATCGGAAGCAAACTTATATGTAGGCAAGGTCCTTTCCAATGCAGGGGTAGGAAGCGATAGCGGCATCCTTGCTGGGATGGAATGGGCGGTGGAGGAAGGATGCCGGGTGATATCCATGTCTCTTGGTGCCTCTGTGGAGGAAGACAGCAACTATTCCAATATTTACAATGAGCTTGCCGGCAAGGCCATGGATATGGGCACATTGATTATCGGTGCGGCAGGAAACGACAGCCGCCGATCTCAGGGAAGGATCAGTGCAGTAAACCATCCGGCCAATTGTCCCAATATCCTTGCAGTAGGTGCATTGGACCGGCGTTCGAAAATAGCCGACTTTTCCTGTGGGGGACTGAATCCAAATGGGGGTCTGGTGGATATAGCTGGTCCGGGTGTGGAAGTTTTCAGCTCATGGAAGACTCCACAGGAATATGCTATTCTTAGTGGTACCAGTATGGCTACCCCATTTGTGGCAGGGGTGGCAGCGCAGCTGTTGGAAGCCTTTCCGGAGGCCACTGCCCGTGAGGTTTGGGACAAACTCGTAGCCCAAGCCAGAGCTTTACCTTTGCCTGTCAGGGATGTGGGTGCCGGGCTGGTACAATCTCCTAAATAAAAGAGGACAACTAAAATGAAGAGAAACTTTATTGCCTCCATTGAGCCCGGATCAGCACCTCATATCGAACAAATAGCTGAGAACCTGAGACAGAAAGGCTGCACCATAAACCGGATATTAAAACTTGCCGGTGTGATTAGCGGTTCTAGCTCCGGAAAGGAGAAAGACCTGCAGGAGCTCAAAGTACAGGGTATTCGCTACATAGAAGAAGACCATGAAGTCCGGGCTCTGGGAGGAAAGGATTAGTGATGTGGTACCGCTAGTTGGCTGAAAATAGGATCATTTTTTTTATTAGATACAATCTTTGGAAAAGGAAAAATGACAATAAAGGGAAAAAATTAAAAATCATTCCTGGCTATTTTATGCTATATGGTTCCTTTTTTTACCATATAAGTCATATAAGGAAATATTAGACTCACACTACGCCCAGAAAATAATCTGTGGAAATCTGTGCCTGTCTGTGTTGAAACCATTACGTTCAACGGATTAAACGGATAAAATCAAAAAAAAACACTTATAAGTTCTTCTATCCCATATAGGGTTCCTCTTTTTTTAAACCCTATAAGTCATAAAAGGGAATATAGGGTTTAGAACTACAACCAGAAAATAATATGTGAAAATATGGACTCTTCTGTGGTGAACCCATCTTGACCAATAGGGATAGGGTCGTCATATAACCTTAAATGTCCTCCTATCGTTTCCCCTTTTTTTAACCATAGGAGGGCTATATGGTTATAAAAAAGTTGCGTTACAAGGCCAAATAATATTTCCCTGACTTTTTGAAAATCGATTGAATGCCGGTCAAATGCATTCCACGCCAGTGGCATTTTAACAGGTTGTATTTGTTTTAAGAATCCCGGATATTTGAGGTGCTTGACAAAAAAAACAGGTTAACGGAGGTGCCAGGACATGTTGTTGCCCGATACAAAAACATTTGATCAGACCAATCCCTGGCAAGGAAGGCACCGACAAAAAACCGAAAAAAGGCAAACAGAAAATAATGAATATAAAATCTTTTTTGTATTTGATAGCAGGGGTATTCCTTTGTATAAGCTTGCTGAGCGGAACCAGCCCAAAGGAAGTACCCAAACGAGGCAGGGTCACGGTATATCCAAACAGGCTGCTAAATTGGAATGATTTCAGGAAGGTGGATCTAATCCGTGGAAAAAGCACCATCAACGCCATTTGTCTCAGCTCCTGTGAAGTGGAAATACTGGATATCATCCGTGATAAGGAACATGTAGAATTAGCGATCAATGCCAAAATCAATCTTCAGAAAGAACTTACCCAGGTTACCCATGATTTTCTGGCACGTTCGGACCAGGGTAAAAAAAAACAAGTCCTGCACCATGAAAACGGTCATTTTATTATTGCCCAGATTATAGGGTACCGTATCGTCAGAGATGTGAATGGCTTTAAGTTTGACCCCAAACAGTACAAATACCAGCTTAACGGTATTATTAGGGATAACTTTAAAGATTGGAAAAGACTGGATTCGCAATATGATGCCCAAACAACCAAACCCAGCAATAAGGAGATGCAGGACCGATGGGACAGGTTTTTGCAGTCAGAAATTACCGCCCTTACAAAAGAAGTATATCATTAAGCTTATGAAGAGAATAGCAGAGAAAAAAAAACAGGAAAACATCGTTGAGTATATTCTTTACTTATACCGCATGGAGGACCTGATTCGTGCCTACAAATTTGATATCCGGGAGATCGAAAAGTATGTTCTCGGCCATGAGCGCATCAATGAAAGGGACCGGATAGAAAGCCGGGATTGGCTGGAAAAGATGGCAAAGGCCATGGCTGATTTGGGAATCAAAGAAAAGGGGCATTTACCAGAGGCGCAAGGTTGGGTGGATGAATTGGCCAAAATCCACTGGGAATTAATCAAAGAGGACCCTGACTATTTTGCTATTTATAAAAAGACCCAAATGCATTTGCTATTATTGATTTCAGAAGCTGGAGATCAAAATCCAGGGCATGAAGTTCAGCTATTTATCAATACACTCTATGGCTTATTGCTTAGCAAATTAAACGGAAAAAATGCACCAGAGGACATCTTGGAAGCTGCTGCGAAATTTGGAGATGCCCTGGCATATCTCAATGCGGTATTAATGAAAAGAAAGGCGAATAGGTATTTAAATTAATCGCCTATGTCCAGGTACTCATAGACACTATGGTAGCAATTTTTTTCCTGTACATGATCTAAAAATGACTGGTAAAAAGAGTGATTGCCAATAGTGGCACTATCCCCTATAATGATTAATTTTCTCTTAGCCCTGGTAATTGCTACATTCATTCTTCGCTTATCGGCTAAAAAACCGATTTCTCCCCTTGCGTTAGACCTGGTCAAACTGATAAGAATAATATCCTTTTCCTGCCCCTGAAATCCATCAACGGTACTTATCGTCATATTTGCTCCTAGCTGCCTTAAATACACCCAGGAATCATCCAAATTTACCATGTCTCTGAGCAAGCTTACCTGTGCCCTGTAAGGAGCTATAACGCCTATTTTCCAGGGCTCATTTTCGGCATTGACCAATCCAACTCTTTTCAGCAGATTTTTCAGTAGCCTGAGCACCATCAGGGCTTCTTCTTTATTGCTAATGCTAAAGGTTTCCTTGTCCTGGTACTCCATAAAACCACTTCCTGCTGTATCTATGTACTCCATCACACTTTCACCAGGTTTGAGGAAATGTGTATCCGTATTGGGAGCAGCTAACAAGGCTCCATTGTAAAACATTTTGTTGGAAAAGCTCATTATCGTTTCCGGCATCCGGTATTGCAAGGTTAACATATTTGAGCAGTTGGAATTGTTGGAAATGGCCTTTTCAAAAAGTGTTTTCTGCAGGCCCCTGGCAGCCTCCCTTGATTTAATGGTAGGAGGAAGCTGGCAATGATCCCCTGCCATGACCACTTTTTCTGCCTGTAGAAGGGGAATCCATGAAGCAGGCTCCAGTCCTTGAGCGGCCTCATCCAAAAAAACGACAGGAAAAACCCTTCCTTTCAATAAGGAGGAGGCTGCTCCCACCAAAGTGCAGGCAATAACCTGGCTGCTGTCTAAAACAGTATGCACCATATAATCATATAGTTGCCTGGCCTCCCCAAAACACCGCTTGGCTTCATTCATCTCCATTTTCCTTTTCTCCCTTTCGGAGGGTCCAAAATGTCTTTTAAATTTTTTGGCATTTCTTCTGGCCTCCTCACCTGCTTTTTTTAATTTTTTGTAATCCTTGTAGGCTGGGTGGGCAAGGACTCTTGCATCCAGCGTTTGTTGAATTATTCTATCATCTACCCTCGCAGGATGTCCCATCCTGAGTACATGTATCCCCTCTTCCAGAAGTTTTTCAACCAATAAATCCACAGCGGCATTACTGGGTGCACAAACCATAACCTGTGAATAGTGCTGAAGGGATGTACCAATGGCACGAACAAGGGTGGTGGTCTTGCCCGTTCCGGGAGGGCCATGTACGATCGCCAGGTCCTGTGCCCCATGAATCAACGACAAAGCCTGGTTCTGACTTTCGTTCAGACCCGGCTCATGCATTTCAATCCTTTCGGATACAGCAGCACTTTTCTCCCCCAATAAAACATCCCTGAGGTATGCAAGGTGGTTGTTGTCGGCCAGGAGCACCTTTTCCATAGTGGAAGTCATCAATTTATAGGAAGTTTCATCAAACATCAGGTCCAGGCCCAATTTCCCATCATGAATCCAATCTGGCAGGTTTTCGGTATGGAGGCTTATGGTCATCTGATTCCTATTGACAGCGTTTACCACCCCATTTACAAAACTGGCCCGAAGCTTGTATTCATTGTTGTTGGAAAAAAGCGAAATGGATTTCCCGGATTGAAAACTGTGGTTTTCCAAGACTTCATGAACATTGATTTCAACGATCAGCTGATCTGAAAAAGCCCATTTTACTTTCACCAAATTCACTGGATACCAACACATTCCGGCTGCAATTTTCTCCTTAATGGATTTACTGTAAGTCAAGTCTTGAAATTGTTTGCGATCCGCTTCCCATTCCTGTTGTAAAAGTTTGCTGGTATATGCTATTTCTTCTTTTATATTTGCCATTTGTATTTTCTTTTTCACAGGGCCAAGATTAGGAAAAACATTTCTATTTACTATCAAAACAGCCTAAAGACCGCATGAATTTTCTTGCACATGCTTATTTATCATTTGATCAACCTAAGGTACTGGTTGGTAATTTTATAGGAGACTTTGTTCGGGGCAACCTGGAGCAGCAATTCGAAAAGGAAATCGTGACCGGTATATTGCTACACCGGGAAATAGACTCCTTTACAGACAGCCATCCGCTGGTAAAAGAAGCACAAACCTTACTCAAACCGGTTTTTAAACGATATGCTACTGTTATTACAGATATGTATTTCGATTATTTCCTTGCAAAAAACTGGCATGAATATGATGAGCGAAGTATAGAAAACTTTGCACAATGGGTTTATGGGGTGATAAGTGCTCACAAAGAAATTCTTCCGGAAAAATTTCAATACCCCTTTAAATACATGCAAAAAGAAAATTGGCTGGTGGCATACGGGACAATGGAAGGACTTCAACGCTCCTTTACCGGATTGTCTTATCGTACCGCTTTTGATTCAAAAATGGAAAAAGCCCCGGAATTCCTTAAATTGCACCAGGACAAATTCGAAAATTATTTCAACCTCTTTTTCCAGGAATTAATTTTCTTCTCAAAAACCAGATTAGATCAAATATCTCAAAAAAATGGTAAGTTGTAAACCAAAGAAGAGCACCTATTTTGTACTTGGGCTGGTTGTGGTGCTTCTTTTTGCAGGCTTGAGTTATCTATTATTCGATTTTTATTCCAGCAGGGAATTTCCCTTTTTGTTTTACCTGATAGGAAGTTCTATTATTACGGTGGTTTTATTATTGGTTTTGGTAAAAATGATGGCCGGATTTAAATTTCTGGCGGCAGGAAAAGACAAAGTCGAAATTTGGCTTCCGCTTAAAGGCCAAAGAAGGAAATATGACGTTGCGGACATTTTGGCCTGGCAGGAAGAGGAGGTAAAAGCTAACCAAAGGATTTTCAAACAACTGGTATTGGTTTTTTCAGATAAATACTCCTTCTCTATCAGTAACCATGAACACCTGGGCTATGATGATTTAAAGAAGTATTTGGTAAAAAAAGCAGTTAAAAAACGGGTTAAAAGTTAAAAAAAAATGAATTAGCCTATCAAGCCTGCCAATCGAAGCCATCCATCTCTTCAAGGCATGCTTTTAACAATTTAATACTTGCTGCAACGTCAGATTTATGAGCCATTTCAATCACCTGATGCAGGTGCCTGGTTGGAATAGAAATGGCTCCGGCAATCGCCCCATTTTTGCCCATTCTTTGCACACTGGCAGTATCAGTTCCTCCTGCGGTTAAGATTTCTGTCTGGAAAGGAATATTGTTATTGGAGGCCACTTTTTTCATAAAGGCCACCATTCGATAGTCGCAAATGGCTGAGGCATCCATAATTTTTATAGCTGTCCCTTTGCCCAGTTCGGTGATTTTTTCATGTTCAGAAGCCCCCGGTAAATCGAAGGCAATAGTGGTATCCAGCGCAATGCCAAAATCCGGATTTATGTGGTGTGCAGACACCTGAGCACCTCTCAAACCCACCTCTTCCTGAACAGTAAAAGTAGCATAGACATCAAAAGCAGGAGATTTTAACTCCCTTAAAGTCTCCAACAAAATAAATACCGCAATCCTGTTATCTATGGACTTACAATTGACGCAGTCACCCATTTCAATCAATGCCCTTTCTCTGGTGATTGGATCTCCTACTTGCACCCATTTTTCCACCTCTGATTTATTCATCCCCAAATCAATGAAATAATCAGTAAGTTTAGGTAGCTTGGTTTTTTCTTCTGTTGTCATTACGTGAATGGGCTTACTTCCCATCACTCCGATCAGGTCTTTCTTTCCATGGATGATCACACGCTGTGCGGTTAGGGTTTTGGGGTCAAATCCTCCCAGGGGGTGAAATCTTAAAAATCCATTTTCATCAATATGTGTAACGATAAAACCGATTTCGTCCATGTGGGCAGCCACCATTACCCTTTTGTTATCCGGGTTCCTTATGCCCTTTTTGACGGCGACTACATTGCCCAAATTATCGACATTGATTTCATCAACGAGGTCCCTGGCTTTCATTACCACGAAGTCCCGTATTTTTTTTTCAAAACCCGGAGCTCCGGGTAACTCGCAAATTTGCTTTAGCAGTTCTATGTTGATCATAAAAACATCATTGAATATTGGGCTGTACTACTTATAAGCCCTGATTACTTTGCCTTCCATGTAGTTGACAAAAGCCATATTTACCACACGCATACCACCATCCGTGGGAAAGTCTCCTGTAAAATACCAGTCACCCCTGTGCGCAGGGCAAGACAGCTGCAGATTTTGTACCGTCTGGTAAATCACATGCACATCAGCTTCTATCTTTTCGGATGTGATGATCTGTGCGATTTTATTGGATATTTCCTGATCGGTAAAGGGCGCATAAATTTCCTTTACAAAATTGACTTGTGCATCCGGTTCTGCAATGCATCTGTCATACACCTCCTCCAACACATGTTCCATTTCCCTTTCCCTTAGCAAAGCCACAACAGCCCTGAAAGCAATGAATTCTTTCATTCGCGACATGTCAATCCCGTAGCAATCTGGAAATCTGATTTGAGGAGCAGAAGAAACGATGATGATCCTCTTCGGTTTTAACTTATCCAAAGTGGTCAGGATACTTTTCTCTAAGGTAGTTCCCCTAACAATACTGTCATCAATCACTACTATCGTATCAACTCCCGAACGAATTACCTCGTAAGTGGTGTCATAAACGTTTGAGACCATCACATCTCTGTCAGAGTCATTGGTAATGAAAGTTCTCAATTTGACGTCTTTGCTTACCAGCTTCTCCACCCTTGGTCTGAAATTCAGCAGGTCTTCCAGGTCTTCCAGGTGGGGTTTTCCTTCGATTAATATTTCCCTCCTCTTAGCACTAAGGTAATCCTCCAGTCCTTCTATCATACCATAATAGGCCGTCTCAGCTGTATTAGGGATGTAGGAAAAAACGGTGTTTTTTAAATCAAAATCAATAGCTTTCAATATCTGGGGTACCAGAGCCCTGCCTAAATTTTTTCTTTCCTTGTAAATATCCGGATCAGTGCCTCTGGAGAAATAAATCCGTTCAAAGCTGCAGGACTTTTTCTCCCTGGGAGGGATGATTTCATGTTCGCCAAAAGACCCGTCTTTGTTAAAAATCAATGCATTACCTGGTTGGATTTCTTTTATTTGCTGATAATCTATGTTAAAAGCAGTTTTAATGGGTGGTTTCTCAGAGGCCACCACAATAATTTCATCATCGGCATAATAGTAGGCCGGACGTATTCCGGTAGGGTCCCTGACCACAAATCCCGCTCCATTGCCAATCAATCCCGCCATGGCATAACCCCCATCAAAATCCCGGCAACTCCGTCTCAGGATCCTGGCAACATCCAACTCTTGTTCGATGACTTCGGTAATCTCTTTGTTGGTAAAATGGCCTTTATACTTGTCAAAAATACGTTGGTTTTCTTCATCCAAAAAGTGTCCGATTTTTTCCATTACGGTGACGGTATCCGTTTTTTCTTTGGGATGCTGCCCTAATTTCACCAGGTTATCGAAAAGTTCTTCCACATTGGTCATGTTGAAATTTCCAGCCATAACCAGATTGCGACTTCTCCAATTATTTTGTTTTAAAAAAGGATGGCAGGTTTCTATGCTATTTTGCCCATGTGTGCCATACCGGAGGTGTCCCAGCCAAACTTCACCGGTAAATGCGGCATTTTCCTTTATCCATTCCGCATCCAATAGTTTTTCTTCAGTCCCTAATTTTTTTACCTTTTTGTATTTCTTGTTTATTTTTTGAAATATTTTAGCAACTGCTTCCGATTCTACAGACCTATACCTACTGATATATCGTGTTCCGGGACGGGTATTGATTTTAATGTTTGCCAAACCTGCTCCATCCTGGCCCCTATTAACCTGTTTTTGCATCAACACATATAACCTGTTGGCGGCATAAAAAGGTGTATGGTACTTATCGATGTAGTATTGTAACGGTTTCCTCAGCCGGATTAGCGCAATCCCACATTCGTGTTTAATCTCGTCACTCATAAGTATTAACGGGGTAAATTAAGTAACAAAGTTAAGTTTTTTTTCAGGAATAAAACCCTGAATCCCACCAAACTTAACAAAGGAAACAAAAAAAAATGCGGGATTTTGACGGATGGATAAAAGGAAGAAAATCGCCAAAAGCTATTCCCATAATGGGTACTTTTGAAGTTTGATTTGTTTGCCAAAGAATAATTTGGTTGTTTCCTCAAATGAAACAGTGTAATCGGAAACGAGAAAACGGTCCTCCATTCCGGAAACTTTCTTCGCCAATAACTGATGATATCCCAAAAATGAAGCTACAGACCTGGCAACCGTTTCAGAGGCATCAATAAGATCTATTTCTTCTTCATAAAAAGCATGAATTTGTTTCTTTATAAGGGGGTAATGTGTGCAACCCAATACCAAGGCCTGAATATTCTTTAAGGCCGGCTGCGAGAGATAAGAAGCGATGATTTCCTTACTGATGTTTTCATTATGAAAACCTTCCTCAATCATGGGAGCCAATAAAGGCGTGGCCAGGGATTTAAGTACAATACCCACATCCAAATCATTAATTTTTTGTAAATAAACCCCCGAACTAATGGTTTGCTTTGTACCAATAAGCCCTACACGCTGACCAGCATGTACCTCTCTGAGATAATTTACTACCGGATCAATGACGTTGAAGACATGTGCTTTCGTAGCCACATAGGCTTTTACCAATTCAAATGCTGCTGCTGAGGCCGAATTACAGGCAATTAATATCAATTTGCAGTTTTCTTTGATCAAAACATCTGCAATTTTGACTGAATAAGCCTGAATAGCTGCTGTACTTTTATCTCCGTAAGGTAAATGAGCCGTGTCTCCGAAATAAATGAGCTGCTCATCGGGCAAAAGTTTTTTAACCTCTTTTGCTACCGTTAACCCTCCGATCCCACTATCAAAAATCCCTATAGGTGCCTGTGCTTTTATGCCCATTTGTAACAATTCATATGAAACAAAAAAAGAATTTTTTCGGAAATAACAAACAAAAAACCCCCGGATTCACGCACCCGGGGGAATGCAAGCGAAGCGTTTAAAGTTAATAATGATAACAAAGTTAATAAAGTTTTCTGAAGCTGCAATAGTTACCCATTGTCCGCAATCTGGGTATTTTCTACCCAATCCTTTGTAAGATTTAGGTCAAAGGTTTCTTTTAAAATGATGGCACAATTACTGCATATAAATCTTTAGAAAGGATAGGATTATGAAAGGAAGAATAAAATCAAAGGCGAAAATAAGCGGAGTTACCGGATTGGTGATTTTTGCATTCATGTTGTATTTCAATATTTCGGAGAAAAAATTAGATGCGGATATGAACAACAATTTTTTAAAAACCAACGTTTATGAACCTGTAGATTCCGATACGGTTTTCATTGCGGCAACAGATTTACCGAGCACGGTAAAACATGTCATTCAAACAGATAGCCTTATCAATAATTTAAAAATCACAACAGTTAAAAAAATATCCCAAAAAAACGACGATTATTATGATGTCTGCTTTTTGGACACCGATGACTTGAACATCATGGTCATGTACGATAAGGATGGAGGAGTAATTCTTCAGTAAATAAATAAAAATTACAGCTAAGCCAACGATTACCAGAAAGCACTGATTGTGAAATCGGTGCTTTTATTTTATATTTAATTCATGATCACTTGTTTGGATAAAAATATATGACAAAAATTCTCCTAATAGAAGACGACCTTACTTACTCAAAAATCATTAAAAACTTTTTGGAAAAAAACGGATATGAAGTTTTGAGCAGTACAAAAGTTAAGGATGGATTGGGTCATATGGAAAAACACAAAATAGCACTTACCATCACGGATTACCGGCTTCCTGACGGTACTGGTATGGATGTACTGGACAAAATCATCCATGATTACCCTGAGACTCCCGTAATCCTTATCACCAATTATTCCGACATCCGTACGGCGGTCAAGTCCATGAAGATGGGTGCTTTCGAATACATAACCAAACCCATCAATCCTGATGAATTGTTGCTTACGGTACAGCAAGCACTTAAAAAAAATACAACTGATAAAACTACATTTAAAAAAACTGAAAAGGAAAAAAAGAAAAGACCTTCCTCAGAATTGGACTACCAGATCGGACAGAGCAAGGAGGCGCTGCAAATCGAAAAGCACATCGAACTTGTAGCTCCTACAGATTTAAGTATTATAGTCCTGGGAGAAAGTGGCACGGGAAAAGAATATATTTCCAAAAGGATCCACCAAAAGTCAAAAAGAGCCAGCGGCCCCTTCGTTGCCGTGGATTGTGGTGCCTTATCCAAGGAATTGGCAGGCAGTGAACTTTTTGGCCATGTCAAGGGGGCCTTTACAGGAGCAATAGACCATAAGACAGGGCATTTTGAAAATGCCAGCGGTGGAACCATTTTATTGGATGAAATTGGCAATCTGAGTTATGACATACAAATCAAATTGCTTCGTGCCATTCAGGAAAGAAAGATACGTAAAATTGGGGGCAATATGGACATACCTATAGATGTCAGGATTATAGCTGCCACCAACGATGATTTACAGGAGCTTGCCAGGTCAGGGCATTTCAGAGAGGATTTATTTCACAGACTGAATGAATTTAGCCTTAAAGCCCAACCTTTGAGAGAAAGAAAAGAAGATCTTCCTTTTTTTGCCCGCTTATTTTTAGAAAAAAGCAATGCCAGTCTTGATAAAAATGTAGCAGGTTTCAGCCCTGAGACAGAAAAAATCATGTTGGACTACCATTGGCCAGGCAACCTCCGGGAGTTGAAAAACATTGTACGAAGAGCGGTTTTACTTACAGGTGAAGGTTTGGTTCAACCTGAGGTAATTCCCACAGAATTATTGGATAGCGAACCTTTTCAACCGGCAGACATCCATTCTGCCAAGGACCTGAAATCCTCTTTTGAGGAGCAGGAAAAGTTATTGATTATCAAAACCCTGGAAGAATTGAAATTTAACAAATCCAAAACAGCAAAAGTATTGAATATGGATAGGAAAACACTTTATAATAAACTAGAAAAATACGGACTGGATTAATCGGCTATTGCATATCCAAATCTTTCAGCCAGTTCTTCCAGCAAACCATTTATTTTCTCGGTTAGCAACCAAACTTTTTCCTGAATACCCTCTTCCAGTCCCTGTTTCAGATCACATTCTATGGTTTTTGCCAAGCTTCGCTCTTTGAACTTTAATTGACCCAATCTACTGGAAAGCTGGTGGGCTATGGCTTGCACCTTCTGAAAATCACCTTCATCCGCTGCTTTATTGATCCTTATCAGGTCCAGGCCTGTCTGGGTATAGAATCCTTCAAGGATTTCTTTCAGTAATTCTTCATCACCCATGCAAAACTTCCTTATTTCTGTAAGGTCAAAATTCCCTGAAGCCTTTTCCGGTAATTTTAGCTGCTGTGAAACAGGGGATTCTTCGGGCTTTACCGGAGTTATTCCCCTTTTAAAGGATTTGATATGTGAAGTGATTTTTTCTACCAATTCAGCCTCATCAAATGGCTTCATTACCAAACCATCAAACCCAAATTTGATTAAATTTTCCTGTTCGCTGGCAAATACATTGGCTGTCATGGCCAAAATAGGAACATCATCATATTTTTGATTGGCTCTAAGCAGATCAAATACCTGATACCCATCCACCTCTGGCATTTGAATATCCAATAAAATCAGATCGAAGGGTTCTTCTTTAAAGTTGCTTTTGAAATCCACCCCCCCGGAATGGGTGACAATATCTGCGCCTAACCTGCCTAGCATCAGCTTGACAAATTTCAATCCCATTTGGTCATCATCTACCAACAATATCCGAAGGCCCTCAATACGTTCTAGTTTGGCTGCAGGTATAGGTGATTCCTCCTTCTTATCCAGCAAGGTGGAAGGCAATGAAACGGTTATTGCTGTCCCCTTTCCCTGTTCGCTTCTAACCTTTACTTTTCCACCCTGCAGATCAACAAGTCTTTTGATGATGGCCATTCCAAGACCCGTTCCTCCAAATTTCCTGGAAATACTTCCATCTCCCTGATTAAATTCCTTGAATAAATTTCGCTGCAAGTCTGTTGACATTCCCATGCCCGTATCTATTACCTGCAAAATGAGGTTTCCCTTATCCTCAAAATAAACCCTTACCAACACCTTGCCCTTCTCGGTAAATTTAACTGCGTTGGACAGCAGGTTATTCATGATTTGGTTAATCCTCAAATCATCCCCCAATATAAACTTATTCACGGGCAAGAGAATCGAAAAGTCAAGCTTAATGTCTTTTTGCAGTGCTTTCTGCTTATAAAAAGAATGAAGATTCTTGAAGAAAATATCGGGATTAATGATCCCTTTTTGTATTTTTATTTTGCCTGCTTCTAATTTGGAAAAATCAAGAATATCATTGACTATCCCCAATAGTGTACCTGAAGCTAATTTAATCATACGTACATATTCCTGTTGGTCCGGATCGAGGGAGGTCTTGGAAATGGCATCATTGTACCCTTGAATAACATGCAAAGGATTTCTGATTTCATGGCTCATGCTTGCCAGAAAATCCTGCTTGGTTTTGGCAAGATTATCCGATTTTTTCTTGGCTTCGGAGAGCTTTATCTGATAAGATTCTGATTTCTTTATCTCTTTAATGATACTAAAAATAAAGCCTGAAGAACCAATCACCCCTACAATAATCAGTAAGCCCAGCAATAATGAAAGCTTATAAGTAAGTTCGTATGCCGAAGCATTTTCTGCCTTAGATTTTTGCAGGGCTTCGTGTTGCAGAGAGGTGACAATATGCTGAATATTGATGATAAGGTTTCGGTTTTTCTCATTCAGTTCCTGTTCAAGCGCGCTTAACCGGGAACGGAGATATTTCTCTTCATTATTGATATCCAGTACCATTTGTCGTACTGCGTAAATGATGGAGTCAGAACTGTAAAGTGAATTTGTATCTACCGGATCTATTCTATTTAGATTTAGCCGAAGCATACCCAGAATCTTTTCCATATCCTCCTTCCCTGCTCCGGCGAGGACATCTCCAAAATCTTCCTGCCTATTGGATGGAACAGGCTTTACCTCAGTTTTGGAACCTTTCTCATTGGAAGGAGGATTGATCCCTATTCGAATTTTTCCTAAACTTTGAAGCCTGCTAAGTTCCTCTTTTCTTTTTATTTTTCTTTCAATGTTATTTAGGGCTTCTTTACTGAAATTCCTGTTGTAAAGGTTTGTTTTAACATCTTTTAACCCCTTGTAAACCACCATCAATTCATTAACACTGTAATTGATCCGTTTTATCTGACCCAATTCAACCGTGTCAGCAGCCAATTTCTCCAAGTCCCGTATTTCCTCCTGGATTCGATTGTAGTAATTCAGGTTTTGACTGGTATCTTCTTCTACAAAAACACTGCGGGATTTATCAAGTTGATAGATGTCGGCCAATAATTGATTCAGGTTTCTGAGTTTTTTATTGGGTTCTGAAAGTGACTCGACAGATTCGAGTAATTGATTTACACTGTTATAAGTAATGAGCCCGGCTCCTACAATCAGGCATATGGCCAGAAAAAAACCCAGGATTACTTTTATTCTCGCATTGAATCTCATAAATACCGGTATGTTACAAAGTTTCTGACACCCTTGGTCGAACTTAAGGCCATAAATGTAACCATAATTTACAGGTTTTTACATTTAACCTGCTGTAGATGAAGTAGATTTATCGACCCCTAATTTCCGCAATGATACTATGAAAGCCTAAACTTCAAAATAAAATCCGGAAAATTTCAATCATTTTCCAAAGATACCTGATGAGTAAGGGATTCAAAAACATGATAAACTGCATAATAGGTGACAGGAACTGAGACAACCAAACCTATGCCAAAAATTAATGCACCGGCAATATTGATCAATGCCAGAAAAAGTCCAAAGGTGAAAAATTTCAACCATTGTTTGTGGATAATTTTCCGGCTATACCCAAGAGATTCCCAAAAATCCAAGCCAAAGAAAATACTTATTAAAACCCCAAACATAAAAGCTACCAAAAGGTATATTCCTGGCAAAATCAAGGCAAAAATGCCCAGGACTGTAATAAACTGCCCAACAACCCATACCAAAACTACAGGTATATAATAACCGAAACCTTTGAAAAAATCCGGGTACTTTACAGGCTCATGAAGGCTAACCTTATTGGCCACCAAATAAAATCCGGCAAATAGTGGCCCCGCCAGGAAAAAAGAAAAGACAAACAAAAAATCCGGTGCATAAAGCATGAATAAAAACTGAATCGATAGAATCAGCAAGGTGAATGAAACCGAATAAATGCTTACCATTTGGAACGTTTCCCAACCTTTGGCAAAAGCTTCTTTGATGTCAAATTCGTAATTTCCGTCCGTTAAAAGATCCAGGTGTTTTTTATCCATTGTGCGATTTACTAATAAACCAAAATTACCTGGTAATAGCTTCTAAGATGTCGTGTTTGGTAATGATATGTACCCGGTGCGCCTCGTCCCTAACCAAAACGGCTTTTTCCTTTTCTACCATAGAGGAGAGTACATCCAGCGTACTGTCCAGCGCAACAAAATGCATAGAGTCTTCCATCACCTGATCCACTGTGGAATCTTTGATTTCGGGATTTTCAATTATTTTTAAAAGTAATTTATTATCCGTTAGGCAACCTACCACCTGACCATCCTCCATTACAGGAATCTGGGAAACACTTTTTTCATTCATTATGGCTATTGCATCCCTGACTTTATCCATTTTTCGAACGACAACGAGTTGATATTCCTCGTTTCTGGCATTTACAATATCCCTTGCAGAACGATAGGTTTTGTTTTCCATAAATCCATGATTTCTCATCCACTCATCATTATAGACTTTGCCGAGATACCTGGTTCCATGATCGGGCAACAATATTACCATTACATCCCCTTTCTTCAGATTTTCTTTGGCATATTCCAAAGCTCCATGAACGGCAGAACCGCATGACCAGCCAACAAATAACCCCTCCTCTCTGGATAGCCGACGGGTCATCACCGCTGCATCTTTGTCCGTTACCTTGATAAAATGATCTATGACAGAAAAATCTACGTTCTTTGGTAAAATATCTTCGCCAATACCTTCGGTCAGATAAGGATAAATTTCATTTTCATCAAATTCTCCAGTCTCCTTGTATTTCTTGAATACAGAACCATAAGTGTCTACACCCACTGATACAAGTCCGTCAAACTGTTCTTTAAGGTATTTCGCAGTGCCTGACATAGATCCTCCAGTACCTACCCCCGCAACAAAATGGGTCACCGTTCCGGCTGTATCCTTCCAGATTTCAGGCCCGGTGGTTTCATAATGAGCCTTCCAGTTGGAAAGGTTGTCGTATTGATTGGGGTAAAATGAGTTGGGAATATCCTTATTGAGTTTCCTTGCTACCGCATAATAGGACCGGGGATCATCTGGTGAAACATTCGTAGGACAAACGATCACCTCCGCTCCCACAGCTTTCAAAATATCGATCTTTTCTTTGGACTGCTTGTCTGCCATGGTAAAGATACACTTGTACCCTTTTGCAATCCCTGTCAATGCCAGACCCATTCCTGTGTTTCCGCTGGTGCCTTCAATGATTGTTCCACCGGGCTTCAAAACACCGGCTTTTTCAGCATCTTCTACCATCTTAATAGCCATCCGGTCTTTCATTGAATTTCCCGGGTTGAAATATTCAACTTTTACCAATACTTCACCGGCGATCCCTTTGTTCAATTTGTTGAGCCGTACCAATGGAGTATTACCAATCGTATCAATAATGGAGTTATAAATCATCTGTTCTTTTTAAAGCAATTTAACAAAAAATAGGATAAACATCGAAAGAAAAACTACTTCCTAAAGATGTATGGCTGATAACCAACCCATTACTATTTCATCTTTTTTATCTGCCAATAATCTTTTTAAGGCGGTAATAACCTGTCCCCTACCCAAAGTCTTGTCGGTGGGCGGGGAATCTCTCATGATTGACATTCATCCCCCCAATGGTCATTTGCCCATTGCATGATTAATCATAGTTCATTTAACACCTGCCAAAAGGTAAAGAACTGCCATCCTTATCGCAACCCCATTTTCTACTTGCTGTAAAATGATCGCATTATCCGAATCTGCCACATCCGAATTAAGTTCCACTCCTCTATTGATGGGGCCGGGGTGCATAATGACAATTTCTTTATCCAGCTGGTTCAATAGCTTTTTATTTATTCCAAAATAAAGCGAATACTCCCTTAGAGAGGGGAAATATTTTATTTGTTGTCTTTCTAATTGAATGCGGAGAACATTCGCCACATCACACCACTGAAGAGCCTTAAATACATCCTGCTCAACTTTCACCCCCAGCTCCCCGATATGCCTGGGCATGAGGGTCACTGGCCCGCAAACCATTACCTCTGCCCCTAATTTTTGAAGGCAAAAAATATTGGAAAGTGCCACCCTTGAATGAAGAATGTCACCAATGATGGCTACTTTTTTTCCTGCGACCTCCCCCAATTTCTCCCGAATGGAAAAGGCATCCAGCAAGGCCTGGGTGGGATGTTCGTGTGTTCCATCACCCGCATTGATTATATTGGCCCGGATATGTCTGGATAGAAAATGAGGTGCCCCGGGGCTTGAATGCCTCATGACTACCATATCCACTTTCATGGCCAATATATTATTCACGGTATCGATCAGGGTTTCTCCCTTCTTTACAGAACTGCTGCCAGAAGCAAAATTCACCACATCTGCAGAGAGTCTCTTTTCGGCCAACTCAAAGGACAATTTTGTCCGGGTGGAATTCTCAAAAAAAACATTGGCAATGGTAATGTCTCTCAGGGAAGGCACCTTTTTTATCGGGCGATTCAAAACCTCTTTAAAATTATCTGCCGTTTCAAAAATTAGTTGAAGGTCTGTTTCGGTGAGTCCTTTGATCCCTAATAAATGTCTGGTGCTGAGCTGCTGCATGGGTTTTATTTACTTTCTTTTTCAGTGATCCATATGGCATCTTCAGGATAACCCTGAGACTGCCATTCTACACTTACATATTGGCTTTCAAGGGTATTGACCTGCCTCCCATAGTAATTAGGCCTGATCGGAAAATCCCTGGTATATTTTCTATCAATCAATACCATTAACTCTACCTTTAGTGGCCTGCCGTATGCAATCATGGCATCCATTGCGGCCCTAACGGATCTTCCTTTATACAATACATCATCTACCAAAATTACTTTCTTGTTTTCAATCAAAAAATCTATCCTGGTTTCGTTGGCCTTTAGGGGAAGGTCCCTGCGCCTGAAATCATCCCTATGGAAAGTTGCATCTAAATATCCATATTTCAGGTTCAATTGGCGGATTTCCCGCATGCGCTGAACGATCCTGTCCAACACCATGGCTCCTCTGGGCTGAAGACCTAAAAGCACCGTATTATCAAAATCATCATGGTTTTCGATCAATTGGTGACAAAACCTGCTGATGATAATGGATATCTGGGTCTGATCAAGAACAAGTCTTTTTTGCATGATTTAACTTTGAGGCAAATATATAAATAATTTGTTTGGGCAAAACCGACCTAAATGAAATCATCGACTTTTATTTTAGTGAAAAAATTAACCTCCCTGCTTGTTGCTTTTCCATCCTTGTCCTGATAGCGGATCCGCTGCTTTCCGCTCAATAAATAATAGTTGTCATACCACCAAAGCAGTTGAAGACTGTCTTCTCTGGTATCAGCAATCCTTTCATTCTCATTGATGAGTTCTATTTCAAAGGGTTCATTCTCCATGACGACTTCCCCTCTTTTTATTTGGCTGAGGAGGATTTCCGTTTCATCCAAATACATGTAAAAGAGGTTATCCCCACTAAAACTCATTTCACCAAACTTAACCGGCTGACTTTTACTGGCATTGTCCAGGTTTAGGGAATTGTCCCAAATGATGTTTCCATCCTCATCCAATAAAATGAATTGTGCTGCCAAATATTTGTACTGATTTGTTACCTGGTTGCTTCTGAATCTGGGATCCATCCACAATGGGTTGTACATGCCTCCGTAGCCACCCATCATGGGGTTTAAACGATAAAAGTTACTGGCATACATGCCATCCCTGGGTACATACCGGGAAGTTGAAGAAATGAAATGATCGTTGTAAATCAAATAATACCCATTTGAAGCATTGATTTCCCTGGTCACCACTACATTACTGATGGGGATATTTTTTCCCCGGTTGAGTCTTCTTTCAACTTTTCTCAACCTCCTTTCCCTGGTCTTTTCTGGTAAATAATTATAAAAATTTTCAAAATCAGAAACAGAATAAAACTTGTTTTCATATTCCCCAAACTGATTGATTTTGGAAAAATACAAGCCCTGATAAGCTTCCTTCCTTCTTAGGCCATATGGGCCAATAAGGGCCTGCTTGTAGTTATAGGAGGATGTAAGTAACCCTTCAACTATTTCCATAGAAGGATCCTTAAGATCATCTATTTTGACTTCTCTCAATTTGTTGCCATTGGTGTCGAAAGTGAGAATGGATACAATTTTTTTCTTGTAAAAATCCCGTCTGCTCACTACCACATCAAATACGTTGAGGTCAGGGTCTTTTCTCATCTGTAAAATTTTAGCATCCTTTTCAAAAAGACCGGGAACTGTGACCACCTCCTTACTGGGAATATCCAAAATCTGTATCACCGGCCTGAAATCATACTTACCCATGAAAACGGCTTTTTTATTGAATACCAAAAAATCCTGAAGCTCCATTTCCAAAATACTGGTGAGCAACATTTTATTCACCGCATGATTTTTTAGATTAATTTCAAAAATGGCTTTTTCAGGATTATACTGGGAACCCTTATTGAACAAAACATAAAGAAAATCCTCATCCAAATCAAAACCCAACAATTCATAAAAATCCTCCAACTCAATTTCCCTGGCAGAATCACCTTCTAGCTGGAAGTCAGACGTCAGGTATTCAAAAATATTTTTTGTACCATAAGCAGTTTCAGACTTCATCCTAAATGCTACCATTCCCTGCTCCCTTGGCAGCACAAAGAAATCGTCCTCTGACCATTTGGTTTCAACCTCCATTCTTTGGGTAAATTGAACCTGACTGAAAGCAGCAACGAAAAAGAAGAATAGGGCCAAAGACAATACCAAGGTTTTGTTAATCATATTTGGAGCGTTTTAATGATTTTTTTTATACCGATTTATAGGGAAAGGCCAGCAATGCCTCAACAGACTATTTCCCATTACCAGGAAATAACCCTTGAATAATTTAGGGGAAAATAATCGACCAACGGGAATACCGAAACCGATAATTGGTGTTTTCCACAACAGTCCATTAATTCCATCCTGACCTGAAAAGGAAGACCGGAAAATTTGCGACGATTTTGAGCCGATATTCCCCATCTTATCAGGACAAACAATATTTCAAGTGGCTAAATTCATTTGATTAAGTAAATTCCCCCCGGCATTCCTCTTTCCAGCCTGACCTCTTTCCTTTTTTTTACCAATTGAATACCAATCTTTACCTATTTTATCTTTTCCGGGGATTATTCTAAGTTTGCGCATTGCCTGCATAAGATAAGGCGAATGATTTTATTTTAAAACAAATATTATGGACATTTGTCGTGTATTCACAAGATCGTAACCTACCTTGGATAACAAAAAAATTGTAAGTGTTTTAAAACAGACCATGCAGCTCATGGAGTTGCATGAAGAAAATGCTTTTAAAATAAGGGGCTACCAATCGGCCATCAATAGTATTGAGCGAGAAGGCAAACCTTTAGCTGACCTTGACACGAACCAACTTCAGGAATTTCCCGGGATTGGAAAAAGCCTTGCAGAAACCATTGAGAGCATCCGGCAATCCGGCACCCACCCTCAATTAGAAAAACTCCTGAAAGAAACTCCCAATGGCATCCTTGAAATAATGGAAATCAAGGGACTGGGTCCCAAAAAAATCAAAATTCTTTGGAAAGAGCTGGAAATCACCTCCACCCATGAACTCATGGAAGCCTGCCAGTCCGGACAGGTGGCAAAAATCAAAGGTTTTGGCGAAAAAACTCAGGAAAGCATCATTCAGGCATTAGAATATAAGGCTTCGAATAAGGGCAAATGGTTATATGCGGATATAGAGGCCATTGCTGAAGACCTGCAAAAATTAATGGAAAAGATTGCGGACAAGGAATGGGTTGCGGCAGTAGGCCCCTATGGAAGGATGTCTGAAATCGTGGATGGTATTTCATTCCTGATTGGAACGGATCAGATGGAATCTGCATTAAAAAAAATCGCTGCCTTTGAGGGATTGGCGGAGGAGCCCCTATTGTCAAGCCCCTACAGGTGGCACGGGCATTGGAAGGAAGATAACATACCTGTGACCATTTTTTTGACCGAAAAGGCAAACTTTCTGCGGCAAAAATTGCTTAAGACTTCCAGTCCGGAACATTTGCTGACTCCGGTGGAGGATGGTCATTCCCTTGGGCAACATTTTTACCAATCAAGCTATGCTACCGAGGAGGATGCCTATGAGAAGGCGGGTTTTCCGTATATCCCCCCTTCCTTGCGGGAAGGAAACGGGGAGCTTGATTGGATAAAGTCTCATTCTATTGGTGAATTATTGACCGAAAATGACCTTACAGGCCCCCTTCATAATCATTCTACCTACAGTGATGGCAGGCATAGCTTGATGGAAATGGCCGAATTCTGCAAGGAAGCGGGTTATGGCTATCTGGGAATTGCAGACCACAGCAAATCTGCATTCTATGCGAACGGCCTGGATGAAGATAGAATTTTACAGCAACATAAGGAGATTGATACTATCAATGAAACCCTTGCCCCCTTCCGCATTTTCAAGGGAATCGAAAGTGATATTCTTATCGATGGGAACCTGGATTATTCTCCTGATGTACTGGCTTCGTTTGACTATATCGTGGCTTCCATCCACTCGGGCCTGAACATGGATATAAAAAAAGCCACTGCCAGACTGGTAAAGGCGATTCAAAATCCATATACGACCATCCTGGGACACCCCACCGGGAGGCTATTGCTTCGCCGGGAAGGTTACCCCATTGATCATCGGGCTGTGATTGATGCCTGTGCCGAACACGAAGTAGTGATTGAAATCAATGCCAACCCCTGGCGACTGGACCTGGACTGGCGTTGGGTGAGGTATGCCATGGAAAAGGGAGTAATGCTGTCCATAAACCCAGATGCACATGAGAAAAAAGGGGTTGCCGATATGAAATATGGGGTGATCACAGGTAGAAAAGGAGGCCTTACAAAAACCATGACACTGAACACAAAAACCACGGAGGAGCTGTCTCAATATTTTGAAAACCGAAAAAGAAAAATCCAATGAACTGGAAAGAAATGAACGTAGATAGCCTGCTTCAAAAATCCTTTCTTTTTGGGTTAGCCGGTATAGTCTGTTGCATGGTCCCCTTGGTTGTAATTGCCATGCAATGGAATGTAATCGCTTATAACAACCTTTTTACTGGACTTGGTCTGGCTTTACAATTGTTTGGACTAAGTTTATCTGTACTTGTATTAAGGAGACGGAACATAGGTGAAATACAAAAAGAAAAGGCTAAAAAAATGGTTTTGGTACTTGCAGTGGCCTTGCTGTTCTTTATTTTGGTGTGATGAAATCGACACGATTAAAATCATCATTAAACACACAGGGCAATGATTATTTTAAACGTCAAAGATTCCATGTGGCCTATTAAAAGCAAATTATAAACACATGAAAAAAAAAATTTCACCATGCCCATCTACTTGATCTGTTGTTTTTTGGTCCTTGGCTGTGGGGAAAATTCCGTGGATATTGAATGGAAAGAAGGAGATATCCTATTCCAAAATGGGGATTGCGGAGATTTTTGTACTGCCATCAGAAAAGTCACCACTGCCTATGAGGGCCGGCAGTTTTCTCACAATGGGCTACTTTTAAAAGAAAAAGGTCAATGGATGGTAATCGAGGCCATCCGGGAGGGAGTAAGTCTGACTCCCCTGGACACCTTTTTATACCGCCACACAACACCATCAGGAAATCCAAGCGTGCACGTGGGCAGGTTAAAAAGCCCCTACAGAAAATTAATTCCTGTAGCCCTAAAGCATGCCAAATCATTGATAGGCAAACCTTATGACATGGCATTTGACATGGAAAATGATGCGTATTATTGTTCGGAACTGATTCATTTGGCCTTTAAAAAAGCCAATAGGGGAAAAGGGATATTCCAAACCCCGCCCATGACCTATAATGATCCTGAAACAGGACAGGTATTCCCTGTTTGGAAAAAGCATTTTGAAGATTTATCCCTGCCTGTTCCCGAGGGAGAGCCCGGACTTAATCCGGGCGGCATGACCCGGGATTCGGCAATCGAAATGATATCTAATTTAGAATCCCCTTAAGTAAGATTTTTCGAAAATGTTGGAGTAAATTCTTTAAAACCTTAACTTGAACCTAAGAGCAAACAATTTTCAATCTAGCCCAGTATGAACCGAAGATCCTCATTTAAAAAAATATTGTCTGTAGCAGCAGCAGGGTTTGTAAGCCCAGAAATCCTTGCTTCCAACCAGTTTTCATTAACAAATAATAAAGCTGCGACTTCAGGCCCGCTTTATCTTTTTACAAAAGTCCTTCAATGGCTGCCGCTTGGCGAAATACCGGAAACTGTTAAATCCTTGGGTTTTGATGGGATTGACCTGCCTGTGCGGAAAAATGGTTTTTTCGATAAAGATGAAATCAAGAGCAAGTTACCTGGTATAGTCAGTGCCAGTGAAAACCTTAAACTCAGCAGGCCGGTCCTTACCACAGACATGAATGTCTACCAAATGAATGAGATGGATGAGTTTTTGAGGATGCTGGCAGGGGAAGGGATCAGGGATTATAGAATGGGATACCTTTCCTTCACTTCAAAAGACATCCTTGAAGAACTGAAGACCCTGAATGTTTCCATGCGAAAATTGGCTGATTTACATGAAAAGCATGGCGTTAATGGTCATTACCAAAACCATGCCGGCAAAAGAGTGGGTGGCTCTGTATGGGAAATCCACCACCTGCTGGATGGTATTCAGCCCGAGCATATTGGAATTCAATTTGACTTGCGACACGCTACCGTTGAAGGATATCAGTCTCATGAAAACGCCTACCGGCTGATTGCTGATAAAATCCGAAGTTTCGATCTGAAAGATTTTGTCTGGGGAAACCCGGAAGGAAAAGGCGACAAACCTGTGAATGTACCCATGGGTGAAGGGCATGTCAATTTTAACTTACTTAAAGACCATCCTGGTTTCAAGGGAAACCTTCCCAAAATCCTTCATGTAGAATACGACCTGGGAGGTGCAGAACATGGAAACAGCAAACCCACCGCGTCAAAATCAACCATCCTATCTGCCATTAAAAAAGATGTTGACGTATGCCTTTCCCTGATGTCCTGAGCCGCAATTTAGCTCAGTGCTTTGTTCAGTAATGTTTTTGCTTCCGGGGAATGCGGCATGGATAAAGCTTTTTCTTTCCCTTTAACAGACATTTTGTTCCAGGTTTTTTGGAGTATTCCCACAAGCTTTGGTTCCTCATGTTCATGTTTATGGATAAACTCCTTAAAATAAAACTTCAAAAAAACCAGGCAAATCACATCCTCCAATGCCTGTGTTTCAGGGTCGGTTTTTAACCTTCTTTTGTTTAACAAGTCATCTACTTTTTTTATATCCTCTTCGGTATAACCATTTTGCTCCATGATTTTCCCGGCCATTTCTCCATGGAACTGCTTGAGCTTGGTTCTCCAGAGCAGGTATCCTTTTCTGTCCATGGGGTAATCCTCCCTGGGAATAGCCCATCGCTTGATGTGCTGGCATCTGGCAGCCAGGCGAAGTAATTCATCCGAATCCGGGTAGGTTTCCATCAACATTTCAGACATCCGGATACCATATATCAGTTCTTTGGGAAAGGATTGTCCATTTACCAATTCCTTATTGGGGTCCTCTCTATTAATGGCATCAAAGTCTTCAAGGGTCTTTTTAAACCTGGCTTCCGTGCTTTTACTCATAGTTTTTGTTGTTTTCATAATAAATGTAGTAAAATAAATTGAAATAGTGCACCCCGTCTCTTGACTCACGTTTTCGAACACTGGATGGGGCTACGGAATTCAAGCCATTTTTCAAGCTCAAAACCGAGCCCCAGGATCCTGTATGGTGCTTTCCTCCCTCCCCTAAACATTGAAGAGCAGGTTAAATCGGACTTTCCCGTGCATCTTTAAGAAATTTGTTTAATTTTGCACCAATTTAGCCAAATGTAAACCACTTGAAAAAACCTCAGCATGCCAAAAGACAGTAGCATCAAACATGTTCTTATCATCGGAAGCGGCCCAATAATCATCGGACAGGCCTGTGAATTTGACTATGCAGGATCACAAGCTGCCAGATCCCTAAGGGAAGAAGGCATAATAGTAACCCTGATCAATTCAAATCCTGCCACCATCATGACCGATCCGGTAACGGCAGACAATGTTTATCTGTTGCCACTTGAAAAAAAATCCATTGTACAAATCTTAAAGGAGCATCCGGACATAGACTGTGTGCTGCCTACTATGGGAGGTCAGACCGCTCTAAACCTGGCCATTGATTGTGACAAAGCAGGTATTTGGGAAAGATTCAACACCAGAATGATTGGTGTGGACATTGATGCCATTGACACTGCAGAAAACCGGGAAAAATTTAAAGCCCTGTTGGGCAAACTCGATATCAATGTCTGTATAGGGAGAACAGCTACTTCATTTTTGCAAGGTAAAGAGATTGCACAGGAAATTGGGTTTCCGTTGGTTATTCGACCTTCCTATACATTGGGAGGAACCGGCGGAGGTTTTGTAGACGGGCCGGATAGTTTCGAGGAGGCACTGAGTGCAGGATTAAAGGCCTCCCCTACCCATGAGGTACTTGTAGAACAAAGCATTTTGGGCTGGAAGGAATATGAGCTTGAGGTACTGCGTGACAATATTGGCAATATGGTCGTCATCTGTTCCATTGAGAACTTTGACCCCATGGGGGTGCATACAGGGGACTCCATTACAGTAGCCCCGGCCATGACGCTTCCCGATACGGTTTATCAAAAAATGAGAAACATGGCCATCCGCATGATGAATGGCATAGGGAATTTTGCAGGTGGATGTAATGTGCAATTTGCAGTAAGCCCCGATAACCAAACCATTATTGGTGTAGAGATCAACCCAAGGGTATCCCGATCATCTGCTTTGGCTTCTAAGGCAACCGGATACCCTATTGCCAAGGTTGCTGCCAAGCTAGCTGTAGGTTATAACCTGGACGAGCTGAAAAACAGTATCACAGGCAACACCTCTGCCTATTTTGAGCCTGCCATAGATTATGTAATCGTCAAAATCCCAAGATGGAACTTTGATAAATTTAAAGGTTCCAACCGGAAGCTCGGACTTTCCATGAAGGCTGTTGGAGAAGTCATGGGGATTGGCAGGAATTTTCAGGAAGCCCTGCAAAAGGCCTGTCAATCTCTTGAAATCAAGAGGAATGGACTTGGTGCAGATGGCAAAGAGCTCAAAAATCAGGATGAAATATTGTACAGTCTGGCCAACCCCAGTTGGAACAGGTTGTTTCATATTTACGATGCCTTCAAATTGGGGATCTCATTCCGGACCATACAAGACCTGACCAAAATCGATAAATGGTTCCTCAAACAAATTGAAGAATTGGTCCATTTGGACATTACCCTGGCAAAAGAAACCCTTCAAAGCATCAGTTTTGATCTGATGAAAAAAGCCAAACACAAGGGATATGCCGATCGACAAATTGCCCATCTGTTGGGATGCCTTGAAAGCGAGGTATTTTACAAAAGAAGAGATGAAATGGGAATTAAAAGGGTATTCAAATTAGTGGATACCTGTGCCGCCGAATTTGAGGCCAAAACCCCCTACTTCTATTCCAGTTTTGGAGATGAAAATGAATCTCCGGTATCTGACAGGAAAAAAGTGGTGGTTTTAGGCTCTGGCCCAAACCGCGTTGGTCAGGGTATTGAATTTGATTATTCCTGTGTACATGGCGTTTTAGCCGCGAAGGAATGTGGATATGAGACCATCATGATCAATTGTAATCCCGAGACGGTTTCTACTGATTTTGACGTTGCGGATAAACTTTATTTTGAGCCCGTCTTTTGGGAGCACATTTATGAAATTATCCTGCATGAAAACCCAATCGGAGTAATTGTGCAGCTGGGTGGTCAAACGGCATTGAAATTGGCCGAAAAGCTGGATAAGTACAATATACCTATTTTGGGAACCAGCTTCAAGGCTCTGGACCTGGCTGAAGACAGGGGTAGATTTTCCAACTTACTTAAAGAAAATGACATTCCCTATCCTGAATTTGGCACCATACACAGTACAGATGAGGCACTGGAGCTCTGTAAGACCATAGGCTTTCCCCTTCTCGTAAGGCCTTCCTATGTACTTGGCGGGCAGGGAATGAAAATCGTAATCAACGAGAAGGAACTGGAACAACATGTGGTAGATGTACTTCGGGACATTCCTAACAATGAAATTCTACTGGATCACTTTCTGGAAGGTGCCATAGAGGCTGAAGCAGATGCCATTTGTGATGGTGAGCATGTTTATATCATCGGGATCATGCAACACATAGAGCCCGCAGGCATCCATTCAGGAGATTCCTATGCTGTTCTACCTCCTTACAATCTGGGGGACCTTGTAATCCGCCAAATAGAGACATACACTGAAAAAATCGCTCTTGCACTGCAAACCAAGGGACTGATCAACATTCAGTTTGCCATCAAAAACGATAAGGTCTATATCATCGAAGCCAACCCAAGAGCTTCCAGAACTGTGCCTTTTATCTGTAAAGCGTATCAGGAGCCCTATGTCAATTTTGCCACCAAAGTGATGCTTGGAGAAAAGAAAGTCAGAGACTTCAATTTTGCGCCAGTCAAAAAAGGTTATGCCATTAAAGAACCTGTATTTTCTTTTCACAAATTTCCCAATGTCAATAAAGAATTGGGACCTGAAATGAAATCTACAGGAGAAGCTATTTACTTTATTGATGACTTAATGGACGATTATTTTCTTAAAATCTTTGCTGAAAGAAATCTTTACCTTAGTAGGTAAACCTGGTTTTATTTTCAATTCCCGGCCCTTTTAAACAGGGCCGGGCTATTTTTTACCTTTTTGTTTTGCAGGTTACAGATTGGTTTTTATATAATTTTTCCCTTAATATTGAATGGAAAAAAGGAATTATCCGTTAAAAAAATAGGTTGATGTTTAACTATTGGTCGGATTTCGTGCATTTTCAAAATTGGTCATCATGATTTTAAAAATAATAATCTTCTTTATTGCTTTGGGTTGGATCTTTTCAAGTTTGCTACGGTACTTTTTGAATAGCAAACTAAAGAAGTTTGCCGATCAGGTTCAGGAAGCTCAAAGGGAAGAGGCCAGAAAAAAAAATAAACCCAAAGATGGAAATGTAAATGTTGATTTTGTACCTGGGAAAGGCAAAAAAGGCACTTCCGGAAATATTTCTGGAGGAGATTATATTGACTATGAAGAAGTTAAGGACTAACCGTCTCGGGAAATAAAAAAAATATATTCATCCTTCCTCAATTTCTTTACCGGAAATTTTTATAGATTTAGGCTATATTCTGAGAAATGAGGCCTTTTATTGCCATATCGCTGTTATTTTGTTTCATAGTCTATCATTTTGGGTACCATGTATTTCACAAGGTATACCAATACAAGATAGAAAAGGATTGGACTGAAAGGGTGTATCAGGAAGACTTCTCCAATAAGAAGGTCATGAAAATCCCCATGAAACTCCCCTATTCCTTTGATGAGGAAGGTTTTCAGCTGACCAACATTCCTTTTACCAAAGACGGTAAAGCCTACAGGGCCATACAAAAACGTTTTAAAGATGACACCTTTGAATTGGTATATGTTCCCGATATGGCCAAAATCAAATTGGAAATCAATACCAAGCAATGGATCCTTACAATCCTACCTGAAAACAGTTCTGACTCTCAAAATGACCAGGTCATTTCACAAACTTCCTTAAAAGATTACATTAAACCACTTTTTCAATTTGTCTTTTCAAAACCATCAGTCAACAGGATGAATTGGAATAGTTTTTTCACCTGTTTTTGGCTGGAAACCCTGATCCCCTTTCCAAGTCCACCTCCCAGATTGGTTTAAAGCACCAGGGAAACCTGCGCGAATTTTTCCTTAAAAAAAATTCGTGATTTCCCTCCTCTTGTTTCCATAAACAACAAAAACCAAAGGTCAACCATCTTGCAATAATCAGGAATGCAATTTTGGCTCCACCCCAATATTGATGGGGGAAGCATTGCTTCATTCCACCTGAAACAATTTCAGACATGGAAACTGGTTCCTGAAAGGGTCTGATAATTTGCGTAAAAAATGAATTTTCAGTTTTTGGAGGAAATCTCTATACTAACAACACCTGTTAGATATAAGGAGAATTTCTTTTCAAATCAAGCTTGAAGTGGCCCCGTAAGTGATGGACAAAATAGAGGAAAGCCAATTAACCAATCAAAAACAATCAAGAAAATACCCGACCAATGAAAAATATATACATAAAAAGTTTATTACTTGTATTGCTAGCAAGTATAATAATGGAAAACCACATCAAGGCCCAGGGATGTGTAGCCATAAGGCAATTTTCTGGAGTGGGAAATGCCCTGAATCAGGGGGAGCTCCTTCAAAAGGGTGACTGGAATTTTGTCACCAACTACCGGTATTTCAGGTCTTTCAGGCATTTTAAGGGGACACACGAGGAGCCTGACAGGGTAGCCAATCATACAGAGGTAATCAACTGGTCACATGCCGTGGATTTTAATATCAGCTATGCCTTCAATAACCAATTATATGGTGCGATTTCACTTCCATTTGTTTACAATGAAAGGAGCTCTCTGTACGAGCATGGCCGGACTGAAAGACACGTTAGTTTTTCTCAGGGAATAGCAGACATGAGATTGGGGTTGGGCTACTGGCTATTTAAGGGGGATAGGGCCAAAAATGGCAATATGGCATTTGGTCTCAATTTAAAACTCCCCACTGGGAATTATGACGCCCGTAGCACTTTCTTCAATGTCGGTCCGGAAGGAGCGCCTGAAAGTCGACCCGTGGATCAGTCCATACAGCCCGGGGATGGAGGAGTCGGGCTAATCGTCGATATGCAGGGATTGCGTTTCCTGGGAAAGGAATTTGTCTTTTTTTACGATGGTTTTTACCTGATCAATCCCAGAGAAACCAATGGGACCAGAACTTTTCGTGAAACATTAAGTCCAATCTTATCCAACGAGTCGATAATGGCAGTACCAGACCAGTTCGCTTTAAGAGCAGGAGTTTTCAAATCCCTGTTTGTACACGGCCTGGGTCTTTCTCTTGGAGGAAGGATTGAGGGCATCCCTGTAAGAGACTTAATCGGAGGAAATGAAGGCTTTAGAAGGCCCGGGTATGTGATATCCTTCGAGCCAGGTATCAGTTACATGATCAATAATTTCACCATTAACGTCAATGTGCCGGTAGCATTGCACCGCAACCGAACCAGAAGTGTGACGGATATAGCGGCCAGCACCCCTGACAATTACCGCCATGGGGATGCTGCATTTGCAGATTACCTGTTGAATGTAGGTCTGGCCTGGAGAATCGTCAAAAAAGAAACGCCGGTTTTCAATGAATTTTAATCATTTTCCCGCCCTGATTGATAGGGCGGGAATTTTATCTCCCCCCATTGGCCCGAAGGTCATTCCTGCAATTCTCATCCAGTTCGGGCACGGAATTCTGCATAAAATTGAGTACGTTACTGGTTTCTACAGCCCAATACATCAAACAATCCGCATTGTCACAATGGAACTCCCGATCTTGATCAGTATCTTCATGGGGCGTAACCATTTCAGTACCTATGTTTACCAAACCTAAAAGGTGTCCCAATTCATGCAGTGCAACGGTAGCCTCCAGGTTTCCTCTGCCAGGTTTTCTGAATCCACCAGAATTTTCGGCGATTCTTCTCCCGAAAAGGACCATACTGGTATTCCGGTAAGCCGCCCCTATGGTAAAGTATTCCTCTTCATTTTGCATATAAAACCCATCTACCACCAATAAAAATACAGATACCGTATTGCCATCATTATAGCTCTCCCTGTAGCGGTTTTCCAATTCGGCAATTTTATCGGTTGTATAAAATTCCTCCCCCTCTGCTGGTATCTCCCTTTCAGTAACCCGGATGCCTTCAGGTTTCAAGGTAAGCTCCTGAAGGAAATCCGTCATCTCGCTAACCATAAAACTGGTTGGTTTGAAGCCCTCCATATATACAATTTCCAATTCCAAGGCAGTAAACCGGTCGTCAGAAAGTAAAAAATTAGCAGATTTGCCCACATCCCACCTGGAGGCTCCTATTCCTACAAAAGGGTCCTCTCTAATTGGTTCTTCACATCCCTGAAAAAGGATAGCCAAAAAAGCGAATAGTATTAATTTATTTCGTATAAATTTCATCTGTTTATAATTTGATCTTTAATGATCAGATAACTCGTTTCTACTTTCAGGAGAATATCGCCATGATAATCATCCCGCTATGTGACGCTTTCGTCATGCCTGTCAGCTCCAGGCGGGCTGGATTTCATACAATAAAAATATGGCCAGAAGATGAACATTTCATGTGTTTATAATTTGCTTTTAATAGGCCACATGGCTGCCTGTCGACAGACAGGGAATCTTTGACGATTAAAATAATCATTGCCCTGTGTGTTTAATGATTTTTTTAATCGTGTCGATTTCATCTGGCAAAATTAAACCTGTCTTTTGGAACGGCAAAACCTTTAAGAGCCGTACATGGTTTTCAAAAAGAAATGATTTTTCCCCAATGTACCCGGACCAAAAGAAATAGACCACAAAAAATCAACATTAAAATATACTATTTTAAGTTAAAAAATGTTTAAAAAGTAAATGTTTCACGTTTTCATTTTAAACTCCAGCACATGAAAAAATTATTTGTAGTTTTATTTCTTTTGGGCTTTGGACAATTAAATGCCCAGGTTTTATCTATCGGTCCAAAATTTGGCGTCTCTCAGGGTGACGTTAAGGTAATGGATGGGTTTAAGGGTGAAGATTCTAAAATGGGTTATCACGTAGGTGCCTTTGCCAGGATCAATTTGCCTGTTATTTTCTTGCAACCGGAAGTTTTGTACACCAATACTGGCGGATCATTCTCTGACAACACCTTCAATTATGATGTCAATTTTGACCGATTGGATGTTCCTTTAATGGTCGGGATGAAGTTAGGTGGGCTTTTCAGGATTCAGGCAGGACCTGTAGCCAGTTATTTGATCAATGGAGACATGACTGCCGACAATGGGACAAGGCAAAAAATCATTCCCCCCAAGGAGGAATTTACCTTTGGATATCAGGCAGGGGTAGGTCTGGATATTGGGAATTTTTTGATGGATTTAAAATATGAAGGAGGGCTGACAAACGCTGTCAATAATTTTGGCCAGGTCCCTACCGACCAAAGACAAAACCAACTTATACTTTCCCTGGGATTCAATCTCTTTTAATCATTTAAGCTGACCAAGTCCACCTTAACATTGAATCAATGTTAAGGTGGATTTCTTTTATTTAGGCCATTTTCCTGACTTCCACATCTTTTGTCAGACTTTTCCTGGCCAAAATGATCAAAGCAAAGGAAAGCACAAAAAGAATGGTCGCTATAATAGAAAGGACATAAGCATCTTTCTGAAAATTCTGCCAGGCAAACAAACCCAGGGAACTAAGGGTGACAGTAAACATGAAAAACATGGGGATGGTAACAAAGGTGGGGTTGATTTTTTTCTTGATCAACCAAACGGAAATGGTCAACAATGCCAGTGCAGCCAGGAGTTGATTGGCAGATCCAAATATGGGCCATAGGGTTGTGAACCCCCCACTTCCCAAAAGCAAAACAGAAAGCACTACCACTACACTCGTAGATAGATACCTGTTTTGGGATAATTTCTTTCCTATGGGTTGTTCCACATCCTCAAAATATTCCTGAAGGGTAAACCTGGCCAGTCTGGTACAGGTATCCAGTGTGGTCAAAGCAAAAGCAGACACGGTTAATGCCACAAAGCCTATGGCAAATGGTTCGGACACCCCCATAGCTGAAATGATATTCCCCAATCCATCGGCGAAAAGAGGAACAGGGCCTTCCTCCCCCAATCTGGACAAATAATCCGTCCTGCTCAGGACAACCACGGCTCCCACTGAAATAATGGCCAAAAATGATTCTATCAACATGCCACCAAACCCAACTATTTTGGCATCCCCTTCCTTGTCAATTTGCTTGGAAGTAGTGCCTGAGGCTACCAGGGAATGAAAACCACTTATGGCGCCACATGCTATGGTCACGAAAAGCACGGGAAACAAATAGCCAAGGTTTTCATCTGTTACATGAATTTCCGTATCCATTACTATGGTAGGATTGGCCACAAAGACCCCTACAATAGCTGCCAGAATCAAACCGTACAACAGAAAACTATTCAGGTAATCTCTGGGCTGCAGCAACATAGACACAGGGGTAACGGAAGCAATAAATGCATAAATCAACAGTATATAAACCCATGTTTGATAGTTCAACACGAAAGGAATTTGCATTCCCAGATAAACAAAATAATACATTACCGCAACACCAATAATGGTGGCTATTAAAAATGCACTTTTCCTATGTCCCGTGATTTTGGTAACAAACCCAAACACCACAGCCAACCCAATAAACAAAATGGAAGCCGAAGCCACACCTGGGTTGCTGATAAAGGTTTTGGCAATAATATCTGCAAATACGGCAATGATCAGGATCAGGGTCGAAAAGCTGAATAAAATAAACAACCTTTTCCCCTTTTTACCAATATTGTTTTGAATGATAACACCTATGGATTTCCCATCATTTCTCAGTGATGCCACCATACTTCCCAGGTCATGTACTGCCCCGAAAAATATCCCCCCTATCAAAATCCATATAACGGCAGGTATCCAGCCAAAAGTAATGGCTATGATAGGCCCAACTATAGGACCTGCACCCGCGATGGAGGCAAAATGGTGTCCGAGCACTACAATCGGCTTGCTGGGCACATAATCTACGCCATCGTTTAGCCGATGTGAGGGGGTGAGGTTATCATTATTGATTTTAAACTTTTTGAAAACATATTTTCCATAAATGAAATAAGCCCCGGTCAGAATGATGGCTGAAAAAACAAATAAATAGGTGAGTTGCATGGTCTGGTCTTAAGTTAATGTTTAAAGATAATGAGAAAATTGATTTCATTAGAAATAAACCCTAATTTAAAAAAATATCAGGTTTAGGCATAAGCCTCGCAGTTTAGCGAAGGGCATATTAAATTATCCAACCTTTCTAACAGCAGAATCATTAAATTTTAAAGCATGGAAAAAGAAAACATTATTTTTATTGGGGTAGCACTTGGATTGTTGGTATTCAGCCATATTTTTCTTTGGTTGTTATTTCCAAAACTGGCCAGGCTGATTTACAGACCTACCTCCGAAAAGGGAAAAAATGCCATGAGAAAATTTTCCACTGCATTAAAATGGGGACTCTTTTTTGCCGTATTCCCCATCATCGAACCTCTTTTTTCTCCACCTGATTTAAACCAATTTGGTAAGGAGCCTTTTTTTATAGTTCTTGCCATCATCACTTTTTCCTGGATCATTATTGAGCTTTCCAATGTATTGAGACATGCTTTTCTGGAGAACTTCAATTCAAATAAAGAGGACAATTTAAGAGAAAGGCGATTACTCACCCAGGTAGCCTTTGTCAGAAAGCTTTTTATTATAATAGTTGTTATCATTGCCTTTTCAGCCATATTGATGAATTTCGAATCCGCCCGCAAACTAGGTGCGGGCTTGTTGACTTCTGCCGGTATTGTAGGTATCATTGTTGGTTTGGCTGCACAAAAATCCATCGCCAATTTATTGGCAGGGTTTCAAATTGCTTTCACACAACCCATAAGAATTGATGATGTAGTGGTGGTAGAGGATGAATGGGGGAAAATTGAGGAGATCAACCTGACTTATGTAGTGGTCAGGATATGGGATCAGAGAAGGTTGGTGCTGCCTATCAACTATTTCATTGAAAAGCCATTCCAAAATTGGACCAGGACTACTGCTGATATCTGGGGGACAGTATTCATGTATGTAGACCATACCATTCCGGTAGAGGATTTAAAAATCAAGCTAAAAGAAATATTGGATGGCAGTTCCTTATGGGATAAAAAGGTGCAGGTACTTCAGGTAACCGATTACACAGAAAAAACAGTAGAAATCCGTTGCCTGATGAGTGCCAGGGACAGCCCTACTGCCTTTGATCTCAGGTGTTTGGTTAGAGAAAAAATGTTGGAATACCTCCAGCAGAATTACCCAGGGTCCCTGCCAAAATCCCGGGTTTTATTGTCCGGTGAGGAAGAAAAAAAATGACATGAAAAATTGTATTCGGAGCGAGAATACAGATTTTGGTTTTATTTAACGGATAATACCCATAAATTTGAATTCCCAAATTACTTTTGGGCTAATTTAAACAAAACTTTATGGCTTGGTTTAAAAGGAAAGATGCCGGGATCAAAACTTCCACAGAGGAAAAAAAAGACACTCCTGACGGACTATGGTACAAGACCCCAAAAGGGAATATCATCCACACCCGGGAATTGAAAAACAACTCTTATGTCTGCCCTGACGATGACTATCACGTAAAAATTGGTTCCAAAGAATATTTTGAGATACTCTTTGACGACAACCAATTCAAGGAACTGGACAAAGACATGACCTCAGGTGATCCGCTAAATTTTGTGGATAGCAAACCCTATACTACCAGAATTAAAGATACCATCGCCAAAACAAACCTGAAGGATGCTGCCCGGACGGGTGTTGGCAAAATCAATGGTCTGGACCTCATTATCACCTGTATGGATTTCAACTTCATTGGCGGGTCAATGGGGTCAGTGGTAGGAGAAAAAATATCCCGGGCGATTGATTATGCCTTGAAAAACAAAATCCCCTTCCTGATGATTTCCAAGTCCGGTGGTGCCAGAATGATGGAGGCCGGGTTTAGCCTGATGCAAATGGCGAAAACTTCCGCCAAATTGGCTTTGTTGGACGAAGCGGGAATTCCCTACATTTCATTGATGACAGATCCTACCACTGGAGGAGTAACGGCCTCTTACGCCATGCTTGGCGATTTTAATATTGCCGAACCGGGAGCACTGATAGGATTTGCCGGCCCAAGGGTGATAAGGGAAACCATTGGGAAAGATTTACCAAAGGGTTTTCAAAGTTCCGAATTTGTTTTGGAACATGGATTTCTTGATTTTATCATCGACCGACGTCAGTTGAAAAACAGAATGTACACTTTGCTAAACTTATTGCGCAATTAAGCGGTTAATAGGCCAGGATACCCGGATTAAAATATTCCCATATTGCGGTGGATTTGTTGAATAATAAATATATTTGTGACAATCATTCACCGGTTTATTATACTGATAAAAATAAAATTCTATTAAATGAGTTCAGTAATCATAACTTCGATAGTAGCTTTCACCTTTATTATTTTGCTACTGGTATTTGTACTTCTTTTTGCACAATCCAAATTGGTGGCTTCCGGAGACGTGAAAATCATCATCAACGGCGACGAAAAGAACCCTTTGGTGGCCTCTGCGGGATCTACACTGCTTTCCACGTTAGGGAACAAAAAAATATTTCTCCCTTCAGCCTGTGGTGGAGGTGGCACATGTGCCATGTGCAAATGCACCATTGAAGAAGGTGGTGGTGAAGTTTTACCCACGGAGGAAGGACACCTTAGCCGGGCAGAAAAGCAAAGTAATGTGAGACTTTCCTGCCAGGTGAAGGTAAAAAACGATATGAAAATCCGAATTCCTGAAGAGATATTCGGTATCAAAAAATGGGAGTGCGAAGTGGTCTCCAATTACAATGTATCGACCTTCATCAAGGAGTTTAAGGTAAAGCTTCCAGAAGGTGAAATACTTGATTTTGAACCGGGAGGATACATACAAATAGATGTCCCTCAAGTGGTTGTAAATTTCAAGGATATGGATATTACGCCTCATCCTGAACTGGAACATCCTGAAGATGTTTACCAAAGTGACTGGGATAAATTTGGTCTGTGGGATCTGGTAATGAAAAACGACGAAGAACTTTTCAGGGCATATTCAATGGCCAATCACCCTGCAGAAGGAAATATCGTCATGCTAACCATCAGGATTGCTACCCCACCCTGGGACAGGGCCAACAACAAATGGATGGATGTTAATCCGGGCGTGTGTTCTTCTTACGTTTTCTCCCGCAAACCAGGGGATAAAGTAACCATTTCAGGACCATATGGTGAATTCCATATCAATCCTACCCAGAGGGAAATGATTTATATTGGTGGTGGAGCAGGAATGGCACCATTGAGATCGCATTTATTTCATCTATTTCATACCGAGAAAACCGATCGTAAAGTTTCTTACTGGTATGGAGGAAGGTCTAAAAAGGAATTGTTTTACACCCCACACTTCAGAGATATAGAAAAGGAATTTCCAAATTTTAATTTTCACATAGGTCTCTCTGAGCCGCTTCCCGAGGATAACTGGAAAGTCAAAAAATCTCTGGATGATAAGGAAGGGGATGGATACGTAGGATTCATTCATCAGGTTCTCTACGACAACTATCTGAAAGATATAGAGGAGCCGGATGAGATTGAATATTACCTTTGCGGTCCTCCACTAATGAATTCTGCAGTATTGAAAATGCTGGACGATATGGGAGTCCCCAATGAAAACATAAGATTTGACGATTTCGGAGGTTAAATTAAAATGAGTCCCGTTTATTGCTAACGGGACTTTTTTAATGCAGGTATTTTCAATAAATTTGATCTTCAATTTTAAAGATTATCAATGGATCTTGAGGCATTTTTCGAACCCATTCAGCCAGCCATCTTAAACAAAGAATACGGTCACAATGCATTTTTTCATCACATACATTGCCATGGAGAAACCTTCCCGGAAATAAAAGGGATTCAGATTGCTCTTGTTGGAATCGAGGAGTATCGCGGTGCTGATAATGATCAGGTGGAAAACTCCTCTTTGACTACGAACCAGATAAGAAGTAAACTCTATCCCCTAAAAAAAGGACAGAACAACTACCGCATAGCAGATCTGGGCAATATCAAAATTGGACAAGGCAGGGAAGAAACACTATCGCTGATCAGTTCAATCGGTGAGTTATTGTTGAAAATGGAAGTTTTGCCGGTTTTTATAGGAGGAAGTCATGACCTGGATCTGGGCCAATACCGCTCCTATCAGCCAATGAAAAAATTGGTTAGCCTGCTTACCGTTGATGCTAAAATGGATATGGAGGACAAGGGCAAACCCATGGATCTTCACTCCCAGGACATTATTTTAAACAAGCCCAATTATATGTTTAATTATTGTCATCTGGCCTACCAGAGTTTTTTAACGGATCCGGAATTGGTCACGACACTCGAAAAACTTTATTTTGACCATGTAAGATTGGGACAGCTCCGAGATAGCTTCAAGGAAATAGAACCGCTGATCCGGAATGCAGACTTGCTGAGTTTTGATGTTTGCGCTATTCACGCATCAGATGCCCCGGGGGCCATTGATGCCCAGCCCTTTGGGCTAAGTGCAGAAGAAGCCTGCCAGATTTGCTGGTTTGCCGGAATGAATGAAAAATTAAGTTCAATGGGCATTTATGGGTACCATGGAAAACTGGACGACAGAAGGGCCAAAACAGCCTCCGTGATAGCGACCATGATTTGGTACTTTATTGAGGGTTTTTACCAAAGGAAAGACAGTTTATCCTTCAAAAGCAGTGATTACATCAAATATACCGTATCTTTAGATTCAAAACCTTCTATATTGCATTTTTATAAAAGCAAGTTGAGCGGTAAATGGTGGATGGAAATCCCCAAAAATAAAACTGAAAAATATAAAAGAGACACCATCATCCCTTGCAGTTATCAGGATTACCTTACTGCGCAACAAGGAGAGATTCCTGAAAGGTGGGTCAATTCCCAACTAAAACTCTACTGATTGAATGCAGCTTATTGTCGGCCTTATGATACACGTGTTGTTTAATGGTAAAATATGATTGCCATTTCAAAATCCCAGTTGGCCTTGAGAAACGGGCAGGATAAGCCTGAAATCTGGATAGCCTTCCAGGGAAAAGTTTATGATCTCGCCAGTTCAAGGCTTTGGAAATCCGGCAGGCACTATGAGCACTGGGCAGGGCAGGATCTTACTGAAGAATTGAAAAGTGCACCCCATACAGCCCATGTTTTTGATAAATTTGAACCTATAGGATACCTGAAATAAATGATTCTAATTGCAGACAGTGGTTCAAGCAAAACCGATTGGCGGGTAATCGGGAAAGATGACAACATCTCTCAGTTCAGGACCATCGGATTTAACCCCTATTATCAAACCAGAGAGGACATGGTTGCAGGTTTAAACAACCCTCATTTACTGGCTTTAAAATCTCAGGTCAGCCAGATCTATTTTTATGGGTCCGGTTGTACCTCAGCGGCCAATAAAGCATCCGTTGCACAAGCCATCCATAGTATATTTCCACTCACTGAAATACATGTTGATCACGACCTTATGGCTTCTGCCAGGGCTACCTGTGGACACCAGGCCGGCATAGCCTGTATTCTGGGTACCGGATCCAACAGCGGTGACTACGATGGGGAAAACATTGTCTCAAGCAGGCCTTCCCCCGGTTATTTATTGGGTGATGAAGGTGGCGGAGTATATATTGGAAAGCATTTTCTTCAGGATTTTATTTATGATGACATGCCTGAAGAAATCCGCAAGGAGTTTATCAAGGTCTATAACCTAACGATATTCGAGATTCAGGACAACGTTTACAAAAAGCCCTTTCCCAACCGGTACATGGCTGGTTTTTGTAAGTTTATTTCACAACACAAATCCAATCCTTATTGCTATAACCTGATTTATAATGCCTTTAGGGATTTCTTTCACAGGCATGTAATGAGGTATGAAAACTATCAAAACAAGCCTGTGAACTTTGTAGGATCAATCGCATACTATAATAATGACATTCTGAGAAAAGCCGGAAAGGACCTGCAAATTCAAATCAATACCATCATCGAAACCCCGATTGCCGGGTTGACCCTGTATCATCAAGAAAAAATATGAGTACCACAGAAAGTTCTTCTTTTTACGATCACCTGGAAAAAATGTCAGTAAGTGAATTGCTGGCAAATATGAATAAAGAGGATCAAACTGTTCCATTGGCAGTAAATAAAGCTTTACCACAGCTGGAGGCATTAATAGATGCGATCGTACCAAGAATGGAAAAAGGCGGCCGCCTCTTTTACATAGGTGCTGGCACAAGTGGGCGATTGGGTATTTTGGATGCTTCGGAATGTCCCCCTACCTACGGGGTCTCTCATGAAATGGTCATCGGCATTATTGCCGGTGGGGACACAGCCATCCGAAAAGCAGTAGAAAATGCGGAGGATGATCCACAACAGGCCTGGAAAGATATTCAATCATTTGGATTCAACGCACAAGATACAGTAATTGGAATTGCTGCTTCAGGTACTACACCATATGTAATCGGAGGAGTTAAGGCTGCTGAATCGGCAGGCTTGCTCACAGGTTGTGTTACTTGTAATACCAATAGCCCCCTGGCAGCTGCAGTGAGGTTCCCGGTTGAGGTAGTGGTGGGGCCTGAATTCGTAACCGGTAGTACGCGCATGAAATCAGGAACTGCACAAAAACTTTGTCTTAACATGATCTCTACCAGTGTCATGATCAAACTCGGAAAGGTCAAAGGAAATAAAATGGTGGACATGCAGTTATCCAATAAAAAACTGGTTGATAGAGGCACAAAGATGATCATGGAAGCGACTGGGTTGGGAGAAAAAGAAGCCCATGATTTGTTGAACAAATATGGATCCGTAAGAAACGCAGTCGCCGCTCATGAAAAAAAAAACTGATGCCTAAGGGTATCAGATAAAACCTTCATCTATTTTTCTGGCATCTGTAACATATTCTCTAAACTTACTTTCCTCTCCAAGTTTACAAATTAAAAGTACATTTTCACTATCGCTGATCAGGTAATCTTTTAAACCCTGAATGACCACCAGCTTGTCCTGAGGAAGTTGAATGAAACAGTTTTCCGTATCGTACAATAGCGCTTTACCTTTTACACTATTTTGTTCATTGTCCTTATCAGAAATGTCATACAGATTTTGCCAGGAACCCAGGTCTGACCAGCCAAAATCACCCAATACCATAAAAAACTCATCGGATCTCTCTAAAATGCCATGGTCAATGGAAATATTTTTGATCAGGCTGTAAGCCTTGTTCAGAAACAGGTGCTCCTTTTCAGTGCAAAAGTAAATTTCACCTTCCTCAAAAACTTCAGCCATTTCCGGTAAATACTTTTCAAAAGCATTGATGATACTTTCATTTTTCCAAATAAAAGTCCCCGAATTCCAAACGAAATCTCCACTTTCCAAAAAAGTGGTGGCCAGGGAAAAGTCAGGCTTTTCGGTAAAGGTTTTTACTTTTTTAACCTGCTTCCCATTATCGGGGAAATACTGAATATAACCATAGCTGGTATCTGCCCTGTTTGGCCTGATACCGATAGTAACCAGGTTTCCAGATTCGGAAGCACCCTCTATGGCCAGATCTATGGCTTCAAAAAAAGCCTGTTCATTAAAGATCAACTGATCGGATGGACTGATCAGCACCATGGCATTTGGGTTCAATTTTTTGATTTTATAGCTGGCCAGTGCAATAGATGCTGCAGTATTCCTTCGCAATGGCTCGACGAGTATCTGGTTTTCCGGTATTTGTGGTAATTGTTCTTTTACCAGGGAAAGGTATCTTTTATTGGTCACCACAATAAACTGATAAGGTTCGAAGGCATCTTTAAACCTATCATAGGTCATTTGAAGCAAAGACTTGCCGGTACCAAGTAAATCCAAAAACTGTTTGGGCTTGTGGTGCCTGCTAAACGGCCAGAATTTAATTCCGATACCTCCTGCCAAAATCACTACATATTTGTCCCTTGTCTCCATAATTTATACAATTCCTTCCTTCATCAAATCATGAATATGGATAAACCCGACAACCGAATTACCTTCCATTACTACCAATTGTGTAATATTAAAATCCCTCATCAATCCCAGTGCTTTTACCGCATACTCCCCGGCATCGATCGTTTTCGGATGACTGGTCATGATTTCAACCGCCTTTATCCGCGTCAGGTCAGGGTCACGCTGAAGCATTCTTCTCAGGTCTCCATCCGTTATGATGCCCAGCAACTGCTTATCAGGTCCAACCACAGCTGTCGCCCCAAGCCTTTTACTGCTTATCTCTACAATTACATCCTTTAAGTTCGCATTCGCTGTAATGACAGGCAGCAAGGAATCATCCATTACATCTCCAACTTTCAGGTACAGCTTCTTGCCCAGGGCACCTCCCGGATGAAACCTGGCAAAAGATTCGGCAGTAAAACCCCTGGCTGTAAGTAAGCAAACTGCCAGGGCATCTCCCATGGCCATTTGGGCTGTAGTACTGCTGGTTGGAGCCAGCTTATTCGGGCAGGCCTCTTCCTTTACACCTGCATACAACACGTAATCTGCTTGCCTGGCCAAATAACTGGATTCGTTACCCACCAAGGCTATCAGCTTGTTTCCAAGTTGCTTAACCAAAGGTACCAGCACTTTAATTTCGGGAGTATTGCCGCTTTTAGATATGCATATTACAAAATCTTCTTTTTTAATCATACCCAAATCACCATGAATTGCATCGGCAGCATGCATAAATAAAGAAGGTGTTCCTGTAGAATTGAGTGTAGCCACAATTTTATTGGAAATGATGGCACTTTTGCCAATACCGGTGACCACCACCCGTCCTGAGTGCTGCAAAATATCTCGTACACAAGCCTCAAAATCCTCTCCAATATAAGGTATTAAATTTATAAGGGCATCGGCCTCGTTTTGAAGTACATTTATTGCCGTGGTTTTAATATTTTTTAGTAAATTCAATTTTGCAGTTGTTAATTGTTAATTTTGTACAAAGGTAGGAAAGTTTTACCTTAAACTTTAATGATTGACTGAGAGCAACTCATTAAACTATTTATATAGTGGATAACGCAGTAAAAGATAATCTGAAAAATATTTTTGGTTTCAATCAGTTCAGAGGAAACCAACAATTCATAGTAGAAAATATACTTAAGGGGAAAAACACTTTTGTTATAATGCCTACTGGGGCAGGGAAATCCCTTTGCTACCAATTGCCAGCCGTTTCAAAAAAGGGGACTGCTATCGTCATTTCTCCTTTAATTGCGCTGATGAAAAATCAGGTGGACCAACTGAACAGTTTTGGCATTAATGCCCATTTCCTTAATTCCACCCTGAGCAAATCCGAATCGAACAGGGTAAAGGGTGAAGTAACGGCCGGTCTTACCAAATTGCTATATGTGGCTCCCGAGTCGTTGACCAAAGATGAAAACGTCCAGTTTTTAAAAAACTCGGATATTAGCTTTGTTGCCATTGATGAGGCCCATTGTATTTCGGAGTGGGGTCATGATTTCAGGCCAGAGTACCGAAAGATAAAATCAATTATTGCCCAGATCGGGGACAAGCTCCCGGTCATCGCACTTACAGCTACAGCCACGCCAAAGGTTCAGCAAGACATACAGCGAAACCTTCAAATGGAGGAAGCTGACCTCTTCAAGTCTTCATTTAATCGGACCAATCTTTATTATGAGGTCAGACCGAAAATGAAGAATGACACCAAAAAGGAAATCATCAAATACATCAAGTCACAAAAAGGCAAATCGGGGATCATCTATTGTCTGAGCAGGAAAAAAGTGACAGAAATAGCCGACCTTTTAAAGGTGAACGGGATCAATGCCGCCCCGTATCATGCCGGACTTGATGGTCACGTCAGGATAAAAAATCAGGATGACTTCCTCAACGAAGAAGTAGATGTCATCGTGGCCACCATCGCTTTTGGAATGGGCATAGACAAGCCAGATGTAAGGTATGTCATCCATTATGATGTACCCAAGTCCCTTGAAGGCTATTACCAGGAAACCGGTAGGGCCGGAAGAGATGGCCTTGAAGGTCACTGTCTAATGTTTTACCGGTATGAAGATATTGTAAAACTGGAAAAGTTCAATAAAGACAAGCCTGTCAATGAACGCGAAAACGCCAAAGTCCTGCTCCAGGAAATGGCAGCCTATGCTGAAAGTTCAGTTTGCAGGAGAAGGTTTTTGCTTCATTATTTCGGGGAAAACCTGGGAAAAGATTGTGGCTTTTGTGACAACTGTAAAAAGTCAAAAGAAACCTTTGATGGTCAGGATGACATCATTACTGTAATCAAAGCTGTAAAGGAAACCAATCAAAGGTTTAGTATGGATCATATCGTAAGCATGATTCGGGGAGAAAAAGACGATTACATAGAGAGCTATGACCATGATAAACTCTCCACTTTTGGCCTGGGTAAGGACAAAGATACGATCCATTGGAAAACAGTAATTAGACAAACCATGATTTATGGTTTGCTGGATAAAGACATAGAAAATTACGGTGTCCTTTTGCTATCAGATAAAAGTGAAGCTTATTTAAAGGAACCTTACCCTATTAAGATCAGTAAAAATCATAATTTTGAAGAAATGGCTGAAAACATATCTTCTGAAGAGCTGAACAATGTGGGCAAAGCTTATGATGAAAAGCTTTATGAATTGCTGAAAGCGGAACGGAAAAAAGTAGCAAAAGTTAAAAACCTCCCTCCTTATGTCGTCTTTCAGGATCCGTCACTGGAGGAAATGGCTACCGTTTATCCCACCTCAAAGGAAGAACTGGCCCAAATCAATGGGGTAGGAATAGGAAAAGTAACCAAATTTGGTGCTAGCTTCCTGAAATTGATTGAGAAATATGTAGATGAGAATGAAATTATCACAGCTTCAGATGTGGTAGTAAAAACCGCCGGAACGCGGTCCAAAGTTAAGATCACCATCATTCAGCAAATAGACCGAAAAATTGACCTTGACGAAATTGCAAATAACCTGAACATCAGCATGAGCGAATTGCTTCATGAAATTGAGCAAATTATCTACAGTGGGACAAAATTAAATATCAATTATTACATCCAAAACATCATGGATGATGAAAGAGAGGATATTCTCCATGATTATTTCATGACGGCCGATACTGACAAAATCCGGGAAGCCATGGCGGAATTAGAGGAAGATGATTTTTCTGAGGAGGAAGTAAGGGTTTACCGGATAAAATTTATTTCAGATCACGCCAACTAAAAGAAATACTACAAATGAACATATTGCTTATTGGAAGCGGTGGCAGGGAACACGCCTTTGCCTGGAAAATAAAAAAGAGTAAACATTGTGAGAAATTATGGATTGCTCCTGGCAATGCCGGAACTCAGGCCCTTGGGGAGAATATAGACCTATCCGCCAATGACTTCGAAGGAATTAAGCATTTTTGCATTACAAATGACATCCATTTACTTGTAGTTGGACCCGAAGAGCCATTGGTAAAGGGTTTAAGAGATTTTTTGGCCCTGGACCCTAAAACTGCCTCTCTTCCCATAGTGGGTCCCGGTAAGGCAGGTGCTCAGCTCGAAGGTAGTAAGGATTTTTCGAAGGCATTTATGAACCAATATGGGATCCCTACCGCTTCCCATGCCACGTTCACCCAGGCATCTTTACAGGAGGGTATTGCTTATTTAAAAACGCAAAAATTGCCGATCGTCCTTAAAGCGGATGGCCTGGCAGCTGGCAAGGGTGTTTTGATTTGTAACAGCCTTGAAGAAGCGGAAAAAAGCTTCAAAGACATGCTGGTAGGACAGAAATTTGGGGAAGCTTCAACAAAAGTGGTAATAGAAACTTTTCTTAAAGGAATAGAGCTTTCCGTATTTGTAGCCACAGATGGAGAAAGCTATAAAATTCTTCCTGAAGCAAAAGATTACAAGAGAATCGGTGAAATGGATACCGGACCAAACACCGGGGGTATGGGAGCCATTAGCCCGGTCCCCTTCGCAGATCAGGCTTTTATGGAAAAAGTCGAAGAAAAAGTTATTAAGCCTACCGTTCTCGGGTTAAAAAATTCAGGAATAGATTTCAGGGGTTTTCTTTTTATAGGGCTTATGAATATGGATGGGGAGCCCTTTGTCATCGAATACAATGTCAGAATGGGAGATCCGGAAACCCAGGCTGTGTTACCTAGAATTGAAAGCGACTTTGTATCCCTGTTGAGTGCCATTGCTGATAAAAAATTGGGAGATTATAATTTAATAACCGCTGCCACCAAAACAGCAACAGTGGTAATGGTAGCAGGAGGATATCCGGAAGCCTATGAGAAGGGCAAGGTCATATCAGGCCTGGAAAAAGATACGCTCAAACAAGCCATCACCTTTCATGCGGGCACCAAAACAATTCATCCGGAAGCCATCGTTACCAATGGTGGAAGAGTACTAGGGATTACCGGGTTAGGAAATACAACCGAGGATGCGATTAAGCATGCCTACGAAAGAGTAAATCAGATCAATTGGGAAAAAGTAAATTACAGGAAAGATATCGGTCAGGATATTCTTCATTTAAGTGATTGAAAACCCATTTTCACGAGGAGGCAACTCCCTTAAATATAGATGAATTATGTCAGGATGTACAAACTGTAGCACCGGAACGACAGCTGTAGGCGGCTGTCAAAATAACGGCAGTTGCGGTACCAGCGATTGTAATAAAATGAATGCCTTTGATTGGTTATCCCATATGGGCATACCCGAAATTGATAAATTTGACATTGCAGAAATTAAATTTAAAGGAGGAAGAAAAGATTATTTCAGAAATTCGGGCCTTTTGCCACTCACTACCGGAGACCCGGTGGTGGTGGATGTACCCAACGGGCACCATATTGGTTACGTGTCCCTGCAAGGCGAGTTGGTAAGACTTCAGATGCAGAAAAGAAAAATCAAAAACGATGACAATATTCTTAGCATTTACCGGATAGCTACCCAAAAAGACCTTGATAAATGGCAGGAAGCCAAAAACCGGGAAATCCCCACCATATACAGGAGCAAACAAATCATTGACGAACTCAAACTGGGAATGAAACTATCGGATGTGGAATACCAGGCAGATAATTCCAAAGCCACTTTTTATTATTCCGCTGATGACAGGGTTGATTTCCGGGAATTGATCAAGATTTTGGCTTCAGAGTTTAAAATAAGGGTTGAAATGAGGCAAATTAGCCTCAGGCAGGAAGCGGGCCGGTTGGGAGGCATTGGTGTTTGTGGCAGGGAGCTTTGTTGCTCCACCTGGATTCACGATTTTAAAAGTGTCACTACTTCAGCAGCAAGATATCAGAACCTTTCCCTGAATCCGAGTAAATTGTCCGGCCAATGCGGTCGGTTGAAATGCTGCCTGAATTTCGAACTGGATAGTTACCTGAGTGCCTTGGAAGATATTCCCAATGTTGAGAAGCCACTGCTAACGGAAGCGGGACCTGCCAAGCTCCAAAAAACAGATATTTTCAGAAGACTCATGTGGTTCAGTTACAATGATGACAACAACTGGCACTCCATAGATTGTGACAGGGTCAAAATGATCCTTGAACAAAACGAAAAAGGAATCACTCCTTTCAACCTAAAGCAGGACAAGGCATTTGAGGGAGAGTTTGACCAAAGCAAAAACAACCAGGACCTGGAGCTGTTGGATAAGAAATTTGCTCAATCCAAAAGGAAAAAGAAACGCAAACCCAAATCAAGAAAACCCAACATGACCTCAGGTGAAGCTGGAACAGCAAGACCTGATCATCAAGAAAAAAGGGGCAGAAATCAAAAAAGCAATCGCAACCAGAAAAGAGGAAATAAAAATCAAAAGGATAATCCATCCCAAATCCAGGCCGATAATGGACCGCAAGGACCAAAAAGTAAAAATGATGGACATCCGAATAAAAGGCGTAGGCCCAACCGAAACCGGAATCCAAAGAACAATCCAAACCAGGGGAAGTCTGATGATAACTAAAAGCCTGTCTCTCATTTTATACTTTTTCGGCATGCTTTTTTTGCTTTCCGGCTGCAATGGAGACAGGTTGTACGAATCCTTTGAAGACTTCCCAAACCAAAGTTGGCTGGTATCGGATACAGTTTCATTTTCGGTGGATTCGCTACCTCCCGATGCTTCAAAAATGCTATCTGTAGGTATCAGGTACAATGACAGCTACGAATACCATAACCTGTACCTCCGTTACCTACTCAGGGACAGCCTGAATAATGTATTGCTGGATTCATTGGTCAACCTGGAACTGTTTGATTCCAAATCAGGTCAACCTCTGGGATCGGGGTTTGGCAACAGAAGGACACTTTATGATACCTTACCTGCCAATCAACTCGCAACACCAGCAAGGGTGGAATTCATCCAGTACATGAGAAAAGACACCTTGACAGGCATTGAATCGGTAGGCTTAAAAATATCGGCGGTCAGAGATTAAACCCGCAAAGTGTATTTTTTTCAGGGTAAAGGGATAGGAACCAGACAGATATTCTGTGTGCCAGGTATTTATCCCTTGTTGAAATTTCCCTGTGCTATTTTTGTTTGCAGCAAATCCTCCCTGTCTAACCAATATTGCCTGCTAAACAAAAACACAATGTTCCAATTTCTGGAAGTCAGTAACTGAGGATGATATACAAAAGCCTCTTTTGCGGTTTTAGCAGCAAAAAACCTTTGGTCATCCGTCAATATGGCCGCCACGGCTTTTCCATTTTCTTTAACTTCCAGGTCCATCACTTTAACGTATGGGTTTTCTTCCACTTCATGATTTCCATAAGTCCCTACAAGTCTGTTTTTTAATGACCATTGGTTGCCATATCCTTTCACATCTAGGCTGGCCTTTTCAGGAATTTCACCTTCTTGAATTTTAGCAGCATAGGCTATATATTCACTTAACAACCTGGTTCCTGGATTATTCATGTGCTTATCCTTGAAATCGCTTGCTTTAAGACTGGTGATTAGAATATTTTCCTTTCTGGCTCTGGTTACCGCAACATTCAAACGATTCTCCCCCCCCTTTCTGGATAGAAGCCCGAAATTGGCTGTGAACCTTCCTTCAGGGTTTTTGGCGTATCCTACGGAAAAGATAACCCTGTCAAATTCATCTCCTTGTACATTTTCTATATTTTTAACCTTGATATATTTGTCCATTCTCAGATGTTCATCTTCCTCCAACAGGGTTATGATCAGAATCATCTGGTAATAATTAAAAGTAATAACACCCAGAGAATCCAAAGGATGTTTGGCTCTTAGTTTAACCAATTGTGACAAAACCTCTCTCGCTTCAATAAGGTTGGTCTGGTCCTCCCAGATCCCATCGGTTGAAATTAATTTGATGCCCTGCTCATTGCTATTCAATACCTTCCTGTCTGGCAGCATGTAAAGCCTGTCCTCATAGAAGTGTTTGTTGGAAAAATGAATCAGCGGCAGGGTCGCACTTCTATAGTGGGTGCTGAGGTGAAAAGTGGGGAAAAATTTGCTTACCATATCCAATAAGGCATCAATTTCCAGCTCCATACCATCATCCTCCGATTGAATTCTGGTTTGGTAAAGATCGTATGGCTGAAGCTGCTGACTGTCACCAGCAACAACCACCTGTTTTCCCCGCATCATCATGGGCAATCCCCTTTCAAAATAACATTGGCTGGCTTCATCAAAAATCACCAAATCGAAATCCTGCTCAAGAGGAAAAAGCGCTGATGCAGTCTCTGGTGACGCCAACCAACAGGGTACCAATCTGAATATTTCATCTTTGTAATAAGCAATCAACTTTTTCACAGACCAGATCTGTTTCTTTTTACCTACCTGATGGGCCAGCTCCCGGTAAGTAATAAGATTGTTCAGCCGATTGTATTCTAATTGTTGACAAACCCCCTCCCGAAGCCGCATCTCCACAATAAAGCGGGCAGTCTTCAACTTTTCCTCAACAGAGAATTCAAAATCAGCAATATAACTTTTGATTTGTGGTCCATAGATTTCTTTCAAAATCGGGTATTTTGCCTCTAAATGCCCGATCCAACTTATCTTTAAACTGGATAAAAATATTTGTTTGAGGCTGGCAAAATCCCTTTCAGGAAATGCGTCAATAATTTTTTCAACCACCTTTTTCTCGACCTCGTTCATCTGGTTTCTTAGCCGGTCAAACCTAATCAACTCATCCACATCCCGGGCAATATTTTGATTCACTTCCTGCAGCTTTTCTTCATCAGGTGAACTAAGCAAATGTTTAATCTGAATCACACTGAGGTATTTCCTCCAATTTCCAAAATGGTCTTCTACCCAATCATTGATTACGGTAATACCCTCTAATAGTGTTTGAAAATGTTGGTAGGAAAATTGAGGCTTGTAAAAATATGATGCCAAAACACCCAAATCATGCATGATAAATCGTGCTTTTAAGGCTTTTACCAGAACGCCGGCCATTTGATTAAATGAATGGATAGTAAATGGTTTTTCAGGCAACTCTACCCAGGTTTTTTGGGCCAAAAGTGTATATTGGTGATTAAGGTTCATTCTGTTTTCCAACCTTTGAATCAATATCCTGATATCTTCCTTACTTTTTTTTAATCCATTTTGTTCCAGAAGCGAAATTACAGTTCCATATTTCTTTGCATCCAGGCTGACCGCCATCTTTCCGTACCATGATTCGAGTTTTTTGGAAGCCTGAACGGCTTTTTTCAGGACTCCTTCCACCTCTTCATCTCCAATTTCCCATTCTACTCCCTCCTCCCCAAACAATTTACGCACCATTTCTACTTTACTCTCCAGCCATAGGTGGTCCAGTGACGCTGGATCATGTGCCATAAAAACCTTGAATTTCTCGTATATCTCCGGGCTGTTAATACTTTGCATTAATGCTTCAATCTTTTCCTTTTGTTGAAAAGATTGATAGATCAGTCCATATTCAAAGGTATCAGCCAACATGCTATCCAGGTCTTTCTTGGCTGTAAGTTTTACCGAAGATAGTTCCTGAAAAGTGGCCGCTACACCTTTAAAAGCTTCGGGACCAAATTCCGAAAAATCTACTCTATGGAGCCAAAACGAGGAAGAAACCTGAAATTTGTTAAAGAAAAACTGATATTGTTCAAAATTATTAAGAAAAACATCCAGGTCATCCAACCTGAAAGACCTGTAATATTGGGTCATGTCTATTCCTTCATCAGCAGAATCTGATGTAAGGTAGAGTTCCTTAGCCGGAACGCCGCAATCTACTACATCAAAAAGCGCCTCTTTATATTCCTCAAAAAAATCCGTATGCTTTTCAATATTCCTGCACATTTGACCGAAAGTCCGCTCGAGTTGGATAGCATCCAGAGAATTATTGAGGCTTTGATAATTTTCAAGGGAGCTGATTTGGTGATCGATTTTCTTGTAAAGTTCTTTTCTATCTCCCCTGTAATCATGGACCAGGGCGGAAAAATTTGCCATACCCTGTGCAGACAAACGTTGATAAACCACATCCAGAGCTGCTCTTTTTTGAGATACAACCAACACTTTTTTACCTCTTGAAGTAAAATCTGCAACCAAATTGCAAATCAATTGGGATTTTCCTGTACCCGGAGGCCCTTGCACTACACAGGATTGCCCTGATTTTACATGTTTGATCACCTCTTCCTGACTTGCGTCCATCGGAAAGGTATTGTATAGGTTACTTTCAAGGCTTAGTTGGCTGTTTGTAGTAACATTTCCAAAACTATCAGAAAACAATTCCTCCAGATTTTGCTGGGTTGATTGCCTGATCAGTTGCTCATAATCATCCATCAGGAAAGAGTTTTTTTGAGAAAACTGACCCAGAATGGCATAAGGCTGAAGCCGAAGCAGCCCTGTTTCTGAATATTTTTGAAAATCATCTTTATTCAGATCGGGAAAAAACTCTAGTTTATCCTGGTAAATTTCCCTGTTGAAATTAAGTTCAACCTGATTTTTTAAATAGTGATACAAGTCGGTACGAAAACCCATGGGTTCCTTACTGAAATCTTCCATCGAAAGCTCCAGCCATTCTTTATCAAATGGTCTTCCCAAAGCCTGGCTATAGGCAAGCAGAAAAGATGGGTTTAGAAAAGGAAGCTCACCCAGGCTTTTTCTCAGGTACCAGGTTTTGTCTTCAAGTACAAGGTCCACTGGAAAAAAAATCAAGGGACAACGGATCAACTGTTCATTCAGTAATCTGCCCTCTACAAAAGGCCAGCCCACAAACAAATTTTTTTCCCCTGTTTCTTCAATGGCAAAGCGTACATGGTGGAGCAGGCGTTTTAGCCTGGTGGATAGCTGGTTGACATTCTTATCCCTGGAGTCAAGCTCCTGAATCAATGGAATATTTCTTTTTCTACCCAGCAATTCATTGATGTAAAAAAAGGAAGGATGATTGTTCAAAAAATGGAAATCTTTGAGATCAATCATCTGGCTTTGAATGATTTTCGGAAGAAAAATAGATCGGTTGTTGGAAGAAAGATCCACCAAGCGGTTTAAATAAACCTTAAAAATATCTTTTAGCATGAAACTTTACTTAAAGGGTGAATCTTTTTCCTTGGCCATGTGGTTGTACACCACCTGATCCATTAATCCGGGTACCCATTTATTCAAAAATGAAGCCAGTTTACCTTCACGGGAAAGGACCAGGTCTCTCTTCCTTCTGCGAAGGGCTTTTAAAATGGCAGCTGCCACCTCCTCCGATGTCATCATTTTATCTTCATCTCTGGGGGATTCCTTTTGTGTACTTCCATCTCCCAGCAAAGCATTGTTTCGGATATTGGATGCGGTAAAGCCCGGGCATACCACCAACACATGAACGCCTAATTTCATTACTTCTGTTCGCAAAGATTCAAAGAAGCCATTCATAGCAAATTTACTAGCCGTATATGCTGTCCTTGCGGGTGTACCTCTGAACCCATTGATGGACGACACGCCTATTATGGCCCCTTTGTTTTTAACAATATCATTCATACAATATTTGGTCGCATATACGGTACCCCAAAAATTGATGTCCATGACCCGGTGGAAAACTTTCAAATCCAAATCACTGAACAAAGCCCGCATGCTCACACCCGCATTGTTGATCAAAACATCAATAGAACCAAATTTTTCCTTTGCATCTTCTGCCATCTTTTCGTTTTGAACAGGATCGGCAGCATCACAAATTCCGCCCGCACAATTGATCCCTTCTTTCTGAAGCATCAGCAGCGTTTCGTCCAGTTTTACCTGACTCCTGCCTGTAATCCAAATTCTGGCCCCTGCTTTACCAAAAATTTTGGCACAGGCAGCACCAATGCCGGAGGTGGCCCCCGTAATGATTACAACTTTGTCTTTTAGATCCATATGTATTTTTTATCAAGGTATGCAAAAACCTGAAACCATTCAGGACAAATTTAATCCCTTTGACCGAAAATGATTAATTTTGCAACCTATGTCAAGAAAAATGAAGAATAAGGTCCTTCAAAGGCTGAAAATAGAAAGAATAGCCAGCGAAGGAAAATGCGTGGGGCACCATGAAGGAAAAGTCGTATTCGTAAGCAACGTAGCACCGGGAGATGTAGTGGACGTGCGCGTTACCAAAGGAAGGAGCAGTTTCATGGAAGCAGAGGCCATCAAAATTCATGAATATTCGGACAACAGAGTGAGCCCCTTTTGCGAACATTTTGGCACATGCGGAGGCTGCAAATGGCAACATATCTCTTATGAGCTCCAAATGACCTACAAAAGACAGCAGGTGGTGGATCAATTCCAAAGAATTGCCAAAGTCCCTCTACCGGAAGTCATGCCCATTATCGGTGCCAAAGATACCCGTTATTACAGAAACAAACTTGATTTCACTTTTTCCAATAACCGCTGGCTTACCCGGGAAGAAATCGATTCCGGTGAAAATTTTGAAAGAAATGCCCTGGGTTTTCATGTCCCAAAAAGATTTGATAAAATAGTGGACATTAATCATTGTTACCTTCAAGGCGGTATTTCCAATGAAGTCAGAAATGAATTGAGAACTTTTGCTTTAAAAGAAAACCTGACTTTTTACGATATCATCAACCAAACCGGCCTGCTCCGAAACCTCATCATCAGGTCCACAGTAGATGGACAGACCATGGTGATTGTACAATTTGGTGAAGATGACCCGGCTGGGATAGACAAAACCATGGGCTTTCTGAAAGAGCGTTTTCCCGAAATCACCTCACTCTTATATATTGTGAACCTAAAAAAGAATGAAACCTTTCTGGACCTGGACGTCCATACTTATGCCGGGAAAGATTTCATAGAAGAAAGCATGGAAGGACTCAAGTTTAAGATCAGACCAAAATCCTTCTATCAAACCAATTCTCTTCAGGCCTACCGCTTGTATCAGGTGGCACGGGAATTTGCAGGGTTAACGGGGAATGAAACGGTTTATGATCTTTATACGGGAACCGGCACCATTGCCAACTTTGTTGCCGCCAATGCCAAACAGGTAATTGGCATAGAATACGTAGGCCCTGCCATTGAGGATGCCAGAGAAAATGCCCTGCACAATCAGCTTTCAAACACCCTGTTTTATGCCGGCGATATGAAAGATGTATTGACTGACGATTTTGTCAGCCAGCACCAAAGACCAGATGTGGTCATTACCGATCCCCCAAGGGCAGGAATGCATGAAGACGTGATTCAAATGCTGCTGAAATTATCGGCTCCGAAAATCGTATATGTCAGTTGCAATCCGGCAACCCAGGCCAGGGATGTTGCCTTGCTTTCCGAAAAATACAAGGTGAATCGCATACAGCCTGTGGATATGTTTCCACAAACTTACCATGTAGAAAATGTAGTTTTATTAGAATTGAAAGAGCAATGATGATCAGTAACGAAAATGACCCTGAATTAAACGGAAAATACCTGGGGACTATCAGCAGTGACTTTATAAAAATTTGTGAAAACCTTAAAGAAGCTTCATACCAGGTTAGAAAAAGAGGTTTTTCTGAATTCCCCATTTTTCCAATCAGCAAGACAGAGCAACCCATAGGACAGCTTTTTCTAAGCAAAGAGGAGAAGCCCATCGATTGGAATTATTATATCACCTACCTGGATGAATTTATCCAAAGAAAACTCATCCAGGAAGATAACCTGGAGCAGTTTAAGGCCACTTATAAAGATCCGGATGAATTTTGCTGCCTGTTTGTGGTGGATGAAACGTTCACCAATTTCCTTTATATCCCTTACCCAAATGAATGATTGAATGGGTTTTGCCTTTGATTACCCTTTCCCGTTAAAAATGCTGCCAGCCTTGGGCATTGAGTGGGACGGCGGCTCCGCTTTTGGTTATCAACACCTTGCCATCCTCCTGCGCTGTCACATGACCGATAAAATGGATGTCAGGATGTTTCTCCAATAGACTAAAATCCTTTTGGTCAATGGTGAAGAGAAGTTCATAATCCTCTCCCCCATTCAAAACACAGGTGATGGGATCCATGTTGAATTCCAGGGCAGTATCGTAGGTCTGCTTGTCTATAGGCAGTTTGTCTTCATATATGGCCACCCCTACCCCGGATGCCCTGGAAATGTGAAAAAGCTCTGAAGCCAATCCGTCTGAAATATCCATCATACTGGTAGGCACCAGGTGTAAATCCCTGAACTCATGAATGATGTCCATTCGGGCATCAGGTCTTAATTGCCTCCCCGTGATATAGGCGTATTTTTCCAACTGAGGCTGCATTTTTGGATCAGAAAGGAAAACCTGTTTTTCCCTTTCCAAAACCTGAAGGCCCATAAAAGCCCCGCCAAGATCCCCTGTTGCACAAATGATATCGTTTACTTTAGCTCCTGACCGGTAACTGATTTCCTCTTTTCTCACCTCTCCGATTGCCGTTACTCCAATGATCAACCCAGACCTTGAAGCGGTGGTGTCTCCTCCTACTAAATCGAGGTTATAATGTGTAGCAGCGAGATTAATTCCCTCGTACAGTTCTTCCACCGCCTCAAGGGAAAACCTGTTGGATAAACCCAGGCTTATTGTCACCTGCGTGGGAATAGCATTCATGGCGGCCACGTCGCTGACATTTACCGCAATCGCTTTAAAACCCAGGTGTTTTAGTGGCGTATAGGACAAATCAAAATGAACTCCTTCCAGCAGCATATCAGTAGTCAACACCCGCAGCAAGTCTGTTGGCGCAAGTACTGCCGCATCGTCACCTATTCCCTTTAATGAGCTGGCATGTTTCAATTGAACATTTTCGCTTATTTTTTCAATAAGCCCAAATTCCCCCAGGGTTCCTATCTCTGTTCTTCTATCCTTATCCATATGCATTTTTGTCCTGACACAATTCCACCAATACTCCATTGGTGGATTTTGGATGCAAAAATACGATTAATTTATTATCTGCCCCATCCTTTGCTGCTTCATTCAAAAAAGTAAAGCCTTCAGCTTTTAATCTTTTTACTTCTTCTCTGATATTCTCCACGGAAAAAGCCAGGTGATGAATACCTTCCTTTCTCTGCTTTAAAAACCGGGCAATGGGACTTTCTTCATCAGTAGCTTGCAAAAGCTCCACCTTCAGGTCCCCTGACTGAAAAAAGGACACCTTGACTTTTTCTCCTTCAACAATTTCTTGTTTATAGGCTGCCTTGCCCAGTAATTTTTCAAACACCTGATTAGAAGCATCCAAATCATTTACTGCTATGCCGATATGTTCTATTTTCATCATGATTTTATTATCTTTGTTTGTTGAGCAAATAAAGATAATGGAATTAATTTTTAACCTTGTTGGTTTAAAAAGTATTCGGCAAGCCATAAATTTAAATTGAAAAGATATGATCATCGTTTCAGAAAAAGCCAAGGATCGTATCCTTGAATTAAGACAGGAAGAGAACAGAAATACTGATGAAAACATCAGAGTATCTGTCAAAGGCGGAGGTTGTTCAGGATTGATGTACGATTTGGGATTTGATAATACCACTTCAGAAACAGACCATGTTTTTGAAGACAAAGGGGTTAAAATCATTGTAGACAGAAAGAGCCTCTTATATCTTGCAGGTACAACTTTGGAATTCAGTGATGGATTAAACGGCAAAGGTTTTCAATTTGTCAATCCCAATGCATCCAGAACCTGTGGTTGTGGAGAGAGTTTTTCCATTTGATATTCGTCAGAATTTTGAAAAAATCCAGACCGGTTTAATCCTGATTCCGGTTTGGATTTTATTTTTGTTGGTTCAAAATATTAATACACCTGTTTCAGAAAACGCAACGGAGCTTTTCTTCAGATTTGCTTCAAAAACACCTCTTTTATTTGAATGATGAAAATTCTTTTAATCGAGGATCAAATAGAACTTTCGGACAATATTACAGAATTTCTGGCCTCCGTAGGGATTTTTTGCGATGCCTGTAGCAATTGCTTCGATGCACAAGACAAGTTGCTGATCAACAGCTATGACAGTATCATCCTGGACATTATGCTTCCTGACGGGACTGGTCTGGATTTAATTGATGTGATTAAAAAAAACCAATCAAAGTGTAATATTCTCATAATTTCAGCAAAAGGATCCCTGGGTGATAAAATTGAGGGCCTCGAAATTGGCGCAGATGATTACCTTACCAAACCATTTCATTTGGCTGAACTACATGCCAGGTTAAAAGCACTTTACCGTAGAAACCAATTGGGTGGAGCTGATGTCCTGACCTTTAATGAAATTCAGGTTAATCCTGAAAACTTACAGGCATTGATCAACCAAACCTTGCTGGACCTGACCAAAAAAGAATTTGACCTGCTTCTTTTCTTTTTGACCAACAAAGACCGGGTACTTGGCAGGCAAGCCATTGTACAACATTTATGGGGTGACTACACCGATGACCTGGCCAATTTTGACTTTGTTTATCAGCATATCAAAAACCTCAGGAAAAAAATCTGTCAGGCTGGAGGCAGAGATTACATAGAAACAGTCTATGGAATAGGCTATAAATTTAACACCTCTCCAGAAAAATGAAATTAATCAATCAATTTACCATTTGGTATCTTGGCATATCCATCATCGTATTTTTGATCGGAGGCCTGCTTATTTTCTACAAACTGGAATCAGAAATCGATTTTGAGCAAGGAAAGGAGCTGGAAAGACAACTTGACCGGTATGCCAAAAAAATGGAAACACTGGAAAATCCCGAACGGCTCCGGAAAGATCGATTAGAAATCAAAGAACTGCCACCAGACCAAGCCATGATACCTTTCCAATCCGGAGATACCCTGGCTTGGCATGAGCCCCTGGAACAGATAGAAAGACAAGTTAAAGCCGGTAAATCATACCTGGTCAATGGGAGGCATTTCTATATGTCTACCTATAATATCATGATTGAGTCTAATGATATTACCGAAACCGTTGTACAAACCATGGTTGCCATTTTTTTAATGCTCCTGATTTTTATAGCAGTAACCAGCCGATTGGTATCAAAAAGAATCCTCCAACCATTTCATCAAAGTCTGAATAGGATTAAAAACTTTAGTTTTAAAGATAACCAACCACTGGAATTTGAACCCACAAAGACCGAAGAATTTGAAAAGCTACACGATTTTTTGAATAAAATGTCCATCCGTCTTTTAAGTGATTACAAGGTGGTAAAAGAATTTTCTGAAAACCTGTCCCATGAAATCCAGACCCCTATCGCTGTCGCTTCCGGTAAGCTTGAACTCCTGCTCAATAGCCCCATCAACAACCAACAAGCCAACTGGATAGCGGCAGCCTATAATGCCAATGAAAAAATGACTAAAATCGTTAATTCGCTGGCCACTTTGGCAAAATTGGAAAATCAGGAATTTGAAGGCTCCAAATCTATAGACCTATCCCGGTTGATTGCAGATTGCCTCAAAGAGTATGAAGAACTAATGGGCATCAAAAACATTACCCTTCATCAACAATTAACTCCTTCTGTAAAAATTGACATGCATCCCAATATGGCCGAAATGCTCATCAACAACTTGCTAAGCAATGCCATTAAACACAATGAAAGCCCTGGATACATCTACCTGGAAGTTAATAATAAGTCCTTGATTATCAAAAATAAAGGACCCAAACCAACAGGTAATGTTACCGAGTACCTGAAAAGATTCAAGAAGGGTAATCCTATGAGTGAATCAATTGGATTGGGACTGTCTATTGTACAACAAATCTGTAGGATTCATGGTTACATTTTGGATTATACTTTTATCAATGAGGAGCATCAGATTACTATCCAACTTCAAAATTGATTCAAATTGTATACCTAAACTTGTAACGAATCAAGAACAGATATGAAACCAACTAAATTATTTTCTATTGTTTTTTTGCTGATTAGCTTATTCTTTACCAACATTGGATTTAGTCAAAATGAAACTTACAACATTAAGGGTAAATTGACAGCTAATGACAGCAAAGATCCACTCTCTTTTGTTCAGGTAGCCCTTTTTGAACCTGGAGAAAGCCGACCTGTAGCATTCTCAGATTCAGATGACAACGGCAATTTTTCCATAACTGCGGCAAGAGGAGAATATCTGCTCCGGTTTTTTCTAATTGGATATGATGAAAAAGAATTGGAAATCAACCTGGACCGTAACCGAAGTCTTGAAACCATTGAGTTAACCTCTGAAAACCAGGATCTGGAAGAAGTGGTCGTTCAATCTTCAAAATTCCCTATCCGATCAGATGCGGAAGGGCTCACCATAAATCCCAGTCAAAATCTTTCTAACCTTGGAGGGACCCTACTTGACATTTTAAGAAATACCCCATCGGTGAGTGTTTCTGAAGACGGATCCATAACACTGAGAGGAAGTTCGGGAACAAATATTTTGATCAATGGAAGAAACTCTTCTTTAACGCAGAATCTGGACCAGATTCCGGCAAGTGCCATAGAACAAATTAAAATTATCAACAACCCCAACGCCAGATATGATGCTGAAGCCGAAGCAGGGGTCATAGATATAGTGCTTAAAAAAGGAGAAAACCTGGGAACACATGGTAATGGGGAACTTACTTACGGCACAAGAGGTCGAACAAATGCGGGCGTCAACATCAATCACCGTACCTTAAAATACAACGTTTTTGCAGGGTACAATTTCAGAAGGTGGAGATCCATCGGCGAAAGGAGAACCGAGCGGGAAATTTTTGAGGATGAAGAAACCTTACGCCAAAACACCAACTCAACTGATGAAAATATAGGACACAACCTTAATTTTGGAGCCGATTACTACTTTGGAAACAATATTATCAGTTATGAAGGTTTTTTTCAAACCAGTGACGATAGCCAAATCAATACTTTATATTCAGAGCTCAGGGAAAATGAAACCAATGATTTGGTTTTGGAATATGTAAGAAGAAACCGGGAAACGGAAGCTGATGACGGTTTTGACAATGCACTGATATATGAAAGGACTTTTGAGGATAAGGACAAGACCTTTAAAGTAATTGCAAGCAATTCCTACAGAAACCAATATAAGATTCAAAACATTGATATTTTTAGAAATACCAGCGAGCCTCTGGAAGAAAATCTGAATGGAATGGAACGTGCTTTTACAGACGAGAAAAGATATGTATCTGTATTCCAGGCAGATTTTACCAGCCCCTTATCTTCAGATGCCAAAATTGAAGCTGGATTAAAATCAAATATCAGAAAATTTGACAACGATTATATTTACACAAGATTCGAAGAGAATATTCAGGATTTTGTAGAAGACAGCAATGTCAGTAACCGGTTTATTTATCAGGATCAAATCCATGCAGGGTATTTCATCTACTCAAACACTTCTCCCAAATTTGATTATACCTTGGGATTGCGGGGAGAATATTCATTTGTGGATACTTTTTTGGAAAATACGGGAGAGTCCAACCAACAAAATTATTTCAACTTGTTTCCCAGTCTTCAAACTTTATACAAAATCAACGAGGAGAATTCCCTAAAACTATCCTATAGCAGAAGAATAGACCGACCCACCGCCTGGAGGTTGAATCCCTTCCCTGATATTACAGATTCCCTGAGTGTCAGAAGGGGAAATCCAAATCTGCAACCAGAAATGATCCATTCATTAGAATTTGGACATCTGGCAAACTTTGAAAATTCCAGTCTTACCACTAATTTATTTTACCGTCATGTAGGTAACCAATTGGATTTTGTTACGATCATCGAAGATGGTATATCTTATTCCCAACCTGCTAATCTGAACACAGCAGAATCATATGGAATAGAATTTATAGGTATTACAGACATTACCCCATGGTGGAATATCAATGGAAGTTTTACCGCATTTCAACTAAAAGTAGATGGCTCTAATATAGGTGAGGAATTTGTAAACCAGGGTTTTGCCTGGAACACCAAATTGATGAACAGTTTTACACTGCCGATGGGGTTCAGTTTCCAATTGGTCGGCAACTATGAATCTGCAGAAATTGAAGCTCAAGGCAGGGATCTTTCTCAGTATTACGTTGATGCCAACTTTCAAAAAAGCTTTTGGGAAAACAAGGGCGCACTTTCGGTAAGTATAAGAGATATTTTTGATACCCGCAGGTTCGCTGGCAACAGCCTGACAAATACATTCAGACAATCCTTTTATGCCAAAAGAGAGACCAGGTTTGTGATGGTAAGTGCAAAATACCGGTTTTAATCACCTTTAGGTTAATTTTCAATTGGAAAAGCCTGGTTAGTTATACCAGGCTTTTTTTTATCTCATCTTGAGGAAATAAATATTTACTTCTATGATGGAGGTTGTTTTTTATACGTATTTTATTGGTTTTGAGGTTTTTTATGTTTTAATCTAATTTTATTTTATCTTTGCGAGTAATTTAAAACAGCTTGCAGCTTGATGAAAATAGAATTCATCAAATTTGAATCGAGATAATACACCCAACATTACCTCCAATTCATTAAAAACCTAATCTTTATTTGTATGAAAAGAAGTTTACTCATTGTGATGATGGTGCTATTGGCATGGCCAATAACAGGATGGGCCCAGAGTAGAACCCTAACCGGACAGGTAATATCCGGGGAGGACAACCTAACCTTACCTGGGGTCAATGTAAGAATAAAGGATACCAATAGGGGTACTGTCACCGATATTGATGGAACCTTTAGTATCCCGGTTTCAAATGGGGAGACCCTGGTTTTTTCCTATATTGGTTTCATTACCCAGGAAGTTGAAGTAGGAAACCAAAATACACTTAATATTACCCTGCAACCTGATGCCCAAACATTGGGAGAGGTGGTAGTTGTGGGCTATGGTAGTGTAACCCGTGGAGATCTCACTGGAAATGTGGCCTCACTCAAAGGCTCGGAAATTGCCAATGTCCCAGTACCCACTTTTCAGGAGGCCTTGCAGGGAAGGATGTCAGGTGTATTCGTAGAATCTTCCAGTGGAAAAGTAGGTGAAGGAGTCAAAATCCGGGTAAGGGGTACCTCATCCATTTCCGGAGGAAATGAGCCTTTATATGTGATTGACGGAATTCCGGTCACCTCTTCCGGGACCATCGGGAAAAGTAATCCATTGGCAGATATAAACTTCAATGACATTGAATCCTTCGAAGTGTTGAAAGATGCTTCTGCTGCGGCTATTTATGGTGCCCGGGCCTCTAATGGCGTGGTACTGATTACCACAAAAAGCGGCACCTCAGGTAAGACCAAATTTAATGTGGGCATTCAAAGGGGAGTCAGTAGCCCTACCCGAAGGAATGAATTCCTAAATTCCGCCCAATACATTGAGTTGATGAGAGAGTCGGGCTATAACAATGACCTGGCCAATGGGCTTGATCCGATCAACAATCCTGCTGATTACGAAGATTCCGACCTTGAATTTGTGGAAGGTCGACTGGACAGGTATGCAGGCCATACGGACTGGAGAGAGGGCAATGTGAATACAGATTGGCAAGAGCAGGCCTTTAATCCTGATGCCGGAATAACCAATGTAAATTTTTCAGCCAGTGGAGGAGACGAAAAAACCAGATTTTATTTCTCTACAGCCTACGATAAGCAGGAGGGCATCATGATAAGAAATAACTTCGAGCGGATTTCAGGAAGGCTAAACCTGGACCACAAAATATCAGATCGGTTTTCTTTAGGAGCCAATTTCAGTTTGGCAAGAACCGAAACAACCCGTTTGCCGGAAGATAATCAGTTCAACAACCCCATTCAGTTGGTAGCCTTGGCGCCCATTACACCTATCAGAGATGAAAACGGGGTCTTATATGACCGACCAACCACCACCTATTACAATAACCTGATTGATTCTGAAAATGCCAACTGGCTGACTACCAGTTTCAGGAACATCAACAGCATCTTCGGAGAATATGTATTCAGCGAAAAACTGAAATTCAGATCCGATTTTGCGGTAGACATCATCAATCAAAACGATGAACGCTTTTTCGGATCCAGAACCATTACCGGCCAGGGAACAAATGGCTTTGGCACTTCCCGATGGGCAAGGATTGTCAACTACAATACCAACAATTACTTCACCTATACCAATACCTTTTCTGACAGGCATCAGTTGGAGGCAGTTGCCGGGATGTCCTTCCAAAAAACAGAAGACAATTACACCAGGGTAGATGGACAGGAATTTCCGCTGGATGATCTGAAAACACTTGAATCAGCTGCTGAAATTGTGGAAGGTACTTCTACCTTTACCAATTTTTCTTTCCTTTCCTATTTTTCCAGGATCAACTACAAACTGGATAACAAATACCTCATGACTCTAAGTGCAAGGTACGATGCTTCCTCTCGATTTGGAGAAAATAACAAGTACGGCTTTTTCCCTGCCGGATCAATTGGCTGGATCATCACTGAAGAAGGATTTTTGAAAGGATCCGAAGGCCTTAGCTTGTTAAAAATAAGAACTTCTTACGGCCTTACAGGTAATGCTGAAATAGGAAATTTTGATCACCTGGGCTTATTTGGTCCGGTTTCCTATGGACTTCAACCAGGTTTGGAGCCCACCCAAATCTATAATCCAAATCTTACCTGGGAAACCACTGCTCAATTTAATGTGGGCATTGAGTTTGGATTGTTCAGTGACAGGTTAACCGGTGAATTGGATTATTACGACAAACAAACCAGTGACTTATTGCTGCTGGTTCCCGTTCCGGGTACCACCGGTTTTGCTACCCAAAGGCAAAACATCGGGAAAATGCAGAATTACGGTTTTGAAGTGGTGCTGAACTCCGCCAACTATGCGGACCAAAACTTCAGCTGGAATACCTCTTTTAATTTTGCCAGAAATATCAACCGGGTTCGGGAACTTGCTGAAGGTCAGAATTCCATTCCTCCCTCCAATTCCCGATTTTTGAATGGAATATTTGTCGGAGAAGCTATTGGCGTTTTTTACGGGCCCAAATATGCCGGAGTAGATCCAGGTAATGGCGATGCACTCTATTACAGCAATGAGGCGTTGACTGAAACAACCAATGATTACAACGATGCAGCAAGAATGGTAGTAGGGGACCCAAATCCTGACTTCATTGCGGGCATTACGAACAACCTGACCTACAAAAATGTAGAACTTTCTTTTCTCTTCCAGGGAGTTTTCGGGAATGAAATATATGAAGGTGGGGCTGGTTTTTATGCAGCCAATGGGGATTGGTTTGATAACAGTACCGCAGAACAAATTAACAGGTGGCAAAACCCAGGGGATATAACCAATATTCCCCAGGCCCGACTGGGAGAATGTAATGGCTGTAATGCCTCCAGCAGGTACATTTCGGATGGAAGTTATGTGCGCCTGAAAACGCTTTCTCTTGGCTACAACCTGCCTTCCAACCTAACAGATCAAATGAAGATCAGCAGCGCAAGGATCTATTTGATGGCGCAGAACCTGCTGACCTTTACCAGCTATATGGGATGGGACCCAGAAGTAAATGCGGATTACCTGGGAAGTACGACTTCAGATGCCAATGTTTTCCAGGGTAATGATTTTTACTCAGCCCCACAAGCGAAAACCTTTTCCATAGGGCTCAATGTAGGATTTTAAAAACAGAGAACAATGAGATTCAATTATATACAACTTTCGTTAATTCTAAGCGCATGCATAATGCTCTTCTCCTGTGGGGATCAGCTTGAACTAACGCCTGCCCAAAGTGTGGATCAGGAAATTGCGCTAAACAGTGATGCCAATATCAAAAGGGTTTTGATAGGTGCCTATGCCAACATGAGGGATGAGGAATTTTGGGGTGGGAGAACCATCTTGTATGCTGAGATGCTTGGGGCCAACAATGAGATCCGTTGGGAGGGTACCTTTAATCAACCCCGGGAGATCTACAACAAAAGCATCTTTACCAACAACTCGTTCATTACCAATACCTGGCTCAGGTCCTACAGTGCCATAAACGTGGTCAATAACATACTAGAGGTGATTGACCTGGTTGATGAAGCCGATCGGGACAGGATTTTGGGAGAAGCTTTATTTATCAGGGGCGCAATTTATTTTGAATTAGCAAAACTTTACGGTTTGCCCTATTCGGAAGGAAATGCCAATATCAACCTGGCAGTTCCTTTGGTATTAAGCCCTACTAGAGAAGTGTCAGAAGAAGACTTACTTCCAAGGAATACTGTAGAAGAGGTCTACCAGCAGGTATTGGAGGATCTGGAAACCGCTGAAGATTTACTTCCGGCAAGCAATGGTTTTTTTGCCAGAAATTACGTGGCTTCGGCTTTGCTTTCCAGGGTTTATTTGCAGATGGAACGCTTCGAAGATGCGCGAGATGCAGCGAACCGTAGCATTACTGTTGCTACAGAAAATGGCAAATCTTTGATAGATGACTACATGTCCGCTTTTAATAACCCAGCCGATACCCAGGAAGACTTGTTTGCCATCCAGGTAAATGCACAAGATCCAGATAATGCCATGCACTTGTTTTATTCCACTCCTGATTTTGGTGGCAGGGATGGAGATGTCACCATTCTTGACGCCCATATCAACCAATACGAGGAAGGCGATGAAAGGCTGGAACAATTTGTAGAAAGAGCCGGAGAAATAAGAACAGATAAATGGAGAGACCAATTCCGGAATGTTAAAGTAATCCGGCTGGCAGAAATGTACCTTACCAGAGCTGAAGCCAATTTCAGAGAGGGGACTTCAATCGGAGCTACTCCATTAGAGGACATCAACAGGATTAGGGCCAGGGTGAACTTGCCGGCCAAATCCAGCTTGAGCCTGGAAGAAATCCTTATGGAACGAAAACTGGAATTGGCCCATGAAGGGCATTATATCCACGACATCAAAAGGACAAGAGGAGAAATTCAGGACAATAACACCACTGATTTACAATACAATTTTGATGATCCCAGGATGGTTCTGCCAATTCCACAAAGAGAAATGGATGCGAATCCTGAGCTGGTTCAGAATTCCGGGTATGGGGGTTAATTAATAAGGTATAACGAAAGAGATCACTTCATTGTTGAAGTGGTCTTTTTTTATGGCCTTTTCTGAAAATTACAGCACATTGATTACCTTTGGCCTATCAAAAACCCCCTAATAAATATTTATGCCGGAACAAATCAAAAAGATAACGCTAAATGACCTTCACGAATCTTTGGGTGCAAAGATGGTTCCTTTTGCTGGTTATAATATGCCTGTAAGATATAGCTCGGATATAGCTGAGCACCTATTGGTTAGAGAGAAGGTTGGAGTTTTTGATGTTTCCCATATGGGAGAATTTTTAATAAAAGGACCCAGAGCGCTAGACCTGATTCAAAAAGTCACCTCAAACGATGCAGAGAAACTTTCCATAGGGCAGGCCCAATATTCCTGCCTTCCCAATGAAACCGGAGGAATAGTAGACGACCTCCTGGTTTACAGAATGGATGATACCAGCTACATGCTGGTGGTCAATGCCTCCAACATTGCCAAAGACTGGGAATGGATCAAAAGCCACAATACCATGGGAGCTGAAATGGAAGACATATCCGATGATATTTCCCTTTTTGCAGTTCAGGGCCCTAAGGCCTTGCAAACCCTGGAGCCACTTACTGATGTAAATTTAGCTGATATACCATTCTATCATTTCAAATCAGGTACCCTTGCCGGTGCAAAGGATGTGGTCATTTCGGCAACAGGATACACTGGTGCAGGAGGATTTGAATTATATGTGAAAAATAAGGATGCAAGAAAGGTCTGGGAGGCTATTTTTGAAGCCGGTCAGAAATATGGCATTCAACCCATTGGCTTGGGTGCAAGAGATACCCTCAGACTGGAAATGGGCTATTGCCTGTATGGGAATGACATTACCGCATCAACCTCACCCATAGAAGCAGGTTTGGGATGGATTACCAAATTCACTAAAGACTTTATCAATCATAACGGCTTAAAAGCACAAAAAGAGAATGGAGTAAAAAGGAAGCTGGTAGGTTTTACCTTAAAAGAAAAAGGTATCCCCCGAGCACATTATCCCATCGTCAATATGGAAGGTGAACCAATCGGTGAGGTTACTTCTGGCAGCATTTCTCCAAGTATGGGAATCGGAATAGGCCTGGGATATGTCGATATTGCCTATGCCAAACCCGGTACCGGAATTGCGATATCGGTTAGAAAGAAAAATATTCAAGCTACGGTTGAAAAACTCCCCTTACTCAAAAAATGAACACAATAGAAACCTGCCTCAGCCCGGAACTGATTCACCTGCACCAAATCAAGGGCAAAACAGTAGTGGTGGTTGATATTTTCAGGGCAAGCTCCACCATGGTCACTGCCCTCGCGAATGGAGTTCAATGCATACTTCCAGTCAAAGATCTTGAGCAATGCAGGGCCTATAAAAAAGAAGGTTGGAAAATTGCCGGAGAACGAAATGGGCAGCAAGCCGATGGATTTGATTTGGGAAACAGCCCTCTGGTTTATACAAACCGACAATTGTCAGGCGAAAAGATTGCCATGACTACCACAAATGGAACAAGAGCCATTTCACTCGTCCAAAATGATGCTTCAGAAGTACTAATTGGGGCCTTTCTTAACATCAATGCGCTTGCCAATTACCTGAAAGCTGTGAATAATGATATCCTTGTGGTTTGTGCTGGCTGGAAAGGGAGATTCAATGTGGAAGATGCCTTATTTGCAGGGGCATTATCATTGGCTATTGGAAGGAAACATGAATGTGATGCGACAATGGCCATGGAAGCATTGTTTCAAAGTTCCGAAAATAATTTAGCCGGATTTCTTCAAAAAGCCTCTCATGCCAAAAGACTTCAAAACCATCATCTGGAGAGGGATATTGACTTCTGCCTAACCCTAAACCAGTACGATGAAATCGTCTTTCTGCAAAAGAACCTGTTGAGGTTAAAATAAAAAAGCCGTTTCCAGATGGAAACGGCTTCAATATTAATTGATTTTTACATTTCTGGTAAGATCACTGAGTCAATTACGTGTACCATTCCATTGGTCGCTTCAATATCTGCAGCTGTTACTGTAGCTTCGTTGATCATGGCTTTACCACCAGACAACATCACTTTGATTTTTTGACCCTGAACTGTTTCCACTTCCATACCATTCTCCAAATCGGACGCCTTGATGCTTCCAGGCACTACATGATAAGTAAGAATTTTGACCAATTGATCCTTGTTTTCTGGCTTCAATAGGTTTTCAACCGTTCCCGCAGGAAGTTTTGCAAAAGCATCATTGGTAGGCGCAAACACAGTAAACGGACCATCGCCTTTCAAAACATCTACCAGTCCGCCAGCTTTTACCGCTGCAACCAGTGTCGACAGAAAATCAGTTCCCGCAGCCAGATCGACAATGTCTTTGTCTGCCGCTTTTTTTACAGGTTTTTTTTCATCATCATTGGCAAATACTGTTGCTGACAATAGCAACGCCATTACGAATACACTCATTAATTTTTTCATGGTAAGTTGATTTAATTGTTACAACTAGGAAACCAGAAATAAAACAGAATGTTTGCATAAATTTTTATATTAAATCAAAATAAAAGTTTGATTTACAGATTTTAAACGTATACCATCAGCTTTTGATTGTTGAATCCAAAATGGCGCGTTTATAATTCAAAATAATTTTAACGAATAGTTGAATACCAATAAAATTTAAAAAGGATTGGCTTATTAAAAGTAATAATTTAAATTTTTTATAATTAATTCAGTCCACTCCACAATGGAAATTTCATTTTATCAAAAACGATACCCATGTAATGAACAGGCATCCATATTGGCCTCAATAGGGAAAAATACGCTTGTTTATTCCAGAATTTCCTTCAGGCGCTGGAGACCTTCTTCAAAATCATTTCCAATCAGGCTTTCCATATCCATAAAAGCCAACATGGCATTCATCGGGTAATCCATGTGCCCTTCAAATCCCCAAATAACCTTGGTTTGATTTGAATTGACCTCCTCAAACTCCATATAGGCTAAATCTGAAGCTTCGAATGGTTCCTTAAAGCGAAGTGCATAATCAATACGTTTGCCTTGGTCTATTCCAATTATTTCCTGTTCTCCCACCCCTGCATCTGGGTTTTCACTTTCCCAGCCTGCTATAAATCCAACCTGTCCATCCGAACCGGTATAGGTCTTTTTCATTGTTGGGTCTTTTAATGACCAGGAGGAGAAATTATCCTGGTTTTTCAACATGCTCAAATAGTTATATACTTCTTCGTGGGGTTTATTGATGGTTATCTCTCTTTCCACAAAATAGTCTTTTTGGATAAAAACAGCCATTACCAACGGAATCGCAATCAGCACCAATAGGATGATTAGAATTATTTTTAAAACTTTCATGGTTTTTAAATTTTAATTTGAAGAAAACAAAAAGTAATCAACTGTAAACCAATCCAATATAAAAATTATTTGATAAATTTTTCTATTGGATCCCAACAAAAATTTAGCTGCATTTGTAAGCCAGGTAATCCCCTGTGGCAATAGGGATCAAATGGTCTATATACCCAGCATGTAAATAGACCCAGGCATCCAATTGAGATCCGTCGGCCAACCTTACCACCATTTGTTTTCGTTCGAAAGTCACTCCTGTCTCCAGTAATTCCCCTATCCCTTCATAATCATCCAAAATGGATAAAAGGTTGGAGTTTTCCTGAAAGGCGTAAATATCACCAACGATCTGCTGATCCTGTTTATCAGAGTACACTGCAACAGGATAAGGCCCCAGATCAAACAATAAGCCAAAAATATACCCCCTGCGGAGAAAATCAGCCTCTTTCTCCAAAAATTGACCCATTGGGTGATTAAATCCCCTTCTCAAGGTACCGTAAACAAATAAATTTGTCTGTCCGGCCACTATACCTACTTTTGATGCCGGTTGATCAATACTTCCATCACTTCTTCCAATTCATATCCTTTGGCTTCCAGCAATACCAAATAGTGAAACAAAAGGTCTGCCGCTTCACCCATAAACAATTCCTTGTTATCGTCTTTGGCTTCAATCACAATTTCAACAGCTTCTTCGCCTACTTTCTGGGCCACTTTATTGATTCCTGCAGCAAATAGGGATGAGGTATATGATTTACTTGAAGGCTTGCTTTTCCGCTCTTTAATGACCTTTCTCAGCTCATCAATGAAAAAAGTTTTACTGTGATTTTCATGGGCAAAACAGGTATCATCCCCTTTGTGACAAACCGGCCCTTTGGGGTTAACCTGAATCAAAAGTGTATCGGCATCACAGTCCAATTCCATTTTTTGAATCATTAAAAAATTGCCTGAAGTCTCCCCTTTGGTCCAAAGCCTTTGTTTGGTCCGGCTGAAAAAGGTCACTTTTCCACTTTGAAGAGATTTATCCAAAGCCTCTTTATTCATGTAGCCCAACATGAGCACCTCTTTGGTGTTTATATCCTGAATTATGGCCGGAACCAGGCCGTTAACCTTTTCAAAATCAATAGTTAAATTATCCATCATATTATCAATAGCATCTTATAACAGGTAACTGCCCTGTTTCCTTGCTAATCATTAAGTTTTATAGTCTTATACTAATCCCTTCAGCCTGCAGGTATTTTTTTAACTCAGGAATAGGAATTTCTTTAAAATGAAAAATACTAGCGGCAAGTGCAGCATCTGCTTTTCCGGAGGTAAAGACATCCTTGAAATGATGCATTTTACCAGCACCCCCTGAAGCGATTACGGGTATTCCCAACAAAGCCGAAATCTCGCTTGTAATTTCATTGGCAAAACCATTTTTCACGCCATCATGATCCATGGAGGTAAGCAATATTTCTCCTGCTCCTCTTTCTGTGACTTCCTTTGCCCATTTCTGTGTTTGAAGGAGGGTTGGTCTTCGACCACCGTGTGTATGCACAAAGTCGACTCCATCCATGTTTTTGGTATCTATGGCTACCACTATACATTGGCTGCCAAATTCTCTTGCCATCTCGTCCACTATACCCGGATTTTTCACCGCAGCAGAATTGATACTGATTTTATCTGCCCCTGCATTTAACAAGGCCTTAATATCTTCCACAGTGGAAATCCCTCCGCCTACCGTAAAGGGAATATTCACTGTTTTGGCCACTTTTGTAACCAACTCTACCAGTGTTTTTCGTTTTTCTACAGTAGCCGTAATATCCAGAAATACCAATTCATCGGCTCCTTCATCGGCATAAACCTTTCCAAGCTCTACAGGATCCCCGGCATCCCTCAGCTCCACAAAATTTACCCCCTTCACGGTTCTACCTTCCTTGATATCCAGACAGGGTATGATTCTTTTTGTCAACATATTAATTCTGAATAAAAGTACTGAGTTCCGCTAAAGTAATCTTCCCTTCATAAAATGCCTTACCAATGATGGTGCCGTATACGCCCGCTTTTTCCAAATCCTCCAGATCCTGAACCGTCGCTACTCCCCCACTTGCAATCAGGCGTATCTCCGGAATCTCCTCCATTATTTCCCTGTAAAGCGCCAAAGAAGGCCCCTGAAGCAAGCCGTCTTTAGCGACATCCGTGCAAATCACATATTGTACTCCTCTCTGGTGATAATCTTTGATAAAATCCATTAAATCCATGGCTGTAGTTTCCTGCCAACCCGAAATGGCAATCTTCCTGTTTCTGGCATCAGCGCCCAATATCAGTCGATCACCTCCATAAGTCTGTAACCAATTGGTGAATAATTCCGGGTTTTTAACGGCTATACTTCCCCCGGTGACCTGCTTGGCACCAAGTTGAAATGCCAGAGCAATGTCCTCATCCGATTGTACTCCTCCTCCAAAATCCACTTGCAGGGAGGTGGACTGGCAAATCCCTTTCAGCACATCTTTGTTGACAATCCTTTTAACTTTTGCCCCATCCAGATCTACCAGGTGCAACCTTCGGATACCTGCAGCCTCAAACCTTTTCGCCACCTCTATAGGATCAGAGGCATACTCTTTTTTTTGATTGTAGTCTCCCTGGGTAAGGCGAACACATTTTCCATCGATGATATCAATTGCCGGAATAATTTCCATTATAAATTCAGAAAGTTGGTTAAAATCTTTTCTCCCGTCAAGCTGCTTTTCTCAGGATGGGCCTGCATGGCATAATAGTTATCCCGTTGCAGCAAAGCTGAAAAATCCGTTATGTAGTGCGAAGTAGCGATGGTAAATTCAGGATCAACAGCTGCATAATAACTGTGCACATAATAGACATAAGCAGATTCATCCAATCCTGCCAACAAGGGAGAATGCAGGTTTTGTAAATTATTCCAGCCGATATGAGGTACCTTGTCCAATGGTGGAAATTTCTTTACCTGTATCGGAAATATACCCAAACATTGGGTATCATATTCTTCAGAAAACTCACAAAGCAGCTGTAATCCCAGACAAATCCCAAAAAAGGGTTGTTCCAAAGACTTGATCAATTTATCCAGCTTCCTCTCTTTCAGGTATTTCATGGCAGTACTTGCCTCACCCTGACCAGGAAAGATGACCTTGTCCGCTTTTTGTATGGTTTCCCAATCATCTGTTAAGGTAGCGTTGGCTCCCAACCTTTCCATGGCATAAAGTACCGACTGCACATTCCCCGCATTGTATTTGATTACTGCTACTTCCATTTTTGTTTGTACCCGGTGGACAAATTTAACTTTTAATAATCGTCCGCTAAATTACAGCATTTAGCGTTAGGGGCGAAGGTTTAACCGGAAATATGCATTAGGAAATAATAACTTTTAACGCTTACTTTTGAAATTGGAACTGAACTTAAAAATAAGCAACCGCAAGAATAAATTTTGAAAAACCACCTCGCACTGATCATTTCCCGCATTGCGCACCCCATAAGCCTCATACTGGTATTTATGGCTTATACTTTTTTTTCCATTCATTCGCTATGGAAGGCCACCTGGACCCTTACAGTTATCACTGCAATTGGCATTATACCCCTGGTTATATGGAACCAAAGCAGGACAAAAAAAGGGATCTATACAAATTTTGATGTCTCTGTAAGGAAAGATCGCTATTCCATGTTTACTCTCTTAACGGTACTGACCCTATTGGTCATACTTTTTATCTGGACCAGCAACCAACCCTGGCCGGTGTTTGCCGGAAGCCTGGTATTGCTTCTATTGGTGGTGACTTCATTTGTTCTGAATTTCTGGCTGAAAGTATCTCTCCACATGGCCGTGGCCTTTTATGTTTCCCTTGGCTTGTGGCAAATCCATCCCCTGCCGGCACTATTGCTGCTCATGGCCATACCCTTCATAGCATGGTCCAGAATACAACTGGAAAGACACAAAACCAACGAATTGCTCATCGGCGGAATGGTTGGACTGTTATGTGGTGTACTATTGCTATGGGTCACCTGAAAAGGAAATTACTGTAGGAAAGAAAATTGAACTTTTCGGTTAAAATTCCAGTGGATCTTTATTTTATGGCATTATTTTTAAATTCTGTTTCAAAAGGAAGTAAAAATCCAGTAATTTTAAAATTATTAATCAATAAAGACATGATGATGAAAAAATTTCAATTACCAATACTGTTCCTTCTGACCTTACTCTTTTCAAACCATACGGTCAAAGCTCAGGAGACCAATGCAATACAAGGAAGATGGGACCTAACAGTAAACATGGATGGACAGGAGGTGCCCTCCTGGCTGGAAGTAAAGTTATCAGGGATCAAAACGTTGGTAGGCTATTTCGTGGCCCACAACGGTAGTGCAAGACCTATTAGCCGGGTGAATTATCAGGATGGTGAAATCAGCTTTTCTATTCCTCCCCAATGGGATGATTCAGATAGAGACATGGTATTTGAAGGAAAACTGGAGGGCGAAAAATTGACCGGAACCATTACCAGCAGCATGGGGAAAAAACACAGCTTTACAGGAGAAAAGGCTCCTTTAATGATCAGAGAGAATGCGCCAAAATGGGGAAAAACAATTGAGCTTTTCAATGGGAAAAACCTGGATGGATGGCATGCTGACAAATCACAGAACCAATGGGAAGTCATCAATGGTATCCTGACCAGCAAAGAAGCAGGAGCCAACCTGATTTCAGACCAGGAGTTTGAGGATTTTAAGCTTCATGTAGAATTCCGATATCCTGAGGGAAGTAACAGCGGGGTGTACCTGAGAGGCAGATACGAGGTACAAATTGAAGATAATAAAGGCACTCCGCCTTCTTCCATTTATTTTGGTGGCGTTTATGGATTTTTAACCCCAAATGAGATGGTGGTAAAATCTCCGGGAGTTTGGCAAACTTTTGATATTACCCTTATAGGCCGTAGGGTAAGCATCGTTGCAAACGGTAAAGAAATCATTTGCGATCAGATCATCCCCGGTATTACCGGAGGAGCTCTGGACAGTGATGAAGGTCAGCCAGGGCCATTGATGCTTCAGGGAGATCATGGTGCTATTGAGTTCCGGAAAATAGAGATTACTCCGGCAAAATAAACAGGTCCTTTTCAATACTTACCAAAAATCAACATCCTTTAAAATAAGGATGTTGACTTTTTTAATTTTAAAATCTATAAACTTTTTTGAATTAGATTTTTCCCCATTATCTATTCTATGTTTTCTGGTAAACTTATCGTAGAGTAGGAATATGTAACCGATAGGATGCCAAAACAAATACAGAAAAACTACACCAAATGGAATTGAGCCCGGAAAACATATTGATAATTAGTTCCCTACTGCTGATCATCAGTATATTGGCCAGTAAAACTGCAGGCAAAGCAGGCATACCCATTTTGTTGCTTTTCCTTGGCATTGGGATGTTGGCAGGCTCTGACGGTATTGGTGGAATCGAATTTGAAGACCCAGGGGTAGCTCAATTTATGGGCATTCTCGCTTTAACTTATATTTTATTTTCAGGGGGTCTGGACACCAAATGGCAAGCCATTAAACCCGTTTTGGGCCCGGGACTGGTATTATCTACCCTGGGTGTATTGTTTACAGCCATAGCTGTAGGCCTATTCTCGTATACCCTTTTTGACTTTTCGCTTCTGGAAAGTTTATTGCTGGGTGCTATCGTTTCCTCTACGGATGCGGCAGCCGTATTTTCAATTCTAAGGGCAAAAAGTATAGGTCTAAAAGGAAATCTTAGACCCTTATTGGAACTTGAATCAGGAAGCAATGACCCGATGGCCTTTTTCCTTACGGTTGGATTGACATCACTAATCTCCGTGTCCGGTTTTACATGGCCTCAGCTAATCCCCGTATTTTTCCTTCAAATGATCATCGGAGGATTGGGTGGTTATTTGATGGGAAGAGGAATTGTTTTGTTGGTAAATAGAATAAATCTTGAATACGAGGGCCTTTATCCGGTACTCATGCTGGGTCTGGTAATCATGACATACGCTCTGATTGACCTATTGGAAGGAAATGGATTTTTAGGAGTCTATGTAGCAGCACTGACAATAGGAAATGGGAAAATGCTACATAAAAAAAGCCTGATAAAGTTTTTTGATGGAGTAGCCTGGTTGATGCAGATCATTATGTTTATTACCCTTGGCTTATTGGTGTTTCCATCCCAGGTAATTCCGGTTATGGGTTTTGGATTTGTTATTGCATTATTTTTGATTTTTGTGGCTCGGCCTATAGGGGTATTTATATCTCTCACCTTTTTTAAATTCAAACTCCGGGAAAAAGTATTTGTAAGTTGGGTTGGTCTCAGAGGAGCGGTACCCATTGTTTTTGCAACCTTCCCTCTTATTGCAGGCATTGACAAATCCAGTATGCTGTTTAATGTGGTCTTTTTTATCGTTTTAACCTCAGTAGCCTTACAGGCAACCACTCTTTCTTTTTCCGCCAGACTGCTTCATTTATCAGTTCCTGAAGGTTTGAAGAGGCGATCTCTTCTCGACCTTGAATTATCAGAGGACTTTAAAAATGCACTGGTAGAAGTGGAACTGCCTGAAAATGCTATTGTAGACGGAATGAAAATAGTATCATTAGATTTTCCCAAGACCTGTCTGATTGTACTGATCAACCGGGGAAATAAATTCATTACCCCAAATGGTTTAACCGAACTTCATTCAGGTGACAAACTAATGGTCATGATGAATTCGGAAGACGAAGAAGAAAAAATAAAATTGGCATTGGGCATCTAAAAACAAAACTTATTTTCAACTCCAGCGTAATAGTCGGTATTAAGGGTTCTATTAAATCCATGCTAAAAATAGTCAAACCATTTGTAGGTGTTTGTCTGTCCATATTAATGGTCTGTCAATCCTATTTTTCAGGTATAGCCAACCCTTTCCATATAGCAGCATTTTCGAACACAGTCTCTTACGAACCGGTCTATGATGATTTGGCCGGGCCCATTGCGCTAACAAATGAAGGGTTACAAACCCAATCCCAGTTACCAAATAATATTTTTGACGGAGGAGATTTTTTAGTATCCCCTTTCCCCCAAATCTTAATACATTTTGGACGTAGCCTTCAAAGCTCGTTTTCAAATGCCCGGACTGTAAATATTAAATTTGGCATCAGGGAGGCCCTCTTCCCTAGTCATTACTTCTGGTAGTCCTAACTTTTTTCTCCCCTGCACAAAACTTTTGTTGCAGGAAAAAACCTTTGCCCTTTAGGTTAAAGGTATTTCTTTAAAAAAATCCATACGGAAGATCATCAATTGATCCTACCAGAAACACAATAACAACATGTTTGATTTAGATATCATCACACTTTCCATGGCAATAGTGGCCATCATTGCCTTCATTATGCCTTTTTACATCAATAATAAAAAGGTAAAAGCAAAGGTGGAATTGGCAGAAAAACTCCTGGCTGATTTTGCAAAAAATCAACAACTTGATATTCAGGTGAAAGACCTGTGGAGAAACAAATATTTCATTGGTATAGACCCCCAAAAAGGAAAGCTCATTTATTCAGAAGACATCAATTCATGCGCTCCTGTTCTGATTGATATACATTTGATTGGTCATGTGCGAATAAAAGAGGAATCCCGCAAAGTGGTAAGCCCAACATCGACCAGAAAGGTGATCGATAAACTGGAACTCATATTTTATTCGGAAAAGGCTGAGCTGGTTCATAACTTAGAATTTTATGACGGAGAAACTTTTTCCGATCTGCTTGGAGAAACCATATTGATCAAAAAATGGGAAACAGAAATAGTTTCCTGTATGCAGCAACTTACCAAAAAAGCTTTAGTCCTATGAAAACCATAGCCAAAGAAGAACTGATCAACTTCCATTACTCAAAAAAGGAAGTTTTGTCTGAGCCAATCGAGATTACAAAAAGAAATATGGACCTGCAAAGAGCCATGCTATTGGGAAATATAGCGCATGGAAAAGTAAAAATCACTTTTCTTGACTTTCAACATAATTTATTTCTAGTGGAAACCACTATTTGGGCAGCTACCGAAGAGATTGTATGTCTGAAAGGAAATCTTTTCATCCCAAAAAACGCCATAATTCAAATTGATTGAGTTTAAAGATTCTTGAGAGGGAGACTAAAATTGAATCTCCCTCTCAGATTATTCTTAAAATAAAAAAATACCGATTATGGAAATATTCCTCCTTACAGAAACATGGATTGCCCTATCTTTTTTGATTCTAATAGGATTCATGCTTTTAGTTGAAGGGTTCCATATAGAAGTACCGAAAGGTTATATCTATTTTGCCGTATTCTTTTCTTTAGGTACTGAATTGGTAAACATGAGAATAAGACGAAAAGCCGACAAAAGAAAGGTAAAACTCAACCCCAGAATTATTGAAAAAGAAGTGAAATAAAACTTCATATCAACTGCCCTCTTAATATGCTTGGTAAAATAAGGAGAACCCTATAAGGAATAGAAGAACATAGAAGTAGTGCTGTTTTTGATTTTCTCCGTGTTAATCTGTGGTGGGCACAAAGGATTCCCCACAGATAAACCCAGATTACCACAGATTTTTTTTTGTAGCCTAAACCTTATATTTCCTTATATGTCTTATATGGTTCTAAAAATAAGGGAACCATATAAGGTATAGAAGAACATAGAAGTGGGCTTGTATTTGATTTTCTCTGTTCTAATCCGTGGTGGGAACAAAGGATTCACCACAGATAAACCCAGATTACCACAGATTTTTTTTTGTAGCCTAAACCTTATATTTCCTTATATGTCTTATATGGTTCTAAAAATAAGGGAACCATATAAGG
>NZ_JABURL010000018.1 GCF_014762705.1 Cyclobacterium sp. | reverse complement strand
ATCTTATTTTGATAATAAATGGTATAATATTCTTAATACCAAATTTTATTTTTAACAACAAGTGACATGGGGAGATTAAAAAATTGTATAATTTCTTTATGTGATTTCAATTGTGTTTTTGGAATTATTTTTATTGCCGATAATCCAGAAATGAGGATTAGAAAAAAAAAATATTTTTTTCAGTTTTATTAGCTGGAGTTGTCTACCTGAGTAAGGATAGGGTGTGAAGCCAGATAAAAAGGGTAAATGAAAAAATAGATGCATCCATCATTGCAATTGACCGGAGTTCGATTGTGAAATATTGCCTATTGAGGGCACCAAACCTTGCCGAAGCAAACGGAAAATTGCCAGATAAGTCAAACCATCATAGATTCAACTCAAATCTCATTTTCAGGGATTCTGTATTAAGGGGGAATTATTCTTTTCAAGCAGGAAACTGCTTTAAGCTGTTCTGACAGTTAGAATTTAAATCAAACTTGGGTCAGTAATTATAGGAACCAGTTGCGAAAAGTGGCAAACCTATACCGCAAAGTTTTTGAATTTTTAGTGCTGGAATAAAAAAATGGTTTAAGAATAGTGTGCAATTTAATCCCGGATAAGAAAAATGCTCCGGTAAGGTTCCAGGCTAATTTTACCAGAATGAATTTTGCCGGATAAGTCTTTATAGCTGGCTTCCAGTTCTGCTAGGTGGGGATCGGGTTTTGGGTTGGTCAGCAGTAAAAAAGGCTCCGGTTTTCTGGTTTCTTTCTTTTGATGTAAAATATCGAATTTTATGTTGTCGATTTTGATGCTGTTTTTAGATTGGAAAATGTCTAGCATTAAAGAAGCATCCCTATCTTCTCTTGGGTTTTCTATAAAAATTTGAATTTCTTTTCTGGATTTATCCAGTATAAAAGTTTTTCCATGACTTAATTTCTGATAAGCTGGCCCACGTTGTCTCAGATAGACTTCCATTATTACTGGTTCCTCACTAGAAGCTGTCAAGGTTAGTAGGTATCTCAGTTCGTTTTTAACGGGCCCAAGGTCTAATTTTAAACTTGACATATCCTTGTCGCCGGTAAGGGAAACATATCCTCCATTTTCCCAAAAAAGGTTACAGTCTTTTACGCAATAGATTCCTGATGCGTCTTTGGAAAAGTTAAGGTTTTTAATGGTGTTTAATTCAGAAGTAGCAGGAAGTTGACTGTCAGCTGAATGAATAGTTTGGGTAGTCTTTCCCTCCCATGCTGTTATATTTTTCCAGTTTTCGAGGTTAAAATACATGTCATTTCTTGTGGAGATATTCTGTACATGAAATATAGCCCCATTTCCGGTGGGATCTATATAATGGTTTTGATCAGAAGAACCAATAGTAGAGAAATCAGGATCGGCCGATCTGATTCCCATTGGAATTTGGTGGGGTGTCTTTTTTATGAGGGTGTTGTCTTTGATAAAGATTTTTTCAAGAGGCTGTCCCAAATGATCATCTGCCAGAAAAATCAAATAGGATGCATCAAAGACAAGGTTATCCTTTACTTCAATATTATTGGTATTGTGCAGGTAAATGCCTTTGTTGGCGATACCAGAAATGGTATTTTCAGCTACCAGGATGTTTGCAGCATCATCATCCAGGTATATCCCCTCTGCAGGAGCTGGAAAATCGGAACCTTGTAGGGAGGTTCCCTCTCTTGCTCCAACACCATTTTGAATTATATTACCGATGATTTTCCTATTGAGATACTGCTTGCGGGTACCTCCGGTGTAGGAGTAAATCCCACCGCCGTCACCTTTTACAAGACAAAAACCATTGATATAATTGTTATTTACCAGCGTATTGCTTCCTCTAAAGCCAATGCCTACATAACCTGAATTCTTGATGGTATTGTTGGAGATGGTATCTGCGTCTGAAACGCTAAAAATGGCGTATCCATTATTGTCTCCGCTCTGCCCCATCCCCGAAAATACATGGATGTTTTCAATATGGTTGTTGCTTATGGTAGCCTGATAATTTCCGGATCTCAGGTAAACACCTGAGTTTTGAGCATTAAGAATCGTTGAATTTTCAAAGCGAAAACGATCCATATTTTCAACCATCACAGCATTTTCACCTGAATTTTCTATTTTGACTGAAGTGAAATGCATCGAATCACCACCTCTTATCAGTATGGCGTCATTGTTTGCCCCTTCAAAATGTATCCCATGAAAAACAATATGTCTGGTATTGGTAAGTGTGGTGAGAAGATTGCCTTTTGTACTGACTTTGATGGATAATTTATCAGGGTTTTGGTCCTCCAAACATATATAAAGTCTGTTTGCATTGACATCATGGTACCATTCACCCAGTTGGTCAAGGGTATTCAGGTGATTTTGAATAAAGAAACCATATCCTTCTTTTGGTTCGTAGCTGGATGAAGGTAAAAACGTAAGGGTATTGGATTGATGGGAAATAATTTGGTCACGGTCCATAATCCAATGGTTTTTTCTAATAACCAACTCAGCCCCTTCCCACTGCTCCCCTTCCTGTAAGGATGGATGCGCTATTTGGTTTTTCCCCTTAATTTCATCCGGAACCAAATACCCTTTGTTTTTTTCGGTTTGGTTCGGGAATCTCCCCAGCGCCATAGGCTTCCCGTTTAGTGTTAATAAGTTGACTCGAGGGGTAGCCTGAGGAGTATTGGTGAAGAAAATTCCAGGAGCGTATTTTTTCCAGTTATTAAGCAGGGTAAACCCTGAAATGACAGGGGGGGAGCCGATTCCATATTGGCTAAAAACAATGGGCTTTTCTGAAGTTCCCGATTTTTTCAGGTTTAGGCTGCCATAAAAAATGTCGCCGGACTTAAATAGAACAGAATCTCCAGGTTTCAGTTGAGGAATAAATTCATTCAATTTATTTAAAGTCTGCCATGGGCTGTCGGTATGCTGGGCCTCCTCTGCGGTTCTCTCATCATTTCCGGAAGTAGATGAGAAATAATAGTTTGCAGCATGGACCTTGCTATTATTCCAAATAAAAATAAACAGAAGTAAAAATTTTGCTTTATGCATGATGAAAACTTTCGATTCAGCTCCTTGTACCAAAGCTTAGTTATTTATTGTGATTTTGGATAAGAACTGTATAGCTCCAGGGAGGTTAGCTTTTTCAAATAAAACTATCCTTTTACTCTCATTATTGCCACTAACTTTCAGAAGGTTGAAATTCCCGTCCAAACGTTTCAATTTTAAACCTTTGATCATTTTCATTTCTGACATACAATGTTCTCGTGGGGAAGGCAATGGAGACACCCATGGCGGTAAACTGTTCAAATATCTCAAAGTTTATCTGTTCCTGGATATCCATAAATGTATTGTAATCAGCATTTTCTATGTAATAAACAATTTCAAAATCAAGACTGGAATCGCCAAAAGATTTAAAATGAGCCCTGTCAAAAGTTACAGGGGATTGCTTTTGTACGATTTCTTTTAGCAATCCAGGGATTTGTTTTAATTTCTCCGAAGGTGTTTCGTAGGTCACCCCAACGGAAAAAAGTATCCTTCTTCGCTGCATTTTTTTGTAATTATGAATCCTGGATCCCGTAAGATCACTGTTTGCAACCACCAATTCCTCTCCTGACAAGGTTTTGATTCTTGTTGTTTTGATGCCTATTTTCTCCACAATTCCGTTTTTATCATCCACAACCACAAAGTCGCCGATTTCAATCGGCCGGTCAAAAAAGATAACAAAGTAATTGAACAAATCCCCTAATATATTCTGGGCAGCAAGGGCTACTGCGATACCGCCAATTCCCAAACCGGTAATGATGGCGGTAACATCGTATCCCATATTATCAAACAAAAAAAGGATACCCATGCTCCAAATCAGGACGTTTACGATGATGATGATTCCGCCGATTTGTTTCACTTTTTCCTCACCGTTTTCCTGTCTCCGTACGTAAGTGCGGAGAACCATGATGATAAAGCTGGCAATTATTCGAATAAAAAAATAGGTCAAAACAAACTTATGGCCTGTGGAAATCGCATAGTCCATTTTTTCATTCAGGGTTAGCATCTGAATGCCCCAGAAGACTATAGAAATATAGATGGCAGGTAGAACAAACTTTTCAATAATTTCAAATAAATAATCATCGAAGCTATTATCGGTTTTTTCCGTTAGGCGCTTAATTTTCTTGAATAAGGTTTTTTTAAAGGCCTTGATAATTAAAATGCCTAAGAGGATAAAGCCCAGTGCCTGGAGATAACTCTGCATGCTGTTGTTCCAATACTCCTGATTTAAGTAATCTTGTATCATTGCAAGTTGAAATTTGGTTGGGAATTAAAAGGGGAATAAGACCATAATATTGAATAACATAGCATTTATTTTCCCCTATAATTTCCAAATTACAACTATTCCGTTTTTATTCAAATCTTATTTAGTGGGAAAGGATAGGGCCAGGGCTTTCCTTTCAAGTCTTTTTTGATTTTTCTACGGCCAACCAACTGTTAAATTAAAGGAATTCGGGACTTGATTTACTGTTAATTAATCGGGAATCAAAATATTGTCCTTTAATGTGGCTGGAAGAAAGCTCATATCTGTTTTTCCTGCGATTCCTTTTATTTTTCCCGAATCGGTAAACTGCCACATGGCGATTTCGGGCAATAGGAAAGTTGCTGAGTCGGCCTTGACGGTAAATGATTTTGGGGGTTTGTTCGAAAATTTAGCCATCCAATAAATATAATCATCAAAGTGCCCTTTTAGATGACTTTGGTAGAAGGCTTCATAAGTGTAGATGATGGGTTTTACTTGGAAGTGATCTTCAATTGCCCCCAAATAAATTTTCAAATTTTTGATCATCAGTTTATTTGAAATTTCCGGACTGGTACAGCCCGTGCAATCCAACTCTATGTCCAATATGGGTATAATGTCATTTGCTTTCAGGTTTACCTGTTTGATATAATGCTTTGCCTGGTCCAGTGGGGGGTCTTTATATTGATAGAAATGATAGGCTCCCCTAAGTATTCCGGCTTTACCTGCCGCTTTCCAGTTTCCCTGGAAATAGGGATCAGTGGCTTTGCTTCCCTGTGTTGCTTTGATCAGTGTAAAATCAATTTTGTGTGGGAGAGAGTCTGATTCTACTTGTGACCAGTTGATGGCGTTTTGCCAATGAGAAACATCGATGCCATAATAGCCATGGGTTTGGTGTCCAGGGCTCCAGGCTTCATCCTGCAGATTAAACATCCGAAGTATACTGTCATAGTGGTGCCCTCTGTGGGTAATTTCTCCGGATTCACCAGGAGTGGAATGGCCTGCAAAAAACAATGGTTGGTTAGCCAGTTGAAACTGACTGGAATCAGGATTTTCCTGTCCTTTTAAGGTGTTCTGATTGAGGTAGATGTGGTGCTCATGCACAGTTTGGCCGAAGTTTACAATTCCGGTTATGTGAAGTAAGATGACCAAAATCATGGTACTCATCATAAAAAAACCAAGTAACATGACAAATATAATTCTTCTGTACATTTCCCTTTTTCTCATAGGTCAGGCTGATCGATTGCGTCATTCCTATGGTTTAGATAATGGATTTAATCAGGTGGTCATTGATCCTGAGGAAGGACTCTGCTGGTTCCCCTGCCTCAAAGGTTATCTTTATTTTTGCCAGAGAAGATTTTTTTCCGAAAAAACCACCCCCAGACACACCTCCCAGGTCAATTCCAAGGGATTGACCCTCCTCCCGGGGCTGGTTTTTTTTGAATAGATTCCGGCCTTCTTTCCGGTCTTCCACCAAATTACCCAGGGCTACTTTAAACTCAACTTCCATATTTTTTATTTTTATGGCTGTTGGGGGAATAAGGCTCATTAATGGGACCTGAATTGTTGTAGTGCTGCCTTTTTCAGCTTCGGGATGCATATTGGGTACTTCTACTGCCCAGGTTTTGGCGATCCCCCCATTTCTGTGGATATGGGCCGCCATTTCTTCATTTTTTTTGTTTTCATCTTCAGGCCATTCAAAGTACCTGTCCAATTGCTCCAGGTGTTGCTGTTCGGTAAGCAACTGGGCTTCCAGGACAGCCTGGTGAATGGCTTGAAGCAGGTTATCCAGTTTTATCGTTTTCGCCATGAGGTTATTTGTTTTTCTCCAACCAAACAGGTTTTCTTAAAAATCCCACATGGTAGGTAGTTCGCTGGAGGGTAATCTGGTGGTCCCCCACCTGAAAAACGCCAACAGAAATATCTTTTCCGATGATCTTTCCTTTAGGGTATTCGTTAAGGCATTTATTCAATAAAGCCATTTGATTTTCCTGTTGTTCTTCATTAAGTGGGTTGTTGGGGTTGATGTTACCTATGCTGACTCTTTTTACATAGGTAACATCCCCCAAATCAGCTGCCTTGTTTTGCTGTTGGATCATTGTAAAATCAGGTGAGCGATGGGTGGGACCCATCCGGACTTACAGGTTTGGTATCCACTAGTTTGCCGGTTTTTGGGTCTCTTTTGCTGGCAGCCTCCAGGGGTGCTACATTCACATCCATAGGAGTTGCAGCTGTAGCCATCATGTCCAGTACCCTGGCCAGACCCTCCGGAGTACCGTGATTGGAAGCGGTTACTTCCACATGGTATTTGGCCGAATTGTCAGAACTTCTGGTATTTTCTTTATGAGTAGCCACCGAGCCATGTATTTTCACGGTGGCACTTACGGGACCCCATCCAATCTTTGCAGATACATCGGCTGATGCATTCATATCCGTTGAACTGGATTCGGAGGTTGCACTCTTGACCTCCATATCAAAGGTGATGTCCACCGTATCTACCTGAAGATTGGGAATGGGTACTACTGCCAACATGGGTACCCGGATTTTTACCTCCTCTATGGTTCGCTGTGGTGTTGGATTTGGGTTTTTATCACTGACTTCTGGCACATAAATACCAGGCCGTTCAAATTCAAAATCCAGCATTCTGGCAGCACCCGTAGTGAATTCACCAGGTTTTTTGTCTACCGGAACTTGGGTAAATCCCACTGTATTGATGAAATCCGCTGTTGCTTGTGCCAGTTTAACATTCGCGGAAACTGCTGCATTCAAGGGACCTCCAATCAGGTCCTGCATGGGCAATCCCTTGAATTGATCTGACATATTTACTAAACCTTCTGCCATTTTATTAAGCGTTTTTTTGGTTAAAAATAAGTATACTGTTTTGTGGGAAGTAATATGCTATTCTTTCCAGGAAATGTATTAAAATCAGGGGTGGACAAAAAGTAGACAATACCGGGGACAGATTAAATTCCCGAATTGGCGGGCTATTTGGAAAACTGCCCTTTTTTATGACTATCTGAAAGGCTGGTGATTTTCTTTTTAAACCGATACCTGGCCTTCTTAGTGCCATCGTATGAAATACCCAATACCGAAGCCATTTCCTGAGTGCTAAATCCCAGCTTGAAAAGTGCGCCCAAGATAAGTTCGTTTTCGGTTAGTTCGGGAAGATCTTTTTTCAAACGTTCCCAATATCCCGGAAAGGCTTTTTCAAACAATAACCTGAAAGTGCGGCAATCTTCCTGTCTTGAAATCTTGAATTGAGCCAGGGCTTCCAGGGCTTCCTGTCGGGCATAGTTAATAGCAGATTTTTCCAGCTCCCTAACTAGTTCTTGGTTTTTACTCAGGGAATTGGCCAGGTTTTCTGAGTAGACCAGCAGTTTTTTTTGTAACTTTTCCTGCTTCTTTTTACTGTCCCTGAGCTGTAGATCGAAAACACGAAGTAATTTTTCTTTTATGCTTAGCTTGTAATAAAAGTATACTAAAAAGAAGAAACTTGACAATGCCAGTAGGGCGAGGCCTATTTGAATGGATGCAGTTGATTCTTTTGGGAATGCAGTCGAGAATGGCTCTGATTTTGTATCTTTCTTCTGGCGATAAAGAATTTCAGCACTGGCAATATTTTTGGCTTTCTCCAGGTTGATAAGGCTGTCAGATAATTTTTCTTTTAACTGAAGGCTATTGCGATAGGCCTGCAGGTCTTTTTGTTTATAGTATTCCTCAGAAAGGTCTTCAAGCAAATCTCTGTACAGGGAAAGGGCTTTTCCCTTTTGGGCATAGGAGATGGCTTCCTGGTAAACCTTTACGGCATCCATGGACTGGTTTTCAGCGGAGATAATTTTCCCTTTTAACCAATAGGCATAACCCAGGCTTCTGTGGTTGCCAGTTTCAAGCTTAATCGGTATGGCTTTGGAGAGAAGTCTTTTGGCCTCGGGGAGATCATGCTGCTCAAAAGCCAGGAAGGCCATATTGTTCAGGATCATGGCGATTTCTGGTTTTCGATGCTGCTTTTCTGCCAGGGAAAGGGCCAGACTGTTATGCGCCTTAGCAGAATCATACAAACTTTCCTGCGCTGAGTTGTCCGCCAGCTTTTTATAAACCAATCCCAAATTTAGGTGGGCGTAAAGGGTTTGCACGGGTAATTGTTGGGTCTTTGCATGGCTAAGAGCACTGTTCAGGTAATACCTTGCCTGATCATGATCCTCCATTTCTGTATATACCAGAGCCAGGCTTGTTTCGCAATCTATGAATAAGGCGTAGTCTAATGGTTCATCCTTATTTTGGATTACCTGGATGGCCTGAAGGAGACTTGACACTGCTTTTTCCAATACCCCCATTTCTTTATATAACTGCCCTTTCCCTTTCAGAATATTGGCCAACCGTATTGGGTCTCCATTTGCGATAGCAAAGTCATGTGCCAGATCAATATGTGTTTTTGCCCTGTCAAAATCTTCCATTCTGCGGTAGAGCTGATAGAGCGCATTGTGGTTTTTCTCATTCAAGCTATTCAGCTTGTATCTTTTGGTAATGGACAGAGCTTCAAGAAGTTTTTTCTCGGCTTTTTTATATTCCCTTTGATCGTAATAACTGTATCCAAGCACCTGGGCAGCCTCAGAATGGATAGCCGGAGAGCCTGATAACCTGGCTGTTGCATAGGCCTGCAGGGCATAGGCAAAAGATCGTTCTGGTTGGGTATATGCCAATTGATTGGAGAGATCCAAAAGCAAGCGAAGGCTGTCTAAATTATCTGCCTCCTGATGAAAGTCAATCGCATGAATATTCCCCAACTGAATAAATGTAGCCAGTATAAAAAAAGTAACCTTGGTCACGATTAAAGCTGTTTGGTTTGCCATATGGCTTGAATATCAGTCAGATATTCTGTTTTAAATTTAGTATAAAAATTTAATCAATCCTAAGACCCCTTTTTAAATTATCAATGGGAGTGCAAAAACAACAAAGATTTAATAATAAGATAAAAATGGATCTTTTGCCGCCAGGTGTTTAAAGTCAAAAAAAGGAGCCGATAACAATCGGCTCCCTAAAGTATTTGGTGTATGTTTTCTTTCTTAATGTGAAACAGGACTCACCATTTCCGTTTTTTTGGAATTTTTCTGCCAGAAGAAAAAGATGATAAAGAGTACGATCAGGATGGCCGGAAATAAGGCCATGTTCTGTAAGGTAGCCTGGCCAGCCATAAGCTCCAGTTCCTCCCCAGAAAACCTTCCAGACAATTCTTCTCTGGAACTATCAATCCATCCACCAATGATAGGTTGCCAGATAGCTGTGGAAAACATACCGATTCCACCAATTATGGACATGCCCAAAGCGCCACTAAGTGGCACTCGCTGTGCTACTGCACCTACCATTACCGGCCAGAAGTAAGCTACTCCCAAGGCAAAAATGATGGCTACAAAATAGGCAATCCCACCCGTCACCATACTGAAAAGGTAAATTCCGATAGTAGCAAGGATAGACCCGGCCAATAACACGCCGGTTTGTCCCAGCTTTTCTACAACCGGCCCTGCAAAGAACCTGGCGATGGCCATTACACCTGTGGTCAGTGCAAGAATAATCATTGCATTTGCACCACTGTTTGCCAGTACGATATTAACCCACTGTTGCGGTCCGAACTCGGAAATGGCAGTAAGGGACATACAAACGAAAAGAAAAAGGAATACCGGACTGAATAATGCTTTAAAATTATTGCCCAATGAGGTAGCTCCCTCCACTTTTGCTTTTGGAAATGCTTTTCCATAAAATAATACGGCATAAATCACTGTTGGTACCATGGTGATCCACATCTGGGCTTCCCATCCCAGATTCATGGTGGTCATCACATTGGAAATGATGGCACCTAACATGATACCACCCGGGAACCACATGTGAAACCTGTTGAGCATTTTGTTCATTTTCACCCCTGAATACATATCCGCTATCATGGGGTTACAGGCTGCTTCCGTACACCCGTTACCGAACCCGATAAATAGTGTGGAAATCAGTAAGGTGGTATAACCACCAGCGTAAATGGTCAATAAAATACCCAAGGTATGGGCAACGAATGCCACCCGCATGATGTTTCTGGCACCAAAAGAATGGTAAACAATCCCTCCAATAATCATGGAAATCGGAAATCCCAAAAACCACATGGAGTTGATAAAGCCTAGTTGAGATGCCGAAAGGCCAAAATCTTCGCCAAGCTGTGGCAGGATGCCGGCCCTGATGCTAAAGGTAAAGGCGGTGGTAATCAAAGCAAAACAACTCCCGTTAAAGAGTGCGCTTTTGTTGATGTTTTCGTTCATTGAGATTGGGTTTAGAAGTTTTAAATATTGTTTGAGGTTGATTAATCAAAACTTTTGGACAATATATAAAAAAATGATTTTATCTTCTGACTTTTATAAAAAATTATGAGGAATGACAAAATACGGGTTTGAGAGGGCAGGGGAGGGAAGGTATATTTTTTTTAATTAGAGGCATAAAAATCTCTACGCTTCCGAAAAAGTAGAAAAACAAAAACGGGAAGCATTCTTTGCGAATATTTCCCGTTCCATAATGTAAGGACCGTAGTCTTTATATCATGCCAAGCTACAGTTATTGTGACTTTCTCCCAGTTTCCCAGGTTCATGGCCTTAGGATCTAAACCACTACTAAAAATCCTTTCGGATTTCAAGCTTGAATTTTGGAACGTCTGCGGTTTCCCGTTTCAGGCTTCAACACTAAAGTTTTATCCCATTTTGTTCTCAATCCCGTGATTTGACCTTAGCCCGAAATTTTACTTTCGGCCTTTTATCTCTTACTTGATACTGTTAAATGTAGCAAGTTGTTATTACAATAGCAATTTTATAAGTTATTATTTATAAACAATTTTTCCACAAATAAATTTGAAATAAACACAAGTTATGCACATTATTTATCTTCATAGGCTGGGACGGCTGGTATATTGTTTGGTTGATTCTCCAGTAAACGCAACACCTCTTCAATGGCCTTTTCCAGTTGAGGATCTGTTCCCTGTGCCAACTGGGTCGGGTCTTCCGGGACTTTAATATCAGGGTCGACTCCATAACCTTCCCTGAACCATTGCCCGTCAGGATCATACATCCGGAAAGTAGGTACCGTCACATTACCACCATCAATCAAGTTTGGTGCTCCGCTTATGCCTATCAATCCACCCCATGTTCGGGTACCGATCAAAGGCCCCAAACCGGCTTTTTTGAAATAATCAGGAAAAGCATCCCCTCCGGAGCCGCTCCACCCATTGATCAACATTACTTTGGGACCAAAATTGGCCACCGGAGGCCATTGCCAGGTTTGTCCATCACGCACCGCCCAGAAAGCAAGGGCAGGGCGGTTAAGCAATTCTATAAACCGATCGGGAATCTGGCCGCCATTGTTAAAGCGTTCGTCGATGATCAGGCCTTCTTTGTCAAACTGTGCGTAAAACATCCTGGCCAGTTCTTCCTGTCCATCCTGACCCGTGCTTGGCACATAAATGTAGCCGATCCTTCCCCCGGTCGCCTCAGCTACTTTTTTTCTGTTGGATTCTATCCAGGCCAGATTTCGAAGCCGGGTTTCATCGGCCAGGGTCTTGACCAATACCTTTCTCGCACCTTTAATTTCCGGGTTTTGGTTGACCGTTAGTTCAACTGTTTCTTCTGCTAATCCTTCAAATACAGCCCATGGATCCCTATCTGCATCCAAAGGTATGCCATTGACTGCCAGGATAAAATCACCTTCTTTTATGTTGGTGCCAGGCTGGGCCAGGGGGGAACGGGCCTCGGTATCCCAGGCAGCTGCGCGAATGATTTTTTTTATATAAAATGCACCTTCCTTGAATCCCCAATCTATACCCAGGTAACCTGTTTGCTTACTAAGAGCCTTTTCTGTATCCCCACCTCCCCTATAGGTATGTGAAGCCGAAATTTCAGCGATCAATTCCCCCAAAATGTAATTGACATCCCAACGGGTAATTGCATGGTTCAGCAGTTTTTCGTAACGTTCTTTCATGGCTTCCCAATTTACCCCATGCATGTTGGGATCATAAAAGAAATCTCTTTCAAAACGCCAGGTATCCATAAAGAGCTGCTTCCATTCCTTTTTTGGGTCCAGCGTCATTTCCATTTTTGAAAGGGGTAATTTGTCCTCTATTTTTTGGTCTTTGTTCATTGGGATTACCGCCAATGATCCATTGCTATTGACAAGTAGCTTTTCACCATTTGCCGACAATTGGTATCCGCCCACTTCTGTCAGAATGGTATGTTCTTTCCTTTCTTCCACATCATAGTAAACCAGGTCGGCCTTGGCCTCCGGGGTCCCGGCCACCGGATATTTCAGATAGGTCACTTTACCTTTTGCAGCCCCCATAGTCCTGTAATTTCCAGCCTTAAGAGGTAAAATCACCAAACGCTCCTCCATTCCATCCCAATCTATGGTAGTGGTTGCTGTCTCTGTCTTTTTCTTTTCTGTGGTATCTCCATTCTCTTTGGAAGCTTCTTCCGTTTCATCCTTTACCGGGGTATGATCATTTTTAGGGGAAATTGGAGAAGGCGTTTCGCTTGAAAGGGGCAGTGCTGCCAGTTGACTGCTATTGACATATACCCAACTTCCTTCAAAATCGCTGTATACAGGGTCAAAATTTCTTTGTGTTATAAAAAAGATAAACTTTCCTTCCGGGTCAAAGACTGGATTTTGGTCGTCATAAAAACCCGATGTTGCCTGCTGAAGGGCTTTCTCCTGGTAGTCGTAAATGGCTATGGCAGTTTTCCGGTTACTCAAGTCCTTTTCATAGGTAAGGTACCGACTATCAGGTGACCAGGAAATTGAAAAATTCCTCAATCCTCCTTCATACAGGAATTTCATTTGATCGACCCGGGAGGTGACTTTTGTATTGTGATCGTAAATGTACAGTGTCATGGTCTTATCTATAAAGGCCATTTTTTCACTGTCCGGCGACCAAAAAATCCGATAACGGTATCCTGGCCCATAATCGCTCAAGGTTGTCTCCTCCCCGGGGCTCTCCATATCTCTGATGGTTAGTTCATACTCACCGGTACGGTCACTCCAGTAGGCGATATACCTGCCGTCAGGTGACCAGGAGGGGTAGCGCTCCGCAACACCCGGACTTTGACTGAGGTTGATCACTGCCCCATCTTTGGCGGGTACTGAAAATAATTCTCCCCTTGCTTCCACCACTGCACGATTGCCATCATAAGCCAGCCAGGCATTGGCCAGATGTTCTTCAACTTTGATTTTTCGGGGCATCAAAGTGGCCAAATCAGCACTGACCTGTATGGCCACTTCTTCATATTCTTCTGAACCTAGATCCAAAAGGTAAATTTTGCCTGCCGCTTCAAAAACGATATCCCCGGATCCCAGGCTTGGAAAATGCACATCAAAATCCATAAAGTGTGTGATTTGATGCAAGGACTTTTCTTTTATGTCATATCGCCATATATTACTGCGTTGGTTTTGACCCCTGTCGGAAAGAAAATAGATGTTTCCGTTTTCAGCCCACATGGGAAATTCATCGTTATAGGTGCTGTTGCTGATATTTTCGGCAGCAAAATTCTCAAGATCAAAAATGAAAATATCGGTTGTCATGCCCCCTGTATACCGCTTCCAGGTTCGGAATGCACGACTTTTGGGGGTATAGACCATTTTCTGTCCATCTGGAGAAAGCATCCCAAACTCCCCATAGGGTACTGGAAGCTTATCAGGTAGTCCTCCGCGAGAAGATGCCTTGTAAAATTGGGAAAAACGCTGTTTTTCACTTTCCCTTCCGGAAGCAAAAATCAGGTGATTTCCGTCCGGGTGCCAATCCACTACCCTGTCACTCATTCCATGGTGGGTGATTCGTTTTGGTACACCTCCCTTTGATGGCATTACATATACGTCCACATTTCCGTCATAATTCGCACTGAAAGCAATCTCAGATCCATCAGGAGAAAATCGGGGAAACGATTCTTCTCCATTTGCGCTGGTTAACCGTTGGGCAAGGCCCCCATTTTTTGGCACTATCCAAATGTCTCCTCCATAGGAAAATGTAATGGATGTGGTAGAGACATCCGGGTATTGAGCAATTCGGGCTTCTATTTGCGCAGTTGCCCTCAACTCGAACCAGGACAATAGGAGTATATACAATATGGAGATTTTTACTTTCATCTGTTTATAGTTATTTCTTAATGGTCACTTAGCTTGTCCCAACTCGACGCTTGGGAGAATCCCGCAGGTTGGATAATCATCCCTCCTTGTATCGCCTGCACAGGCGTTATTTTATGGTATTAATGATTAACGGATTGAATACCAAAGCAGCCTGGAATCCTGTATTGAACTTCAAGCGTAAATATTTCCTACAACTAAAACTGATACATTATTTTCAGCTAATTGTAAAAAAAACAAGGCTCTTGAAGGACTAAATGTAATAAAGATATTGATAATTCAAGGAAAATCGCAGATTAAAACCATTCAAATACTCTATTTATCCAGTATAGTGCCATTTTTTTATCAGTCACATTATCAGTACTTTATCTCTCGAGATTATGCTTAAGGGTTCTGTAACCGGACACTCATGTTCCACTTTCGGACAAGCTTTCCTGAACCAACCACCTAATTTTCACTTTATTCAAATAGCGCAGGGTTAAGTTAGACTTTCCCTATGTTTTATTCAGGTTGGTAAAAAGAATGGTCACCCGGATTAATTCTTGTTTTCCGGGTTATTCCAGACAGGATTGGGCAATCCTATGCAGCTTAGAAAAATAGTAAAAGCCAGATGGTATTGGGTTTGAACTATTATAATAAACACAGCTAAACCAAACCAAATAAAAAATTTTCCGTATAATTGAAATGATATCAAAATAATATTAAATCAATATGGAAAAAACAATCAAACCCCAATCCGGATACCTGTTAATTCTGGTAGCTATTGGCATTCTTGCCCTCACGATTTTTGCCTTTGCGGTAAAAGCCTTTATTTTAGCCCTTCCTGCGGCACTTGTGTTTTTCCTTGTTCTACCCGGGTTTTTCATAGTTGAGCCCAATAAAGCCATGGTGCTTCTCCTTTTCGGTTCCTACAAAGGTACTGTTAAGGCAGATGGTTTTTTTTGGGTCAATCCCTTTATGAGCAAAAAGAAAATTTCGCTGCGTGTAAGGAATTTTGAAAACAAACCATTAAAGGTGAATGACAAAATCGGTAACCCGGTAATGGTGGGTACCATTGTGGTCTGGCAGGTGGAGGATACCTTCAAGGCTTCCTTTGATGTGGACGACTATGAAAATTTTGTACACTTGCAGGCAGATGCTGCGGTGAGAAAAATGGCAGGAACCTATCCTTATGACAATTTTGAGGATGAACATGCGGAAGTAACCCTGCGCTCCGGAGTGGAGGATGTAAATAAATCTCTTGAGGATGAAATCAGTGACCGCTTGCAACATGCCGGTATAAAAGTGATCGAAGCCAGGATTTCCCATTTGGCATACTCCTCGGAGATAGCTTCCGCCATGTTGCAAAGGCAACAGGCAACAGCCATTGTTGCAGCAAGAAGAATGATTGTAGATGGGGCGGTTGGCATGGTTGAGATGGCACTTGAAGATTTGAAAATCAAGGGAATCATCGATTTTGAGGACGAGAAGAAAGCGGCTATGGTAAGCAACCTGATGGTGGTGCTTTGCTCGGATAAAAATGCCAGCCCGGTGGTGAATGTAGGAACCCTCAATCCATAAAACATGGTGTTTAAGGAAGAGCAATACTTGAGGAAAATCTGGTTGCTTCCCCTTTTTCTGGTTCTTTCGCTGCTTTTTGGCATCATTTTGCTGGTGAAGGATCTATTCGGAGATGCAGATCTCCAGGGCACCATAGCCCTGACACTGCTGATGCTGTTAATGGCTTCGGTTTTCTGGTTGTTACTGACGATGAAGCTGGAAATCAGGATGGATGATTGGGGGCTAAGTTTTAAAAGTCCGCCTTTTATCAATTCCTGGAAAAAGTATTCCTGGGGGAGCATTCAGAAGATTGAGCCTGTTTCTGCCCGTGCAATTTGGGGAACAGGAGGCATTGGGATCAGGTATAGCCTGAGCGGGGAGTGGCGTTACATCTTCAGTGTAAGGCATGCCATAAGGGTTCACCTGAAAAAGGGTAGTTTTGTATTGAGCACTCGAAAACCAGTAGAACTGATGGCGGCATGGGAAAATTGGAAAATAGTTAAATAATAAAATGGCGCAAAAGAAACCCTTCGCCCTAAGGATAGATGAGAAATTAATGAAGGCTGTGGAAAAGTGGGCAGCGGATGAATTCAGAAGCACCAACGGACAGCTGGAGTGGCTAATTCACGATGCTTTAAAAAAAGCAGGACGGCTTCCCAAAAAAAACCAGCAAAACCATTCCGAGAATGATTGAGGGTCGATTTATGGGTCTTGCTTCAAGCAAATTGGTTTTATTTGTCTTACAGTCCCCGAATTTTTGTGGGATTGTTTTTTGTTTTGAAAAATAAACTAAAATTCACCTTCAAAGAAGATTTAAATCGATTAAAATTATACTTATGACTGAAGAAACGGAACAAAAAATCAATGGCCTTTTGGAGAAAATGTTGGACAAGGATCAGGAAGAGCCTTTGAAATACGGGGAGCACCTGGCGCGGATGGGAAATCCAGAGGTACGTCAAAAGTTGATACAGGTAATGAACGAAGGAGATATGGAAGAGGCTTTTTTGGCGGCAAAGACTTTGTCCATGATACCGGAAGAGAGTGACAAATCATTAGATGCTTTATTGGCCGTAATTCATAAGCCCACTAACCATGCACATAATGGCGGGTTGGTTTCTTTATTGGAAGAATTTGATTTAAGCCAAAAGTTTGTGGATCTGTTTCGCATATACCTTTTTGGCAATTTCAAAGCGGCTGCATTGGCCAAAGTTCATCTCGATTATACCGAATTCGATATCAGCCCCCGAACTTTGAAAAAGGCAGAAAAGCATTGGAAGCATTTTTTGAACAATGCCTCTCATGACGAGGCTTTTGAGTTGAAAAAGGAGGAAGCTGAAACGATATTAAAGGAGATAGAAGATTTGTTATCGGATTAAATTGGAATTGTTATGATTTTCTATAACACCACTAACATTTCAATTTTTACTGATAATCAGCTTTTTATTAAAAGAATCAGGTGAAACCTGATAGGCTTTTTTTATTTGGATTCCGAATTGTCAGGTATTTTCTGCTGTTTTTAAGTACATTTAATAACCAACAATTTTGAAAAGTGATGCTTAAAAATTCAATATCCAAAAATTGCCTCCTGATTCTTTTTCTCACTCTTTTTTCTGTTTGTGAAGTATCCGCTCAGAAAGATTGGCAATCCATCCAGACTGTTGAAGATCTGTATCAGGCTTATCCGGAAACGGTTAAGGGTATCTTTGACCACCTGGATTTGAGTCATTCCGATTTGGCCGCTGTGAAAGAGGCCAAAGAGCAGGGAAACTGGGTACTGGCAGCGGAAAACTTACTTGAGTACTACAGGGAAGGGGATAATGCCCGTTCCCTCCGAAAAACACTTCCCCTTTCATCAACTGACAAGACCATAGCAGAAGCAGATACCATTTTGAAAGACGTATTCACCATTCAGAATGTGAAAGGTAAAGTGCCTTTGCTTCCGGATGGACATCGGGATTGGTACTATAAGGGGCCAAACAATGACAGGGAGTGGGCCTGGCTTTCAAATCGGCACAGTCAATTGATGCAGGTGATGAATGCCTATTTTGAAACCGGCAATCCAAAATATGCCAGCTATATGGATTTATTTTTAAAGGATTTTATCATCAAGAGCATGCCTTATCCAGGAGAAAAAGGTTACGAATCCATTTGGCGGGGATTGGAGGTTGCTGCCAGGGCCAAGGCCTGGTCCAGGGTTTTTTATGGCATGATGGAAAGTGAATATCTTTCTCCCGCCACCCGCTTGTTAATCCTCAGCAGCCTGCCGGATCATGCCCATTACAGCCGGAATTTTCATGGGGGCAATAACTGGCTGACCATGGAGATCTCTGCATTGGCGACCATTGCCGCTTATTTTCCTGAGTTCAAAGCTTCAGAAGACTGGTTGGATTATGCCATAGCCGCAATGACAGCAAGTATGCGGGATCAGGTTTATCCTGATGGAGTGCAGACTGAGCTTGCCTCCCACTACCACAATGTGTCCCTGCATAATTTTGAACTTTTTCAATCTTTGTGTGAAACTGCGGGCCGTGAACTTCCCGCTTATTTTACCCAAACCATAAAGGGTATGTATGGGTACATTGCGAAGGCAGTGAGACCGGACGGTCACCGTATCCTTAACAATGACGGGGACAGGGGAAGTGACAGGGAACTTATTTTAGAAGGAGCCGAAAAATTTAGCGAACCGGGCTGGGCATTCATTGCCAGTAATGGAGAAGCAGGTATTGCTCCAAATGAGGGGCCTTCCTTCTTTTTTCCCTGGGCCGGCCAGTTGATTTCCAGAAGTGGATTTGAGGCATCGGCACATTGGTCTTTTTTTGATATGGGGCCCTGGGGTAGTGGTCACCAGCACAACGATAAATTGCATCTTTCAGTGACAGCTTTTGGAAAGGACTTCTTGGTTGATGCAGGTAGGTTCGCCTATACTGGTGCGGTGGCAGAAAAATTCAGGCCCTACGCCAAAAGCAGCAAGGGGCACAATGTATTGCTCATAGATGGAAAAGGACAGCTACCAGGCCCTACCCATGCCGCGGAGGCATTGGATCAGAGTTATGTGAAAATAGCAACAGATTTTGACTATGCTTCTCAAAGTTTTGATCAATTTGAGGAGTCGGATGGAAAAGTAACCCATGTGCGCAGCCTTTTTTATGTGCGCAAAGCATTTTGGGTGGTGGTGGACAGGGTGATCACGGATAGACCAAGAAAAATAATGGCTTTGTGGCACTGGCATCCGGATGTCAGGCTAAGCCAGGACAAGCTTCAGTTTACAGGCAAATACCAGGAGGGGAATTTGGCCATCATGCCTGTGGGTGACAATCTGAACCACGTAGTGCAGATGATTAAGGGTCAGGAAACTCCTGAAATACAGGGATGGTACAGCCCGGAGTATAATTTATTTGAACCCAATACCGTCAGCACTTACCAGACGAATATTGAGAAATCTACCAATTTGGTCTGGCTGTTGGTACCCTCCAAAGAAGAGGGTGTGATAACTGATGCTAGGATTTTATCTGAGAATAATGAAATGGTGGAATTGGAAATCAGACAGGATGGGGAGAAATGGCACCTGATTATTCCTTTTCTTGATAGCGAATTAGCCGACTTAAAAAAATAGTAGTAAAAAAAAGGCCCTCCAATACGGATATTGGAGGGCCTAATGTTAGTTCAATACAGTTGTGTTTTCTTTATCGATATTAATTACCTCAACGGTGATGTTTTTTTCTTTGGCGTTGACCTGAAAATCCTTGATGACTTCAATCACATCATAATCGATGATTTTTGAATTGCTTCCATCTATAATGACCTTCTTGTTTTCGCCTACTTCCTTGAGGGTTTTGATCAGCGATCCCTTATTTAGGAAGCTCACCTCTTCGGCAAGAATAATATGGATGATGGATTCGTCGTCTTCTCTGGAATCTTTGAAGACGTGTGAATTTTTATAATTCCTTTTCAAAATATACACTATTCCGACAATCATGCCCATGCCGATACCTTTTAGCAAATCAAAGAAGACGATACCTAAAATGGTAATCAGAAAAGGCAGGAACTGGTCCCAACCCAATTTATACATGGATTTAAAAAGAGATATTTTAGCAAGCTTATAACCTATAACCAGGAGAATCGCAGCCAAACTGGCAAGTGGAATCAAATTCAATAAATTGGGTATCAACAAGACACTGGTAAGCAGCAATAAGCCGTGGAATACTGCTGACATTTTGGTTTTTGCGCCGGAATTGATATTTGCGGAACTTCTTACGATTACAGCTGTAATCGGCATTCCGCCTACCAATCCGTTGACGAAATTTCCTGCTCCCTGAGCCAATAGTTCCCGATTGGGCGGGGAAACCCGCTTTTGTGGATCAATTTTATCTGAAGCTTCCAAACATAAAAGCGTTTCCAGGCTGGCGATGATGGCAATCGTGATGGCAATAACCCAAACTTCGGGATTAAACACCCCGGAAAAATCAGGAAAGAACAGATGCTCTCCAAGGCTTGAAAATCCGGATATTTCAGGAAGAGTTACCTTATCCTGGGCATCAACATAGAGACCGCTACCGGGTATGAGGAATTTAAAGATTTTGTTTATCCCAATGCTCAATAGAACTGCCAGTAATGGGCCGGGAATAAATTGTAGGAAACGGTGATTTTTAATTACAGGTTTTTCCCAGAAAATCAGAATAAACAAGGATACAGCAGCTATGATAACGGCACCGAAATTAATGGTTTCACTTAAAGATTGTAAGGCGAGTACGGCTTCCAGATCATTTACCAGGGGAATAAAATCTTCTACCAGTTCGCTTGAGTTAGTACCAAAAACAAATGGTATTTGTTTGATAATCAGTATGATGCCAATCCCCGCCAGCATTCCTTTGATGACCGAAGTTGGGAAATAATAGCCAATTACTCCTGCTTTAATTATTCCCAGGACAAATTGGATGATACCTGCGATGACCAAAGCCGTTAAAAAGAGTTCGTACGCCTGCAAGTCCTCAATGGCATTCAATACGATAACCGTAAGGCCTGCAGCAGGACCTGATACAGCGGTATGTGAGCCAGATAAGAATCCTACAACAATACCACCTACAATTCCTGCAATTACTCCTGAAAACAACGGTGCTCCAGAAGAAAGGGCGATGCCAAGACAAAGGGGTAGCGCCACCAAAAAAACAACCAGCCCGGCAGGTAAATCCGATCCTAAATGTGAAAAATATCCTTTTTTATTCAACATAGCATGATAAATTAATGGTAAAATGGGTATATAAGCTAATTATCCTATCAAGAACCAATTAGACCTGAATTTGAATACTGATTTAATTTACGGAAAATTACTGATATTATTTTTCATTATGTTTCACATAAGCAAATTTTATACAAAAGGGTTCACCGATTTGTCGATTTAAAAAATAAATCCCCAGTAATAAATTATTTCAATTTATCACTCAATAAAATTTTGTTTTGATAGACCAATGATTTCTGAAGGGCCACAAACATTAAAATTCTATTTTTAATTAACAAAAGTCAAGTTTTGGTCGATGAAATTGGATTATAAATCCTTGTTTTTACTTCCCTGTATAGTTAAACGGGCTTATTTTTGACAGTTCTTCTTTTACCTCATCAGTCACAGCCAGAGTTGAAATAAAATCTTTCAATGAATCTTGGCTTATTTTATGGTGGGTGCGGGTCAGGGCTTTTAAGGCTTCATAAGGTTTAGGATATCCTTCTCTTCTCAAAATTGTCTGAATGGCCTCTGCTACCACTGCCCAATTATCTTCCAGATCATGGTTGATTGTGTCCGTGTTGAGTTCAAGCTTCTCTATACCTTTACCCAAGGAGAGCAAGGAAATTAACATATGGGCCAGGGGCACACCCAAAATCCGAAGTACAGTGCTATCTGTAAGGTCCCGTTGAAGTCTGCTGATGGGAAGTTTAGCGGAAAGGTGTTCGAAGAGGGAATTGGCAATACCTAAATTCCCTTCTGCATTTTCAAAGTCTATTGGATTCACTTTATGCGGCATGGCAGAAGAACCGACTTCCCCTGCTTTGATACTTTGTTTGAAATAGTTCATTGAAATGTATTGCCATACGTCCCTGCTGAAATCCAAGAAAATCGTATTGATTCTTTTAAGGGCATCCATGTGTGCTGCCAAATGGTCATAATGCTCAATTTGGGTAGTAGGAAAGCTCCTGTCAAGACCAAGTTTCTGAGATACAAAATTATCCGCAAATTTTTTCCAATCGATTTCCGGATAAGCTACATAATGGGCATTCATGTTGCCGGTGGCCCCTCCGAATTTGGCCGCATAGGGTATGGTATGGAGTAGTTCCAACTGCCCGTTCAGACGGCTTACGAAAACCTGAAGTTCTTTGCCCAGGCGCGTTGGTGATGCCGGCTGTCCGTGCGTTTTGGCCAGCATGGGTACGGTATCCCATTGCGTGGATCTGTTGGTTATTTTTTCTTTAATTTCCAGAATTGCAGGTAAGATAATTTCCTGGATGCCATTCTTATACATTAGGGGAATAGCGGTATTGTTGATGTCTTGTGAAGTGAGACCAAAATGGATAAATTCGGATACTTTTTCCAGTCCAAGAGAAGAGAAACGTTCCTTTAAAAAATACTCCACTGCCTTGACATCGTGGTTGGTGGTTTTTTCTATGTCCTTGATTGCCTGGGCATCTTTTTCTTCAAATCGCAATTCAATTTCCCGGATGGATTTAAAATGGGATTGGGTCACACTTTTCAATTGAGGCAGTGGTAGTTGGCAAAGGGCAATAAAATATTCGATTTCCACTTTTACCCTGTACCTGATCAATGCAAATTCAGAGAAGTATGCCATCAGAGGGCTTGTTTTTGAAGCGTAACGGCCGTCAATTGATGAAATTGCAGTAAGTGGGGTTAGTACCATATTCTTAAGGATCCATTTTTTAAAGCACAAAATTAATTTTTATTATTGAAATGCCGATGATACTCCCGGAATTATTGAAATAAAAAAGGCCCCCGTAAACGAGAGCCTTAATAGTTAAACAAATTATCAGGTACTTAATAGTTGGGGTAGTTTCTGATCAGTTGTAAGCGCAAGGCGTCTGCAGAATTGCTGTCGGCTTGCACCTTTCCTCTGATGATAAGGGTGTAAATTCTCCCTTCCCGAAGATGGATATCGTTGATTCTGGCCAGCTCCTCGCTGTTGTCATTGGATCTTATAAAAAGGTCCGTTTCCCCCATGTCCACAGGTACAAAATCCGTGATATCCATAAAGGATTGATCACCGATCAGTGGGTCATCTTCATCCCTTTGGTAGACACTTACTTCGGGGCTGTCTGATGAAAGGTGCACCAAACGGATCAAAGCTTTACCGGAATCAGGTGTTTTGAGGCTGTCTTCGGTGAAAATGGTTTTGACTTGTGATCCATCTTCTGTCATAAAAAAGGAATATACTTTTTCTATTTCCAGATTGACGGTGGTATCCAATACGGATTCCTGTGTTTCAGGATCTTTAAAGGAGAAATCTCTTTCCCCGGTATAGAAATACCAATAATCAATATACTGACCAAAATCAAATGACTTCCGGTCATAAACCCTGTCATCTACCTCAATTTTGATTTCATTGTCTGCGCTGGTCCCATTGAAAAAAGAGACATAGGCCGTAGGGGTATTGTCAATGTTTTCCTGATCGGTATCCAAACAGGAAAAAGTAAAAGGCAATAGGATTAGTATCCATGCCTTTCTCCAGGTGCCGTTGTTGCTTAAGTAGTTTAACATTTTTGCTTTCATTCAATAGTTTGGTTTAATCTTCTGCCACCATTACGTTAATTGATATGGAAGTGCTACAATACCCCGGGAAAATATTTTAAATCAAATGGAGAACCTAAAAGTCTCACTGATAGTTAGCATAATAAAATTAATTTTTTTGCCATTAGGTAAATGAAGCAGGACTGTTAATTTTGTACGATAAGACAATAAATATATAGCCATAAAAAAGATGTTATTTAATTTATTCAATAGGGAAAAATCCAGCAAAAAAGAAGACAATTATTTGACCCTGAGAATCAGGGAAACTGTGGTGGAAACAGCAGACACCATGACCGTATATTTCGAGCAGCCTGAGCCTTTTTTGGACTACCAGCCAGGGCAATTTCTGACCTTGATTTTAGAAATAAATGGCAAGCAAGAAAGGAGGTCTTACAGCCTTTGTACTTCCCCATTTGTAGATCCATTTCCAGGGATCACTGTTAAAAGGCTCAATGGTGGTCTGGTATCGAATTATATCAATGATCATTTCTTCCCCGGAAAGCGAGTTGCGGTAATGAAGCCCCTGGGTAATTTTGTAACAAACTATCATTCAGATAATCGGCAACATTATGGCTTGATTGCTGGAGGAAGCGGTATTACCCCCATTATGGGGATTTTAAAATCCATTCTGGTCAATGAGCCTCATGCACAAATTCATTTGTTGTATTGTAGCCGCTCCAGGGAAATGATCATTTTTCGAGAGTTGCTGGAAGACCTTCAGGAAAAATTCCCGGACAGGTTGGCGGTCAGCCATCAACTGAGCCAACCTGAAGCAGGATGGGAAGGAGATAGGGGGAGGTTGGATCAGGAAAAAGTGAAACAATTTTATCTGAAAAATTTCAAGTTTTTTGAAGCCAATCAGAAGTTTTTTGTTTGCGGCCCCGAGGGATTAATGGATATCAGCCAGGACGCTCTCCGGCAACTGGGTATACCCAAAGAGTTGATCCTGAAAGAAAGTTTTCATTTGGAAAAAGAAAAATCGGCTCAGGAGGAAGGTTTGACAGATGTGGTCAGCAGACCGGTGAAAATCATTCTGGAAGGGGAGGAGTATGCTTTTGATGTAGGGCCTAAAAAAACAATCCTGGAAGCAGGACTGGATGAGGGCCTGGACATGCCTTATTCTTGTCAAAGTGGCTTGTGCACTGCCTGCATGGGAAAACTGATTTCGGGGGAAGTAAATATGGATGAGGATGCCGGTTTAAGCGAGCAGGAAATTAAATCAGGGTATATCCTCTGCTGTTCGTCCAAACCAAAGGGTTCTGATGTAGTCATTCAGATTGAATAATGGATAGGGAATTACTGATTTTGGAGTTAAAGAAAAAATTCAGGTTAATGGAGCAAAAAATTTTGTTGTTGATTGCTGTTCCATTACCGTTTTTCTCCTTTGCCTATTTGTATACCAGTAGTGGGAACATGCAATTTGACATGCCTGCACTTCCTCAAATACTCAGTCATGTGATATTTGGACTTGTTGGTTTCCTTCTATTTTTCCAGTATTATGCTTTTCGCAAAAAAATAATGCAGATAAGGAATGCTCCTGTGACATTAAATGAAAAATTAACCCATTATGGCAAAGCGACATTCGGCAGGTATTGGGGTTTATTTTGGGCAGGATTATTGAGCGCAGCAGGCTTGTTTATTTTTGATAATCAGGTGTTTACCATTGCCTATGCCTTGAATTTGATTTTTATTTCAATCGGAAAACCCACACCCGACAGGATCATCAAAGCCTTGAAATTGAAAAAAGAAGAAAAGGACATGGTTTTTGAAATCAACCGAAGAGAAAATTAAAAAACCTTGTCCTTTCCCGATGTATCAGATGGGTTGGATCACGATGTTTCCCGAGCTGATCCTACCTTTTATTGTTGGAAAATTTCCATTTCGGATCACGAGAGATTTTGATTTGGATTGCCGGTCTATCCGGATATTTCCAGATCCAGCCTGCAGGTCAAAGTTGTAATGATCAAAATCACTGGCCGTGCTGATTTGAATATTGCCTGAAGAACCGTTTAACTGAGTAGATTTCCCCAAACCGGCATGGTCTGCTCTGATGTTTCCGGAAGTGATTTCCAGGCTGCCCAATTCTCCGATCCTATTCAGCCGGATGTTTCCGGAAGTAAGGCTGGCATTCAATAACCCAGTTACGGATTCTGCTTTAAGCTGTCCACTGGTTGCTTTAAAGTCCAGATCGCCTTTTATATCTGCTATAGAGGCATTACCGGATGTCAGCCTACAGGTCACATCTCCATTGATGTTTTGTAGGTTTAGGTTACCTGAACTGCCTTTGATCCATGTATTCCCGGTCAGGTTTGTGGCGTTGATCTGGCCAGAGCTTACTTCAAGATGAGTTTCGCTGGAAGTAATACCTGAGACCGCCAAGGAGCCAGAGCCGGATTTAATATCCAAAATCATGTTGGCTGGACCGTTTAGATAAATCTGTTTTTTTGAATTCCAGCTTCCTTTGGGAGGATTGTAGGCGATTTTCAGGGTATTTCCAACAGTCACCATGAGCAGTGACTTATCGGAGATTTCATTGCTGCCCAACAAAGCTTCGAGAGACAACTCCTGTAGGCCTTCCTGACCTTCATATGCTATGGCGATACCAGAGGATTTAATTTCCAACTTTTGTATTCCTGAAAATGACTTTTTGATGAGCTCCTGGGCCTGAACCGAAAGCATTCCCATTGAAATCAAGAGAGATAGAAGTAAACTGAATTTAAAATGATTTTTCATGATAAAGTAGTGGATTTAATTAAAATACTATTCCAAAACTGACAGGGCTTAAGTCGGGGCTCAGGCTGTCGTGAAACAATGGATTTAGATCGTAAGTGGTGAAAAAGGTAATGCTTTTAAAGCCAACCTCTCCCCTTATGCCATACCTGAAATTGCTTAAATAACTGCCAGCGGGTTCTTTTTCCTTTTTTCGGCCTGAGCCTCCGAGTTCCCGGTACACGAATTTACTTCTACCCCCCAGACGATAGCCCGCGTAGGGTCCAACACCAATGCGGAGCCCATTTCTTCCGTTGTCATTAAGTTTGCCAAAATCCAGTCTGAACATGCTGAGAACGTTAAGGTATGAGGCGGATATTTTACTTTTAAATCCATTGACATCCGTTCTGTTGACCATGGTAATGCCATCTTCAGAGCCAATGGCCTGGTACCTGGGGTTATCTAACTTAAAGTTATACCAGCTAACCCCCAGTCCAAAATCCCAATAGGCACCTTTGGTGAGTTTTTGACTTGCCATCCAGTGAAATCCCACGTTCCAGCTTCCCCAACCTTTGGGACTGAAAGGGGACCCGGCACCGGGGATAGTGCCATTTTGAAAATAACTGTTGATTCCAAGATCAGTATTGAGATAGGTTCTGAAAGAAGGGTCCTTTTTTTCTTTAGGGCCGGTCTCCATCTTCACTTTGGTTCGACCTCCTGTTTCATCCACAATGATTTTATACCTGCCAATTTTGACCTCTGTCTCCCCTACATTTTCATAAATACTTACTATTTCTTTGTTGCCATCCTTTTGTCTCATCTCTATTACGGTAACTACACCATCGTTTTCAGCTTCAGGTATATTGAGCTCTTTGATGATCTGGTTGATGTCCATGCTTTTTAACCGTTCAAAGTCCTCTGGATTGTCCACGAGAAAAACCACCTTACCGGATTTCCCAAACTCTACGATAATGCTGTCATTTACTGGCTTATCTTCCGGAATGGAAGGATTTCCAAATGCCAGCTGTACTAGGGCCATAAGTAGAATGGCGATAACATACTTTTTCATAGTTGATGTTGTTTATACGATTATCTGTTTTCTTTTTTTTCTCTCTTGGTACCAAGGGAGGCGAAGAGATTGTTTTTTGCGTCTTGCAAATCGCCAAATCCCTGGTCAACTTTACTAAAAAAGCCTTCGATTTTGTTTTCCAGACCATCTACAAGTTTCTCTTTTTCGGGTTGTAGGGCATATCCTCTGGATACAATCCTTACCGTATAGGCTTCCTCCCCTGCAACAGCTCCGGGATCCGGTCCGGACGGGGTGTCTTCCAATGCCAGGTCAATATCCGGGACCAGGATGATTTCTTTCCATTCGGGTAAAATGTCAGGGCTTGCCTCAAGTGCCACTTCCTGTTTTCTGGAAGGGCTGGTGTTTTCCCTTGGCTTGTTTGATGATTGACCTTTTACGGTCTCATTTTGGTTGGAAAGTTGGCCGTTGGCAGGTTTTTGCTGTTGCTTTTCCTTCTCCACCTTTACCTCAGGTTCTGTGACTTCGGCCAGATCAGTTAGATCATTCTTTTCCTCAGGGCTAAAAACTGTTTTGTCGCTTTCGTTTTTGTCATTTGAATTAAGGGAGATGGGTTTATTGACTTCGGGAATAGTAAGCTGAAGCAAAAACCAGCTGAATCCCAATATCAATACAGCTGCGGCTGCCCAGCCTTTCCAAAAGATAAGCATGGGCTTTCTTTTCTTTTCCAGTCTGTCCGAGATTTTCTCCCATACCCAATCATCAGGTGTTTCATGATGCCCTGAGAGGGTTTGGCGGATTTTATCATCCAGATTATTTTTTTTATCCTCCATTTTTCTTCTCTTTTTGTAGATTAGGTTTCAGCTTTTGTTGTAACATGGTCCTTGCTCTGCTTAACTGTGATTTAGACGTGTTTTCGGCTATGTCCAGCATTTCTGATATTTCCCTGTGGGAATACCCTTCAATGGCATAAAGGCTAAAAACAGTCCTGTAGCCCAGAGGAAGTGTGGCAATTACATGTAGCAGTTCTTCTGCACCGGAATTAAACAGCTCGGTATTGAAATCAATTACTTCATTTTGACCATCCAAATCTACTTCCATCCGTAATTTTTTGTTTTTCCTTAGCGTAAGCAATGCCTGGGTTACCATTATTCGCTTCATCCAGCCCTCAAAACTTCCTTCACTTTTGTATTGAGACAGATTGTCAAATATTTTCATAAATCCTTCCACCAAAACATCCTGAGCCAGATCCCGATCTTTGATGTACCTCAGGCATATTGCCAGAAATTTTCCGGAATACAATTCGTACAACTCCCTATGGGCTAATCTTTCACCCTTTAGGCAAGCTTTGATCAAATCGTATTCGTCCGTAAATCTGTTTTTGGCTGGCATTATTTATGGCTTACAATTAGGTAGATACATTTGGCCAGAGAATGGTTGCATGCCAGGATGAAATTAATCAAAAAAAATTATTCCAATGGATAAGAATATCTTTTAAAAAATTGAAAATCAAATTTTTATGTTCAGTAAACAGTTTTGTAATCAATGCGTATTTGAATTTTATTCCATTTGCTTTTCTCCACCGTCAAAGGATGAATGTAGCTGTCCAGATCAAATACGTTTGCAAAATAACCATTTTCCTCTACGGTGAATATAGAGTACCTGCCGGGTGGTAGTTCTACCTTAAAATAACCCTGCTCATCGGTTTCAACTTCTGCGACAAGCGGCGTTTCAATATCTCCAAAAAGATAATCACCCAGGCTGGCCTGGTTGATATGCGTGAGTTGATGTATTCTTATGGTTCTTTTGGCAGGTTTCCCCTTCCCGGAGGCCGAAGACTGAGATTTTTTATCGGAACTTTGGGGCATTTGATTACCTTCTACCCAAATAACCTGCCCCTCGATTCCTGCGGTTTGGTCAGAATTGGAAGTTCGACCGGCATGCTCATTTCCTTGTTTATCAGTTGTTTTGTCGGATGGTACTGATATAGTTTTAGAGGACTTACAGGAATAAAGACATGCTGTGGCAAAAAGCCCATAAATGAATAATTTCACCACTGTTTTCATAAAAAATAATTAAAATTTTTTCAGTTAAATCGCTGTGTTACATTAAGTATTAAGGCTGCGTATTTTAAATCCCTGTAAATAATTCAAAGGATTCCAGGTAATGGGGACAAATTGTATTCCAGCCCAATTTGTCTTTCAAAATTCCGGCCAGTTTTTCACTGGCCTGTTTTTCTCCATGCACCAGAAAGGTAAATTTTGGTTTGGAGATGAAATTTTCACACCATCGGACCAGTTCTGTTTGATCAGCATGGGCTGAGAGCCCGTCAATAAAGTGGATGCCTGCCTTTACAGGTACATCGATACCATATATCCTGCAAACTTTGTCTCCGTCAAGGATTTTTCGACCCCGGGTGCCTTCAGGCTGGTAACCCACAAAAATCACACTGTCATTTTCATTGGGCAACCGATGGTACAGGTGGTGCAAGATCCTGCCTCCGGTAGCCATTCCGCTTGCAGAAATGATGATGGCATCCCCCCGGATATGATTCAGGCTCATGGAAGCCTCCTGATCCCTGTAGTAATGGAGATTTTTATGAAGAAATGGATTGGACCCCTGATCTTCTAACGAAGGCCCAAGATGATGATAATGGGAAAAATTTTTATAAAGCCCAGTCACATCTATGGCCATTGGGCTGTCTACATATATAGGTATATCCGGTATTAAACCTTTTTCCTGTAAGCGGTGTAAGTAAAAAAGTATCATTTGTGTTCTTCCTACGGCAAATGAAGGTATCAGGGAGACGCCGCCGTTCTGGTAAGTAGTCCTTATCAATTTTGCCAGCTCTTTGTCCAGGTTCTCGGATTCATTGGTTCTGTCTCCATAGGTGGATTCCACAAAAACAACATCTCCGAAGGGGATGTCAGCAGGCGGATTCAGGATGGGATCACGATAACGTCCCAGGTCACCCGAGAAAATAAGTTTCTTTTCCTGATGCTCACCTTTTATCTTTAACTTTAAAATTGATGCCCCAAGGATATGTCCTGCGTTATAAGCCATAAGGCTGATGTAATCGTTCAGTTTTACCTCTTCTTCAAAAGAGATTGCCTGCAACAGGGGGAATACTTTTTCCGCATCTTCCTGAGAGAATAATGGCAAAGGCTTTGAATGTTTTGAATAACCTTTTTTGGCCGCAAATTTTGCTTCCTCTTCCTGAAGTTTTCCGGCATCCAACAAAAGGATTTTTACCAGTTCCAGGGTAGGCTCTGTGCAAATAATCTGTCCTTTGAATCCCTCCTTGACAAATTTGGGCAGGTATCCGGAATGGTCAATGTGGGCGTGGGTTAACAAAACCATGTCTACTTCGGCAGGATCTGTCGGGAAACTGTCCCAATTCCGTAGCCTGTAATCTTTAAGTCCCTGAAATAACCCACAATCCACGAGCACCTTAAACCCACCTGCCTCAAGCAAAAACCTGGAGCCGGTAACTGTACCGGCCCCACCCAAAAACTTAACTTTAACATCCATTTAATTCTTCTTTGTTTGCAATCCTGAAAGTAAGAAAAAAGTGGGTGTAACACATTGATTATTCCATAAAATACTTGTCCTGAAACATGCTTCTTGATAAGCTGTCGGCTTCGGATTGCCTGGGATCATTGATGCAATTCAAACATAGCAAACCGTCTTCATTGAACACCCAATGATGTCTGCTGCTAATATCCCTGGATTTGTAGCCATGCTGGGCCAGGGTGTTTTTCAAAATTGGCAACAAAGTTCTGTCTATGACAAAAGGGGTATTCATGGGCAGGTAAAGTGTCTGATTCAATTTTTGCATGCGGAATTTTGCGGAATTGGGGAAAGTGAGAATTTTACTAAAAACCAGAACGCTGTCTTCCATTTGCAGGTTGTAATTCACAGAAGATGCATGGATTAAGGCATCCTCGCGGTCAGTGCCTTTGGAGGAGAACTGCTGCTCCAAATAAATATTGTTTTTATCGTGACCCCTTACCTGTAGATTGACCAGTCCCCAATCCTTATTTTCCAATATACCCTCTTCACCTTTGATCAACAGGGTTCCCTCAGGCAACTCCATTTCCTTGTTAACTTCATGCACTGCATCAGCCTTAAATTGACTGATGATTTTTGGTGTCTGGAAGGAGCAGATCAATATACTCAAAACCCAAATCCCAAACATAACAAAACCGAACCGGCCATCAATGAGGTTTCTTTTGATGAGTACACTTAGGCCAAGGATTACCAATGCGATGCTGGGAATCAATACGATAACAGCAGCAGCTATGGCCAGCCATACGGGTAACAATTCTCCTACCGCATCAATGGGGAATCCATCCAGAACATAATTCCATCCGCTTTGGCTTACCAACTCGGAATATAATCCAAGAAAGGCAAGGGGTAAAATGATCAGGATCAAGCCGAGGAAAAATATGAAGAGTCCGAAGAGCACACGTACCACCTCGAGCAGAAATCTTCCAAAAGGACCCAGGGCTTTACCAATACCATTTATGACCATTCCTAGAAACCGAAAAGGCGCTAGTAAAATTGATTTGCCAGTAGACTCCTTTTTAGTTGGTTCCGAGGAAAGGTTCTGCTGAATGGTATTTTCAATGTTACTCAGGGTGATGGCCCCTCCCTTCATTTCAATTCTTTCTGTGATGGATTTGGCCATAGGAGTAATGATCCAGAGGATCAGGTACAACACAAACCCGGATCCCCCGGCAAAAATTAAACCCACGAAGGCCAGTCTCATCCAGATGACATCGATATTGAAGTAAGCTGCTAAGCCACTTCCTACTCCCCCCATTACCCTGTCATCGGGGTTTCTATAAAGTTTTTTGATGTTTTTGTCCTCTGGTTTTTCGTTGGATACAGGAAGGATGATCCAAAGCAGGATATAAGCAGCGACTGTCCACCAGCCAATGGCCATTCCCAAATTAAACCTGTCAAAAAAGAAAGGAATGGGAAAGGTATTAAAACTGAGTCCTCCGCTGAAAATCAATAATATGGCAATCAATCTGGTCCAAAGCGGATCAATAGATAGGTAGTTGGCGAAGCCTGCACATACCCCACCCAAAATTTTCGAATGAGTTAGCCGGGTTAATTTTTTATAGCCTTTCCCGGAATTTTGATGTGGAGGAGTGATGTATTTATAAAAATCATTGTGCCCTTCTTCCGTATTGTTTTCTTCCAGCATGTCATGTTCCACAGCTTTAAAATCTGCTATGGTTCCCATTTTATCAATCAGGTTGCTCACATTTTCTGCTGTGATGACTTGTTTGTTGTTTTTTAGGTTGCTGAGAAAGATTTCAGCGATCCGGTTTTCTATGTCCGTAATAATTTCCTGATTGTCTTCATATAGCGAGAAGTGCTGATTGATGGCATCGAGATAATGCTTTAGCGAAGTATACCCATCTTCTTCGATGTGAAATAATATCCCGCTGATATTTATGCTTATTGTCTTTTTCATGATTTTCTATTGCTAAGGTTAAGAAAATTAAGTTTAATAACCTGAATGCTGCTATTGGTTTTTCGGTTTTTTGAGTATTTGATTGACAGAGCTGTCCAGGTCCAACCAGGTCTTATCGAGTTCTTTCAAAAAATCATTTCCCTTTTCGGTGATGGAATAGTATTTTCTGGGAGGTCCCGTCTCGGACTCCACCCATTTATACTTGGCCAGTCCGGAGGTTTTTAACCTGTTTAGCAGAGGGTACAGGGTGCCTTCCACAACGATTAGTTCCGCATGCTTGAGTTCATCTATCATATCAGTGGCATAGACTTCACCCCTGGCAATAATATGTAAAATACAGAATTCCAATATTCCTTTCCGCATTTGGGTTTGGGTGTTTGAAGCTTTCATTTTCTCTGGATTAGTAGCTTTTTGGGGATTGAACCCATCTTTATCTATTCTATTTACCCTGGTACAAGAAAAATAATACCAATTTTTTATCAGGTACCTTGTAATACCTGTTTCTATCTGCCTCTTTGGTATTGGCCAGGACTGAATCTGTATCAAAATGCGTTATTTGCGTCATAAAGCGCATATCTCTTTATCCAAACAAAAGGGAAATTTTATTCTCAAATTTACGCATCGCATTAAATTTCGTAAAACAACTGAAATGAAGGCTGTCTGCGAACAGTTTTATGTCCGTTTTTGAACATGGCAGTTGCGGTGGCCAGTAAATTTTTTAATTTCAAAATATTTCCATTGCCTTTTTCTTTTTACTTTGCATCAGAATTATTATTTAATCTTATGATTTCCAGGGCTAATTTTTGTGTGTTGGTGGGGCTGTTGCTGTTTGGATCCGTCAGAGGACAGGGAATGGCCCCCAAATATTCCAATGAATTCATGAATATTGGTATTAGTGCCAGGGCACTTGGCATGGCGGGCGCGCAGGTTGCCGCTGTCAGTGATGTGACTTCAGCATATTGGAATCCCGCAGGATTAATTGGGGTGTCCCATGAACATGAGTTTGCCCTCATGCATGCGGAATATTTTGCGGGTATAGCCAAGTTTGATTTTGCAGCCTATACCACCAATATACAAGAAGACAACCAAATAGCCATATCCTTGATCCGTTTTGGAGTAGATGATATCCCAGATACCCGCTTTTTATATGATGCCAACGGGGCCTTGAACTACAATAATATTCAATTTTTCAATGCGGCAGATTATGCGCTATTGTTAAGCTATGCCAGGGATGTAAGCGACAACTTCAAATTTGGAGTCAATACCAAAATTATCCATAGAAATGTAGGTAAATTTGCCAAAGCCTGGGGGTTTGGTTTGGATTTTGGTGCCATTTACCTGTGGGAGGATTGGCGTATTGGGTTGATGGCCAGAGATGTGACCACTACTTTTAACGCCTGGTCCCACAATGCAGATTTGGTTAGGGAGATCTATTCCCAGACACGAAATGAAGTTCCCATAAACAGCATTGAGCTGACGCTTCCCAGGGCCATTTTAGGCATAGCCAAACATTTCGAAATTACATCTGAAATTAGTCTCCTTGCCGTGTTGGATTTGGATCTTACCTTTGATGGGCAGCGTAATGCTTTGTATGGAAGCCGGATTTTTAACGTTGATCCAAAAATGGGCCTGGAACTGGATTATAAAAATACAGCCTTTTTCCGTTTTGGGGCCGGTAATTTTCAAAGATTGAATAATTTCGATGGTACGAAATATACCAGCGTACAGCCAGGTTTTGGTTTGGGATTTAAAGCCAGTGAAAAGGTATTGATCGATTATGCCTTGACTGATATTGGAAGTATTTCTGAAACCCCATTCTCTCATGTTTTTAGCGTAAAGGTTTCATTGAATCCTTTAAAGGAAGATTTCAGGATTTATAGGGGTTGGGAAAACAATTAATCTGGTAATGTTTAGAGTGATTATTTTATTGGCTTTGATTGGGTTTTCTTTCACGGCTTTTGGTCAGGTAAGCCAGTGGGTGAAACATGAGCAGGATTATTATAAGATCCCAACAGCAGCAGATGGTGTTTTCAGGTTGAGCTATACCACATTTTCTGCATCTGGTATTCCCATTGCTTCTTTAGATCCCAGGGAAATCCAGGTATATCATCGTGGCAAAGAAGTTGCCGTGTTTGTAAACGGTGAAGAGGATGGCGTTTTCGATCAGGGTGATTATCTGGAATTTATAGGCAAACGGAACGACGGGACTTTGGATACCGCATTGTATGATAGTCCTGATTTGCTGCCAAACCCCTTTTACAATACCCATAATGATACCACTGCCTTTTTCCTGACGGTATCTCCCGGCGAAAGAGGTAAGCGAATGGTCCTTACGACACCCTCAATCGGTGCGGTAGAGGTCTCCGGTTACCAAAAATCGGTTCTGCAACATTTTTCGGAACAGTATTCTCTGGGGAAAATTTATTTTCCCGGCGTGCGGTTGTCCAAATATGATGAGGGACAAGGCTGGACATCTTCCATTGTCACCAAAGGAGCAAGTAGGTCATTGAATTTCTCAAACCTTGGGGAAATCAGAGCGGAGATTACTCCAGGTTTGGAAATAAGCCTTGTCGGGCGCTCTGAAACTTCGCACCTGACCTCAATAAAAGTGGGACCCTCAGCTGCTTCCCTAAGGGAGTTGGGCCAGGTATCTTTTGATGATTTCCAGGTTAAAGTATTCAAAGAGGACCTGAGGGCAAGCGATTTTTCAGTGGATGGTAATCTTTTTATTAGTGTTACCTCTATTGGGGTAAACAATGCAGTGGACAATATTTCAATCAATTATTCCAGGCTTGTATATGGGTCGGTTGGCTATTCCGGGGACTTTGAAAAGGAAATATTTGCATTTCAGGAGCCCGGTAAAATGCTGAGCATACCCGGGAATAACGGTGAATATGTGGCTTATGATATTAAAGATGTTGACAATCCGGTAAAGTATGAACTAAACCGCTTGGGAAATGTGCTTCAGGTACCTACGGGAACTCAGGGTATGCCCGGCACTGTATTGGTACAAAACCTAAGTCAGGTAAAAGAAATAAATGTCTTACAGCGGGTTAAGTTCCGAAATCTTTTAGCCCAAAATGCCAATTTCCTGATCATCTCCCACGAACGGCTGAGGAGGCCGGCGACCAACTATGGGGATCCTGTAGGTGCCTATGCTGCTTACCGCGCTACCCCGGCTGGGGGAGGTTTTGATACATTGACGGTGAATGTTCAGGAGCTTTATGATCAGTTTTCGTATGGAGAAAAGACACCCTTGGGTATCCGGAATTTTTTAAAGGAATACAACGATCGGTTTCGGCCGGAATACCTGCTATTGATTGGAAGAGCCTATGGTATGATCAATACCAGGAGGCAGGGAGGGGTCACTTATTTTTACAGAAATAACCCTTCACTTTTTGATTTTCAGGAACTGGTGCCTGCATATGGTTATCCCTATTCTGATAACCGTTTTGGGGTGGGATTGGATCCCGCTGACCCATTGGGACAAAATATTGGTATTGGCCGGATTCCCGCGAGAACCCCGGACGATGTGGGTGCCTATTTGGATAAGATCAAGGAGAAGGATGCTTTGGGAGTTACCGAGCCCTGGCAAAAGAATATTGTCCATTTAAGCGGTGGTAGGTCAGCCTTTGAATTAGAGCGCTTTTATAATTTTTTGAACGGTTTCAAAGCCGTGGCAGAAGATGTTTATCTGGGAGGAAATGTGGAAACGGTAAGGAAAAGGTCAAATGCCACCACCGAATTGATAAATATTTCCGATGAAATCAATGGGGGAGTGGGTTTGGTGACATTTTTTGGCCACGCAGCCCCTTCGACCACCGATATCGATATTGGGTTTGCCAGTGTCAATGAAATGGGCTATCGAAACGAAGGTAAATATCCGGTGCTGCTTTTAAATGGTTGTGATGCCGGTAATGCCTATGGGGATGCCTATACCTTTGGGGAGGACTGGATCGTGACTCCAGATAGGGGAGCGTCCAATTTTCTGGCCCATGCGGATATTGGTATAGATGTTTATCTCAGGAGGTACAGTGAATCATTTTATGCAAAAGCATTTGCTGATTCTTCATTGATCTACCAAAGCCTGGGTAAAGTTAAGATTCAGGCGGAAAAACAGCTTTATTCCAGGTATGGAAGTTCGGAGGTAAATCAATCCCATGCCAATCAGATCATCCTTTTAGGAGATCCTGCATCCCGCATGTTCCCTGCCAGCAAGGCAGATTACTCCATAATACCAGAAGAGGTACAGCTGCAGGGAGTAGGGGGTCAAGCCTTAAATTCCTTGTCAGATTCGTTGGAGCTATCCCTTTTGATCAGAAACCTGGGTCGCGTGGATTTGGATTCTGTGAGCCTTGACATTAGAAGACAATTGCCTGATGGGAGTATAATCGAAATAGAAACAGGGTTGCTGGCACCTGTTTTCAGGCAGGACACTTTGGTCATTGTCATTCCTAACTCAGGTATCAGTTCTTTTGGAGACAATGTCTTTAGTATAGAGATCAATGATGACAGGATGATAGAAGAAATGACTTTTTCAAACAATGTCGTTTCCGCTTCCTTCTTTGTACCCTTAAGCGGTACATTAAACCTATTCCCCCTGGAGTTTGGTATCGTAAATGAATCCGAAGTTTCATTGATAGCACAGATTCCGGGATTTTTGCAGGAACCCAGAAACCTGGTCCTACAATTGGATACGACTGCTGATTTTTCCAGTTCCCGGCGAAAAGAAGTTAGGATCACTACGGAGAACCTGGCCAAATGGGAGGTAGACCTTTTCGATAATCTTCCAGCTGAGGACTCGCTTACCTTTTATTGGCGGACACGGTTCCTGTCCCCCAAAGAAGGCGAAGATGATTCCTGGAATAGCAGTAGTTTTTCCTATATCCAAAACGGACCAGAAGGATGGACACAGCGGCAGTTGCCCCAATTCCTAAGGAACCAGCTGGATAATATCAAGGTCAATTTATCTGAGCGAGAATGGCAATTTCAGGAAACAGCCCTGAATATTGATATTTTCACTTTTGGAACGGATGCGGAAGGCTACGATGTGGAAAATACGCAAATCATGTTGAACGGAGTGGCTTATATACTGGATACCTTTAACCGTTTTTGTCCAAACGGATCCCTGGGTTTAATGGCTTTTGACCACAGGACCTTGGAGCCCTACCTGCCGGTTCCTCTGGTTACCATAGATGTACTGGACCCCCGTTCCTGCGGAAGGGTACCGCAGGTGATTCAGAGTATCCGCAATGCCAATATCACCGGTGCAAATGGGACCATGTTATTGGATTTTGTGGATGGGATGCATGAGGATGATTATGTAGTAATATTCTCGGTAGGAAATGTTACTTTTTCTGATTGGCCAGATGAGGCCTATTTTAAAATGAAGGAACTGGGTGCCAATGAGGCTACACTAAGGAACCTGCAAACGGGGGATCCCTACATACTTTTTGGCAGGAAAGGCATGAATCCAGGTGAGGCAATAGAAGTAGTCCCCGATATCAATGCAGCATTACCGCGGGAATCTCAGGTAATTACTTTTGAAACAGATATCACAGGTTATTTTCCTTCCGGAAAAATCCTTTCCCCCAGGATAGGGCCTGCCAGGGAATGGTTTGGCTTTTTCAACGAAATTAAAAGAAAAAACCTTTTCGAATCCGAAAGGAGTAATATGGTTGTTGTTGGAGTGACTCCGGATGGTGGAGAGGTACCTCTGCTCAGCAATGTGGAGGAGGAGGGAGCAGACCTTTCCCGGTTTGATGCACAAAGCTACCCTTATCTTAGGTTAAGATATGACTTGGAAGACCTGCCAACGAATGCCATGCCCCAGTTGGCCAAATGGCAGGTAGATTATACCGGAGTACCGGAAGGTGTTTTGGTTATAAAAGAGAAACGAAAAGAGTCCTTGCTCCTGGAGGGACAATCGGATGAGCTTGAATTTGAATTTGTTAATATTTCCGAACACGATTTTACTGACTCCATTACCATAGAATACACCTTCCAAAATATTGATCAGAGAAGAATCGATAGGGCAAGTAAAAAGATCCCTGCGGTAAAGGCCGGAACTTCTGCTTCCTTTACCGTGGAGTTTGAATCGAATGGTAGGCCGGGGAACAATTCCCTGAATGTTTTTGCCAACCCAAGAATATTTCCGGAGCAACTTTACCGGAATAATGTGTTGGATCTTCCTGGATTTTTTAAGGTGAAAGGGGATGACCTCAACCCCATTCTGGAGGTAAATTTTGACGGAAGGAATATCATGAATGGAGATATTGTCTCTCCTACAGTAGTCATATCAGCTCTGGTAAAAGATGAAAATAAGATAGCGCTAAAAAAAGACACCCTTGGCATGGAGCTGATGATCAGAAAACCTTGTGAAGGTTGTGATTTTGAAAGGATAAGTTTCAGTAATCCTGAGGTGAAATGGTTTGAAGCTAGCGAAAGTTCAGATTTTAAAATAGAATATCAGCCAGGTCCTTTGGCAGATGGTACCTATACTTTGCGGATCAATGCCAGTGACGCATCTGGCAATGAAGCAGGTTCCGAGCCCTATGAAGTAAGTTTTGAAGTGATCAATGAGAGTCAGATTACGCATTTTTACCCTTACCCCAATCCCTTTAGCAACAATGTCCGTTTTGTTTTCACACTCACCGGGTCGGAGATTCCTGATGAAATAAAAATTCAAATAATGACCATTAGCGGTAAGGTGGTGAAGGAAATTTTTCAGGACGAATTGGGTCCTGTTTCCATTGGCAATAACATTTCTGCCTATGCCTGGGACGGCAAAGATGAATTTGGGGATCAATTGGCCAATGGCGTTTATATTTACAGGGTTTTGGTCCGGAAAAATGGTCAATTTATGGAATTACGGAGCAGTGCTGCTGATAAGGCCTTCAAAAAGGGGTATGGCAAAATGTACCTTTTAAGGTAGGTAGCTTAATGATAAAATCATGACCCTGTCATCAACAATTGAGGCCACATCGGCACTTTCTGCTACCTGCTCCCAAAATTCATCCGCTTTAAACAACACGATTACTGCCTTCCCACTGAGTAGGGATTCCAGTGCCTGTTCTCTTTCCCGAAGCTTTTCCTCCTGACTTAGGGGGTAGTTTTTTCCTTCTTTAAATTGGTTTCCCGGCTGGATTGGCAGCACTTGCAAATCAACAAATGAAAGCATTAATTTCTCTGGGGCATCTGTACGTATTTCCAGGTGCCCCTCTTCCAACACCCCCTCAATGTTTTTTCTAACCTCACTTTGATGAAATTCTTTTGCCAGTGTCAGGGAGGATACGTCTTTTCTTTGCCATAGAAGGCCATGCCCTACCATGGTATGCCCACTGATGCAAATGGCCAAAAGGATCATTATTTTCTTCTGATTTAAACGAATAAGGGTTATCCAGGTGGCCCAGGAAATTACCAGCAGGTAGGGAAAGAGTGTCCGGTAATTGACCTCCCTGTACCCGGACCACTGCTGAAAGGCCAAAAAGCAAAGGGTATACACTACTCCAAATAGCAACAATTGGTAGGTTTTATTCTCTCTTTTATTTTTGTTCATTAGCAGGTAAGCTGTCAGGAAAAAAGTCCAGCCCAGACCCATGATGAAGGTTACAGGTTTTGGAATCAATTGGCTGAGGGTATCCGAGATGACAAGACCCAGGGTAACCTGCATCCAGCTTGCCAGATTTTCGTAGAAAAGAGCTAAATGAGTTAACAGGCCTTGTTTGCCTGCCACTTGTTCCGTCAGGTGAAACTGCAATATATTCTCGGGGACTACCCATTGAAAAAGAGCCCAGGAGGCTATCATGCTGCCGATAACTATTGACCACCCCCAATTGCGGTCAATAAGCATCCAAATCAACAAAAGAGGGATTAAAAAGAGTGCATTTAATTTAACCCAGATCATAAGGGCCGATAATACGGCCATTGCGGGAAAATAATGATTGTCCTCTTTTTCCGGCCAGATAAAATTATATAACCAAACCAAAACCATCAGGTAGAAGACACTATCTGCATGTGCACTCCCCAAAACCCTGAACGACCACCAGGAAAACAAGCTTATTCCAAAGGAAAAAAAAATTACACCTTCGTTTCTGTCAGCATGCGTGGCTATTCTGTAAAGTAAATAGATGGCCAATACACTTGTGATTAGACTTAAAAACAATACCCGATCAAACAAAGGGATCAGGGATAAAGGGAAGTTGGAGAGTAAAAAGGGATAAAAAGGAGAAAGAGAAGCTAGTGCATCAGAAAAACCTATGGTGATTTTAAAATAGCCTATGGTGTCCGGCAAAAGGTAGGAACCAAATTTACAGGCACTGATAATGGTCACTACCGTCAACAGGGCAAAACTTCCTGCCAGAATTAAATAGGCGGTGTCTTTTTTTAAAAAAATCCCCAATTGTGGAACTAAGTTTTTTTTCTCCATGGGTTGTTCTTTTGTAGACATTTTAGTCCATAAAGGTAAATAATTTATTTTTAAATTTTGTTATTTAAAGTAATTTATTATAAATATTACAAGTTTTATGCTTACATTTATGTTTTAAATCTAATAAATATATTAATATTATAACATAACCTACATATTTAATTATAGGAAGTTCAAATCTTTGTATGTGTTGGTTTGCGCAGGAAGAAAGAGAAAAATAAAATGTTTTGTTTGACCCAGTCAATAAAGGCCTATTTATCAGAAAACCTTTTTATTAGAAAGGGAATGTGCTACTTTATTGTCTTGTTTTTTTTAGGCGTGTCAGATGTGAAATCTCAGACCTATGGAGGAGCTTCGAGGATTTATACAGACTTTAATGGCTATTGGACTTCGGGAGTTGGGGATATTAGTACTGTACTTCCTGATAATTCACACCATTTATTGGGATTTACCTGGCAGGGGAATGTGTATTCTACCGGTATTGATGATGGGAGGCTGAGTCTTGAGGGGGTTGGTTTTTCGCCTCAGGTTTACCAGGCATTTCCTGTTAGAAACATAGCAGCAAAGTCCTCCGGTACCTTTATTGGTCTGGGTCAGCTATATGATGGAGTGGACAACGGCATATCAGATCCTCCGCCTTTTGCGGTGCCTCCCAATCTTTCTGCTTTTCTGACCGATGGACTTCAGGGCCTGGATTATGGAACTGGCGTAGCCAATATCGCCTCGGGAAACGTTATTTTTGATTTTTCCGGTATCATAGATCCCACGCAAATTGGTGATGGTATTCCTGATATACTCGTTACCCAATTTGCAGACCCAAGCAGCATACTTGATGAAGTTTATCTTACAGATGTGGACGGAAATCTGGTCGGAAATTCATTGAGCATTGACCACACCGCCATCAATATTCTGGGGCGATGGTCAGCAGATTTTTATGATTTGGATGGAGGTGCCGGTTCGACCTTTATCAAAACTACCAGGGACCTTCGCTTGTGGGTAGCCGAACTGGAAGCCTTTGGGATCAATATGGGCAATTATGAAGAAGTAAGAAGCTTGCGGTATCGGCTGAATGGCACCAGTGATGTTGCCTTTGCCGCCTATAAAGTGGGGGTGTTTGATATTGTAGCGGCCAATAATGATGAAGGTATCACCAATCAGGAAGAGCCCATTGTCCTGAATGTATTGGCAAATGATTTGCCCGGTGAAATACTTGATCCTTCTTATCTGAGTATATTGGATGGGCCGGATAATGGCTCTTTAACCATCAATTCCGTAACGGGAGAAATAGAGTATCTTCCATATGCTGAGTTTTTCGGTATAGATCAATTCACGTATCAGATATGTGGAGATGGTGGCCTGCAATGTGATGAGGCCGTTGTTACAATAGAGGTAAATCAAGTTAAATTACCGGTTAAGTGGTTGAAATTTACTGGTTCTACCCTCGAAAATCAGGGTATTACTCTGGCCTGGACAACGGCTTTTGAAAAAAACACTGCCTTTTTCGAAGTAGAAACATCTGTAGACGGGCGCGACTGGCGGGTTATAGATCGCATCGATGCTGTTGGTTTTTCCAATAATACAATAGACTACACTCATTTTATCCCCATGTATGGAGCCGGAAGGGTATTTGTAAGGCTGCGACAAGTTGATCAAGATCACAGTCAGGTTTTTTCTGAGGTACTTGCAGTTGATTTTTTGGAGGAAGAAAGCAATGGAGTAAGGCTGTACCCGAATCCGGTGAAAAATGAACTTATGGTTGAAGGTTTTATTGAAGAGGGATTGCCTATGAAAGTCATTGATTTGACAGGAGGAGAAAAAACACATTTGATCCAAAAATTAGAAGAGAATGGATTTTTAATACGTCTGGATGTAGGCCTTTTAGAGAAGGGCATTTATGTCCTTGTCTGGGGGAAGGAAGTGCTGAAATTTCAAAAGAATTGATTGAGGAATGCCCAATTTTTCTCAATTTCTGAGATTATTTTGTACTTTTAAACGCTGCGGGAATTTTGCTATTGGCATATTCCCTGAATCAATTCAGCAATGTGAAAACAAAAATATTGTTAAGGCATACCCATGAAAACCGATAGAAGAAAATTATTGAAATCAATAGGGTTGGGATCGATGGTGGCATTAAATCCTACTGCATCTTTTGCAATACCAAAAAAGAGAACCCGATTTAGTTATTGTTTGAATACCAGTACCATCAGAGGACAGCAACCGGGATTGAAAAAATACATTGAGATTGCCGCTGAGGCAGGTTATGATGGGATTGAGGTATGGATTGAAGATGTCAAGCAATTCATTTCAGCGGGAAATGATCCCGATGACCTTAGAAAATTGATTCAAGAGCATGGCCTCCGGGTTGAGAATGCCATAGGCTTTGCCCCCTGGATGGCGGCTGATGAGGAAAAAAGCAGGGCTGGATTTCAGCAGATGGAGACAGAAATGGAGCTTTTGGCAGCCATAGGTTGCAAAAGAGTAGCAGCCCCTGGTATAGGTGCTGAAGCACCGGTAGATCTTATGTTGGCGGGTAAAAGATATAAGGCTTTACTGGAGCTTGGGAGGAAAACAGGGGTAATGCCACAACTTGAGTTTTGGGGAGCCTTTGCCCCTTTTCATCACCTGGGACAGGTATTGATGGTAGCGGCCGTAGCCAATGATCCGGATACACGATTGCTACCAGATGTCTACCACCTTTTTCGGGGAGGGTCTGGCTTTGAAGGGTTGAAACTAATCAATGGCAAGGCCATTGAAATTTTTCACATGAACGACTTCCCAGGTGATATTCCCAGAGAAAAACAGCAAGACAAGGATCGGGTTTATCCGGGAGATGGTATAGCCCCTATGGGACAAATCATCAATGACCTCAATGAGATGGGAGGAGATAAAGTGCTATCCCTGGAACTATTTAACCCTGGGTATTGGGAAAAGGATCCTTTGGAAGTAGCTAAAACTGGCTTGAAGAAAATGAAGGCTGCGGTTAAATCCGCTTTGTGAATTGTTTTTATTTTGTATTAAGAATAAAAAAACGCCAGGAAGATCACCTGGCGTTTTTTAATTTCTATGGATTTAGTTTCCACGTCTTGATCTCGAAGAAGTGGATGGAGCAGAGGAGCGTCTTCCCCTCTGGCTGGGCTGGGCTTTAGGAGCTACCCTGGTACTACTCCTGTTTACAGTTGGGTTACTTCTACGGGTAGGACTTTGTACTTGTTGGCTTCTCTGCCTTTGCGTACTCGGCCTGTTTATTGTATTGGAAGGAGCAGATCTTCGAACTTGCTGTCTGGAATTTCCGGGACTAACCCTTTGGGTACTATGCGTTGTGTTTCTTTGCCTGGGATTTACGTTTGTGGTATTTGGCCTAACGGTTCTTTCCCTTGGGGCAACCCTTACATCCGCTTGGCTTTGGGGAGTCCGTACCCTGGGCTGCGCTTGTCTCCTGGCATTTGATGGAGCGGGCTGACTTTCCCTTACATTGGGCTCAGTATCCGCATTGTAACTTCTTTGCCTGAAATTATTAGGTTGTTCCATGGCGGAACTGGATCTTAAATTGTTGTTACGGGTATTGATTCCATTTCTGGTATCAGCACGGCTACTTGATTCACCCCTGTTTTTTAAGGCTTCCGTTCTAATGGTGCTACGTATATTTGTACCCGGTACCACGGCCCTTCTTTCAGTCCTTATCTGATTGGCATTGGAAGGTTTATATTCTCTGGAAGAAGTGTAATTTCTCGGTCTGAGGTTATTATCCCCTCTTGCCTGAGTATTTGTTCTCCTGATTTCCGGTTTATACAGTTCCAGGTTGTTGTTATTGATAGAAGACCTGCCTGGTCTTCGGCCTTCTCTTACCTGATACACCGGAACATCCCTGCGGGTTACCCTTCGCAATTCAGACCTGCTGGGCCCGGTAATATAGGTTTGGTTGTTATATACATAAGTATTGTTAATGATGTTGGTTTGGTTGTATATCACATTTACATTCCTACCTGGCAGGTAATACCTGTAAATATTCCTGCTAAGCAACCTTCTTCTGGGTACGAAAACCCAATGGGAGTAAACAGGGAACCTTACAGAAGCGTAAAACTGTACCCTGGGACCCAGGGGAAACCAACCATAATAGCCACTTCCTGACCTCCAGTTGACCCATGCAGGACCCCATTCATATCCGGGAATCCAGGCCCATCCATACATATCACTGAAAAACCACCTGCCATAATGAAAAGGTGCCCAGCCCCAGTCATACGTAGATACCCAGGTGTTGCCATAGGAGGACATTACCCAATGGCCGTTGGTCCTGTATGGTTGAAAACCTTGCTCTGCGTAGGGGATCCAAATAAACCCGTAATGGGGATCCTCCACCCAATCGCCATAAGGGCTCAATTCATCATAAAATACCTGAAAAGATACTGCAAAAGGTGATGCTTTGATTTCATTTACACTTCCTGTATAAAGAAAAAACAGGCCGAAAATAAACATACTGGTGATCTTCACCATTTGGGACCGATTACTTATGGAATTTTTCATGGCGTAAAATAATTGTTGTTATCAATTGATACGGCAATAAGTGTTCCAGGTTCCAAGGGTGTCAAAAAACAGAATATTACCGATGTAATATCGTAAAAAAATAAGAATATGTTGTAATATCAAATATCACAATATATTCTAATAAAATACTTGCTTAATTTTTAAGCGTATCAATTTTTTTTGCTATTTCCTCTGCCTGTGTCATCAATTGATCGGAGAGGGTTCTGTCTTGATGGGAAGCTTTATGCGCTCTTTGCAGCAGTTTTTCATATTGCTCCTGTAACTTTTCAATTTCTGTTTTCTTTTTGAATAATCCGAACATGATTTTTTATGATAAACAATAAGAGTTAAGGAACTGTTTGGAATTAGTCAAAATTTTGAAAAAGATCGCTTTCTTCGGGCATTTCCTCTGGCACAACTTCATCGTTTTTAAAATTAATCAGGTCTTCCAGGTTACCGGATTTGGAATAATATTTCCAGTTGCCTTCTTTTTTTCCATCCTCCATGAGGCCTTCTGATGCCAATTTTCCATTATCATGGTAATACTTCCAGGTGCCCTCAGGTTTTCCGGATTGATAATTGCCCTCTGATTCTTTTAGCCCGTTGATGTAATAAGTGATCCTGGTACCATTCCCGTCCTTAAGGGTACCTGAATCCAGTTTGGCGGACCCGTCATAATTGTAATATTCACTGACATTCATCAGTCTGCCAAAGTCCCAAAATTCCTCCTGGGTCAGTTGTTTGTTGTCATAAAAAAGGCCCCACATGCCGTCTTCCTGTCCCAATAGATAGCTTCCTACTGATTTCAGTTGACCCCCGTCGTAGTAGTAAAACCATTGTCCGGATTCATTGCCCAGCTGGTAATTTCCTTCAGCCACCAAAATACCAATTTTATTGAAGTATTTCCAAAGACCGGATTTCAAGTCATTCTTATAAGCGCCAATGGCATATAATTTCCCCTCCGGATAATAATTTTTCCATATACCTGTGCGAAAACCATTTTCATACTGCCCCCTGACAGATGGCTTGCCATTACTGTGATTTTCAATGTATTCACCTACCGGGACTCCAAGATCATAAGTGACCCTTTTTGCCAGAGATTTATCCGGGAAATACTCTTCCCATTGACCAACAGGGATGTCATTTTCATACCGCTCTACTCTTGCAGTCCTTTTATTCTCATAATAGAAAGTCCAGGTTCCTGTCTTATTCCCGGATTGATCATATTCTTTTTCGGATTCCATTATATTGGTGTCAGGGAAAAAGCTCATCCATTTGCCTACCTTTTCTCCCTGGCGAAAAGTGCCTTTTTCCTGTATTCTTCCAGAAGGTGAAAATCGGCTGAATTCACCATGGGTCTGATTGTCGCGATAATCTGCTTCAATGATCAATTCGCCATATGGGGAATATTCCTTATAGGGTCCGTGAATTAATCCATTCTTAAAATTAATCTCAACTGCTTTTACACCATTTTCAAAATAATACCACCATTTCCCGTGCTTTTTGCCATCAACATAATTCCCTTCAGTTTTTACCTGCTTGGGATTAGCATATCCAGCATTATCCTGATTGCCGTAATATTCTTTATAGGGACCGATCAAAACGCTATCCTGATAAACAGCTTCTTTGACCAATGCACCTCCCAGGTCAAATTCCTGAAAAGCCCCGTTTAGTTTATTGTCTTTATACTCTGCGACAATATGCTGCTGTTGATTGGAGTAGTAAATGACCCACTTTCCATCTTTTATACCTTCTTCGAAAGTACCTTGCTGGATTAGGTTATTGGTTTTGGTGTTGATGAATTTCCATAGGCCATCCATTTTGCCATTCACCATAACCCCATTTCCCATCAATGTGGAGTCATTGTTATATATGTTCACTACCTGACCTTGTCCATATGATTGCGCAACTGAGAAGGCCAGTATAACCAAGGCAAATATATAATTCATATGTTTATTATCGTTTGTTATTTGCCACATAGATTCTCGCAGGTTTAACAATCATCCCACTGTGTGACAGGTTCGCCATGCTCGATTTCATGAGTGTTTCAGTTCAATTTACAAAGTGATACGGATTGTGTCTGTTACGGGTTCCAATTTACATTATATAGTTAAAAAATTATATTTAGTTTGGGAAAAGTTTAATCATTTTTATTAGAAGCTCTAGTTTAATCCGCTTTCCCCATTTTTAAGGACTATCAAGGGAGCATCCAATAAAGGATATTTTCTACTTCTTTTTTAATTTCGTCCCCTGCTGTTTCCATGTCTACTATGGGAATGGCTTTGATCAATTGAAGGTGAGAGAAGTTTGTTAAATGGGCGCTGAATTTTTCCGGGCTAAAATATTCACTCTCCTGAATTTTTTTTTCATCGATGATTTTTCCGTATGCCCATAAATCGGACAAGCATATCTGATAGTCATGTAATCTTGCCCAATCGATTAATTTTTTGGAGTCGCTGAGACAGGCGTGATTTTTACCAAAAAAAAGCAGGACAAATAAGCCTCTTCCCCACCAGTGGAGGATGCGGATATTACATCCCCGGGATATATCGAAATCTCTCAACACATCCAATACCTGATAGGGGCAATGTTGCAATTCATTACCTTTACTAATTTTGATGCCCCGATGTTTTTGGTGAGCTTTAGATAATGAATCAACGGAAATTTGATTGGCTACCTCAGCAAAAATGTGTACAAACCTTTTTTTGGCTTCACTTATTTTTTCAAACAGCAATTTGTTTTTTGTGATGGCCAGCAATTCTTCAAACTCAAACATAACTTAGATACTTTACCAACGGATCAATGCAGATGCCCAGGCAAAACCACTTCCAAAAGCGGCCAGGCAGACAAGGTCATTGGGTTTTATGCTTCCCTTTTCCAAAGCTTCGCTAATGGCAATGGGGATGGTAGCTGCAGTTGTGTTTCCATAGTTCATGATATTGTTAAAGACCTCACTCTCTTCAAGCCCCAGTGTTTCCT
>NZ_JABURL010000103.1 GCF_014762705.1 Cyclobacterium sp. | reverse complement strand
GCATTGATGAAATTGTAGTCGGCAGCCAGTTTGGATATGTAGGCTCTACTGTAACCATGAAATTGATAGAAGGAGAGGCCTACGGCAACATATTCGGCAGTTCCTACCAAAGGTTTGGAACTGATCCTGACAACCTGTTTCTGGACCGAAGTCTGCCGGTGATCATTGGTGCCAATGGTTTTCCTGTGCGAACCGGTACCCAATTGGTGCTTGGAAATGCCGTTCCGAAATGGATTGGTGGAATCCGGAATGATTTTACCTACAAAGGTTTTGAGTTATCGTTTTTGGTAGATTTCCGAACAGGTGTGGAGCAATACAACCAGTTTAATAATTTCCTCTCCGCTTTTGGAAAGAATGAATTCACCGAAGCCAGGGAAGATTTCAGGGTTTTTGAAGGTGTGCTGGCCGATGGTTCGCCAAATACGCAGGAAGTGTGGCTTGGGCAAGGAGAGGGCCCTGATGGGGTTAATTACGGTGCAGGCTACTGGAGAAACCATTACCGGACCACCAGTGAGAACTTTGTGTCAGATGCCAGCTTTATCAAGTTGAGAAACCTGACTTTGGCCTATAACCTAAGCCCGGCTATATTAGGAAACACACCATTTCGATCTGCCAGGGTATCGGTTGCCGCCAATAACATCATCCTGTATACCCCCTGGGACGGTTTCGATCCGGAATCTTTCTCCGCAGGAGCTGGTGGCAATGCGGTAGGATTTACCGGCCTTGGCTTTCCCGGAGTACAGAGTGTATTCTTTAATTTGAATCTTGGACTTTAATTTTCAGCCATTATGAAATCTATATATAACCGAATATTTGGTCTTTTATTGCTACTGGGGACATCTTCCTGTGAAGATTTTCTCGATGTGAACGAAAACCCAAATAATCCCCAGGATGCTCCGATCACGGGCCTGATGACCAATGCCACTTATGAAACAGCATTGAACGTACAACGTGTCGGAAGCATTACCTCCAACTATGTACAGTACCTGGCCTCACCCAATCCGGCCAGTGCTTCAGATGTCATGGAACCACTCAACTACAGCGGGACCTGGTTTAATTTGTACAATGTGATGACCGATCTGACCGATTTGGTCAGCAAGGCCGAGGAGTCGGATGCAGGACATTATCTGGGTGCCGGACAAATATTAATGGCCCTGAACCTGGGAATGACAGTGGATATTTTTGGAGATGTGCCTTATTCTGAGGGTTTTGACTTCAGTGCGGTTACCCCTGCTTATGATGACGATGAACAGCTTTATGCGGAAGTTCTAAGCCTCCTGGACCGGGGAATTCAAAACCTGTCTGGAACCACTGCTATTTCTATAGGCGATGATGATTTTATCTTTCAAGGGGATGTAGAAAGCTGGATAAAATTTGGGAATGTACTCAAAGCCAGGTTTATGCTGCATACTCCAAATGCCAATACCAATGAATTGCTTTCCGCCATAGACAACGGTTTTGAAGGAAATGAAGACGATGCCTATGTGGAATTCTTTGAACAACGTTTTAATCCCTGGGCGCAGATTGCCATCAATAATGAAAGCCTGCTATTGGGCGGTTGGATCTCCACTCAATTTGTTGAGGCCATGGATGGCACTTCCTACCCGGTAGTGGATCCCAGACTGCCACTGATGATCGGCACAACCGATGATGGGGAATTTATCGGTGTACCCAATGGCGCAGGCAGGGGCGATGCGCCGGAACAAGGAGCCCGTTCTACCTTGATACCCGGTCAGTATTACACCTCAGAGCTTTCCCCCCTTTTGATCGCTACTTTTGCAGAGCAAAAGTTTATTGAGGCGGAAGTGAGCCTGGGTAGCGATCCCAACCGGGCCTATGCGGCCTATTTGGCAGGTATTGAAGCCCATATGGACATGCTGGAAGTACCTGAGTCAGAAAAGGAAGCTTATTTATCCGACCCAGGTGTAAGCATGGGTGCGGGCTCCCTGACCCTGGATGATATCATGAAAGAAAAATGGGTGGCCCTATTCCTGCATCCGGAAACCTGGAACGACGCCAGGCGGTTTGATTATGGCTACAAAGACATGACCTTACCCGCTAATCTCAATACGGACTTAAACAATCAGTTTATTCGCAGATTGCCTTATCCGGACAATGAAGTCAGCAGAAATGGCCAAAATGTACCAGAGGTGACCCTGCTGGACAGGATCTGGTGGGACCAGTAATACAAATGAAATCTTCTTTTTTGCTGGGCGAAGTTTGCAACTTCGCCCTTTTTATTTTCGATGGTTATAAACAGATAATGCTTGGCAAAGAGCCATTTGTAATGCCAATACCGGTTCACCGATAAAAACGTACATCAATTACATTTATTCCAAGAAAACCGGCTTTGCAAATGCCTGGTGTACATTTCACTTGGATACAAGGGATGTAGAAAAATGCTACACCCAGTTAACGCTGTGCGAAGTTTTTAACTTCGACCTGATATTCTCGAAGCTGTAAAAAGAAAATACTCGCCAACAGGCCATTTGTAATGGCCTGGCGAATCCCAAAAACAAAAACGAAATGATTTTACGCTCTTTCCGTATTGGCCGTTATTATGGTGCTCCAATATTCACCTTTTTTTCAACTATTGGTAAACTATGCCGGCAGGATTGACCTTTTATCTGTGTTAATCTGTGCTATCTGTGGTGAACCCCTTGATATTCTCGAAGCTGTAAACAGAAAAAGCCAGCCAAAAGGCGATTTGAAATGGGGAGATTAATCAGGGAACTTATAGAAACCACTTACTCCAAGGCATAAGCCACTACATAATCCCCCAACGGAGTACCTAGCTTGCCATGCCCTCCGGCTGAAATCACCACATATTGTTTTCCAGCCAGCTGATAGGACATGGGCGTTGATTGGCCTCCTGCAGGAAGTTGATTTTGCCAGAGCAGTTCACCCGTTTCCGTATCAAAGGCCCTGAAAAAACCATCCAGTGAAGCGGCCACAAAGGTTAGCCCGCCAGCAGTGGTTAAGGTACCTCCGAAGTTTATAGACCCCCAATTCACTGCTTCCGGATAAGTTTGAGGATCGTACATAAAGCCAAGCGGAACTTCCCATTTGAGTTCACCCGAATTCATGTCAATGGCCAGCAAGGTTCCCCAGGGCGGTTTTGTTTGCATTTGCAATTCTTGCTCATTTCTTGTAAACAGATAATCTCGTTTCAACACATAGGGGGTTCCCTCCTGAAGTCCGGTTTCTGCCCTTAATAAGGCCTCGTTCTTTCCTTCCTCTTCCTGAAGTTTTTCTCGGGGGATCAGGCGGACAACAGCTACCAGGCGATTGATGTTGGTGATCAATAGGTTTCGTTCCGGATCGTAGGAAACCCCTCCCCAATGCACTCCGCCGGCATTGGATGGGGCCACCATGGTACCTTGCAGGCTGGGAGGCGTAAATGGCCCTTCATTCCTTAAGGATGCGATTCGCCTTTCTGCAATTTTCCTATCGGCTTCCGTTAATCCCCAGGCATCCGCTACTCCAATGTGCTGCGGTCCTACCGGCCGGGGCAAAACCGGAAAAGGCTGAGTAGGATAGGCCTGCTCTCCGGGCACCTGGCTCAGCGGAACGGGCCGTTCTTCGACCGGAAATAAGGGCTTTCCGGTCTCCCGGTGCAGGAGGAAAATATGTCCCATTTTGGTACCCACCGCCACTGCCGGAACCTCCACACCATCCCGCTTTACCGATATCAAAGCCGGTTGGGCAGCGTTGTCGTAATCCCAGAGATCGTGGTGAACGGTCTGGAAATGCCAAACCATCTCACCGGTACTGGCACGGAGGGCTACGATTGAATTGGCATATTCGTTCTTACCGATACGTTCCCCCCCGTAATAATCCGGACTGGGACTGGTGGTGGGGATAAACACCAGATCCCTGTCAGGATCAGCCGAAAGAATGGACCAGGCATTGGCAGCCCCGGTCTGTGCCGCTTTTTTTCCTTTCCAGGTAGCTTTTCCCGGATCTCCCTTCCTACGGGGTATAGGGTCCCAGCTCCATTTCAGCTCTCCTGTCAAAACATCAAAAGCCCTTACTACTCCCCTTTCATAATCCAATCGTTGGTTATCCCCCATGGAAGAGCCGGTGATAAGTGTGTTGCCAACGATTGCCGGAGGTGAGGTGACACTGATAGGACCGATGCCCTTTCGCAGGTCAACGGTGCCATTTTTGCCGAAATCAGGAATTGGTTTACCGGTAGCCGCCGATAAGGCAATCAACCGGCCATCGATGGTGGCCAGGTAGATTCTCCGTTCCAGGTTATTTTGGACCACATCTGGTCCCGGCCAGGTGGATACGCCCCGGGAAGTGATTTCTGAATAATTGGCTTTCAGGTTCACTCCGGGATCGAATGTCCACTTTTCTGCTCCGGTCGCGGCATCCAGCGCAACGACCCGATTGCTTGGCGTGCTCAGATACAACACACCCTCCACCATTAATGGTGTGGCTTCAAAAGCGGCTTTTTCTGCCGCATCATTGTTCCGGTAATATTCCAGTTCTCCGGTACGGTAGGTCCAGGCCACTTTCAGCCGATTGACATTTTCGGGTCTTATCCGGGACAGGGCTGCATGCCGCATGCCTCCCGGATCCCCTCCATAGGCCGGCCATTCCCTGTCATTTCCCTGCCCAAATACGGCCCCCGGTGCTGTCAGGATAATGGAGATAAATAAGCAAACGATTATATTTATGTAGTTTGGCATTGCTTTCAACAACTTAATCAAGGAAAAATAATCATTTTCCACGATTTAAAACAAGGTACAAAGGGTTATATTTTACTCAAACAAGATTCCAGAGTCAAAACCTGAAAGGGGATTTTTTTAGGTTAGGAAATACTCCCTATTTTTCTTGATTTAGATAATGAAGGTTATAGGAGTTTTTTCCCCATTTTTGCCGGATTAATTTTGGGGAAGCATTTTTAAATTAAGCCTTGGAGTGGTTTATATTCTTCCCCTATTGAACAACATTGTACATGCCTGGTATACCTACCTGATCGAATATTTAAAATGTAAGTTTATGCTGGACGAAGTTAAAGGCTGGGCGAAGTTTGCAACTTCGCCCTTGATATTTTCGAAGCTGTAAACAGAAAATACACGCCTAAAGGCCATTTGTAATGCCCAGACGATTCCCGTGAACAAAAACGAAATGATATAAAGGTCTTTACGTATTGGCCAGCATTAAAAATCCCTTATTACATGAAAAAATGGCAAAAAAGAGACGAGGCAATGAGCACGCAGTAAAAATACATTGTCTACGATTGATCAGGTAGGATAATTCACTCCGTAAGTCCGTAGATGGGTCTGTTTCATGGCTTAACATGCACAAAAAGGTGGTGGTTATATTTACCACATCAGTTTAATATGAATGTATTTATAAAAGTTTTCATCTTTTGAAATAATAGTCATGTTTTCAAATTTAGCCTGGGCTAAAATGATCCTATCAAATGGGTCTCTATGATGGTCTTCAAGATCCATCGTTTCCAAAATATGCTCAAATGCTAAGGGAATAATTTCAATGTTGTTTTTCTTAAGGTGGAAAACAAACTCTTTAAGATCAACAAGCAAATCCAGTTTACCGATTTTTACCTTAATCGCCATTTCCCATAAAGATGCCATACTGATAAAGCACCGGTTATTTGGATTTGATATAATCTTTCTGGATTGGGGAGGAATCCGCTTGTCGCCACTTAAAAACCAGAGAATTGCGTGCGTGTCCAATAGGTATAAATTTTCCACTACATATAATCCTTAAAATCTTCGATTGGCGCATCAAAATCATCAACCATTTTTATTTTTCCCTTCATGCTTCCAAAAGCACGAATTTTTTTTTCATCCTCCTTTTTTGTTTTAGTTAAAAGAAAATCCACAAAGTCCTGAACCTCCTTTTTTAGGTTTTCAGGAAGAGAATTAATTTTGCTATGTAGGGTTGAATTATCAATTACTCTAATTTAATAATTTATTCTAAACTAAGTATACAAATATTAAACTG
>NZ_JABURL010000054.1 GCF_014762705.1 Cyclobacterium sp. | reverse complement strand
TTATTGTTTATCAGTGCTACGAAATATTGGAGATTCAAACTTTTCCGAATATTCCGGAAAAATAGCCGCATAAAAAAGGCTGCCCTTTTCGGACAGCCTCCGTTCCATTAACCATTGATAAGCTTGTTCAATAAAATTACTTGGGATTAGGAAGACAAAATGATAGTGTGAAGAAGACCCAACAGGGGCTGTTTCAAAAACCAATTCCGAAAACCCCACACGGAAACCAAACTCGTTTTCATTTCTGAAAAGAAGCTCAAACCCCAGTTTCTCATGATAAAACCATAGCGTTTCTTCCAGGTTTCCACTTTGAAAAACCAGCTTCTATATTTCCATCGGTTTCCTTTTTTTATCAAATTATCTCAAATAGCTCCTCTTTGCTTCTCCTGACTTTCTTCCGAAACTGTGCCGAATCATTAGCTGCACGAAACCCTACAGGCGCCACTAAAACTGCATGCAAACCCTGTTCTCGTAATCCTAAAATCTGATCATATTTATCAGCTTCAAAACCTTCCATAGGACAGGCATCCAGTTTAAGTTCTGCGGCTGCAATCAACAGGTTATTCATGGCCAAATAGACCTGTTTTTCCGACCAAGCCTGTCTCTTTGACTCTTCCATTTGGTTAACACTTTCTTTGATAGTTTCTCCATAAGCTAAAATTCCGGTTTTTTTGGATTCATCTATTCCGTCTTGCAAAAGGTTGATGAAAGAATCGATACCTTCGGTGAAGTGTTGGTTGTAACTGCAAAAAACAAATAGATGAGAAGCATCCATGATTTGAGACTGATCCCAGGAAGCTTCCCGAAGCAGTTTCTTGACTTTCGGGTCTTCAATAATCAAAACTTTGTACAGTTGAAGACCATAGGAGGAAACTGACAGCCTAATGGCCTCCTGAAGCAGTTCTAAACTGTCCGAATCAATTTTCTTTTGCGGGTCAAATTTCTTTGTGGCATATCGCCAATTCAATGTTTCTATCAAATTCATTTCTTTTTCTTTTTTTATCGTTTGTAAAACCTGATTTTAAAATCAGAATGAAAGCCATATTTCATATACAAGCCCAAGCCCATGGCGGAAGCTTGAAGGATAGCCCTAATTGATTCTGTTTTTTTGATTTCTGAAAGGGTAGCTTTAAATAGCTGACTTGCCAAACCCTGCCCCCGAAAAGCAGGAGCAATGCCTATGGAATAAATCCCCGCAATTCCTGCTGAGTCTATGAAAACCATACTGGTCCCAATGGGCTTTCCTTTAAACCAAGCCGTGTAGAAATGAACCTTTTCTTTCAAGGCAAGAACAGTAGGGGAAAGAATTTCATATCCAAAGGCATCGAAGAAAACCCTAGACCAAGTAATAGCTTCTTCAGCTGTATTGATCTTTTTCAGAATGACATCCAGTTGATCTGAATGAGAAAAATTTTTTAAATCACCAGACATTCCAATTAATTCCATTGTGGGTTGAAAGCCAATTTCAGTCAATAATTCTTCTTGTATTCCTTCTTCCCAAAGGGCAAAGCTTAACGCTTTTCCCTTTCCAATTGAGTTAAGAATCTCAAGCTTTTCTGGAGTCAATACCCCCTCTACCCATAGTTTATTGGGCCAATCACCGATGCTTGCTATACCTGAGAAGACGCCCTTTTCTGAAACCAATTTTCCAGAACTAAGCCCTCCCAGTTTCCAGAGCTCGGTGAGATTGAAAATATTTTGATGTTGCATCTTTTGACTAAGATTTGGTCAAGGAAACAGAAAATATCATCAGTGCAATTCCCATTAATCTCTTTAGGGTAATGGGTTCAACAGGCAAACCCCACCATCCAAAATGACTGGCGACTCCTGCAAAAATCAATTGGCCGCTCAATCCATAGGCCACGGTAGTAGCGATGCCGATTTTGGGAATCACATAGTAGAATGAAGTAATTGCAAGAAAACTGAGAATACCACCGGCGAACAACAAATACATGGGGACCGCTTGTAGCTTACTCAAAGCAGGAAGATTTTGGGAAGCAAAAAGCAAGACCAGAACCGCTAAACCCCCGCTTACAAGGAGATTGATCGAGGATGCCAAAAGCGCATTATCAAGCCTAACACCGAGCTGGGCATTTAAACTTCCCTGCATGACAATGAGAATCCCAACGCCAAATGCCAATCCTATCAACTGAAGATTTTCCATAACCAGGCTATTTTATTGGGATTGCAATTGGTCGCATGGGAGCAGCTGAAGCACCTCTTAACTTTAAAGAAGTTCCGATGAAGGCAAATTCATAGACTCCATCTTCAGCGAGACTTTCCAGATTCATTTGCTCAATAAACATCACCCCCTTCTCAGCCAACAAATAGGTATGGACAGGTACCCAATTATCCTCACGCTCAGGAGGAAACGCCTCAAAACTTAAATTATCTGCGCCAAGTAGCATTATTCCCTGATCTTCTACGAGCCATTTTACAGCATCCAAATTGATCCCGGGATACTGATCGAGATATTTGGTTGCCTGCTCATAGTGCCGAGCTTGCCCAGTTCGGATTAGGACAATATCACCTCTCTGTAAGCTCACACCTTGTTTTGCCAAAGCCTCTTTCAGATCAGAGGAGTCAATTCTGTAATTATCAGGAAGTTGATCTACTTGTTTCAAAACCAGAATATCAATTAGGACTCCCCTACCAATAACAGGAGGGATAGTCTCAGCACCGGTTTTTTTCCAGCCTTTATCCCCTAAAAAATCGTCAGCAGAAAAGCCATTCCATACTTTTCCATTCAGCCCAAAATGGTTGAGCGCATCGATATGGGTACCCATATGGGTATACATGGAAATGGCATCCCCCGTATAGCTCACTTTGGAATTCATGGCCTCCCCTAACCCATTGGGATTATCAGTCAGGGTACCTTTAGGAGTATGGGTCATCCAGAACTGGTAGGCGGGATCTCCTAAGGCATGAAAGCTCGGCATGCCCACAAAGTACTCCACACTTAAATCATAGATCTTACCAGAACTAATTCGACTTAATACCTCCAAGCGACTTTGCTCGGTCATTAAGTTGAGCGTCCCGATTTCATCTTCAGGTCCCCAGGGACTTTTCCCAACCCTTTCAGAAGAAATATCCTGAGCTAGCCCTATTCCCACCTGACAGGTAAGAAAATAGGAAATGATCATCCACTTTTTCATGTTATATGCATTTTTTGGTTTATAATTACCTTTCAAAGGTCCGCCAATTACAATCCCTGTCGAATGACCTTGATTAAGACTTTCACTTAACCTAGATCAAGATGGAACCTGAACTCCTTTGGCAAAGTCTGGAAAAGCATATTGTACTATCTGATTCAGAGAAATCGTTAATTCTTTCAAAACTCAGCACCCGCAAATTCAAAAGGGGTCAATTTTTGGTATTTGCCGGGGGAAAAAGCAAAGTGACCAATTTCGTACTGGATGGATCGGTCATGGCCTACTTTACCGATGCCAAAGGAACAGACCATATTATCCAATTTGCATTTGAGGGCTGGTGGATCAGTGATTTGAAAAGTTTCATTACGCAAGGGGAAGCCATTTTCAATGTTCAGGCTTTGGAAGAAAGTACCGTTTTGGAGCTTTCCTATGAAGATTTGGAGGAGCTGTATGCACAAATTCCTCAACTGGAGCGATTCTTTCGAATCATCACCCAACGTGCTTTTGTGTCTTTTCAAGAGCGGATTTTAGAGACCATCAGCCAGTCTGGTGAGGAGCGATATCGCGCTTTTCATGAAAAGTTCAGGAAATACGAAACCCGAATTCCCCAAAAACTGGTTGCCTCCTACCTTGGAGTTACACCAGAGTTTTTTAGCCGGATGAAAAAGAAAATGGATTGGTGAAACCCATACCTACCAATACTCCGTTATTCTGAAAATTTTTCCATCCTTAAACTCAAAAACAGTCAATTCTCCATCATCTTCTTGAGGATCTGGATTGGTTTGGGATACATACCTTTTGCTGACAGCCAAAGCATCTTTTCCGGATATGACCGAAAACACAGGGATGTCATAAATGCTACCATCATAGTATCCTCGTATGCATCGATTGCTGTATGAATAAGACCCATAAAATTCTCCCGGGTTTTATCCAAACTCCATCCGGTAGTAAAAATCAAGGCTTCAATCTTTAAGAGATCAGCATGTGCCATCAAACGAACAAGTGATTCATTGTCATCGGTTTCCCAAGTGGAAACGTCAGTCAAAACCACTATTCTCGGCTTTGAAGGAGCTTTCTTTATACCTTCCTGAGCAAAAAGATTATTGGAGAGGAATAGTATAAGAAATAGAGAAAGATTTACTTTTTTCATGATTTGAAGCCCCTCAGTGGAGTTGAGTATCCACAGCTATAATTAAAATCTGATTTGGGTTTAATCGGGCGTTTAAATATTCCTGATCGGTTACTATTTGATTGAATTCAAATACATTTCCAGCATATTATATCATTCTTGAAGCAGAATTCGGTCTTCCGGATCCTGGGGATCTAGATTAATTGCTTTTTCCCATTCATCGGGTATTCCATCTTGGTCGGAGTTTTTTGGTGCTGGCAAACTGATCAATTCAGGCCAACCGCCAACATCATTTTGAGTATCTATAATTCCTGACTTTTTAGTAGGGTCAGATAAGGTTTGTTTTTGTCTATAGGTAGCGCCTTCGTATGTTGCAAATCCACCTTTCGTCTCATTGACTATCCGGGTATTCACTTTATCTGTTTTGGGCAATGCAGCACCAGCATTCTCAAGAACTAAGTTAAATGCCTCTTCTGCGATTTGTTGATGGATAGGCATAGCATTCCATGGTTTTTCAAGTTTCACGAATTTCAAGTTTTCATCTCCACCTTGAGGCTGAACTCCACCGTCCCAATTGTTGGAAGTGACTTTTGCGTTTCCTTACATCACATTATCAGCTATATACCATTGGCCAAAGTCACTAGTTGAATTTCACATTGTTGGGTTGGCTAGTCTATGACGAAGCTCACCTGGCTCGGTAGCTGGCCCTGGTTTGTAATAGTTAGCAACCATAATGATGGTAGAAAATGCAAATTTTGGATTATTGACCTGCTGGTTTTCTCCTCCGTAAGTGCTGTCATACCCCCAGTTTTAGACTACATTATTTCGATAATCCGTTTATCCTGAACCTGAAGCCATTCTTGGATTTCGGCTACCATGATGGGTAAGAAGATTATGGTGATAACTACTATAATTAGAACCCCATATTCCTCCGAACCCATGAGCTCCTTTTATATGATTAGAGTTGTACATGCTTTCCGAAATAATGCTCCTCTGGACCGTAATACTATCACAATGGTAAATTGACATGGTTTCATCTACACTCCAGCTTGCAGAATTATGGTCTAAAATAATATGCTTGGTATATCTGCTGGAAATAGCATCGGTATCATCACCTGATTCATTCCCCAGCCTTACCCTCAAATACCGGATGATCACATGATCAGTATCGATCATGAGGGGGTGCTTTTTAATAGAAATCCCATCTCCGGGAGCTGTTTGGCTAGCAATGGTAATATAGGGTTTTTTGATGCGCAGAGGACTTTCCAAAGCGATCGTTCCAGAAACTCTAAAGACTATAGTCCGAGGCTCGGTAGTCTCAACTGCATCCCTTAAGCTTCCCTCTCCACTATCATCCAGATTGGTGATTTCATACACAGTCCCTCCCCGACCGACTTTGGAATACTTTCGGTATCCTTCAGCAGTGGTAAAGGCAAGTTGCTGAGAGAAGGCAGGGCTAAAGACAATTATATTTAACACGACCATTAAACTGATGCTTTTCATAATTAAGGTGTAGGATTAATGGTTTGATTTTGAAATAGCTGCAATTACTTTTCGAGCCATTTCCACCGCGCTGCCCAGTCCGTTAAAAACTCCCGTCTGTATTTTGAGATGGTTTTTGCTCCTTGCTGATCCTCGATATAAAGTCCTGGATTTTGCCGGTCACTGTACCAATTAGAACCTAGTTGATAATCATCTGAAGTAGCTTTACCCGGCCAGGGCACTATACTGACATATGCTCCTTCCAGTCCATCCAATTCAGCGATGTCACTACTAGTTTTATAAGTTCCGGTTTCAGGTTTTTTAGAGGAGTATTTAACTCCATAAGTTCCTTTTCCAAGATAATATCCTGGCCATGTTTGATTTTGAATTTCTATTTCGAACACTACAGAATCCTCAGGAATAGTTATTTCTGGCCCTTCAAATCTCCACTCAATAGTGGAATATGCCGCCACGGTATCTTCCACTGTACTTCCACCCATGAAAACATTTCTGGAACTACGATCGATCTTTTCAAAACTTCCTCCCCAGCTTTCTCCTGCAGGGTCATTAGGTTCTCCATTCATAAGGTAAACCAGGGATGGAGTATCGCCCATTTTTAGGTTACCTTCATAATATTTGATGAAATCCTTCCCCAATGCTCCCCGTCCTTGAATGTAATTTTCATAATAAGCATCTCCTCCCAAATCATCAGGAGAATCATTATCCATAAACCATCCTCTGTACGTTGAATTTGCCTCGATCATCCAGAGGTCCGGGTGATGTTCTGCGATATAAGAATAGGCATTGATACTCCATTTCTTGTTTGGACCTCCGATCCAATAAACCTTGATATTTTCTTTGATTTCAGGAGCATCATGGAGTGCTTGCGCCAGGTCCTCAATCCCTCCCCAAACCAAAACCCAAAGAGGTTGATCTATTTCCTTCTTGGCACAGTTAATAATCCATTCTGATCCTTCGGTTGGAGTAGTGAATCCTTTGAAAGGTGCCGCGTCTTTTTGCCCTTGCTTGGTTATTTCTCTCAGAGATTTTGGAGTCGGAAGTGACGGGGCATGGGAATGGAGTTGGCTGTAATCCCTTTCATATAAATCAATCATGTCCTGAAAATCCGTTGTAGAACCTTCTCCATAAGGTGATGAAACCAAGCCTTCCAACTGAAATCGATCTGCGTGCATCAACAAGTGAATCATGGACTGAAAGTCATCAGGATCAGTTCCACCAATGTCCGAACTGATTAATACCCTGGGTATGGCAGATTCCTTTAGTTGTTCATTGCAGCTTATAAGTCCGGCAAAAAAGAATAATCCGGCCAAAGCTGATAGTATAGTCTTATTGAATTTCATCTGTTTATAATTTGATTTTTAGCTGTCAGATGCCTGCCTGTCCGGTAAGCGGGCTCGATTTCATGTGTTTATTATTTGTTTTAAAAGGTGAGATACCTGCCCGTCCGGAAGGCAGGCTCAAATTCATGTATTAATTTGGGAAGTAGCCATCTAAGTAGCCATAATATTACATGAGATCACCATTTAACAAAATAGTTTTTTTTCTTTTTTTTAAAAATATTTTAACTAATATTGCCAACACTAAAATAGAACGGCAATATTTTTCATGTTTGTATTTTATACGTTTCCGTCCTATTGAATTTCTGAAAAGACAGATTAGCACATATCCAGTTTCCATCCGGATGGAGCAAGGGTGTGTTATCCGGGAGGTTTTAGTATTTTTAATTAAAAGAGAAATGTTCAATTATGGTTACAAAAAAAGCATAAAAAGTAATACCGGCACTCTTAACGAAATTTAAAAGTTTTTCAAATGTCCGAAATAGAGGGCATCATTTCATTATTTGATTAACAACAACCCAATATTTATGAAAAAAAGAATCCCAATCCTCTCAGCGAGGATAGGGAAAGCCTCATTTGGCATGGCAATGGTCTTGCTTTTTGCGACCAATGCTAGCGCCCAGGAAATGGCTTTCGCTACACCTCCCATTCCTAAAAATGCTTCCGTTTTTGGAATGGATTTTACAACAAGTAATCCAGCATTAACATCAACAGCTATGTCAATTACCAGGTCAAATAAGGTGGCTGATGTGGTAATCCAGGGAACGGTCGTGGACAATGAAGGCCTATCCCTTCCCGGAGTGACGGTGACCGTTCCTGGCACTACCTATGGAACTGTTACCGACCTGGACGGAAATTATTCCATTACGGTTCCGGAAGGTTCTACCCTTGTTTTCTCTTTTATAGGTTTTGAAAGCCAATCGGTGGTCGTGGGGAATAAAAGCACCATCGATGTAACCTTGAATGAAGAATTGTCTGCCTTAGATGAAGTAGTGGTCATTGGTTATGGAACCCAAGAAAGAAGGGATATTTCCACGGCCATTTCATCGGTTTCTTCAGAAGATCTCAAAGACAGGCCAAACTCAAACTTTGCCCAATCCATTCAGGGCAGGATGGCCGGTGTTAGGGTTTCAAACAACAATACCGCTCCTGGTGGTGGTTCAAATATCGTGATCAGGGGTGTAAGCTCCATCAATGCCAGTAATAGTCCATTGATCGTTATTGACGGGTTCCCCATAAAAGAGGGTTATAATAAAACAGAAAACCCATTAAACTCCATTAACCCTTCAGATATTGAATCCATTGAGGTATTGAAAGATGCTTCTTCCAGTGCCATTTATGGTACACAGGCTGCAAATGGTGTGATTTTGGTAACTACAAAAAAGGGAAAATCCGGAAAACCCACCATTTCAGTGAATGCCAGTTCAGGCATTCAATCGATGCTTAACAAGGTGGATGTGTTGAATAGAGATCAATTTTTGCAAATGATGGATGAATCCAGGGCAGCGGCGTACATCATTGAGGATCCCAATTTTGGCACCAATAATCCTGAAGCCCCTCTATGGCAATGGACGGATTCTGACGAAACCAGGATTTCCAACTGGAGAAACTTTTCCAGAAACAAAGAAGGCATGCAGGATCCCTACGAAATGTTCTATAGATGGATCACCGTTACCGACACCACCAAAAACAGCCCTCATGATACCGACTGGCAGGATGTGATCAGTCGAATGGGACGGGTGGATGATATCCAACTTTCTGCGGCAGGCGGTACTGACAATGTAAACTATAGGATATCCGGTGGCTATTTCGGCCAGGAAGGGATTATCAAGGCTTCAGGGTATGAACGTTTCTCCATGAGAGCCAATATAGACATGAAGGTAAACGAATGGTTAAAGTTAGGCCTTATGCTTGCTCCGTCCATTGAAACGACTGATGTTTTGTCCAATACGGAAGGTGGTGCCAGCAACAATCCTTTTTACAATGCACTGGCTTTACCTCCCATTTGGGCGCCTACGGATGAAAACGGTGTCCCACATTATTATGGTACTGAATCGACGTACGAAAACCCTTGGTTTTGGAATTTGGATTTTGCTGTTAACCCATTGTCCACCTTCAAGATCAAGGATACTAGAAAAACCATCAAAAACCTGGCAACGCTATATGGTGAATTCAGGCTTTTAGAAGACCTGACATTCCGGTCAGAGTTTCATACGCAGATCAGGTTCTGGGAAAGGGATTATTTTCTTCCCAACTCAATGCCCACTACCCAACAACCTTTCTCCAGGTCGAGGGGTATCCATCAAATGAACAATCACTTCATGTGGAATTCCCAAAACTTCCTGACTTATGCCAAGAAATTCAGCAACCATTCCCTGAATGCCATGATGGGATACTCTGTAGATGAAGCAATTTATAGGAGTTCCTATATGAACAAATATGATTATCCCACAGATTTAGTCCCTACCCTTAATCAGGGTGTTACCGTCGTAGACGGACAAAATGATGCGAGGACAAATCAGTCCCGTGAAACCATGATTGGTAGTTTTGCCAGGGTAATGTATAATTATGATAGCAAATACTATTTTACAGGCAGTATCCGTCGTGATGGCTCTTCCAAGTTTGGTGAAGATAATAAGTGGGGAGTATTCCCTTCCTTTTCCGTCGCCTGGCGTGCTTCAGATGAAGGTTTCTTTGATCCCTTGAGACGATATATTAGCGATCTGAAAATCCGTGGTGGCTGGGGTGTGATTGGTAATGCCGGAATCAGCAATTACCTTGCGCTAAGTACTTTGAATTCAGGTGCTTATGTATTGGGTTCGGGTTCTACTATTTCCCCTTCTTATGTAGATGGTAAGGTAGCCAACCCCTCTCTGGGGTGGGAAGAAACCACTGATTATGGTATTGGGACCGACCTGGAAATATTAGACAGCAGGGTGATGTTCAGTGTGGATTACTTCTACCGGCAGACCGACAACATGTTATTTAATATGCCGTTGCCGATCGTTACCGGTTTTGGTTCTTACATGGCCAATGTGGGCTCTATGCGAAACAGGGGATTTGAATATTCCATTACCACCCGAAATGTTACCGGGCTGTTTAACTGGAGAACCAGTGCCAATTTATCCTATTACCGCAACAGGGTCTTGGATCTCGGAAAAGACAAACGTCCCATCATCACCAACAATGGCTATACAAGCGAAGGCAGACCATTGGCAGGTATCTGGGGCTATTACAATCTCGGCGCATTCGATGATTGGGAAGATGTAAAAACTTCCCCTATTTTCAATCCTCAGCAGTCTATATGGGCTAACAGGTCCAATCCGGGAACACCCAAGGCGGCAGATGTGAATGGAGACGGTATCCTTTCTGCGGCCGATCAGACCGTTATTGGCCAGAATAATCCCGATTTTGTGTGGGGTATGACCAATGATTTCGGCTATAAAAATTTCGATCTTTCGGTTCAGGTAAATGGAGTACAAGGTGGTGACCTCTCTATGGTGGAATTTGAAAGCATGCTGGGAAGAGGGGGAGGAAGAAGAAGTATGACCGTTGAATATTTTGAAAATTATTGGAGGCCTAACCAAACTGATGCGATATATGCTACTCCAATCAGAAAAAGTTCCGATGGGGCCAGCGCTTCGGGAAGTTTGGTTTTCAAAGGTACTTACGTAAACATTCAGAACGTGATTTTGGGTTATACTTTGCCCAATAAAATTGCCAGCAGAGCCAAGATCGCCAATCTACGTATGTACCTGAGCGTACAAAATGCGTTTTTCTTTACTCAATATCCAGGCTATAACCCAGAGGTAAACTTTCAGGGGAATTCTGCACTTTCTCAGGGAATCGACCGTGGTGCCTATCCCCTGGCAAGGACTATTTCTTTTGGAATCAATTTATCTTTATAAAAATACTATCTTATGAAGAAATTATTTTCACTGCTCATATTAGCTGCTACTCTGATTTCCTGTTCGGAGGACTTCTTGAACACGCAGCCGGAAGATACCCTGTCGACGGGGGCTTTTTTCAACAATCCCAGTGAGATCAAGGCAGGTTTAATTGCATGTTATGAACCCTTGCAGTCCATTTATTCCCGGAACGAACTTCCCCAATACGTTGAAATCATTGCAGATGACGGAAGAGTTGTCAATTCCCAAAGCAACGATTACCTGTTCAAGAAAAACAGTGGTAACTCCAGGTTTAGCTTGTGGCGGGATCATTACAAGATAATCGTCAATGCCAATAACATCATTGATATTATCAACAATTATGTACCCGCCAGCACCGCAGAGACTGCATTGCTAAATGCGTACCGCGGTGAGGCCAGTTTCCTTCGCGGACTTGCCTATTTTAACCTGGTAAGGCTTTATGGAGATGTGCCGAAAGTGGTGGAAAGGCTGAATGATCCTTCATCTGCTATTGGCATAGGACGTACATCTGTAAGTGAAATATACAATACAGTTATCATTCCTGATTTCGAAACGGCCGTCGCCAATTGTTTTTCGAAGGGCGATGCAGATCTTCAAGGCGAGGAGGCAAGGGCCTCTAAAGGAGCAGCTCTGACCATGCTGGGAAAGGCACATTTGTTTCAGGGAAATCACTCAGAAGCAGCGGAAGCCCTAAAACGGTTAATTGTTGATAAGGAGGCAGGTAATTATACCCTATTATCTGATTTTTCCCAGATTCACACTTTTGAGAATAAATTCAATGACGAATCTATTTTCGAAGTAAATTATAATGCTACTGCCGGCCAACCGAATTTCCTTTTCAAATGGATGACAAACGAAAACGGATACCGATACGGTATTGCATCAGGTGGGGGTCCGATAATCATGTTCAATTTTCTTCAGGAATTTGTAGCAGACGACGATTGGATCAGTGATCCGGATTGGAGCCGTTACACCACTACATTGGATTCAGGAATTTTGTTGGGGGGAAGCCCGGAACTACAACCCTGGCCTAAAAAATTTGTTCCTGAGAAAAGTACCTTGTCTCAGTACGATATCACCGGCACCGACAATAATTACATGATCACCCGGTATGCTGATGCCCTGTTAATGTATGCTGAAGCCCTGCATGGAATGAACCAACCGAATGAGGCGATTACCTATATCAATATGGTGCGAGAAAGAGCGGGCCTTAATGGCATCACTGCCGACCAGTTGGATCTGGAGCGAATCCTTCATGAACGAAGATTGGAATTGGCATTTGAAGGCCACCGCTTTTTCGATTTGGTCAGAACAGGTAAGGCCATTGAAAAGATTTCTTACGCTTTAATGACTCCAATTGTCTATGATACTCAGATTTATACGACGGAGCCGATAGAAGAGTATCAACTGCTTCTGCCAATTCCTGTTAATGAGATAGAAAAAGATGCTTCCCTGGTCCAAAATCCGGGGTATTGATCTGATATGGGATAAGAAATCAAAAATCAATTGGCAGGCCTTAATGGATCTGCCCTTAGAAAAAAAAGATATGAAAAAAATAAAATATTCTGTGCTTATAGGTTTGGTTACCTCCATCACCTTCTTTTCCTGTTTGGAGGAGGATATTGTTCCCTACCCTAAAGTGAACGATGTGAAGATGTATATGTCGGACATAGACGGAAATGATTCCCTTATTACTCAACCAACAGTCAACATGCCGATGAAGTTTGTTGTAGATACAGAGGCCGATATTGCGTCGGTATGGCCAGGAGGAGAAAGAAGAATTATGAAAATGAAAAATAGCGAAACGGATTCCATTGACATGTTTGGAAACCCAGTGTTGATTGTAAGTGACCGCTATCAGGATTACGGCTTAGTTAAAGCACGTGGTCTTACTACTGCCCTTGGTGAAACGGGATGGTATGCAGCCTACACGTACAAAACGGCCGGGGAATTTGATGTCACCGTGTTAGCTACCAATCACGGTTATCAGGGCTTTGATTATAAGCAAATCGTCTATGATGTAGGAAAGGTTACCGTTGTAGCCCCATGAGCATATCGTTAAACTATAATAAGCATCTAACTCCCGAATTCTAAATGGGGTTAGGTGCTTATTACTTTAAAAGAAAACGTATATTTTGGCGTTATATCCAGCCTGAAAGTGGATACCCTGAATTTCAAATGAAGGGGTTTAATAACCATAGCCCCCTATCTAGAAATGTTTCCCAAGCGTGCCTCCTATGCCGATTGCAGGGGACTTCAATAAATCTGAGTCTTAATCGCAGCCTAGTGCAATTGTTTACCGGGATTGTCGGATGGATAGGCTGTTTTGCATTAGTTTTTTTATTTTCCTTTATAAATAATTAGGTAGGGCCATTTCAGCCATTTCAGTAGCCACATCATTTAGAAGTTCACGCCGAAATAGAAATTGGGTTCAAAAAGGAAGTAGTTCTTCCATTTATTATCCAAGGCCTTAAATTCATCCGGCGTGTTGGTATCAAAAAGCCAAACCTGAGAATGAACCTGTGGCTCAACGAAAAATCGTTTTTTCTTCCCAAAGGCCAAATGGTAACCCAAATGGAGAGAATTGTATAGTTTAAAGCCATTTCCTAATTTGTTGTTATCCTCATCCAAATAGGTTTTATACTGTGGCAACACTTCAACAGTAGCAAATAATCCTTTCCACAACATGCGTTGATAGCTTATTCCAATCCCGGTTTCCCGCATGTGGCCGGGATAAAATTCCGTTCCGGACTCTACTTTGTCCAGAAGCCCATCCCACCAAAGAATTCCCATAGGTTGGAATAAACGCCAGCTAGCAAACTTTAAACCAACGATATTCTTATTATCCATGATACGCTTAACATGGATTTCGATATGCTGCGTATTTGTCCGGTCATCCCAAGATTTGGTAAACAACTGGGGAACGGTTATCCCGGGCAAACTAATTCTGTATTTATAGTCTACTCCGGTATTTTCACCTGTTTGAAGGTTGCTTTGTGAAAATGCACTTAGTGTCACAATTGTCAGAAAGAATGTTAATACGGTTTTCATTTTTAGCGTGTTTAAATAGGACATGTGTTTGTTTCAAATTGATGGGACAAATGTGGGCTTTCCGGGAGGGTCAGTCGTCCCAAAATGTAATGGCGGACGTTTTGGTGAGATTCGGGACTTTTGGAAAAAAGATGACAAAAAAGAAATATCATCTTTTCCTGCTTCCGATTGCATTTATGGTATGTAACACCGGATGGCAGCCCACATTCTGTAAATGAACGCAAAGCTTCAGGTGGGAAACCCTTCTATCGGTGAATCGCAAACCGGATAAACTTTAAGTACGGGGGCAGTTGCAGCCCCCACTACTACCACATGAAAATTAAAAGAGAAAATGATGCTCAAATTAGCTTTACCGATAACCCAAATCGGATTCGGTTGAAAAACCAGACTCGAGGCAGCAAGAAATATAAAAAATACATTTCTCCTTTTTTTAAGCAATTTCTTTTGGCAAAAATTTCAGGAGGTTTTAACTTTAGGAATATTGTAATTTAAAAAACACCAGTCTTTGGTACCTTTAATCGTTAAATGAATATTCGCTCAATCGCGGTACTTCCTTTTGACAACCTAAGCTCAGACCCGGAAAACGAGTATTTTTCTGATGGCATGGCTGAGGAAATTATCAATGCACTGAGTAAAATCCAGGGGCTGAAAGTGATCGCACGCACTTCTTCCTTTGTATTTAAGAATCAAAAACCAGACGTCCGGATCATCGGAAATAAACTGGGAGTATCCTCAATCATTGAAGGGAGCATCCGAAAAGCCGGAAGCCGGGTGCGGATTGCTGTGCAGTTAATCCGAACAGACAACGGGTTTTACATTTGGTCAGAGACCTTTGATCGGACTTTAGAGGATATTTTTGATTTGCAGGACGAAATCAGCCTTTTGGTAGCTGACCGGATTCGGGAAAATTTTGGACACCTGGAAATCGAGGACAGCCTTGTTTCCGCAAAAACGACAAATCCGGAAGCATACGATCTTTTCCTGAAAGCAAGCCATCACTTCAAGCGGAAAGACCTGGCCGATGTCAAAGAAGCCTTGGTTTTGTTTACGAAAGCTACCAAGCTAGATCCCGAATTTACTGAAGCTTATGCCTATATCGGTGAAACCTATCTTCACCATGCAGGCTTCAATCTGATTTCAGCTAAAGAAGGATTTCAGAAATCCAGAGAATATGCGCTAAAAGCATTGGCTATCAATTCAAAAGATATGCGTGCGCACAAAGTGATGGCTTACGTCCACCTGTTTCATGATTGGAATTGGGAAGCAGCTATCCAATCCTATAATCAAGCAGTAGCCGCAGGACTGAACAACGAGATCGATTTCATCACCAACTATTACATTTTTATCCAAAAGGATTACGACCTGGCCATTGCCATCGCAAAGGAAAATCTGTCACGGGACCCCCTCCACATCATCAGCTTTTGGTGGCTGGGTCTATGCTATTATCTCTCAGGTCGTTTTGAAGATGCCCTTCCTGCTTTTGAAGAGAGTCTACGTATTGACCCCAACTTTAGTGAGGCCCTTCGCTGGAAAGGGTTGGTGTTGGGCTATTTGGGGAAATTTGAAGAAGCCCTTCAGGCCCTTGACCGGGCGAGCGAGTTGACGAACGGCGAGGGCCTGGTCAAGCTGGACCAGATGACTGTAAAAGTGCTCAGCGGCGAAACCGAAGGGGTGCTTGAGGAACTGAAAAACAGTCACTACATCGATCCATGTGATCCGGCCGCCTTGTACAGCCTGATGAACCGACCTGATGAGGCTATTCATTTCCTTCAGAAAGGTCTGGAAGAAAAATCAAGCATGATGGTCAGCCTGAAATACTGGTGGGTTTGGGATAATATCCGGCAAGACAGGCGATTTCAGGAAATCTATCGTCAGATGAATTTTCAAGACCATAAAGCGCATCGCCAACATCCCTCCAACCAACAATTGGTCATTGCCCAAAACAGTCAGATGTCCGAGGAGGAATGCGAACATTTTCTTCAAAGCCTACGCGCAAAAATGGCCTTAGAAGAAGTAGTGACCAACACCGATCTGACTTTACGATCTTTGGCCGAACAGATCGAGATACACCCAAATAAGCTTTCATGGCTTATCAATATGAAGTTGGGTCAAAATTTCAACGACTATGTCAATTCCCATCGCCTGGCGATTTTCCAACGAAAGGTGACTGACAAGGCCAATGCACACATCACCTTATTGGGGATGGCATACGATAGTGGATTTACATCCAAATCGGTATTTAATGACTTTTTTAAAAAATCAACTGGCCTCACCCCAAAAGCTTGGGTCAAAGCCCATTAAAACTGATTTTTCATGACTGAAAAGGAAGGATTCACTTCTTACCAAAAACTGGTCATTCTGGGACTTGCGGGTCTTCTTTTTACTGTCGTATTGGATTACATGCTGCTTCCTGCGTTGAGCGGTACACTTTTGAAACAACTCCAGCTTAGTACTGAAGAATTTGGACTGATTGCCTCTGCCTATGCACTGAGTGCTGGAATTTCCGCGCTGCTGGCTTCAGGCTATGCGGATCGGTTTGAAAGAAAATCCTTCCTACTGGTATTTTACACTGGTTTTTTGATAGGAATTTTACTTTGTGCGTTTTCTCCGTCATTCCCCATGCTCTTAACATCCCGAATTATCACAGGAGCTTTCGGAGGAGTGATTGCTTCGATTTGCTTCGCTATGGTGGCGGATGTATTTTCGCTGTCACAAAGGGGCCGAGTGATGGGATGGATTCAAATGGCTTTTGCCGCTAGTTTGGTAATGGGTCTTCCTTTATCCCTTTATATTGCCAGTTCTTTTTCTTGGAAAATGGCTTATGGGATGATTTTCAGTTTTGGAGTTTTAGCGCTTTTATTTGTGGTTTTTCTTATTCGACCATTGGAAAATCCTGCTTCCCAATTTTCCGCTCCTTGGAATCATATTATTTCCAACTTGAAAAGATCATCTTATTGGACAGTTTATGGTGCCAATATCCTGATTGTGAGTGGAGACGTAATTTTCATGACCTTCAACGCCGCCTTTCTCACCAATAATCTAGGGCTAACGGACAGCCAACTCCCCTTTGTGTACGGGGCTGTTGGAGTCACTAGCCTTGTAGCTGCCCCAGTTTTTGGAAAGTTGGCCGATCGGTTCGGTAAATGGACTGTATTTGCTATTGGGACCCTGCTTTCCATAGCTACCGTAGTGGTGTACACGGCTGGAGCGATTCAGCGCTTCGAATGGATTATTTTTGTACATGTGGGCTTGTTTTTTGGGGTAAATGCACGAATGGTTTCGGCAACAGCCTTAGCTACCGCAGTTCCAAAAAAGTCTGATCGAGGTGCCTTCCTAGCCATTGATACTTCTATTCAGCAGTTGGCGGGAGGCATAGCTGCGGCGATTGCCGGATGGGTTATTTTTCAGGGGGTGGACGGCATTCTGCTAAACTATCCTCAGATCGGCTGGCTGATGGCTATCTTGATGCTATTATCGGCAGGTTTGGTCTTTTTGGTCAGCAATCAGGTGAAAGCCAATCCCGAATCAGAATCAAATTAATCTGGAAAAGTTAGACAGTAATAAGTCCTAAATCATAAACCCGGACGATTGGCTATACTTTTTCCTCCACCTTTGAATCAACCAAAAAAATCAAATCATGACAGGACCAGACAAAAACCAAGCCTTTCCTTTGGCAAGTTATGACCGACTTTGCTTTCTGAAAAATGTGATCAAAAGCCCTCAAATCCAAGTTGGTGATTACACCTATTATGATGACTTCGAGGATGTTCGCAATTTTGAAAAGAATGTCAAATACCACTTCGATTTCGTCGGGGACCGATTGATCATTGGGAAGTTTTGCATGATCGCTTCGGAGGTGACCTTCATCATGAACGGAGCCAATCACCTATCAAAATCCCTCTCCTCCTATCCTTTTGCCATTTTTGGAAATGGTTGGGAAAAAGCCATGGAAGGAAAAAGCTACCCTCAAAAAGGCGATACCGTCATCGGGAATGACGTCTGGATCGGCTATGGAGCTACACTTATGCCGGGAGTTCAAATTGGGGATGGAGCCATTATAGCCAGCAAGTCGGTGGTTACCAAAAATGTGGCCCCCTACACGATTGTGGGAGGCAATCCCGCCCGGGAAATCAAAAAGCGCTTTTCGGATGAAAAAATTGGGAAGCTGTTACACCTTAAATGGTGGGACTGGCCTATAGAGCGAATCAGTCAGAACGTACCGTATCTAACCGGGGAACACCTGGAGAACCTACGTTGAATAAAGCAACCATGATTTCCCTTACCAAAATGCCAAAAGGAATTCCACCCTCTTTTTGGCATCTTTTTTTTAAAGCGCTTAAACCGTCCGCTTTTTAATTCTTTTCGATTCCGAAGTCCGGGATTTCACCAAGACGTCCCGAATCATAATTCAAGACGACTGACGCCTTTTTTCACCCCAACTTTGTCCCAATCATTAGTCAAAAACTTAAATCAAACAAGAATGAAAAACAAAGCAATTACACTGGGAACAGGTATCGGTGTCGCCATCGGGACAATGCTGGGAGTAGCCATCGGCACAGCCATTGGAATTATTGCCCTGGGTTTATTAGGGGTGAACTTTGACAATCAAATCACCTTCTGGATAAGTACAGGAATGGCCGTAGGCGGAGGAGTCAGTCTGGTCAACTTCATGCTCAAATCCTCGAAAGAAGCATAATGGCACATGCCATGGGCAAAAAGTCCTGGATTTCATCAAAACGTCCCGAATCGTAATTCAAGACGACTGGCCGGGTCCGAAAGCCCAAATTTGTACTATCAATTTAAAACAAACACAAATCATACTTAAACAACACAAACAATGAAAAAGCAAATCTTCATCATCCTTATTGGCCTGATTACCACGTTAAACATTCAGGCTCAAACGGAAAAACCCAATCGAAAAGGGTTCACAGCCGGAGCTTCCTTAGGTGTAGGCGTATTGCACTTCACCGATGGGATGAGCGAAAAAACTACGCGTGGCGGAATCTCCCTTCCCAATCTCAAAATGGGTTGGTTTGTATCTCCCCGAACAGCCATCTATGTGAATACCGTAGGACAAATCTATGAGTCCGACGGAGTAGACAGAAGCTTTGAGGGGATCATCCCATCTATTCAATACTGGGCGACCAATAAATGGTGGGTCAGCGCAGGATATGGTGCTTCTCTGGATATGAGAGCACTCTACGAGTCCGAGGCGGATTCCAAGAAGAGCGAGTGGGGAAAAGGCGTATTGCTCTCCACAGGATATGAAGTGCTACAACGTCAAAAATGGGCCCTGGATATCCAAAGCCGGTTATATATGGCTCGGGTGACCCAAAAAGAAGGTGGAAACCTAGACGCAACCAACTTCTCCCTGGGAGTAGGCATCAGCCTCTTCTAATTAGAAAAGGTATCTAAATTTCAAAGAAAAAAGCAGGGAAGAGTTGTGAGTTTCATCGGCTTTCCCTGCCGGATTCTTTTTCCCAACAAGCCATCAATTATGAAACGCCGAACCCTTTATTTTCTTATTCCAGCTATGTTTTTACTTCAATTTCTATTCACGCAAAGCCTCCCAAAACTGGAACGAAAGCTAGACAGGCTTTTCCAAAAAGTCATGAAAAAGGAACAGTTGCATCAGGGGGTTTTTCGGCTGGATTTTCATGCCCTGGGTTTTCAGAAAAGCTGGGCCTACGGAGAATTCAAAAACGGAGAAAAAGTAAAAACCGAAAGCCCATTCCATACAGCGAGTTTAGGCAAATCCTTTACTGCTGTCACTATTACCCAACTGGTAGAAGAGGGCAAACTGGCCTTTGAGGATCCCATGCATCAATACCTCCCAGAAGCATTGACCCGGGGACTTCACATCTGGGAGGGAAATGATTGGACTCAGGAAATCACCGTCGCCCACCTTCTGCAGCACCGCTCCGGACTCTCCGACTACTTCGAGGACCAGCCCGGAATAGGAGAAAACATGCTGACGGTTGCCCTCGAGAATCCAGATCAATTCTGGACTCCACAGGAACTGCTGGATTTCTACAAAAACGGTTTTCGGGCCCTGTTTGCACCGGGAACTGGCTACCACTACACGGATACCGAATACCTGCTACCCGGTCTGATCATTGAAGCATTGGAGCAAAAGCCGCTACAGGAGGTTTTCCGGGAAAGAATATTCAGCCCATTGGAAATGACTCATACTTCCATGCATCTACGGTCTGAGCCGCTGGAAAAACCAGCCACTCCCCTCACTAAGATCTACTTTGGTGAGCAGGAAGTTTCGAAGATGAAAAGCCTTTCGAGTGATTGGGCAGGTGCTGGTCTACAGAGCACCGCCAAAGATATTTCTACCTTCCTGAAAGCGCTATTTGATGGAAAATTGATCCAAAAAGAAAGTTTGAAGGCCATGCAAGATTGGACGCCAGCCAGCAAAGGAACTTACTATGGCTATGGGTTGATGCAATGGAAACTCAAAGAATTATTTCCCCTTTTATCCGATTTCACCCTGATTGGCCATCACGGATTTACAGGCTCCTTCATGTACTATTGTCCCGGGTTGGATGCTTATCTTTGTGGCACTTTCAATCAATCTGAATTCCAAAAAGGATCCGTGGAATTTTTGATCAAGGTTTTGATGGAACTGAAAAACACCAAAAAATGATTCTCGAATTCCAACTATTCAATCTTTAATACAATGCAGGGAAAAATAATTCTGGCCGGCGCCACCGGTTATTTGGGAGGCTATATTGCCAAAGAACTCACGAGCCAAGCCGTTGATTTTTTTGCATTAGGGCGAAACGAGGAGAAACTCAGGAACATGGGGTTGCGATCAGATCAAATTCAGATCGTTGATGTCACAAAGCCGGCCTCTTTTCCAGCATTTCAGGATCCCATCGATACGGTTATTTCCACAGTAGGAATTACCCGCCAAAAGGATGGTCTGAATTATATGGACGTAGATTATCAAGCCAATGTCAACTTGCTGGAATTTGCCATGCGGCAGCGAGCCAGAAAGTTTGTTTACGTGTCTGTGCTGAATGGTGAGCAAATGCGGCACTTAAAAATCACTGCCGCCAAGGAACGCTTTGTAGATGCGCTTAAAGCGTCCGGATTGGAATACAGTATCATCAGACCCAATGGCTTTTTCTCTGACATGAAGGACTTCCTGGCCATGGCCAGGTCCGGCAAGGTTTACCTTTTCGGTGATGGCGAATACAAGCTCAACCCCATTCACGGAAGTGACCTTGCAAGGGTGGTCATTGAAAGCATCGTTTCCCCTCAGCAGGAAATTGAAGTAGGTGGTCCGGATATCCTCACGCAAAATGAAGTCGGCAAATTGGCCCTTGAAGCGATGGGCAAGGAGGTCAAAATCGTTCACCTTCCTGATTGGATGCGACGAACTGCCTTAGGAATCATGCGCACCTTTACAAGTTCGCAGACTTATGGACCGTACGAGTTCTTTCTCAGCATGATGGCGCAAGACAATGTGGCTCCCCGTCATGGGGTACAGCGCTTGGAAGCCTTCTTTCGGAAGGAAAGTGACAAAACCCATGAATCGTAAATCTGCTGTTTACTACTGGAATCAAGAGCCGTCGAATTAACCGGGTGCCCGGTCCATCTGGCTTTGAGCTATCTCTTCCTGTATTAGCGTTTTCTTTTGTTTTTCGATATGCCGGAATTGAGGACTATTAGGCGTATTATTTGTGAACAAAAAGCAAGCAATTTCCACTGACTGTTTTCGAAGGATCAAGGCCCCGATCAGAAAAATACGTACATTCAGGGATTGATCCGAAAAAAGGAGTCGATTAGGGCCAGTGTGAATTGGGATATCCGAGAAGCGGAAGCAGGAAATTATACCCGATTTGAAGGCGCTAGTTGTATAGGAGCTACCTACGGATTACTGTCGGCAACCATACTACCTCCGGTCAAGTTATCCTGTCAGTTGCAAGTATGGGATTTTCTAAAGCCAGCACGCATACCTGTCTAAAATTCATAAATTACAGCTAAATTGAAAAAGACATATTTCCCCCTACTCTTTTTGAGTATCCTATGGCAGCTAGCAGGAATCCACTCAGCCTCGCTTGCCCAATCCAAGGAAATTAAATTAGCTTTTCTTTCCGACATCCATTTGCAGGATGTCTATGCTGCGCTACATTCACCGGATTTCAAGGGAGTATTCAATCCCAAAACGGGCAAGTACGCGACCATCCGCAGCATGAAAAGCCAATTGAATTCCACGCGGCTTTTCAATGAAAACTATTTTGCCTTTATCCAGGCCATGGAGGATTTAAAAAGCAAAGGCATACAACTGGTGGTACTTCCGGGTGACTTTACCGATGACGGACAGCCGATGAATGTGCTGGCTTTACAAGGGATTTTGGACCGATACGCAGAAGAATGCGGAATGCGGTTTTTCTTAACTACCGGAAACCACGATCCGGTGAAACCTTTCGGCGGAATCGGCGGCAAAAAAGATTTTCTGGCAGCGGATGGCTCCGAACAAGCCATTGCAGGTGATGCGGATTTTTTCCCATCAAAAGAAGTGACGATTTCTAGTCAGATCGACTATTGGGGATATGAAGAAATAACCCATGCCCTTTCCGATTTTGGCTTTTTCCCATCCGAACAAGATTTATTTTGGGCGCACCCCTTCCAGGAGTTGGATGTGGATGGTTATAACTTTCGCCAGGCAGTAGATAATTCCTCACTGGACCGGCGGGTGTATGCTTCCGGAAGCGAGGGAAGTCTCTTGCCGGATGCCAGCTATGTAGTAGAACCGGTAGCAGGTATTTGGCTTTTAGCGCTGGATGGCAATGTATACACTCATACCGGAGAAGAGTGGAGCGGCTCCTCGGTGGGATTTAATCAGGCAGTGAAAGAGAAGCAACACCAGCTGGGCTGGATTAGTAAAGTCGTCAGGGAGGCTGAAAAACGGGGAAAAACACTGATTTCCTTTAGTCACTATCCTTTGGTGGATTTTCACGATTACGCCTCGGATGAGATGAAATTACTATTTGGAGAAAATAAATTTCAATTGGCAAGAGTTCCTTCGCAAAAGACTAGCAGTGAATATACCAAAGCAGGAATTGGTATTCATTTTGCCGGACACATGCACATCAACGATACCGGGATATTTAAAGAGGCTTCAACGGGTAAAACGCTCTACAATATCCAGGTACCTTCCCTGGCCGCCTTTCCCCCTGCCTACAAAATCCTTACCTTTCCGGAGCCGGAAACCATAGAAATTTCGACGATTCAACTCGATATCGTAAATCGGATGGATGAATTTTTTGACATGTATCGGATAGAGCAGCAATGGCTCCTTGACCATCAGGATCCCCAACGTTGGGATAGCACCATTTTGCAAACAAGAAATTACCGGGATTACACCCGAATGCACCTTTCGGAACTTACCAGGTCGCGGTTTATCCCTTCCGATTGGCCGGAAAATCTTGCTTATACCTTGCAAATTCTCAGCCGCAAGGAATTGGAACGCTGGTCAGGCATGGGTTCAGAGGAAGGCGAAGTATTTTTGATGGAAAAGCTAAAAGAATCAAAGGATATAAAGCGAACTGATGGTCTTCCGGGAGAGCTTATTGAGGACTTTTATTTACTTAAAAATGGGGATGAGCTGGGGAAAAACCTTATTCCCTCGGATAGACAACGTTTTTATGAAGGTCTTCTCTCAAAATTGCACCAAAAGCCATTGTTGGAAGGGCAGGCACTGGATGCCCAACTGGTCCGGTTTTTCCGTATTTTCGAAAAACTTTATCATTCACTGCCTTCAGACCATTTTTTAATCGATCTGAAACGTGAGGAAATCAGACGATTCGAGTAAATAGGAGTTTAAAAACTTTTAGCTGTGTTTTCCTAGGAATGGATTGGCTTAAACTAAATGTAAACGGAAGTGAAAGAAGATAGGCAAGCATTCGGCTCCAAAAATAAACGCTAAGGGACTGTACCAAAAATGACCAGCAAAACAACCAAAATTCAGATGAAAGTATAGTATAAAGGATAAACCAATAAAACACTTCCTATTGAGTAGCGAGATCCTGGTGCTGGAAGAAATTGTATAAACTACTTGTTTTGCCTCCTATTTTTTACCGCAAGAATAATTACTTCAATTTATTTAATCAACCATACGTATTATCTCGCATATATGCGGTGACACTACCGGTGCCCACTCCAACAATACGCCAATGATCATCTTTTGATCCAGGGAAGTAAAAATATGTACAAGCAAACATTTACCAAAAAAGCCGGTAAGGAAATGCCCACCGGCTTTTACAATGCATCAAACCGAAATGCAATCAATACCCTGGGTTTTGTACCAGGAATCCCTCCTCATTGGATGCCCCGTCTATGGCGCGTTGGGGAATGGGAAACAGTCTTTTATTGGGATCGCTGTCCGTTTTTCCTGTCCAACTGTCCTCGTATCTTCCATACCTGATTTGATACACCCTCCGAAGGCCTTCCCAGTACAGTTCAAAGCCTGATTCCCGGAAAAGAATATCCAGATCTATGCCGCACTCTAGTTTTTCTTCCGGACTTCAAAAATATCAATCAATTTTCCATCTCCTGTATATACCCGAAGTTCGAGTCTGCCGAGGGTAATGGAGATCGTACCATAATGAAACCCACGGAAAGTTTTGGCGGAAAACGGGACCCGGTTAGGTGCAAAATCTTCCAGATTGCCCCCCATTCCACCTACCTGCACATAGGTGATCCCTCTGTCAAAATCGATTTGATCCTGGTTCAATGGAAAGCTCCGCATGTATGTGTGCAAATGCCCAAAAAACATCATGTCTACATCAAAATCTTCCAACAACCTCAATAGCGGCTGAAACCGCCTGTCTCCATAGCTTCCTTTTCCTTGCCAGGTATCCCCATAGTCATCCTCATCCATGGAGTAGGGAGCATGGTGCATCATCACAAATTTCCAGGGGCTTTTTGATTGAGAAAGTTCATTTTTGAGCCATTCGTATTGGGCACCTCCTTTTTGGAGTTCACCGGGTTGATTGGAGTTGAGCACAAAAAATGTCGCCGGCCCATAATTGGTACTATAGCAACCCAGTGAATCGGCTTGCGGATGATAGGCTTTGTACCAGAAAAGGTCACCTTCTCCATTTCCTGCTACAGGTATATTCGGTATCCTTGAATAGAGCGCTGAAGAGCCCGGAAAAAATTCCTGTGTCCATTGCCATTTTTCGGATTCATTTCCTCCATCTGTAATGTCTCCAAGGTGCAAAACCAGATCTACCCGTTCATTCCAAAGCTGCATTCCGATTTGCTCGTTGATTTGGGGGCGGGATTCGGTATCGGACACCAGACCGACCAGAATCGGGGAATTCTTCTCCGGAGCCGTACGAAACGTTAATGGTCCGCTTTTTAGGATGTTTCCCTTTTCATCCGTTGCCTCAATCTCGTAAAAATACGGACTATTGGATTTCAGATCGTTCAATCGTACGTGGTAGCGATTTTCATGTTGTGGAGATAGCTCTAAGGCCTCAAATGAACGGATATCTTCACCAAAGAGCAATTTTACCTCTGCTTTACGATCCAATTCAAAGGTGATTTGCATCTGATTGGAACCAGGGACGTAGAGATAGGGTTCTGCCAGGAAATGAAATTTGCCGGGAATTCGAATTCCTTCTTTTTTCCAGCGCTGATGCTGTCGAAATCTCTCGTTTACCCAATTTTCAGCCATCGGTCCTGAAAAAAATGACAGGTGTTTCACCCAGTGGTCTAACTTCATAAAAGGCTCTTCCTGAAGGTAGGAACGCAGGAGAAAGACCTGACCCATGGCCTTTTCTCCTTGGAAAAGTAGGTCGCCATTTTCGTAGATCCGTAGACCATTTTCTTCATTGGAAAGAACGAGGTGAGTAAAATACTTATCCCAAAACCTTTGGGTCTCCTCGCGTCCGGGCAAAAGCCATTTTTTGTTCCAGTTGGAGAGGAGTGGTCGCTGCTCAAGAAATACTTCGAAGCCTATGGGCTGATTGACATGATTTATCAACCAAAACTCGATAATCCAAGGCTCCTCCGTATCCAGCAGATCGTCTAAATCAATTTTATATATGGCACTTGCCGGCTGGTTCACCAGCGGAAAAATCTCCGGTCCCTGGAACAGCCGAAAAGGCCTTAAACTGAGCGAATCTTGAAATAGGGGGCTATTGGCATTTCTAGGTAGCCCTTTGTTTGGCCAAAACCAGCTCTCCCATTTGCTTTCCTGAGCAGTAGCATTCGGACAAATGAGCAAAACGAACACTAAATAAATAAGATTTTTCATCGGCTTAATTTCTTTTACCAGCTACGCCTTTTCGGGTTTCCTGAAGGTAAAGAAAAAATGAATGAATTGTGACATCTTACAAGATACTTAGGTCATGTAATGTTATTGTGACGCGGGTTTTGTCTTTTTGTAATTGAGGCATCTCAAAGAGCGCCCAAAGCCTGGGCAGGGTGGTCAAGCCCAGAAATTTTAAATTCTCTAAGCAGGGCGCGTTTCCAATTCGGAGGAGCAGGCAGGAAAAAACAACAGGGTACAAGCCCAAGATTCATTTTTGACTGCGTATCGACGACTATTCCCGAAAAACACCTATCGAAACCAAATAGCGTATAGGATGAGATTGGCCTTCCGTCAATTCCTAAAAACATCAAATTTTGTATATTGGTGAACAGTCACCATTAATCTAAAATTTCATTATCCATACCATGTCCTCGTTCCGAAGCATTGCCTATATCGTCTTTATCCTTTTTTGCCACCAACTGATGGCACAAACCAACTGGCAAAACCCCATCCAAAAGCAGGGGCGGCTGGGCTCCCCACTGGTGGAAACCTCCCCTTTCGTGTTTAAGGACAAGTTGTACCTGCTGGAAAACAACCAACGTTTTTGGGACATCCCCGGGGCCAAACCCGGAGACCATTTCCAGGAAGACGAAGTGCGCATCCGGGACCTTGCCACCAACCAAATCGTTTCCGTGCCGCTGAAAAACCATGCCTTCGGAACCGTCCTGACCTGGAAAGACCGGGTGTATGTGTTTGCCGGCTACTACGGAAAGAACAAACCCTGGCGCAAAATCACGGAAATCGTTGTCACCAGCTCTGCGGACCTAAAAGAATGGACCAAACCTGAAACCATACTTCAGGCCAATCCGGACGAATATTTTTTCAACACGGCCGTCTGTCGGGGAAAGGAAGACTTCATCCTCCTCTACGAAACCAGCGATCCCCAATGGACTCCCTTTACCTTTCGCTATGTCAGGTCCACAGACCTGAAAAACTGGCAGGAAATTCCGGAAGCCAGCTATGGCAAAGACAAATACGTAGGTGGGCCAGCCCTGTATTATGAAGGGGGCTGGTACTACACACTCTACCTGGAATCGCTTCAACCGGGGTACGAAACACGCATTACCCGCTCCAGGAACCTGATCGACTGGGAAGATGCACCCGATGACAGCCCGTTTGTCACCTTTAATCCGGACCATAAAAACATCCCCTTAATTGATCCCGCTATATCCGAAAGCAATGCCTCCGATGTGGAGCTCTGTTATTTCGAGGGGAAGACAATTCTCTATTTCACAGGAAGCGATCAAACTACCGCCGGGGACCTGCAATGGGCAACTTTTGATGGAAGGCCTGAGGAGTTATTCGCTCACTTCTTTGAAGACAACCTGGAGCAATCAATCGTTGCCCCCGCACATCAGGGAGATTGGTTGCCTGTGCTTGAGGCAGCCGATAGCAATCAGGAAATCTACATCAATCCTTCAAAGCCATTTCGAACCAGGCCCACAGAAGCTCAGTTGGCCTACCAGGAGCGGCAACTCGGGGCATTTATTCACTTTGGTCCCGCCACTTTTGTTGATTCTGACATGATGAGTGTACCTGCTGCGGAACTTTTTAATCCCAAAAGACTGGATGCCGATCAGTGGGCTAAAACAGCGAAATCTTTTGCTGCCAAACACATCGTACTTACAGCCAAACATCACAATGGCTTCTGTCTCTGGCCAACGGAAACCACGGAATATTCGGTAAAAAACGCTTCCTGGAAAAAGGGGAAAGGAGATATCGTCCGGGAGTTTGTAGATGCCTGCAGAAAATACGATCTGGAAATTGGTCTTTACCTTTCCGGTGGGGATAAGCATTTTGGATGTACCAGTACGCCTGACCCGCAAGGGGAGCGCAAAATTGTGGGTGATATACACAGGTACTTCCCTGTTTTTCTGGAACAGCTCCGAGAATTACTGACAAACTATGGAGAAATCTCCTATCTCTGGTTTGACGGCGCCTATGATCCTTTTGGATGGGATGTGATGGATCCTAAAACCAGGCAACCACTGGGCACGGCTTATGGCGATGCCATCGCAAATATGGTACGGCTGTTACAACCCGGGGCCATCATTATGGGAGGTACCAAGCCGGATGTACGCTGGTCAGGCAGTGAACAGGGCTGGGCAGAATACCCCTTGGAAAACGTCGTAAAACCAGGGGAAGGACTTGCCAAATGGGTTGGTCCTCAAAATGCAGGTTGGATACCGGCAGAGGCCAACCTGCACACCCGCTCCACCTGGTTTTGGAAACCGGAATCGGACAAAACCCTGAAAGATGTTTCCTTTTTGAAGAATGCTTATCTGGAAACGATCGGGCGAGGAGCCAATTTACTGGTAAACATGACGCCGGATACCAGCGGCCTTATCCCGCCGGCAGAAGTTACTTTACTGAACAACTTTGGTAAATCGATCGAAACCACCTTTGCTAATCCAGTAGGAATCACCTCTTCTAAAAACCACCCTTCCTCAGAAATAACACTAACTTTCCCCCAAAGCCAGCGTGTGAACCTGCTGCTCCTGGAGGAAGTATTGCGCAAGGGGCAACACATCCGGCAGTACGTACTCGAAGCCTGGCAGGATGGCCAATGGCAGCCTGTGGCAGCCGGTGAGACGGTAGGCAGAAAACGCATCCAATACTTTGATCCGGTCGAAACGAAGCAACTCCGACTGCGGCTGTCCGGGGCAGGACCCCTTTTTGAACTTGACAATTTTGCCGTGTTCCGGTCGGAATTTTGAGTAATGGCAGAACTGAGGGTATTGGAAACTACTCCCGAAAAATTAGGGGGCAAAACGCATTTTGGATCTACAAAATAAGAGGGAGAGAATTGAGTCAACACCGAAATAAATTATCGATAGAACCCAATAATAACAGTGTTAAGCGTGAACATCTTCGAAGCCGTTCCCACGCATGCTACACCTGGAATTTCTTATCCAAATCTTGCCTCCCAATAATCTACATTTCCTCCACCCTATCTTTTTCAAATCGGAAATACATGGTACCAGACCCGCAAACGCTACGGCTAAGACCCTTTTCTGATAAAATCCTTGCGTGGAATCAGGTAGGCTTGATCAGCAATTCAATCAAAAAACATATTGCACACCCCCTGTCAACCCGGCATGCAGGGCAAATAAGCCCCTGCTGTTGCGCTTTTCGGCGATTACCCATCCGCCAACAGGCCAGGCCCATGACTGGTCCAACACACTAAAGGCAATGGTAGGCCCGGCATAATATTTCATGCGGCCACTTTGAAAGCCCTGCAGCATTCTAAATACATTGGAATGATTTGAAATCCCGGCAAAATCGCTGGACAACCTGTTAACCAGCTCCACATCCATAAAATAAGACCTTTTGCGGATGGCGTGCCAACCTAAACCCAGGTCCAGCCCGAATAGGGTAATGGGATGCAGCCTCAGCCCTGTCCCCAGCAAGCCATAAAGTTTTCTCCCCCCACTTCTCAGGCTGAGCTGGACAAAGGAAGATTCATCCAGGCCAACAGAAATACTTTTTTCCCCATCCCCAACGATATTGACCAAGCCCAGCGTGTAATCGCTGGAGGCTGCTACATTCACCAAACTCAGCTGCAGGCCTACAACGGTATCTGCCTTATTGAACAAGCCACTTACCTGGTAATCCACATTAGCCCCGGATTGATTAAGTATTCCTGCAATCTGAACTTTGCCTGCACCTGCTTTTGTGCGGTTAATCAGGCCCGCCAGCTGGAACCCATCGGTACTGTAGGAGCGATTGGCCAAACCGGCTATCTGAATCCGGGCTTTACCAGCTACCTGATTGACCAATCCGGCCACCTGGGCTCCATTCAGATCATTTCCCACCTTATTAAGTATTCCAGCCACCTGAAATCCAGACAGGCTATCATATACATTGTTAAAGATCCCTGCGGCCTGAAAACCGGAAACTCCCCCGCCAACCATATTGAAAAGCCCTGCTGTTTGCATGCCACTTACCATCCTTTGATTCATATTGAAAAGACCAGCCACCTCCAAGCCTTCTACCCCCGCCGTGTAGCCCCCCAATAAATTAAGGGAAAAATTATTGATCATCTGGCTGCTAAATACTCCCTGGGTACTCAAGCCCGGAATCAATGACATTTGAACGGGACTTTCAGCAAAAAAACCGGCAAGGTTTAGCCTTTGCATCCTTTGCCTGAACCCAATGAACATTCCTCCCCAAAAACTTTCTTCTAAATTGTCTGCCGATCCATTTCCCGGTAAAAAGCGGAACCTACTTCCGGCATGCTTATCCAGATCCACCTGTACCGGGGGAAGCAGTACAAAAGAGGTATCCCTGTATTCTTCCTTGCGTAAAGTCAGCCATACAGATGAGGGAGATGCAGATTTCAGTCTCAACTCAAAATTACCCTGCCCATCAGACATGGCATAGGCCAAACCATTTTTTTCATAAATACTGGCAGTGGAAACGGGCTCCGCTGTGTGATAGTCCCGTATCTGGCCTTGTATCACCAGTGATTTGCCATCTGCCACCATCTCCAGATCTGCATCTAATTTGCCCGGAGCATAACGGATGATCACATATGCATCATGCTCCCTGAATTCGTGGGAATCACCAAAAACTCCCTGAAGGAATCCTGCTAACTTACCCTGATAAGAAGAGAAAGGGAGCTTTGATTCCAAATCAACCAAAGAGCTTTGGTAAGAAAAATAAAACCCATGCCTGCCTGCAATTTCCTCCATAGCCGATCCCACATTCCCCTCAGCAGTGCCGGAAAAATCTATTTCTCTTAAAAGGTAATCCTGAGCGTAAAGCAGCCCCTGAAATGTAGACCCGATCGCTAAAAGCAATAAAACACAAAAACGATTAAAACGCATTTACAAATCATCTTCCAACCATGAAATTAAGGAATTATTCCACAATAATGTTATCACCTTGGCGGATTACGCTCAAATCCAGGGTCTCCCTGAGCACCTCCAGGTTTTTTTCTAAGGAGCCGTATTCCAGGGTGGTGGTAATGAACATATTTTGAGCCCTTTCTGAGGCTATTCTTATTTTGCTTCCATAGGCTTTATTGAGTGCCTCCACCAAAAGCGGCAGGGCGGTAGATTCAGCCACAAACTTTCCATCCACATAGTAGCGGAAAAGCTGGCTGCCGTTGATATCTTTTTCTATTGAACCGGAGGAAACATCAATCACTGCTTTCTCATCCTTTTTCAGCAAAATCAACTGATCGCGGAATTCCACCCTCACCAATCCGGCATCTACGATGACTTCAATGCTTTCCGGTGATTGATGAACATGAAAAGAGGTCCCCAAAACAGTAACCCTCATATCTCCTGTGATAACCACAAAGGGTTTTGCCTTATTTTTTACTACTTCAAAATAAACTTCGCCTCCAGACAAGCTTACCAGCCGCTGTTTTCCAAAAAGCTTCTGAGAATAAGTCAAACGTGAATTTTTATTCAATGTCAAAACCGAACCGTCCATTAAAACCTCCTTTACGGGTTCTTCAAGGGTCTCAAACACTACTCCGGTATAAAGTGCCCTTACCGGTCCGGGCAAATTGCTCATTAAAGCCCAACCTCCAATCAGCACCAGAAAAATTGCAGCGGCAACCCGTAGCCAAACCGGTAAATTTACCGTATGCCTGGCAGTCTTGTTTTTCGCTTCAATTATCACCCTACGATCTTTGAATTGCTTCCAGGCCTCATTTTCATCTATCTCTGACTTTTCAAGTAAGCGGGCTGAATTCTCCCAAATCCATCTGAGCTGTTCAAAATAGCGACTGTTTTGGACATCAGCTGCAATCCACTTTTCAACTTCCTCTGCCTCAACACTATCCGTTTCACCAAGCAGGTATTTTATCAGTAGTTGATCTTCCATAAGTCAAAATAAAAACGTCCAGGTAATGATTATGAGGGGAAGGAACTCCGCAAGTTCCACTCTAAGGGTCCTCAGGGCTTTGCCCATATGTGCTTCCACCGTTTTGACAGAGAGACCGAGGCGCGAAGCAATCTCCTGATATTTTAGCTCTTCCATTCTGCTGAGCAGAAAAACCGTCCTGCACTTTTCTGGTAAACGGAGCAATGCATGGTTCAATTTTGACTGTATCTCTTTATCTTCCACTGAGTACGCCGCATCCGCGCTCCTGATATTTGCCATTTCATACCGGTTTTCTTCCAAATGTTTCATTTTGACTTTCTCATGTTTGAGGTAATTCAGACTGTCATAATACACACACTTGTACAAATAGGCTTTCAGGGAAATGGAAATTTCCAGGGTCTTGCGCTTTTCCCAAAGCTTCAGAAAAACCGTCTGTACGATTTCATTGGCTGCTTCACCGTCTTTCAATAAAGCCTGCGCATAGGCATGAAGTGGTTTAAAATAATTTTTAAACTGCGCTTCAAAAACCGCTTCATCAAGGAGCTCTGGCAAATCATCATTTTCTCCGGAAATTTTTCTCACTCCATCCAAAGGTTATATTGGCAATCCTTTCTTTCCACTTCATTTTGCACTTGTTGGGAAAGATAAACAACTATTGATCAATTTCAGTCCAACTGTTTGGCTTTTACATGATGTCCATTTCCCCATTGAGCGAAATGGGCTTCACCTCCTTTAATTATCAGTCATTTTCATTGAGGTTAATTCATTTTGAGCGTCAATGGATGGCTAACTGAAGTCCCGCATTAACACCCCAATGGATGGCTTTATAGGAATTAGCACGATTCCTTTCCCAAATCCTGAATTGTGCCAGTTCCGATCCATTTTGGTATTGGGTGTGCATGTAATTCAAGCTTGGACCGGCGTACAGCTGCAAACTTCTGGAAAGCTTTACTACCGGCAATACCCTTAATCCAGTTTTAGAATATCCACCCCACTTCCTGAAATTGGTCCCCCATAAATTACTGGCTTCCAGATCCAGCCTGAATCTTTTGCTATCTGTAAGTTTGAAACCTATACCTGTCTCCATGGCGTAAGGAAGATCATCATTGGAGAAATTAGATCCCAAACCAATGATCCCATACATGCGATTTCCCCCGGACCTGAAGCTGATCAACTGGGTGAGATTTTCATCTACGGAAAAGCCAATTCTTTTTTCTCCATTGGCAATCAGATTGATGATGCCTATGGGGTAGTCACTGCTGTCAGCAATGTTGATCAAACCTGACAGTTGAACTCCTCTTACAGTTTTGGCTTTGTTTACCAAACCTGAAATCTGAATGCCATTCACCACTTCTGCCTGATTAAGGATTCCAGAAATTTGAATACCCTCCGCCTTCTGGGAAAAATTGGCGATCCCTGACACCTGGGCTCCACGGAGAGATGTTGTGGAGTTGGTAATCCCTGCCAGCTGAGAGCCGGACCCCTCCTTGGATCTATTCACCAATCCTGCTACCTGAATGCCCTTATTGGCCTGTTGTGCCTGATTGATAAGCCCGGCTACCTGAGCCCCCTTCAGCTCGCCGGAGACGGAGAGCCATAATCCTGCAGTTTGAAATCCGGTAGCATTTCCCTGAATTACTCCTCCAAGTCCGTAAATGGCCAGGCCTCTTTCCCCGCCCGAAAGGCCGGCCAGTGCATGGATACTGACATCATTGGTATAGTCTGCCGCCTTAACACCGTTTGTACTGATGGGGTATAAAAAGCCCAGGTGGGCGGGTCGATTTTCCTGAGCCGCAGCCTCAAACAGGCCAAACAGTAGGGTAAATCCGAAACTAATAGCGATCAAGCAATAACTTTTCTTCATGATTTTGTTCTTTTCAATTTGTGGTATAGTCCTGTGACAACCATTTCATCATTTACCCTTACTCAAAAAATTATTTTTTTTCTATAGGGTAAATTGAAATCCGGTTGTCTTAGCTTAAAAGAAATAACTACCATAAAATAGAGCCTTCCTGAGGCAGGTAGACTTGAAGTGAGCGACAGCACACAGAACGGTGATTATCATAGTGAGATTCTCCCGATATGGAACAGGCTATCCGATCCTTGCTGCAAAACAAGTTCCGGCATTTGAAAACCAAATTATAGACACATGAAATGAAAAAGATTGGAAAATTAGACAAACCAGACAATCATGGGACTGCTGAAATTTTCAAGCAACCCATTTTAGAAAAAATCACCAAAACACATGCAATAATTCCCATTTCCCTATTCTTGCTGCTTTCCGCCTTTTTTCTTTACCAGGCATATTGCCACAGCAAGATCTCCATCGGGATCAGAATAGCCAATTTTCTGGGAGGTTACGTATTATTTACACTGATGGAATACCTGATGCACCGGTACTTCTATCATATGAATCCCAACAACACATGGAAGGGAAGAATACAATATTCGGTTCATGGCATACACCATGATTACCCGAAAGACAAAAAAAGGTTGGCCATGCCGCCAATTCTATCAGCAGGATATGCCATACTGCTATATTATTTATTTTATTTTTTGATAGCTGATTATGTTTATTACTTTTTGCCAGGGTTTTTACTTGGATATGCAGCATATCTAAGCATACACTACATCATACATGCCTTTCAACCCCCAAAGGGTCCCATGAAAGTCCTTTGGATCAATCATGCCATCCATCATTACAAAGACCCGGATGTGGCATTTGGTGTCAGTACTCCATTTTGGGATTATGTTTTTGGCACAAGCCCTAAAAAATAAAAACCATCCGGAGTTTTTCCGGATGGTCTCAAAATTTTATTTTAGCCGATTATTCCCTTACAAAGGGATAATCATCTTCTGCGTAGACATCTTTAAATGCATCCTCTCCTTTTGGCCAGGGAGATTCTTCTGCAAATTTTACGGCATCGGCTACCTGCTTCTTTACCTTAGCTTCGATTTCCTTGATTTCCTCTTCGCTGAGGATTTTATTATCAAGGATGGTAGCTTTAACCTGCTCCACAGGATCCCTTTGCTTGTATTCTTCCACTTCTTCTTTGGTGCGGTACTTCTGTGGATCAGACATGGAATGACCCTTATACCTGTAAGTCCTGAATTCCAAAAGGGTTGGCCCGTCACCTTTTCTGGCCCTGTCAGCCGCTTCCTTTACTGCCTCATGAACTTCTTCCACATTCATGGCGTCTACAGGAAAGGAAGGAATATCATAAGATTCACCAAGGGTATACAACTCATCCACATTAGAGGATCGTTTGACCGAGGTACCCATGGCATAACCATTGTTTTCAATCACAAAGATCACAGGAGACTTGTAAAGCATGGCCAGGTTGAGCGCTTCATGGAAAGCACCTTGCCTTACCGCACCGTCACCCATGTAACAGATACATAGGTTTTTGGTCCCCTTGTATTTTTCGGCAAAACCAATTCCAAGTCCCATGGGAATCTGAGCTCCCACAATGGCATGTCCACCCGCAAAATTCTTGGATTTATCAAAAATATGCATGGAGCCTCCTTTGCCTTTAGTAGTTCCTGTTTCCTTACCAAAAAGTTCCGCCATTACAGCACCAGGATCTGTTCCAAGACCCAATGGAGTGGCGTGACACCTATAGGCAGTAATCCATTTATCATCTTTTTCCAAAGCGGTAATTGCACCAGCAGCACAGGCCTCCTGACCTATATACAGGTGACAGAAACCCCTGATTTTTTGTTGCCCGTAAAGCTGTCCTGCTTTTTCTTCAAAACGCCTCATCAACAACATGCTCTCAAACCAATAAGTGTAGGTTTCCTTTGAATATTTTACTTTAGATTTACTTGTACTAGTACTCTTCTTTGCCATACCGTATTCTATAAAATATGCTAACTTTGGGTTCAAATATAATGAAATGAAAGCAATTTCGACGCCTTTTTCAAAAATAGTAGACAACAACCGCTGAAATATCCATGCACCTAAAAAACCTGGAACTAATTCAATTTAAAAATTACCAAAGGGTGCAATTGGATTTCAACACAGAGGTAAATTGCTTTTTCGGTGAAAACGGGGCAGGCAAAACCAATCTGCTGGATGCCATCCATTACCTGTGCCTTACCAGAAGTGCCCTGCTTCCCCTGGACAGTTATCACATCATGCATGGCAAAGATTTTTTTACCATCAAGGGAGATTTCGGCCTGAACGATAAAATACTGAGCCTGAATTGTGTGTTTGAAAGCCACAAAAAAAAAAGGATGGAAGTGAACGGCAAAGCGTATCACCGGCTCAGCGAACACATTGGCCTATTGCCACTGGTACTGATTGCACCGGACGACACCCTGATGATCAATGGAGGAAGCGAGGAAAGAAGGAAATTTTTCGACGGCATGATCAGTCAGACCGACAACAATTACCTGCAATTACTGATCCGCTACCAGCACTATTTAAAACAAAGGAACGCCTTGCTGAAAAGGTTTGCAGAAGCAAAACGTGCCGACAAACAACAATTACTTCCCTATGACAGGCAGTTGATACCCCTTTCTCAGGCCATATTCAAAAAAAGAACTGACTTTCTGGCCGAATTCACCCCTTATTTCACAGACCACTACAGGGCTATTTCCGGAGAAAAGGAAGAGGTTAGCATTGCCCACCAAAGCCAGGTCCAAAAGGAAGATTTCCCACAGGCTTTCGAAAGCTCATTTGAGAAAGACCTTATGCTGAAAAGAACCCACTACGGTATTCATAAAGACGATTATCTTTTCCGGCTGAATCAGCACCCCATTAAAAAATTCGGCTCTCAGGGGCAAAAGAAATCCTTTTTGATAAGCTTGAAACTGGCCCAATTTTTTGTTTTCAAAGCTATCAAAGGGACCAAACCACTATTGCTGCTGGATGACATTTTTGACAAACTCGATGATCAGCGTATTTTTCACTTAATGGACAGGGTGGCCAAAAAGGAATTCGGGCAGTTATTCATCACAGATGCCAGACCGGAAAGATCCAAAGAAATCCTCAAAACCATCAGTGCTGATGCCCGGTTTTTTGAAATCAAAGACAATCAAATCTATCCGGGAGGCACAGATTAATACCGGCGGCGCTTTAGAATTTGACCATCCAGAGAAATTTTACCGGGGCCCATTAGCATCAGAACAACAAATACCAATAGATATAACAATGGTAATTCCTGCCTGTTAAAAGAATCGTCTCCATGAGAAATAAAGGCAATCACAGCCATATTGATAATCAGGGGAATCAAAAAGAGCCGGCTCATAAAACCAAGAATCAAAAATATAGCACAAAAGACCTCTGCAAAAATGACCAATTGCAAAGATAAAGAAGGGCCCAAACCAATGGGATCGGAAAAATTATTTAAACGTTCACTGTAATTCGTGATTTTTGACCAGCCATGGGTGAGCAGCATGACAGCGGCTCCAACTCTTAATAGTAATAAGGCCACATCTGCTGCAACAGGAAAATGGGAAAAAACTAATTTTTTCATGCTTAAAATATATAAGGGTGAAATGTTATATTGACTTAAAGTTAATTAAAAATAAATACGAATTACAAAATTTTATCCCTCTGATTGGCCTTTTGGCTTAAACTACGGTAAGACATTTTAATTTCCCTTACCAAGCCGTGTCGGAAATCCTTGTAAGCCAAAACTCCTGTTTTTCCATGGTAATAAACCCAATAAGGTTTGATTCTTCGATTAACAGTAAGTTTTAGCCAGTGGGCAAGACACATCAGTTGAATAAAAAGTTATCCGACAAAGTCAATTTCAACTGGCCCAAAAGAATTCGCCATTTACCATAACTTCTCCGGATAAGCCCCTTTCTGGTGTAAATTTTTCAAGGCATTCATTACATGGTCCCTGTCTTCGGGATAAGTTACCCCAAACCAAATTTTCCCACCTTCCAGAATTTTAACTTTGGCCATATCCTCCTGGATCAAGGAATTGACCACTTTGGGAATATAAAATTCAGATTTTAAATTCTCTTTATTCTCTTCTAAAAATGGAAACCATAGCTTTTCCGTTTGGTCAAATACCGCAGGATGAAAACCCCAGCAATTCATAGAAACGGGGTTTTCCGGCAAAATTTCAACCTTTTCAGCCCCATCTTCATGAAAAATACCATCCGTGTTTCTGGATATACGTGTACGTTCTATCATTCCTAATAGATAACCCTCTTTTGAAGCTTCACAAACTCCCCTGCTCACTGTTCCATGATCAGACAATACATTTTTTATCGCATAACCAACCATACAATGAAGGTCAGCCTTTACTTCCCGGGTCAAAAATGAAGCAAGCATCCTGAAGGCTTCCTCACCATAGAAATCATCGGCATTGATTACGGCAAAAGGTTCATGGATTACATCTTTGGCACACAATAGGGCATGCGCTGTACCATAAGGTTTATTCCTTTCGGGATTTTGGTAAACTTCCGGCACCATGCTATCCAGGGCCTGCACTACAAAATCCAGTTCGATCTTTCCCCCAAATTTAGGAACAAACATGGCCTTTGCTTCTTCCAATATCTCCCTCCTCACAATGAATACCACTTTCCCAAAACCGGATCGGATGGCATCAAAAACAGAATATTCTAAAATGGTCTCTTTATTGGGTCCAAATCCATCGATTTGTTTGTCTCCTCCATACCTGCTGCCCATTCCTGCAGCTAATATCAAAAGTGTAGGCTTCTTTGTCATATCTTCAAAAGAATTGTTGGTAAGTTTAAAATTTAAAGCTAACAATTCCTGCAAAGTTAATTTTTTTACCTTTCCCAACGGGATTTACCCTTGCCTTTTTTTGGCACTATTTCTTCACATACAGTCCAATCTATAGCCAATAAAAACATTACACCTCTAATCAATAAGCATTGATATTTGTAAAAGAGGTATTTTTTTCACCTATTATAAATAATCTATACATTTTTTTTATGATTTTAGGGTGTTTAACCACCCAAACACCAATATTTAGCCAAAAATGTATTGATAAATCAGTTTTGATTTTATATTTTTGAAAAAAATAAATTTTTAATCATAGAATCATTAATAAAACATTAACCCTGTTAGTAAAATGAAAAAAATTGAAGCTTTAATTAGAACTTCGAAATTTGAGGAAATTCATAAATGCCTATCGAGCCTGGGTGTTAAATTTCTTACATTTTTCGAAGTAAAAGGTATGGGTCTTCAACATGCCAAAATGCAAACCTATAGAGGGGTAGCCTATGAACCCACCTTTATTCCAAGAACAAAACTTGAAATAGTGGTGCCCGATGAAATGGAAGAAGATGTCATCAATTGTATACTCAAAGAGGGTAAAACAGGCGAAATTGGAGACGGTAAAATATTTGTCTATGAGGTAGGCAAAGCTTTTAGGATTAGGAATGACGACACTGGAGAAAGTGCCCTATAGCCTATCATCAACCAAATTTTATTCCAACTTATAAAATTATATACAAATGAACCAGGAATTATTTACCGTTAATAACCTATGGATCATGGTGGCCACCATTTTGGTTTTCATCATGCACCTGGGATTTGCAGCTTTGGAGGCAGGACTGACCAGGGCAAAAAATACTGTCAATATTTTATTTAAAAACACCATCATCCCGGCCCTGGGATTGATTACCTATGCATTTATTGGCTTTAACCTCATGTACCCTGGAGAAGCCTTTTCAGGAGGAGTATTTGGAATTGCTGGTCTGGGAATAAGTCTTCCGGAAGGGGGGAACACCTCGGCTTACAATGAAGGATATACCTTTTTTACAGATTTTATCTTCCAGGCAATGTTTGCAGCTACGGCAGCTACCATTGTTTCAGGAGCAGTTGCAGAAAGGATCAAGCTGGGTCCATTTATCTTCTTTTCCCTTTTATATGTAGGTATATGCTATCCCATAGTAGGCATGTGGAAATGGGGAGGTGGATTTTTGGATACCCTGGCAACACCTTTTTATGACTTCGCAGGATCTACCATTGTTCACTCCGTGGGAGGCTGGGGTGCTTTGATAGGCGCTTATTTGCTGGGGCCAAGAATAGGGAAATACAAGGATGGGAAAACCAATGCCATACCAGGTCACAATCTCCCCTTGGCCACCTTTGGTGTGTTTTTGCTTTGGTTTGGATGGTTTGGTTTCAATGGAGGTTCTGTATTATCAGCAGACCCCGGTGCCGTCTCTCTTGTTTTTGTAACCACTGCATTGGCAGCAGCCGCAGGGGCGTTTGGTGCCCTTTTGGCCTCTTATTTGAAATTCAAGGCTTACGACATCACCATGGTACTTAATGGGATACTGGCTGGTTTGGTGAGTATTACCGCTGGTGCCGACCTTATGTCTCCGACGGATGCCGTAATTATTGGCTTTATTGGAGGTATTTTGGTCGTGTTTGGCGTGGTTCTTTTTGACAAAATCAAAATTGACGACCCTGTCGGTGCGATCTCTGTACACCTGATTTGTGGGATCTGGGGTACGCTTGCGGTAGGAATTTTTGGAGATTTGTCAGGCGGATCTCAGATTCTATCTCAGCTTGTTGGGATATTTTCCATAGGCGCATTCTGTGTATTATTTAGCTTCCTGGTATTTTTTGTTCTCAAGAAAACCATTGGTATACGGGTGGATGAACGGGAAGAAATCGAAGGACTGGACATCAATGAACATGGTATGCATGCTTATCCTGATTTCGCCACCAAAGAATAGGTTTCAGCATTAATTACCGTTTTATAAAAAAAGAGGCAGTTAAGACTGCCTCTTTTTTATTTTAAGGAAATGCTTTATGAAACCAGGTAGAATTTCCCGAATTATTTTAGACTGAATTTTAAGCCTTGGAATGATGATTTATTATTCAATCAGGCTGAATTCAGGTAAAGGAAATGATCCTATGCTCAAGCGCTTCAATAGGAATTCGTTACTTTATCTTTTCTTCTTCATAGGGTTCGGGCCTGTGGATGTGCCTCTGGCTGGCAATTGCTGTTTGAACATTTCAAATCTGGAAGGCTGGAATTGTCTCGGCCAGTAGTTGTTGCCTTCGTCTATATCGGCCGTTTCCCGGTAAGGGTCCAAAATGATCTGAGTGACTACTTTCTCTTTGGCAAATACTTTACTGACCTCATATTCATCCAGGCGCCAAATTTGTGCAGGAATTCTTTCAATTTCTGAACTACCATCTTCGTATTGAAATTCAAGGATGATGGGCATGACCAGGCCCCCAACGTTTTCAAAACTGATTTCATAGAAATTCAACCCGCTTTCCAACATGGCTCTCTCATCACTGCTGAGACTATTGATAAAATCGTTATATGCTTTTTCATCCTCAGGTCCTACAGCAAATCGGTCATAGCTGTTGTAAAAATCTGCTGCTTTGGGATCTTTCTCCACAAAAGTCTCTGGAATGGCTGTGGCATTCCGCGTTTTTGAAATGTAAGACTCCTCCCGCTCATAGGCTTCCCGCTGGTCCGCTTTTACCTCTACTGGTTTTTTACTGTCAATTTTATACCATTTTACATCCTGAATGGCCATATCCACCGGATCGGTACCATAAAACCAACCTCTCCAAAACCAGTCCAGGTCTACGGCAGAAGCATCTTCAAGCGTCCTGAATAAATCATCCGGAGTAGGATGCTTGAACATCCACCTTTGTGCGTAAGTCTTAAATGCATGATCAAACAACTCCCTGCCCATTACTGTCTCCCGAAGAATATTCAAAGCGGTAGCCGGTTTGGCATAAGCATTGGGTCCAAATTGGATGATATTTTCAGAATTGGTCATGATCGGTTCCAGCAGGTGTTTTTCACTGCTCATATATGGAGCAATTTTGTGAGCCGGCCCCCTTCTGGAAGGATAATTCCGCTCCCACTCCTGTTCCGCCAAAAACTGCATAAAGGTATTTAATCCTTCATCCATCCAGGTCCATTGCCTTTCATCGGAATTCACGATCATTGGAAAGAAGTTGTGCCCTACCTCATGAATGATTACCGATATCATGCCATATTTTATGGCTGCCGTATAGGTTCCATCGCTATCCGGCCTGCCATAATTGAAACAAATCATGGGGTACTCCATGCCATTGGTGGCCTCTACCGAGATAGCTACCGGATAAGGGTAATCAAAAGTTCGTGAAGAATATGATTTCAAAGTGTGGGCTACTACCCGGGTGGAATACTGCTCCCATAGTGGATTGGCCTCCTTGGCATAATAAGACATGGCCATCACATCTTTCCCACCCAATTTTACTGCCATGGCATCCCATATAAACTTACGGGAAGATGTCCAGGCAAAATCCCGGACATTGTCGGCATGATAAACCCATGTTTTTTTTGTTGTTGCTTTGCCTTTTTCAAGTTTTTCGGCTTCTCCCTGCGTGCGGATGACCACCGGTTCATCATAGGAGGATTTGGCCTGATTCCATCTTTCCATTTCCTTGCTGCTGAGCACCTCTTCCGGATTTTGCAATACCCCTGTGGCCCCGACCATATGGTCTGCAGGTACGGTTATGGCCACTTCATAATCTCCAAATACAAGCGCAAACTCACCCCTGCCTACAAACTGCTTGTTTTGCCAACCTTCAAAATCAGAATACACTGCCATGCGTGGAAACCATTCCGACATGGTGTAAAGATAGTTGCCATCCGCTTCGAAATACTCATACCCAGGTCTTCCACCTATAAAACTCATCCTGTCATGGATGTTAAAACTCCACTCAATATGAAAAGTGAAACTCTCACCGGGCATTAATGGCCGTGCCAAATCCAATCGCATCATGGTGTGATTGACAGTGGAAGGAATTTCATTACCCTGATCATCAAGAACAGAATAAATCTTCAGGCCCAGGTCCATGTCGTGCCAGATGATATCCTGCAACTGCCCCAAGCTCATTTTTGGCTGAATGCGATTGCTGGATATTTTCGGGGTCTCGGAATCACTATCCCGCTGATTTTGATCCAATTGTAACCAAAGGTAGTCCAGTGGGTCAGGCGATTGGTTGTAATAGGTGACTTTCTCTTTGCCCCGAATGGATTGGTTGTCATCATTTAACTCTACCTCTATCTCATAATCTGCTTTTTGCTGCCAATATTGATGACCAGGGGCGCCTGAAGCGGTCCGGTATACATTGGGAGACCTAAGCATTGGACCCAGTTGTTCAAAGCGATTGCCATGTCGTTGTTCATCGACCTGAGCCAGAATTGTCCCTGGCAACAGGATAATGGACAGAAAGAGGTAGCGTATGTTTTTCATAGGTTTTAGTTTATCCAATAGGACTTTAAATTAACCAATTCTTTCATTATGGAATGAAATTTAATAAATAAAGCTTTAAATAATGGCTTTGGTTTTCAAAATTTAGGATTTTCTACCAATATTTGTTTTCAAGAATCATCATGGTGGCCATTCCTAAAATAACAGAAGAGATAACCAGCACCCATTCTTTTCGACTTACACCAAAAATGCCTACTATCAATGAGGAGGCAATTAAAAACAGCACCACAATGACCAATTGACCTACTTCCAGGCCAATGTTAAAAGCAAGCAATGGCTGAAAAATAGATTGCTCTCTCCCCAAAAGCGAGCGCAGATAATTGGAAAATCCCAAGCCGTGGATCAGTCCGAAAAACAAAGCAAACAAGTAATTGAGCTGCAGCCCCCCGCCTCCCGAAGGCCTGGGTTTGAGGATATTGCTAAATGCAGTAATCGCAATGGTTACCGGGATTAAAAATTCGACAAGGTCGGAATTTATCCTTACCAATTCCAGGGTCGCCAGTGCAAGGGTCAGTGAGTGACCGATAGTAAATGCGGTGACCAAAACGACGATTTTTCCCCAATCCCGCAACATGTAAATCACGGCAAGGGAAATGACAAAAAGAATGTGGTCAAAACCTTTCAGATCAAGAATATGTTGGATTCCCAGATTAAAATACAACTGAAATTGACTCATAGGATTGGTAAATGTTTTACTTTTGGTTTGAAAATTTTGTTGTAATATTAATGCATATTTTACAGATAAAACAAAAATCCACTTCCTAAATGCTTGCAATACATTTATTGATAGCACTGCTTACCTATTGGCCAGCGGCACATCCATTCTATATCAGCCTCACCGACATGGTTTACAATGACACAAACCAGACCATTGAAATCGCCCAGAAGATTTTTTGGGATGATTTGGAGGTTGCCTTAACCAATATGAGCGGAAATCAGGTCAACTTCCTATCGCCAGATAGACCCGATGTATTGGAATCCCAAATAGAAAAATACATATTGACCCACAACACTATAGTTATCAAAGGGGACACGCTGACCATCACTTATTTGGGCCATGAAATAGAAGCAGAGGCTGCCTGGTTTTATATGGAATCGGAGAAAATTCCCGCTCCGGAGCAGGTGACCATTTACAACAATATCCTGATCGATGATTTCCCCCAACAACAAAATATTGTGAATTTTTATAAGGACCGGAAACCCAAAAGCCTGATCACCAGAAAAGAGAAAACTTCGGGTGTTTTGAAACTGGATTAAGCATTAGACAGACAGCAGGTTAGCCATCTGATAAATACCCAAAAAGGGTCAATAAAGAAAACCATCCACTGGGAAAAGTGGATGGTTTTTTATGCTTATAACTGAGTTCGAATTAAGATCGTCAATAAAAACCAATTGAATCGTCACTGCGAACCCTTTGTCGTGGGTATAGGCGCTGGGAAAGGGTTTGGCAGTCTCGTTTGGCCAGAGATTCCCACGGCTCTCACCCCTCAAAACCCTCTCTAAGCCTCGGAATGACGGCTTTTTAACGAAATTAAGTCGAACTCAGGTTTATAAAATCTTAATTGTATCCATCATTCTGAACCAATTCAGGATTGATGTCCAATTCTCTTTGCGGAATGGGCAATATGGTCTTGTCTTGTCCGGCCTGCGAAGCAGCAAAATGATCATCTTCTTCAGGACGGAGGGCCCTTCCATACCTCAAAAGGTCCATTCTCCTATGGCCTTCAAAAGCCAATTCTTTCCTTCTTTCTTCCAGAATAAAATCCACAAAATCCTCCGTTCCGGAAAAATCTCCGGCCGCAACCTCAGCCAATCCAGCCCTCTCTCTCAGCTGGTTGATCAGGTCCAGGGATTCCGCATTTACGCCCTCAAGTTGCGCAAGTGCTTCTGCCCTGTTTAATACCACTTCTGTAGTCCGGATAATAGGAGAATTGTCGGAATTATTGATAGCATCCGGGAACTTGGTGGTATAGATACGCTCATTGTCCCCTTCTTTTGAAATTTCTGTCAGCCTGCGGTCGTCAGCATCGTAGGCATCCAACAGGTATTCAGAAAATGGAGCATCTCCTCTCGCACCATCTTCGGCCGGGTTATAATAAGATGCCCAGCCACCAGAACCTGTTCGTCCGTTGTCTATCTCTGAATTTTGAATAGAGAAAACATATTCCTGGTTATTTTCTCCCCAGAACGCATAATTTGTGGCCAAACCATACAAAGTTTCATCATCCAAAACAAGCTGAGCTCTGTCAGCCGCCTGTTGCCACTCGCCGCGATACAGGTGAACCCTGGATAGCAGAGCATTGGCCGCTCCCTGAGTAGCCCTGCCTCTGGTAAAAGAAGCCGAACCGTAAGATGCCGGTAAATCCGGAACTGCAGTGGTAAGGTCCTCTAAAATAAAAGCATGCACCTCTCCAACCGTGCTTCTGGGGTATCCAATTATTTCACCAGTGAAAGCATCAGATACGATAGGGATTCCCGGTGAGGATTCTCCCTGCTGAATGGGCTGGGCAAACAAGTTTACCATTTGAAACATTAGCAATGCACGCATAAATTTGGCTTCTGCTACAAACTGATCCCTTTCCTCAGCGGTGAGCGATTCATCCGGGGAATCAGGAGTAAATTCAATTACGGCATTTGCCGCCAATATGGCCCTGTAATGTCTTCTCCAAAGATCCCTGATGGTCGTATTGTCCGATTGAGTAGCATATAACCGGATATCCTGTAAGGTGGGGAAAGATCCAATAAAATCTACATTGTCTGCCTGAAAATCAGAGATCACGTGGGGCAATGAACCAAATACCTCAAATTCCTGAGACAAAGAGTATACACCCAATAACGATCCTTCCACTGCCTGCCTGTCGGCAAAAGCCAATTCCGTAGATAAGGATTGTTGGGGATCGATCTGCAAATCCTCGCAAGAAGCCAGGCTTAAGCCAAGCAATCCCATGAATAGTATTTTTGTTAAATTTTTCATGTCAAAGTTATTTTTAGAATCCTAAAGAAACACCCAGGGTGACTGATTTGGCCTGTGCCGGAGTAAAGAAGGATTCTCCCTGTCGCTGGTTATTGTCCCCTCCGTCATTGACCTCAGGTTCCAGGCCATCTTCCAGATTGGAAATGGTCAGGAAGTTTTGCAACATCCCATATACCCTGGCACTTCGGATGATTTTCGTATTTTCCAACAGCGTGGATGGGATATTGTAGCTAAGAGAAAGATTTCTCAACCGGATATGATCACCCTTTCGGAGATGAAGCGTAGAGCGCTGACCAAAACTGGATTGAGTATCACCATTTAACCTGGGAGCAAAGCTATTTCTATTGTCTTCCGTCCAGTAATTCAGCAATTGAGGATCCAGGTTAAAACTGTTCAGGTTGTTGGGATTGTATAAGAACCGCAGGTCATCGTACATGATGTGGTTTCCTTCCACAAAGGTAATCAAGGCAGAAAGACGCAGCCCTTTGTAAGAAAAGGTATTGGTTATTCCACCTGAAATCCTGGGAATAGCTGATCCCACAATCACCCGGTCATTGGCACTGTAAGTAGTGGTAGGCTCTCCATCTTTGGTCAACCACTCCGCCTCGCCGGTTTCCGGATTGATTCCATTATACCGTACCAGGTAAAAGGTGTTTACCGGGTGGCCTTCTATGGCCCGCTGGCTGGCAGAGCCCTCAACGAATCTTCTGCCTTCATTGTCTTCAGATGCACCGGGTAATTCCAGTACTTCATTCTTCAGGAAGCCCATATTCAGGGTGGTGCTCCACTCAAAAGAAGGAGTCTCCAGGTTCACTGACCTGATCATCAAATCAACCCCCCTGTTCCGCATGGTACCAGCATTTTGGGTCAAGCTGGCATAACCTGTAGTGTAAGGAATGGGAACATCCAGTAGCAAGCCCTTGGTATCCTTGTTCCAAAAAGAGGTTTCTATCTCCAGGCGGTTATCCAACAAGGCCGCATTTACAGTTATATCAAATTGAGCCGATTCCTCCCATCCAAGTAGCGGATTGGCAGGTTGACTTGGAAAAATCCCGGGACTACCCGCATAATCGCCGAGGGTACCTGCCTCGTATAATCCCAGGGATTCAAAATTACTGATCCTGTCATTACCTGAGGTACCATAACTGGTGTTTATTTTCAGGTAGTCCAAAAAGCTGTTGTTCTGTAAAAATGCTTCCTCTGAAAGAATCCAGCCAGCAGAAAGTGCCCAAAAATTACCATAGCGGTTATCAGCACCAAATCGGGAAGAACCATCTCTTCTGGCACTACCTTCAAATAGGAACTTATCATCAAAGCGGTAATTGAACCTGGCAAAATAGGAGGCCAGCCTCCAGTTGGTACCTGTAGAACTGGTAATTGTAGGAGTAGCTGCGGAGGCCACATTGGGCAATCTGTCGCTCACAAACCCGGACCCTTCCACTGTCATGCTGGCAAAATCTGCCTGTTCATAGGAATAACCAAGTAAACCCGCCACGTAATGGGGGCCGAAATATTTTTCATAATTCAGCGTATTTGTAGACAACCATTTGTAATCCTGAATAATTCTCTTGTAACCACTACCTGTAGGCTCCACAATATCAGGAAATCTGAATGTTTCCTCTGTCTGAATTTGGTCAATTCCCCAGTCTGTTTTGAAAGTCAGGTCAGGTAAAATGTCCAATTCAAAAAACGTATTGGCAGTAGTCCTACGGGTAATATAATCCGTGATGGCCAGGTCTTCTATGGCCAACAGATTGGGAATGAAACCCAAACGCGAATAATTTCCATTATCATCATAAGGCCTGGTATAGGGCAGATGAAGGAAGGCAGAAGTCAGCGGAGCATAGGTACTGTTATCGGAATAAATCCGGTCATTATCGGTTTTTGCCAAACCAATATTCGCTCCAATTCTTGCCTTCTCAGAAAACTTATGGGTCATGTTCAGGCGTCCGTTAAACCTGTCCAGTTCATTTCCCAGGGCATAGGTATCCTGGTTGAAATAGGTACCGGAAATAAAATAGGTGGTACTTTCACTTCCTCCGGAAGCACTCAGGTTCAAATTGGATATGGACCCTTGCTGAATGACAGCATCCGGCCAGTCAAATCCCTGCTGTGGGAAGTCACTGGCAGGAGTATCCGATCTTAAGGAACGGTACTGATTGTACTGCTGCAACGACATATAGGGTCTTACAGTGGTGGGGGTTTGTACTCCCTGATAATAGTCCACATTGATCCTGGATTGCCCAGACTTTCCTTTTTTGGTTTCGATAAGGATTACCCCATTGGCACCCCTTGAACCATAGATTGCAACAGCCGAAGCATCCTTAAGAACAGAAATGGACTCAATCTCGTTGGGGTTCAATTCCATTAAAGGGTTCAGGGCTATAGCACCTGAAGTATTGGAATAATCCGAACTGCTGCCATCATTCAACGGCACTCCATCAACAACAAACAGGGGGGAGCCTCCAGCTGTAAGAGAAGCGACTCCACGAATCCGAATATTTTGTTGTGCACCACCTACACCAGAAGTCCCGGTCAGTTGCACACCCGCTGCCTGACCCTGCAGAGCTTCCTGGGCGGTGAAAATAGGCATGCCTTCAATTTGGGAATTGTCCAGAGAAGAGATACTCTGCACCGACAACCTGGAAGACTGGGTACCATATCCAACCACCACAACTTCTCCCAGGGTAGTGACATCTGGCATTAGCAATACATTAATCTGGCTTCTGTTGCCGATATTGATTTCCTGGGTATTGAACCCAACAAAACTATACACCAACACATCTGATCCTTCAGGAACCGTTAAGGAATAAGAACCATCAATTTCGGTAATGGTTCCTACCATGGTTCCTTTTACGCTTACATTTACACCAGGTATCCCCGCTGGCTCTTCTTCGGAGGTAACCCTTCCGGTCACCGTCCTGCCTTGAGCGAAAACGGAGATTACCCCTAGCATGGTGCATGCCAAGCCAAGTAAAACTCGTTTCATTGTAGTAAATAGATTAAGGTTTTTAAAAATTTTAATAATACAAACTTCAATCAAATTATTTATAAAACAA
>NZ_JABURL010000121.1 GCF_014762705.1 Cyclobacterium sp. | reverse complement strand
TCGTGCTTTTACTCAATTCCATGTATTTTTGTTTTTCTTTTGCATGCTTCTAATTTTAATGAATTTCTTTTATTTTCGATTTTATTAAATTATTTACCAAAAATTTTTGTTTTAGTAATATAAAATTCGCAAATAATTAAAAAAAGATACTAAATCTTAAACATGTCATCAACTCTCAAATTCGTAGATAAAAATAATTCAGGGTTTTTTACAACAGTCCGGGAAAGGGTGGACCAGTATTTTGAAACAAATAGAGTTTCGAAACGTGCCAATCGATCCATGGTGCTAAAAACCATCACTTACCTCGTTTCCTTTGTGAGCTTATACCTCACCATTTTATTGGAAGTGTTTCCTTCCTGGGTTTCGCTCTTGCTGGCCATTGCTTTGGGCATGAACATGGCTTTCATCGGCTTCAATATTTGCCATGATGCCTTGCACGGATCCTATTCTTCAAAAAAATGGGTCAATAATTCGCTGGGTTTTCTATTCAATATCATTGGTGCCAATGTATATGTTTGGAAAATAACGCACAATAAGATACACCACACCTATACCAATATCGTGGGGCATGATGGAGATCTGGAGGTAGCCCCCGGTATTGTGAGGGTTTCTCCGGAGGAAAAACACTATCCCATTCACCGGTTTCAACACATCTATGCTTTCTTTCTTTATGCTTTGGCATCCATATCCTGGTTTTTCCGAAAAGATTACAAAAAATTCTTTCAGAAGCGGATCGGTAAACATGAGAACAAACATCCAAAAATCGAATATTTCAACCTTTTCTTTTATAAGCTACTCTATTATACCTTGTTTATCATTTTGCCATTAATTGTCATGGACATTACCTGGTGGCAGTTTATAATAGGTTTTCTGGCATTGAACTTTGCGGAGGGTTTGGTTTTGGGACTGGTCTTCCAATTGGCCCACCTGGTGGAACAAACAGAGTTCCCAAACCCGGGTGAAGCCGAAAACATTGAAAATGCCTGGGCAGAACACCAAATGAGAACTACAGCCAATTTTGCCAGGAAAAGCCGTTTGACTACCTTCTTATGCGGTGGCCTGAACCTACAGGTAGAACACCATCTTTTTCCAAAAATATGCCACATTCACTACCCGGAGTTATCGGGAATAGTCAAAGAAACGGCTCTGGAGTTTGGTCTGCCCTATCATGAAAACAGGAGTTTTGCCTCAGCCTTGAAATCTCATTATAATTTCCTGAAAAGGGCTGGAAAAAAATGAGGTTGCTTGACAAGCAAGCAACCTCGTGATAAACCAGGTTGTTTTAAGCAGTTGCAGGTTAATTCAATCGGCATTGTTCAGAAAAACCCGATGAATCGGACTTGCAACCAATATATCCACTGCTTAGGCAGATCAGTAACCCGGGTTTTGCTCCAGACCAGGTTCCACACGCAAGCTGTTTTCGTGAAAGGGCCACCTGTAGTTATGTGGCTGAAACGATCGGTCTTCAATTTTCAGGGAAACAACCTCCCCATCCACCATTCGGGTATGTCCCAATGCAGGCTGATTCAAAACCTCATCTGCAATTTCCCAACGGATGATATCATCATAACGAAGACCTTCACCGGCAAATTCCACTCTTCTTTCATTTCTGATCAATTGAATCCAGTCCTCCTGACTAAAGTTGGCGTATTCCGGACCTGTCACATCAGCTATTGTCATGTCCAGACCGGCTCTCTCCCTGACCAAATTTATGGATTCCAGGGCCAAATCATCAATATCATTCATCATGATCTTTGCTTCCGCATAAGTAAGTAAGACTTCTGCATACCGAAGCAGTCCAAAATCAAAATTGCCTCCTGAACGGAAAGCATCTGCTTCAGAAACATATTTTTTAAACCAGTAGCCGGATTTACTGGCTCTTTGATTTTCAAAATACATGGGATTATTGGAATTATAAATGTCTATGGGTTCTCCATAGAAATCATCTCCCTGCCCCATAATGCTCTGTTCATATCGGGGATCTCTATTGAGATTTGGATTCAATTCATATTCCTCCATGGTATGCAAAGGGCAATTTGCAATTGGCCTTCCCTGTAATGTCCAATAAGCATCTACCAAAGATTTCAAAGGTACTACATAAGATTGGCCGTTTCCAGTACGGTAGTGTGGACCCAGGTCCCTAAAGGAGTTGGTCGCGCGGTTTCCATGGCTTTGCCGGTCAAAATGGACGATCACTTCATTGTTGGTGGATGCACCTTCATATTGGAATAAATCACCATAATCCGGATAAAGCTCATATTTATTGCTATCCATGATTTCCTTCGCCAGTCTTGCCGCAAGCTCATACCGTTCATTGTACAAGGCAAATCGCATGGTCATGGCTTTGAAGGAGTAGCGATTAAACATGTACTTATCTGAAGTATATTCATCAGCCGGCAATCTTGCAGCGATATCCTCAGCAAGAGGAAATAATTGGTTGAGAATTTCATCCTTTGGCGTTGTTGGCTGTCGGGCATCCACCAAATCGGCAGGTTCCAAATGGAAAGGTACATCACCCCACCTGAATGTCAACCTGAAATAATGCCATACTCTCAATGCTTCCAGGATACTCTTATACTTTGTTCTTACAGACTCGTCTTCCACATAGGGGATATCCGCATTGGCAACAAAAGTATTCAGCCTTCCCAGGTGCTTCATTTGCAATTCATAATAGTACAAAAATGCCTGGGTAGTACTATTAATATTACCATTCGCAATGCGTTGATGGTGGTGACCATCTACCCGGCTGTAGGCGTTGTCAGATTTACCTTCTTGCATGTAAAACAGGGTTTGGTGCACTCCCGGATTGGTAAAAACATCCAGGTAACTACTGTAAACCACACGTCTCAGGTCTTCCTCATCATTAAAAAATTCCACAAAGGATGTTGCCGTAGGATCCGTTTTATCCAACAACTCCACACAGCTTGTTAGGCTGGCTCCTGCAATAAATATTATGATCAATAATTTTTTCATGATATCCCTTTTTTAATTAATAGTAGCTTTAACCCCTAAACTAAATGTACCCATTCGGGGATAACTTCCATTTCCTCCATCTCTCTCCGGTTCCAATCCTTCCCATTTAGTAATGGTGATAGCATCCTGCGCATTGAAATAAAGCCTAACGCTTTTGATATTTTGTCCGATTCTTGGAATCGTATAACCCACTTGAAGCATCTTCACACGGAAAAAAGCTGCATTGCTTAACCATACATCGCTCAAGACAGCATTCGGGCTTGTCCCTGTCCAAACTCTGGGAAACCTGCTATTTGGTGTTTCAGGCGTCCAGCGGTTTTCCATGTAATATTCTCTGGGAGCGCCAAGGTTATTGTTCACGCCATCCATCAGGACGGGGTAACCTTCCAATCCGTTAAGTCTTCCCAACCTTTTGCCTACTCCCTGTCCAAGGAAACTAAAATCCCATCGTCTGAAACTAAGGTTAAAATTTACCGAGTAATTCATGTGAGGAAAGGGATCCCCCAGGTTTCTTTTGTCTTCGTCATTGATGACCCCGTCTCCATTCTGATCTACATACCGAATATCTCCAGGATAGGTATTGGGCAATTTGGCTTCCATTCCATCTACCTCTTCCCAGGTTTGGAAATAACCATCACTTTCATAACCAAAGTAGTTGTCTATAGCTATTCCCTCATACCAGATCATATCCTGATTGTTTTTAAAAATCAGGGTGTCTGACCTGCTGTATCCCGCTTTTAATACCCGGTTTTGGTTATCGAATAACATGCCGCCTATACTGTAATTGACTTCTCCTACCCTGTCTGCGTAATTGGCAGAAAACTCAAACCCTTTGTTCTCCACTTCGCCTATATTAACAGAGGAGGTAAGGTAATAGGAACCGGTCAATGGGGGCACTGGAAAATCCGAGTAAATGAGATCATAAGAATACTTATGGTAATACTCGGCAGTAAGGTTCAATTTGTTGTTCAGTGTAGTCAGATCAATACCAAAATTGGACTGTCTTTGCTTCTCCCAGCTGAAATCGGGATTTGGTACACGCATGGTCCATCCCCAGGTATTTACCACTTCCTGCCATAGGTATGGCGCAACATTTTCATTTCCAATCAGACCAAAAGATGCCCTGAATTTTAAATTGTTGATGGCACCCGAACTGACCAAGCCACTCATGAAGGATTCATTGTGTATGTTCCATGCAAATGCACCGGAAGGGAAAAACCCCCATCGGTTACCAGGGGCAAACTTACTGCTACCATCTGCCCTGGCGGTCCCTTCTAGCAAATACCTGTTGTCAAACGAATAATTTACTTTTGCAAAAAAGGAAGATTTCGAAAACTCCCGGTAATCGGTATAAGTATTATTCATGATTTCAGTACCTCCCAGGAGGTAAATCTTATCCTGCCCATTTCGCAAATTATTTTCATAATTGATCATGGCTCTGGCGGTTATTTGGCTTTGACTTACTCCCTGTGAGGCACCAACAGAATTTCCCCATATCTCAACCGGTTTTCCATCTCCATCGAAAAATTTATGGGTTAACCTTTTGTATTTTTCAGCAGACTTATTGATCAGGTAGGAAACATTGCCTTCTAAACTCAACTTATCATTGATAAAATACTTAGGCCTTAAGTTAATCGTACTTCTGTCGTGCAATGCATTCCAGGATCCTCCATGGTTAATAGATGCCAGAGGATTGATATTGTTATGAAGTATATAATTGTTCTCAAGTTCTGAATCATAAAAAATCGGTTGAGTAGGATTCATCCTCCAGGCTTGCTGGTACAATCCATGTCCATTGGTATTGGCATTGAGCCGATCGACTTGTAAGCGGTGGGCGTAAAAATCTGCCTGAAGCACAAATTTATCAGCTATGTTGATATTGGTATTGAACCGGGCTGAAAATTTCTGAGAACCTTCAAGTTGATTCATGCCATTTTCATCAAGATATCCCAGCATCAGATTAAAGGTACCTACTCCTCCTCCACCTGAGATACTGGCAGATGTGTTATTTGAATAAGACTGTCTCTGCATCACAGCACCCAGCCAGTCGGTATTGGTATAATTTCCGTTTTCTGCTGCTGAAATATCTTCTTCCGAAAACAACAGGGATTGCCCCTGATGCCCCCTTGCTTCATTATTCAGCCGCATATAATCTGCTGAACCTACAAAATCAGGCAAATCAATGGGGTTATGCAAAGCTGCCCAGGAGTGTAAATTGACTCTGAATTGGCCGGTAGTTCCCCTTTCCGTTTCGATGATAATTACTCCATTAGCTCCCCTGGAACCATATAGAGCCGCAGATGCGGCATCTTTTAAAACCGTAATGTTTTTGACCTGATTTGGATCAATATCTGTCAGGGACTGCTCCATTCCATCAATAATCACCAGCGGAGAAGCATTTTGTAAAGTACTGATGCCCCTGATGGAAATGGTTCCTGGTACACTTCCCGGGAGGTTTGTACCCTGCATTAGGGTTACCCCGGGAATAGTCCCACTGAATGCTTCTTCCAATTTAAAAATGGGGCGACTTTTTATCAAGTCCATATCCAACTCCTCCACTGAAGATGCCAGGTGTTGCCTTTCCACTTCACTAAAACCTACTACTACCACCTCATTCAAATCCATGCTATCCTCTTGCAAAGTTACACTGATCTCATTTGTTCCTTCCGTGCTGATCTCTTTTCCCTGGAAGCCTATCATATTGAAAATCAACGTGGCTTTACCACTGACTGCAATTTCATAAGAACCGTCCAAATCGGTGGTGGTTCCCACTGTTGAACCTTTTATTAGTACCAAAACAGAAGGGATGGGTTCACCTTCTTCATCTGTGACTGTACCGGTTATTGTTCTTTGTTGCCCATAAACATCGAGCAATGATAAAAACATTAAAACCAGTAGAAATATTCTACCTTTAAACATCATTTAAATTTAATTTTTGTAAATTTTTATAACCAATAAGCTTAAAATTTAACTCCTAAGGAATTATTCTAATTTAGATTTTATTGCGCTGTTTGCTGAAATTTGCATCCAGAAGCAAAATATTGAATTATACCATATTGATACCTCCTTTCATTTTATGAGTGAGTACAATTTAAGTATGAACTGCTCAAATCGATCAATTAAAAAAGCAGGGCTTAAAGGTATCTATAAAAATAATGGTTAAAAATCCAGTTATAATAAATATAGGTAAATTTATAATTTTTTTATTTTGATATTTAAATTTAACTAATTTAATATTATAGGTAATTTTTTAAAGGATATTAT
>NZ_JABURL010000096.1 GCF_014762705.1 Cyclobacterium sp. | reverse complement strand
AACCTAACTTTCAAATTGATTAGAGTCATTTCCTAATTCATTTAAAATTTAGGAGTAGTAAATATCAGGCAATTTAAATAACTAAAGGTTAATTTATTGCAAAAACCATATTTGGAATCGAATATTAACATAAAATATCTTTTCATTACAAATATAAATTATTATTCCTTAAATATCCAATATAAGATTAAAAGACTCTTTTTAAAATAGCCGTTAACTATTTATAACTATTGTATACATTAGAAAAAACATTTTTCAGTCGCGCTCCGAATATTTCTGCATTGAATTTACTATGGTATACAGCAGTTGCATTTTCACCCATATGCTTCATTTTCGCCTTGTCATTCATTAGTAATTTGACAGCATTTACCCATCCTGAAACATCACCCATATCAACAAAGATACCGAACCCTTCTTTCTCAACATCAAGATTTAAATTTTTATTTTTTGTAATGATCGTCGGCTTACCAAGTGCCACAACATCCTGAATACTTGTCATCCCCTGGCATCCTTCATTTCTTGAATCATATTTTAAGGGTATGAGTATTACACTTGAATTTAAATAATAATTCATTAGTTCACTATAAGGGATGAATTCGGAATGAATAGTAACATTATGGGGAATTTCATCTACAATGGGAATTGATTTGGGCGTACAAAAGATTTTAAGTTTATAATCCAATTGCTTAAAGGCTTCAATCAAAGTTTCATAGTCACGTGAAGTATGTCCTGCACTGATTAGGTACCTATCACTCATTGAATTCTTACCTATGAAATTACTATAAAAATTCCGATCTGGACCCCATTGGGCAGTAAAAATCCTTTTAGAGGAAATTTCACGTCGAATTCCAAGCTTTTCTATAGCCTGCTTCATTAGATTATCACTTAAATAAATACTGGCATCATAAGTAAGTAACAATTTTTTTGAAATCCACTTCACCCACGAATTATCATAATTTGTACCTAAAAAGGGACTATGTATGGTAACAACAATAGGTTTCCGGTAAATTCTAAATAGCTTTAATACTAACAATAATTTGGTATTTTGGGTGCTATAGGGAGCATACAATATATCATATTTGGAGGATGAAAACAAAATTCTAATTTGTTGATCCAAATGAGTGATCCCAAACAAGCCTCCAAGCTTGTTGAGCCATTTAAATTTTTCATGAGGAAAAATAACCATATTGATTTGACTGATTTTTTCAAGCTCAATCTTACCCCAAACATGGTGACTACCACTCTTCCCTTCTCTCCAAAGCTGGTAAGCATTCTCCATGGAATAACTATTAATCAATAAAACCCTCATTATAAAATAATTAATAATAATATAACTAACACCTTCAAATAGCGACAAAAATCAACAGAATATTTTCTGCTTTAATAAATAGCTTTTAATGTATATACATAATAATTAATAACCTTAATAGTAAATTAATTGTTCAATAAAATACTAGCAAAAATAATTGCATTAAAATAAAATTATCTATCGGAAAGACATTAAAACCAAAATAAGTCCATTAAATACTTGAACGTATAAATTGAAAAATAAGGATATTAATAATTTTTGAATGAAATAATCACACTTCTTTAACTAATCCTTTTTATTAAATAAATACTTAAACAAATCATTACTTTGGGCGCTTAACAGCGGAAAAATTATGTTTTACTTAATTAACATAAAAACATCATATAGACAATATTTCATTAAGAAAAATAAATTCAATCAAAGTTCTAAAAGAATGGAATCTAGTTTTTCTATAAATTTCTTCCAATTATTTTCTTCATAAAAAGCTTGCCTTTCGGATTCAAGCCTGTATCCATCCTGATCAATTGTTTTAATTATTGAAGGAATCTGATTAAAGTCTTCATACGTGTTTACAAAACTTAGGTGATTTAGATCCTTAAATGCGCCATGATTGGGACCTAAAATCATACTCCCCATTCTTATTGAATCTATTAAGGACCCTGAACTTATCACAGTATCGGAATTATAGGTAAACAAAATGAACCTGGATTCCTGGGCAAACCTATATATTTCTTCAAAATCGAGAACCGCATTATAAAATTCAATGTTTTCGCCTAAAAGACCCTCAATTTCAGCCAGGTACTTCCGGTCAAAACATTTACCTGCAATTTTTACTTTAAATTGCCTGTCTGAAGATAAAGTTGAATTAAAATTTAAAAATTTATCGATACCCTTGTATTTGTAAACACTACCCCAAATTAAAAAATCTGTTGTTTTTTCCACATTAAGCAGCGGAAACAACTCCCTGATAGGGTGCATAATAACCATTACCTTACTAGCCTGATCTGGATAGACTTCCTTGACGAAAGATTTTCCTGATTCTGAGTGAGTTATTATTTTGTCTGATCTTTTCATCATCAAATCAAAAACCTTCTTTACTAACTTATTGTCATTTTGATGATGAGAACCCTTGTTGTGTAATACCCACACAATTTTCTTTTTGAAAACCCGAACAAACCATAAAAAAAGAACAAATCCGGCCACCTGAAAACGTCCCAACATCTTCTGAGGCAAGGTTTCTATCCAGTTAAATATAAAAATGTCGGTCGAAAAAAAGTAAATATAAAGGTTAAGAATACCTAAACCTGAAGCATTTTTATTTACAATCCTGTGCCTTTTAGCAAGTTCTCTGTGAAAATCAAAAATATATGGATTAGGAGACTTATAATATTTATTGTGCTTTGGATATAAAAAAATATTTTTCATTATAATTTATTATTCTATAACAGATATCAATGCTTTTCTAAAATCGTTTCTGACTTTAAATGCTTCATGTTTATCCTTAGCTAAAAGTATGGCCGACTTACCATAACGTTCCCGCTCCTCTGGACAATCAAGTAATTTCTCTACTGAATTTACCAACTCTTCAATATCTTCATTTTTGACAACTTTGGCCCAATGATACTTTTCAGCATAATTTACAAGGGCTGTATCTCCAGGAGCAAAAATAAGAATTGGTGTCCCACTAATCATGTACTCAGATGCTTTGGTAGGCATTGAATATTTAATAAATTTAACCGCTTTTTCCGAAAAATCATAAGGCAAATACAAAATATCAGCCTCTCCAAATTTTTCAGGAAGTTCCTCATAAGGAACAAATGGTCGGTGTATTATACACTTAAATTTATTCATCCATTTCTTCTTTTCAGCCACTTGCAAAATAAACTGAATAGAACGGCCTGATTTTTTATTGATTATAGAAATAGTTTCTGCAAGAAGTTTCAAAGATTTCTCAATACCTAGTCCCATTCTTCCTGCATATAATATTTTAGGATATTCACCATTTATCTCCCAATTTGACTTTTGACCCTTTTTCCAAAAATCAAAATCTATAGGATTGTGGAAAGCTTTAAATTGAATATTATACCTTCTGAGATATTCCACTTCCATTAACTCACTAATTCCCAAATGTAAATCTGAAACTTCAAGCAGTTTTTTAAACTCTTTGTCCACCACCTTTTCCCAATATTTACCAAAAATACTTTCACCTCTTACAAATTCAGGCCAATCATCCATCATGTGAAAAACCATTGGTTTGTTGGTGTACTGTTTTACTCTGGAGCAAAACTTCACCCTGTTTCTTCCATGAGCTTGAGCATAAATTATATCAGGTTGGTATTCATCCAGCCAATTGCAAAATTCCTCCGATAAATCAAGTTTGTAAATAGTCTCCATTAAACCTAACCACTTGAGAGAAGGTTCGATATAATTGATTAAAACCCTGGATCGCAGTTTGGATTTTTTTGGAACAATCTCCTGGACCGAATGATTTTGAAAATCAAGCAAACCTGAAGTGTATTTTCTTTTAATCATATTAAAAGGAAATTTCCAGGTCATTTCCTTCTCCCCTAATTGATAATAGGTGTCGCAAATATCAGTATCTATATTGGTATTAATTAACCCTGGGAGACTGGCCACAGCCAATTTGTTTTTGGGCCAACCTTTGAATAAATTACCCAAAGTAATACCACCTCCTGTATTATTGGTGAAGGGTTGAATCAAAATAAGAATCTTTGGAAAGTCCATTATCTATAATTGGAAATTAATTTAAAAACGCCTTTTTAATGGTATCATCGGATAAATATCGCATATCCTTGGAATATCCAATACCTACACAAATCCAAAACAAAATATAATTCACTGAAAACAAGAAAACGTTCATAGGATATAAACTCAAAATCCAAAGAACTATCCAAATACCTGCAGCTTTTGATAATAAATTTTTAGAATAAAAAAATGCTTTAAAAGCGGCAGGAATAGATATCAAAAGAATCAAAAAAAGCAGGACTCCTCCTCCTTTCAAAATCATATTCAGATAGTCTGTCTCAATCATTGTCCTGTATCCGGTAGTATCATTTATGTCTATATTAGGACACCAATACTTCCCATTGATACCTCTACCTATGATCCAGTCTTGCAATTCAAAATCTCTTATAAAGGCTGCTTCTACACCCTCTCGAGTGTTTATAGTATTACGTTCTTCAATTTTTTCAAAAAAGCTAAACCGGAGTTTTTCATAAATTTGACCAGCAAATACAGATGCCACCAATAAAAAAACGGCAAAGATCATACTTATTAAAACCTTTCGATTTGAATAGATATATAAGACTACCATAAAAATAAGTAGATAGACCATCGAAACTACCATGATGGATCTCCTAGCCCGGTATGCAGATATACCAAGCATCAAAAGGAGCGCCAAAAGAACAAGAATATTCTTTGTCTTGCTGTGATAGATATAAGTAAACAATAAAAACCCCAAAGGCAGCCCAAAATTTCTTGTAAATCCTTCAAAAATAAATTTTTCATTTACATTTGAATCGTAATGAGCTGTGACTTCTTCAAGAAATATCAAATTGAATATAATAAAAGCAATGGCCATAAAGGAAACAACCACGAATAACTTTTTATAGAAATAAAGATTTTTAGGGAAAAAGAGAAAAATTGGGAAAAAGTATTTAAAAACTCCTCCAAAAATAACCGATTTGGTATTCGCATAAGTAAATTCAAAACCATAAAAGGTGATAAAGAATATCCATAAGAAATAAATCACCAATGTAATGCCGAGAAACTTATTATTTACCTTAAACTGGACAATATTATAGCTGGTATAAAACAATCCAATAAGCGCCAGGGATTGAAAAAACTGCTCAACGATAAATAAACTATTAATAAATGTACTACCAAGACCTGAACTAAAACTATAGATGAGTACGGAAAACCAAAATAACTTATAATTGAAATTTAGCTCATTTATATACTTTTGATAATTGGCAGCGTATTCGATGGTATTCATATTCGCTTAAACCTCTTTTACAAATTTTTCAACATCGAAAAACATTTCTTCAACCTTTTTTAAGGTCGTTTCGTCTCCGTCCCACCACTTTGATTTCAATAAAGAATCTATTGTTTTTTCATCAAAACGATATTTAATGATTTTTATCGGGCAACCAACAGCAACAGCATAAGGCGGGATATCTTTACTCACCACGGCACCTGCACCAATAACTGCACCATCCCCGATTTTGACACCATCAAGGATAGTGACATTTGCGCCTATAAAAACATCATTCCCAATGGTTACAGGAATTAACTCTTTAACTTTGGTCTTTTTACAATAAGTAAAACCTACCTGTCGATTGGTAGAATAAAAGACAGGCGAAGTCGATATACCATCAATAGGATGAACTCCCCAACCACTAACCAAATTAGGTCCTATAGAGCAAAATTTCCCAATTGTCGTATTGTAGATTCTTGCATTTAAGGATATATAAGTGCCTTTATCTACACGGGTATTGGTTAATACATGGTATTTAAAAATTCTGGCCTGCGGATGAATATGGCTATTGTGCATATTACTTCCCAGAATTTCCCAATAAACTTTTTCATTTTTAGCCGAAATCTTAAAAAGGAAATAAAGGTTAGATATAAAATTCCATATGGGTTTAAAAAAACTCATTCGTTCCAAATATTTTTTGCCGTTTTATTTAAAATCTTATGTGTTTGAATAGAAAATACAATCCCCATGATACCAAATATCAAGGTACTGGTCATGGTTATGCCCACCAAACCAAACCATCTGCCCAAAAGTATGGCCAAAGGAATATTTATTATGGCAGTAAAGGTAACCAAATACAGTTGTAACTTAATTTTACCAATTCCATTCAAGAAGAAAACATGCATGGTTTGCCAAATGGCCACGATTACATAGAGGCACATAGCCACTGAAAGTTCAAATGGAACATCCACTGAATCGCCAACCCAAATCCGATACAAAAATGGTGAAGCAAATAAGATGCCTATTGAGCCAAGAATGGCCAAAAACCAGAATTTCCTCATCTTAGCAAGCGTTTGCTTGATCCAGTCAAACTCCTCCCTAACATATGCATCGGTGAAGGCACTCCACATCGGAGTCACCACTATGCCAAAACCCATTGTGACAATATTGAAAAGTTTAAAGGCGATATTAAATGGAGTCACTTCTTCCGGACCAAAAAGTTGGGTTATAATTACATTGTTTGTACTGAAAAGTACCAACGCGCCTATTTGAATTACAAAAAACTTAGCGCCCAGGGACATTAAATCTTTGGCCAGACTAAAATCTACCTGGCGAAAAGACGGTGCATAACGTTTATAATCCTGAGTATAAAACCAAACACTAGAACAGGTCAACACCAAAACAGGGGTAAAACTCAGTGCGGCCCCCAGATAAATTAAATTGCCCTCTGTGGTTTTTGTGAGGATAAAAATGACCAAAAGAGAAAACAAACTTCCTAAAAAATTAAAAAAAGAAGCCTTCGCCGGTTCCTGGTTAGCCGTCAACACCGTTGTAATCAACTTGAGCACAAACTGCATGCAAAAAAAGGAAAACACTATAAGCGCCACAACACCCAGCTCATCTCCTAAAGCTTCGGAAGTATTCAAGATACTGGCCCAATTCAAAAAGGGGTTTATCCCCATAAATAAAACCAGTACGCCACCTATGATTAGGCTAAGAATAGCATAGGTGGTACTAACGTACTTTTTTGCCAGCACAAATTCCTCCTTAGCAATACTTTCAGCCAATTTATTCCTTAAGCCATGACCAAATCCAATATCAAAAAACCCAAACCAAGCCACCATGGAACTCAGCGTAAGCCAGATACCATAACTAGTTGGATTTACATAATTAATTGTCAATGGAACAAGTATCAGACCTATCGCAATACTGCCGCCTTTAATAATAAAAGAAGCCAGGATATTTTTTTTGGCCTTAACGCTTCTTTTATGTCCCTTATTTATTGCTTTATTAATAAATAAATAAAGCGAAGCAAATTGATTACTCATTCAAAAAAGATTTCTTTATTACTGTATAAAAATGATCTATATTTTTTTCGCCATCTTTTTATAAACCGTACGCTTTTTCTTTTTGATATCCCCAGTTTGATAATAATCGTAGCCATAACTCAATTTTGTCTTGGCATCATTTAGCACAATGACGGGATTTTTGAGTTTTTTCTCCTTCTTATTTTCATTCATGAAATCAATCATATCAGAAGTGGTATAATTGTACCTCATGATATAGGTGGTAATATCTGAAAATTTGGATAAGGAAAATGCATCTGCTACCTGACCCACCGGAGCAGAATCAATGATAATGACATCATACCTGTCCTTTAATTGATCAAGAAAATATCCTACTTTAGGCAAAAGCATCAACTCTGAAGGGTTTTCGGGAAGGGTACCACATCCAAGAATGTCGAGATTTTCGGGAAGTTTATCACTTTTAACTATTAAATCTGAAATCGTCAGGGAATCATTTTGTAAATAATCAGAAATACCAATTTCTCCCATCATTCCCAGATATTCCAACAACAGTGGTTTTCTCAAGTCAAATTCCAAAATTACCACCTTCTTGTCAGCAAGACTCATGCTTACTCCCAAATTTAGGGAAAAGAAGGTTTTGCCTTCACCACTTGTGCTGGAGGTAACCAACACCACTTTTTTGTCCTTATTGGGTAAGGCAAATTGAAGATTGGTCCTGATTAACCTGAATTGCTCTGCCACAGGTGTCCTTACTCCTTTTGAAATAGCAATGGGAGCTTTATCATCATGATGAGAAACCTCTCCCAAAATAGAAATATTTGTTTTGGAGGTCACATCTTTCCTAACCTTTATTTTTGTATTGAGTTGATAATAAATAAATACCAAACCCAATGGACCTCCAAATCCAAGAAAAAATGCAAATCCCAGGATCAGTATTTTGTTTGGCTTAGTGGGATTGCTTCCAGCCATGGCAGGATCTATTATTCTGGAGTTGCTGACAGTTGTAGCAGCCAAAGACATAGCGGCTTCCTCTCTTTTTTTAACCAGGTATTGGTAATGTTCCTGTTTGATGGCCTGCTGTCTGTTTATTTCCAATAACCTTCTTTCAATTTCAGGAACTTTCCCACTTTGTATCTCCAACTCCGTAGTCCTTGCCAAAAGATTGTTTCGGGCAATCTCTACACTGGATTTAATGTTTTTAATGTTTTCCAATATGTTTCTTCGGACGGTACGCAGTTGCTGGTCTTTTTCCAAAACCAGGGGATTACCTGGCTGAGTAGTCCGGAGCATCCTTTCCCTATCCCTGTGTAAATCATTAAATTGGGTGATATAGGACTTCAGGGTTTGATCCTGAATATTAAAAGAACTTGGAACAGCCTGATATTCTTCCTGTTGATCCATCAAATAATTTTCAATCGAAGACAAAACGTCCAATTGAATAGAATATTCAGCCAATTGCTCCTTTCCCTCGTTAAAGCTTGCAGCATATAGTTCAGCGTCGGAACTCAACTCCGTAATTTTATTTTCTTTTTTATAGTTTTCTGCCAGTGATTCTATTTTCAACAAATCATTGGTAACAGAATCTAACTGTTCATTAATAAAATCAATGGTGTTTCTTGCTGTTTGGTTTTTATTCAGCATGGCCTCTCTGTTGTAGGCTTCAATGAGACTGTTCAACACCAAAATACCTTTTTGAGGAACGGGATCCGTAAACCCTAAACGTAACACGCTTGCCAGTTTATTGACAATCAAAACTTCTAACTTTCCACTATATCTGCCAGGAAGGGAATAGGGATTATTGAAATTGATAATAACCGTACTTGGATATTCAATTTCTTTTACCTGCTCTATATAAAATTCGCCAAAAGGAAAAGCAAGCTTTTCCCCAAACTGATGATTGGAAGTCTTTTCTTCTTCATCCTCCAGTTGGAAGTTTTCTTCATCCAGAATATGAACTTTATATTTGGTCAGCATTTCCTTGTCAAAAAATGCCGCAGAATCGTACCTTTCAAGATGAACTTTAATCGGAAGCTGAGCCCCGAAAATTTCTTTATCCCTGAAATAATTGTCCTTTACGAAATAAGATACATTAAGATCTAGTTTTTTAATGGCTTCAGCCATTAAACTAACTGATTTCAATACCTCCGCTTCATCTTCTATTTTTTTAACAGATTGATAGGTTTCCAATTCTGAATAGACGGCATTCTGAGAAAAATCAGAACTTTTATTGCCGTTGATCAGAATAGTCGCCCCAACGGGATATTCGGGTGTTGCGTACTGTAAATATAGGTAAGCCAGGCTAAGGCAAAAAAGTAAACCCAGAACATACAAATACCAAAATTTTAGGTATTGCATAATCAGGTGTTTGTAATCTGTTTTTTCAACCTCTCTCGGTTGAAAATCATCCATTAACATATCGGACATTTTCATAATATTATAATCTTATTCCAGGTAGAAACGTAAATTGAACAGAAGGGAAACCCCTACCGAAACCAATAATCCCATCACTGCTAATGAACGTTGGTTGGTACTCGCCTGAACAGCTTTAATTTTATCAGGTTCAACGTAAATCACATCATTTTGATGCAACATGAAATATCTGGAGTTTAAAATGGATTTATCATTAAGATTTAATCTTACCGCTTTTCTTACACCATCTTCGTCTCTAATAATTAATACGTTCTCACGCTTTCCATACTCAGTCATGTCTCCTGCAAGACCCAAAGCCTCCAAAATAGTAATCCTGTCGGTCTCCAATGTGAAGGTATTGGGATTAGATACTTCTCCTATCACAGTTATCTTGAAATTGAGATATTGAACATTAACAATTGGATCTTTAACATATTCCTCCAATCGCTGTGCCATTTTCTCAATGGCTTCTTCCTTCGTCAAGCCTTCCAAAACGATCATTCCCAACACCGGGAAATTAACTTGCCCATTTTTATCCACCAGATAACCCTCGTTTATAGGGACTGCTGCATTCATCATTCTTCCATCATCCGAAGAGGACATTACTCCTGCATTAAACAATAGATTTGATTCAGCATTTAAACTGCTTACCGTAATTTTCAACAAATCGCCCTTTTGAATCTTAGGTTCTGGAAAATCGGGGATCTCAGTAGAAAAATCAGAACCGGCTTCAATATCACTAAAATAAACCAGATTCCTTTTTGCACAACCAACAAGGCCGAAAAACAAAACAATCAAAACCAAGCTGTTAAATAAAGTATTTTTTTTCATAAAATATAAAGACTGTTACATCAATTTTACTCACCGTACTTATAGCAGGCGAAAAAGCTAAACAATTATTCTTAAAACCTTAAACCGTCAATGACACCGCAAATTACTTAATTATCAGAACAATAAGAACTTTGGTGAATATTTTTAATATAATGTACAATTCCTGAAAAAGAATGGTAAATGAATCTACCCTTCAATACGTAAAGGCAAACAAGCTTAACATCCATAATTCCATTTAAACGAGGGTTTTGGTGCAATATCCATGTAAATTCGATCATCTGCAGCAAACATCGCACCAAATACAATTATATGCATTGATTAAGGGAAATTTACAGGGATCAAAAATGGTTTTTGATCCCTTAACCTGCTGTTTTTTTTATTTTGATAAACTTACTTTTCAGCTTAAATCAATAAGCCTTCTCGTTTTTGGTCAATAAAGAAATAGCTGTTTCAATCACAATTTTGATATCAAAAATTAAACACCACTTTTTTACATAGAAAAAATCCAACCTGAACCTAGAGTATAGCTCCTGGAAGGAAGAAATCTCTCCTCTTAATCCCTTGCACTGCGCCAAGCCGGTAATACCCGGTTTCACCTGATGCCGCTGCATGAAATTTTCAATTTCCTTGGCAAATTCCAGGTTCATGGGTACTGCATGTGGCCTGGGACCTACAATCGACATCTCTCCCAGGATCACATTAAAAATCTGAGGTAATTCATCCAAACTCGTTTTCCTTAAAAACTTGCCGATTTTTGTTATCCTGGCATCATTCTGAGTGGCTTGCCTGGTGTCTGCTTCCTTATTTTTCACCATTGTCCTGAATTTGTAGCAATAAAACTTTTTATTACCCCTTCCGTGACGTAACTGTTTGAAAAAAACCGGACCTTTGGAATCCCATTTGATCAATAGTGCCACGATAGGAAATAACCAGGAAACAATAAAAACCATTGTGAAAAGAGAAATTACCAAATCAAAAGTTCTTTTCATTGCTCTTTTCCTCAAATTATCATTTTGACCATACAAATTGATAATTTTAACGCGCTGCTGCTGTTTAACAAAATTTTCCGTTTTTCCGGAACGGCCAAGTTTTTGGCCTATCAAAACATCTTCCATCTCTAACAATCTTTACATTCAACTTCAAAACCAAACTACTTGTTTAAAAAACATTTTTATATATCTGAAATACATTTTTACAAATATATAATTACTTTCAGCAGCACGCAAGACTTTGGAGAAATATTTTTAATTAAAATTCGTTTTTTTGTATTTAAAATCCGTTTTTATAGTATTAAAACAGTTACTCGAGGTAGGGATGCGTCATAAAACGCTATCTGGTAGTTGAAAATCCAAACCTGGGGATTGCATCAATCGAGCGACTTAAAAGATGGCAAGATCACTTTTAAAAACCAAAAACCTCATTGGACGCGATCATTGCATGTTCAATCTAAAAAGAAAAATGTTTAATAGGCTTTACCGTTTTTGAAAAGGATGGTCGAAAGTGTCCAGAAAACAATTTTCAGGTCCAAAAACAGACAGTACTTTTTGATGTAAAAGTGATCCAGCCTTACCCTTCCATAAATGTCAAAGTGATCAATTATCTCCCCTCTGAACCCCCTGGATTGAGCAAGTCCTGTGATACCAGGCTTTACCACATGGCGAAACATGTAATTATTGATTTCGTTGGAAAAGACGTGGTTCATCGGTACCGCATGTGGCCTTGGGCCGATAAGAGACATATCCCCTAACAGCACGTTAAACACCTGCGGAATTTCATCCAAACTTGACTTCCTCAAAAACCTCCCCACGCGAGTAACCCTTTTGTCGTTTTTTGAAGCTTGCAGGAGGTCCGACTCTGTATTTGTCTTCATCGTCCTGAATTTGTAGCACCAAAAAGCCTTGTTTCCTTTCCCATGTCTCAATTGCTTGAAAAGAATGGGTCCTTTAGAATCTATACGGATTATTAATGCGATAATGGGAAATGCCCATGATAAAATAAAAACCACAAACAAAACAGAAACTGTCAGGTCAATGAAACTTTTAACCAGCAATTTTTGGGGATCTGTAAGGTAAACGGCTCCTTCAGGGGTAATGTATCCGCTAAGCCTTCTGGATAAAAAATCAGGCTCCTTTTCCTTACGTAAAAACTTTTCCATTGTCGTAATTGAGATAACCCCCGATAAAACTATAAATCGTTTTAATGTATGCAAAATACATTTTAGCAAATATATTCAGCTAAGTTCACAATTACAAATTATCTGGGCTAAATTCTTTACGGGGATTAAAACTAATATTGAAAAATAGTAAAATAAATCATTTATGACGGATAATTCTGGAAACGACCTGATAAAGTTAATATTTTTCTGTAAATGATTAAACTAAATAGGATTCGGGTAATGATTTTATTCAAAAGCTTTTACAGTTTGTATAAAAAGTCGAACTTTTTCAGGATTTGTATCCGGATATACTCCATGACCCAGATTGGCAATATGCCTGCTCCCTTTAAATTGCGTTAACATATCATGAGTTTGTTTGACCAATACATCATCAGGCGCATACAAAACCGCAGGATCCAAATTTCCCTGAAAGGTTTTTCTGCCATCTGCCTGTTTGCGGATTTCTTCGATATTCATGTTCCAATCTAACCCAATAGTGTCACAGGAGAGCTCCAGGATTTCATTGATCGCAAAATAGGCTCCCTTGGCAAAAATGGTCACGGGAACTTCTGTAACAGCTTCACAAATCTTTTCCATGTACCTTATTGAGAATTCCCTGTAATGATAGGCTGGTAAGATACCTGCCCAGCTATCAAACAGCTGAATAAGATTGGCACCTGCCTCCACTTGAGCTTTAACATATCTTATAGTGGTTTGGGTAATCATTTCCAACAATTGATGCGCCAAATCAGGATTTTGGTACAACATGGCCCTTGCTTTAGAAAAGGTTTTACTGCCAGACCCTTCCACCATATAAGCAAAAATGGTCCACGGCCCACCCGCAAAGCCGATCAATGGGACCCTTCCGTTTAGTCCTTTTTTTGCCATACGGATAGCTTCCAGTACATAATGGAGATCCGCCTTCGGATCAGCTACCCTTAATCTCTTTAAGTCTGAACTATTTTTTATGGTTTCAGGAAACCATGGCCCTTTTTTTTCAATCATCTGATAGGCTAAGCCCATGGCCTCCGGCACTACCAAAATATCTGAAAAAATAATGGCTGCATCAACACCTAAAAGATCAACAGGTTGAATGGTTACCTCAGCGGCTAGTTCCGGAGTCTTTGCCAGTTCAATAAAACCACTTACGCTATTGCGCACCGCCCTGTATTCGGGCAAAATTCTCCCCGCCTGTCTCATTAGCCACACCGGTGTGCGTTCTACTTTTTCCCCTTTGATTACCCTTAACAGGAGGTCATTCTTTAATTGCATGGCACAAATATAGCCCAAGTTATTTCAAAAAAGAAACATGCATTAAAATGAAAAAAATGCCTTTCTATTTCTAAAAAGGCATATAAAGATCATCTTATAATTCTTCTGACCATCAATCGAAATCAATCTTTAGGATATCGCTTTCATCCTTACCTATCAATTTCATAACTGCATCGAAGTCACTTAAATCTACTCTCGCATTCTCATCAACAAAGAACCCTGGAAGCAATACTATTCTTATTCTTTGATTATCTGTCCATTCCGGTTCCAATTGAGTAAGATCAAAATTTCCTTGCATGAACACATTGAAAAAAGTGGTCGTATATTGATAATTGTAAGTCAATATTGCACCCTCATCAAAAAAAACATTTTGTGGAAGATGCCTCCACAAGGAATTCCCTTCGGCCTGAGCCCATTCCAGAAAAACCAGCAAATTGTCCCCTTGCCCCAGTTCAAATTGTGATCCAATGGCAAAATCATTTTCCTCGGAGAAGGTCACCACTCCTTCAAATACCAAATTCAAGACCTCTATTCCATCTTCTCCATCCTCACCGTCCACTCCATCCAGACCAGGAGGACCCTGGGGTCCCTCGGGGCCCTCGCATGCCGGCAAAGACAACACTAATACGAATGCTAACAAGTATAAAATCTTTTTCATAAATCTTGGTTTACCTGAATAATATAATGCTTTATTTGAAAGATAAAGGGTAATTTTTGTATATCCAACAACAAACAAAAAAAAACAGCTTACCTTATGATAAACTGTTTTTCTCGGATAATGTTAATCTTTTCAGGTATTATTATTTTAAAGAAATTCGCTTTATATCCTCCTCATCGATTTCCAGCATTTCAAGTACGCCCTGATGGTCTGAAAAATCCATTCTCAAATCAATCCTGTCAGCAGGGATAATGAGTACCCGGAATATTTGATCATCGGTCAAAGCAGGCTCCAGATTGTTCAAATCAAAGTCACCATTCAAAAAGATGGTATAATCAAAGTAGGTAAAATCGTAATCATAGGTGAAGATACCTTCCTCATGAAAAACTACCTGTGGGACAAGCCTCCAGATATCAGTACCCTCCTGGTCTGTACCATCCAATCGATATATCAAAACTTTATCTGATTCCAATAAATCAAAGCCGTACTCTCCACGAAGGCGGAAATCACTCCCGGGAATAAAATCCCCGACGATTTCAAAAACTTCGCCTACAATATTGACTCCATCGAGGCCATCAGCACCCGGAGGGCCTTCTGGTCCTATGGGGCCTTCACACCTCCAAAATAGTAAGGCGGAAATAAATAGTAAGGTTATTCTGGAAGGTGTCATCAAATTTGCTTTTCTCATTATATTTCAGGTTTAGTTTGAAATCAGTATATCCTTCTCTAAAATCATACCAACAGCCGCTAAAAGCAGTATAAATTAACAAATTTTAAAACCAACATATCCGCTCACTTTCTTTTCAATCACACGTTGGATGCAGAATACCAATTTTTATAATTTTTTTTAATCCGATATTGGCGCCAACACTTCAACTTTATTCCGGGAAATGATTTTATCTATAAAATGCCCTTTGGGATTAACCCCCTTCGCCTTTGCAAAATCATTGATCTTTTGCTTTACACTATTTGCTCCTGGCATTACCAATTGATGCATTTCCATAGAGGCTCTTATGGCCCGCTGGCAATCGAAAGTTTTCTTAACCCAACCGTCGTAAAGGTTATTGAAACTATTTTCCACCTCCACTCCTACGAAAACATGTAGGGTATCACGCTTTCCGGAGGGTTCTACATAATAAATGGTATAAAGGGGGCTTCCTTTTCTCTCCGCTTCTACATTTTGAAAAATCGAGCCTATTCCTTCATCCTGTGGGGTACCCTGGTATTCCAAGCCAATTAGTTCAATTTCCTGACAGTTTACCAACTCAAGGCTTACGGCATTAAACCCACCCAGGTAAGCATATATCCCACACAGTATTAGTCCTGAGACCACTGCTAATGAAATAATTTTTTTATACTTCATGATTTTTAAAATCTATACCGGGCACCAAGGGCTCCTTGCACCTTCAAATGGCCTAATCGGTTTATTAGTTCCATGAAAAGCCCCATTTCGGCAAAAACAACGACTGGCAAATCTTCAAACAAATAAGAGGCCCCAATAAAACCTTCCGGGCCAAAATCAATATCTGACCTCTCTTCAACTCTTCCCAATGGAATGTCCCCCGGATTTGGCGTATGGTAAAAATAACTGAGGGCTACACTTCTCAACTGTAGCCCGATTCCTGCAAAGCCCTTTAAATTACCCTCCACAATATCAAATTCCCCGTTCAGCGACTCCTCATAAGATAGTCTTGCCTGCAAGGAAAAAGCTCCTGATACTTGTTGCCCGTCGTAAATGGCGGAGCTTAGGGGCTTGCTTTGTTCAAAGGTCCTTCTGTAATACTGGCTGCTGTTCGGACTTCCCCTTCCAAGGATTACCTCGGCAGCATATTGCTGACTTAATGCTGTTTTAAACGAAATCCCGTAGGGGTCTCCCAACCTTAGCCCTACCTGATGTTGTTGTGCAAAACCACTATACCCTGCGATCATCAGAGCAAGAAAAAAGAGATGTTTCATGAGCGATACCAATCGAATTTATTTACATTAACTTCTCTTGCAACGAAGCATTGAAGAGGGATGTTACAGGCCATTACAAAACTTTTTTCAGCCTCAGCACAGCAATCAAAAAATCAGCCAATTACCATTGTCTTCAGTTGCATCTGGTGAAGCTGCGCATAATAGCCATCCAGTTTCAGTAATTTATCGTGCGTACCCTCTTCCACAATTTCCCCCTTGTTCAATACAATTATTTTTTGGGCTTTTTGGATGGTGGAAAGTCTGTGGGCAATAATAATGGAGGTTCTTCCCTGCATCATTTTCTCAATGGCAGCCTGAATCATCTCTTCAGTTTCCGTATCTACCGAAGAAGTGGCCTCATCCAGAATGATGATTTCCGGATCATACACCATGGCCCTAACGAAAGAAATAAGCTGTCTTTGCCCCACAGACAAGGTGCCACCTCTCTCTTTTACATCATAGTCCAAGCCTCCGGGAAGTCTTTCTATAAACTTTCTGGCACCTACCAAATCTGCTGCATACAATACCTGCTCTTTGGAAATATCAGGGTTCCCCAGCGTGATGTTCTGAAATATGGTATCTGAAAAAAGAAATACATCCTGTAATACCACTCCGACATGTTTTCTTAATGTAGAAAGTTCAAAAAAAGATATTGGTGCTCCATCTATTTTAATCTGTCCCTTGTTGATATCATAAAACCTGCTGATCAGGTTAATGGTTGATGATTTCCCAGCGCCAGTGGCACCCACCAAAGCAATGGTTTCTCCATGACGGACATTAAAGCTGATATCTTTCAGTACCCAATCCTCCTTTTCGTAGGCAAACCATACCTTTTCAAAAGAAATATTCCCTTTGATCTTCTCAGGAGTATGCGTGCCCTCATTGGGGATTTGCTCGTCATTTTCCAGGATATTAAAAATCCTGGATGAACTTACCACTCCCATCTGCAAAGTATTGAACCTATCGGCTATCATGCGGATGGGCCTAAAAAAGAGCTGAAGATACATGATAAAAGAAATCAGGACGCCTACTTTCAACTGCATGTCGAAAACTCCTGTCGCACCATACCAGACTACCAACCCAATACCTATGGCCTGGATAATTTCCGCCACAGGATAATATATGGAGTAATACAATACCGATTTCAGATGAGCCTGCCGGTGCTCTTTATTAATTGCCTTAAATTTTTCGTACTCCCTGTCTTCCCTGTTAAATACCTGAATGATATTCATCCCGGTGATGTGTTCCTGCAAAAAAGAATTTAAATTGGATACAGCATTCCTCACATCATTAAAGGACACTTTAACCTTCTCCTTGAAAACATAGGTGGATATGATCAACAGTGGCAGGGTACACAAACTGACCAGGGTAAGTTTCCAGTCCACATAGAACATGACTGCCAGAATAGATACCAACTGCAAAAGATCTCCGATAATTTCTGCAAGACCCTGACTGAATACATCTGAGAGCGTTTCCACATCGGATATATTTCTGGTAACCAGTCGACCTATGGGGGTATTGTCAAAATACTTTAATCGCATTTTAAGCAGGTGCCTGTAAAGTTTGATCCTGATATCCCTGATGATCACCTGGCCGATCCATCCGGACAAATAAGTGTGGCCAAATTGCACCAAAGCATGCAAAACCAAAAGCCCCACCAAAAAGTACATCATGGTCAAAAGACCATCTGCATCCCCTAAAGCCACGTAATCATCTATGGCAATTTGAATCAATAGCGGCCTTGTTGGTGCCAACACAGCTAATAGCAGGGTAAGCACAACCAAAAAATAAAACCGCTGTTTATACGGGTTAACAAATTGATACAGTTTTTTCAAAACTTTGGTATCAATGATATCACCGCTTTTTACATTTTCTTTTCCCAGTCCCAAAGTGCTATAGTTTACTTAAAAATAATTTCAGGATAATTGACCTCACTTAAATATAGCCCATGTGCAGGGGCAGCTATTCCAGCCCTTGACCTGTCTTTGCCCACAATGATGGAGACAAATTGTTCCTTGTCCAATTGATCCCGACCCACTTTGATTAAGGTTCCCACAATTGCCCTCACCATACCGCGCAAAAACCTATTTGCTTTGATATGAAATATCAATCCATGGCTTGTTTGTTCCCAAAAGGCTTCTTTTATTTCACAATCAAAACTCTTGACGTCAGTCTTTGTTTTGCTGAAACATTCAAAGTTCTGGTATCCCAATAATAGTTTGGAAACGGATTCCATTTTTGAAACATCCAGATCATAATAACAATGCCATGCCTTTCCGGTCTGAAATGGATCTTTTCTGAAAGTAATGTGGTACTCGTACCTCCTCCAGGTCGCATCAAACCTCGCATGCGCTTTGTGTGTAACTGGTGACACATCAAATACCGCTATGTCACCTGGCAATAAACCATTTATTCTCTTTAAAAATTCCCCCTTCCTCATTTCTCCGTCAAAATCAAAATGAGCAAATTGCTGTTTGGCATGCACGCCGGTATCTGTCCTTCCGCTTCCCATTATCCCAATTGGTTTCCGAAAAAGCAGGGATAAGGATTCTTGTAATTTCTCCTGTACTGAAACAGCATTTTTCTGCATTTGCCATCCATGGTAATTTGTGCCATTGTAGGCAAGCTCGATAAAATAGCGTTTGAAGTCATTCATTTCAGACGCAAAGATAAAAATATACCCACAGATCAAGTCAGATTTAAGGTATTCCTTGCGAAAAATCAAATAACCCGTTTTCTTTGTCAAAAGATTAATAACATGATTCAAAGAATTCAGACCCTATTTCTACTTCTCGTGGCTATCGCCATGATCGCTGCTGTGGCTACCCCGATCTGGTTGCAGGTAAATGCAATGGGAAACCAATATATGGAAATGACCGCATGGCAGATTACTATCAGTGAGCTGCCCCAGAAAAACACCCTTTCTCAATCCAGTAATATCTACATTGGAATTCTGGCACTATTGGCGGCAGTTATCGCCATTTTTAGCATGCTGCAATTTAAAAACAGAAAAAAACAGCTGATGCTTAACATGATCAATGCCTTGCTAATGGGTCTGACTTTAGGCTTGGTGGTATACACCAGCTTTAAAGCCAATGAAGATTTTAATCCTGCGGTTAGCGGCTCATTTGTTCTGGGTTTTTATGCCATAGCGTTTGCCCTGATAATGAATTTGGTTGCCAACCGTTTTATACGAAAGGATGAAATGCTTATCCGTTCGGTGGACAGAATCAGGTGATTTGACATTTTCCTGAAATGGGCATTTGGCAAGAATCTTCAACCGGAATAAACAAATTGAAATGAAAACAGAAACCATTGCCATCCACGGGGGAAACATCGTCAATGATCCTTTAAATCCGGTCATTCAACCCATTACCCTGTCCAGTACCTTCGGCCACCAGGAAGGATCCATGGTTTACAGCAGGCTGGAAAACCCAAACCGAAAGTCATTGGAAACCGTGCTTGCCGCATTGGAAAAAGGCAATGATGCAGCGGCCTTTTCCTCTGGAAATGCTGCCGCTAATGCAGTATTTCAGGCCTTACCCGCAGGATCGCATATGATCGCACCAGACGATATGTATCATGGCTTGAAATCCCTCCTCCTGACAGTTTTCAATCAAAAAATTGAAGTAGACTTTATTGACCTCACAAAGCCTGAATTACTTTCGGATGCCATTCGTGAAAATACCCAATTGCTATGGATCGAAACCCCCTCAAATCCGCTGTTAAAAATTTCTGATATCCAAAAGTTGTCAAAAAAAGCCAAAAAGCATGGCATTAGAGTAGTGTGCGACAGCACTTTTGCGAGCCCTGTTTTCCAGCAACCACTTGGTTTGGGGGCGGATTTGGTGATGCACAGCAGTACCAAATACATTGGGGGACACAGTGACCTGGTCGGAGGTATTTTAATCACCAAAGAAAAAGATGATTTTTGGAAGCAAATCAAAAATGTACAGGCTCTGGCAGGAGCTGTACCCTCTCCTTTTGATACCTATTTCCTGACCAGAAGCATCAAAACCTTGCCCTATCGCATGAAGGCCCATGCTGCCAATGCAGCAAAAATTGCCACTTTTTTAGACCAACATCCTTTTGTGGAAAAAGTTTATTATCCTGGTTTGGAAAAACATGATGGGCACCTGATCGCCAATTCTCAAATGCAGGGTTTTGGGGGGATGTTGTCTTTTGTCATCAAGGGCAATGCAGCAGATGCGGATAAGCTGATTGACAAATTGCATTATTTTACCAATGCCACCAGTCTGGGGGGAGTTGAAAGTCTGATTGAAAGACGATCCAGGGTACAAGGGGTAGTTCCCGGAATTCCCGAACAGTTAATCAGGATGTCAGTAGGGATAGAAAATATTGAGGATCTATTGGAAGACCTGGAGCAGGCCCTGGGCCAATTTTAATGATCCATTCTGACCATTTCCTTTCCGGTTTTTTTGGTTGTATCCTTGTTTTCTGCGGGTTTAGCCTGATTTTCTGTGGAAGGAAGGGTAAAGTTTGCACTACTTTTCTTTGGTTTGGAGAGGGTCACTTCCATATCCGCTCCTGATTCGATTTCAATTTTTCCTGAATAAACGTTTCCTTTCATCCTGGCTTCGGCGGTAAACCTGGCAAGATCCTGTACAAAAATATCTCCCAAGACCTCCCCCATCACACAGACCTCTGAGGCTTTGATATTACCGGTGATTTTGCCGGAAACACCAACAATCACCTTTCTACCGGTGGTGACATCTCCTGCGATTTCTCCTTCAATCCGGATATCACTGCTTGCCTCTACATTACCTTTGATACTCAATCCCGGTGCAAAAACTGAAGTTGCGCTAGCCATTTCCATCTCATCCTGAATTTTTCGTTCTTTGGTCCACATAAAATCAACTGCTCATTTTTATCTTTAATACCAATATTTAACCCCTATAGTATCAGTAACAAACAACCAGTAGGCGGAGCAAATATAGGCAAATAAGGAATACAATCCATAGTGATTCAGCCCAAATAATCAAGATGATCAGTTGGTTAACCTGCCCAACCTTCCCTGTCCAGGCTGCGGTATTGAATGGCTTCAGCCAGGTGCTCCACCCTGATTTCTTCCGCTCCGGCCAAATCCGCAATCGTTCTCGATACTTTTAAAATCCGGTCATAAGCCCGGGCAGAAAGCCCCAATCTTTCCATTGCTGTTTTCAGAAGCGTTTTGCCTGCCTGATTGATTTTACAAACTTCCTTAACCGTATGAGACGGCATCATCGCATTGCAGTGTACCTCAGGGCTATCGTTAAACCTGGCCAGTTGTAACTCTCTGGCTTTGGTTACCCTTTCCCTGATGGATTTGCTTGACTCTGATTTCCCTTCGGAAGTCATTTCATCAAAATTAACTGGTGTGACCTCCACATGCAGGTCTATTCTGTCCAGTAGTGGTCCGCTTACTTTATTGAGGTATTTCTGAACCACACCTGGCCCGCACACACATTCCTTATCAGGATGGTTATAAAACCCGCAGGGACAGGGGTTCATACTGGCTATCAGCATAAAATTAGCCGGGAAATCCACAGAAATTTTAGCTCTTGAAATGGTTACTTTACGTTCCTCAAGCGGCTGGCGCATTACTTCCAGCACGGTCCGTTTGAATTCAGGCAACTCATCCAGGAAGAGTACCCCATTGTGGGAAAGGGAAATCTCGCCTGGCTGGGGATTACCGCCCCCTCCTACCAGAGCTACATCACTAATGGTATGATGGGGAGAGCGAAATGGACGCTGGGCCACCAAAGAAGCCTCCACCCCCAACTTCCCCGCCACAGAATGAATTTTTGTTGTCTCCAGAGCCTCCTGTAGGCTAAGGGGAGGCAAAATGGAAGGCAACCTTTTGGCCAACATGGTTTTTCCTGCACCCGGTGGACCAATCATGATGACATTGTGGCCACCTGCTGCGGCAATTTCCATGGCTCTTTTGATATTTTCCTGACCCTGTACATCTGCAAAATCGAAGGCATAATCCTCCATGGAATGATAAAAAATATTTCTGGTATCCGTCACCAGCGGCGGAATATCCTCCTTCCCTTCCATAAAGTGAATGGCATCCTGCAGGGATTCCACACCAATAATGTCCAGTTTATTGACTATTGAGGCCTCTTTGGCGTTTTCCTTTGGCAAAATAAACCCCTTAAAGCCTCTTTTCCTGGCTTCAATGGCAATAGGCAGTACGCCTTTTATGGAACGCAGCTTTCCATCCAGAGACAACTCTCCCATGATGACGTATTCTCCCAATGCGGGGAAAAAGGCTTGTTCTGAAGCCTGCAAAATACCCATGGCAATGGGAAGGTCATAGGAAGATCCCTCTTTTCTGATATCTGCAGGAGCAAGATTGATGACCACTTTCTGCCGCGGCATGCGGAAATTGTAAAATTTTAACGATGATTCTACCCGCTGCTGACTCTCCTTAACGGCACTATCCGGAAGTCCCACCATAAAAAAACTGGTACCCTGACCCACATTGACTTCAATAGTGATCAGGTTGGCGTCTACTCCGGATACTGCACTTCCAAAAGTCTTGGCTACCATAGCTACGGCTTCAATTGAAAAACTTGATTCAGGCCAACATCAAAATTGGACTGTTATTTAAAATTTTCCCTGGGCTTTATGGAAGAAGAATCTTTTTCATCCGGCTGCTCTTCGATTTTTTTGTCCAACTGTCCCATTTTCACCCCTCTTTCCAAATCAAAAACCATGGCTTTTAACTCTTTCTTTTCCAATTCCAACTTCCTGATCCTGCTGTCTAAACTACTGGTATGCCCCCAGCCTGTCCCCCAGGTAATCAGGTACACCACCAAACCTGCCAACAACCAGGATACTACTTCCCCTGCCTCCGGACTTCCACTCCACATTCTTTCATAGGTCAGAAAATAAACCAGGCCGAGGCCAAAAAACAATGCGGTTAAAAGCTGAAATATGCTGTTGACTTTTTTCATAAAACTTTTGATTAGGGTTTCTAAACACAATATACTAAACAGACTGCATTTGGGAAAGTTTATTGTACAATCCATTTTCCAGAATCAATTCCTCATGGGTGCCTCTTTCTACTATTTTTCCTCCGTCAATCACCAAAATTTCATCCGCATGTTGAATGGTACTCAGCCTATGGGCAATCACCAGAGATGTTCTATTTGCCATTAAATTGGCCAATGCCTCTTGAACCAACCGTTCGGAAGCCGTATCCAGAGCAGATGTGGCCTCATCCAAAATCAAAATATCCGGGTTTTTTAAAACCGCCCTGGCAATACTCAGGCGCTGCCGCTGTCCCCCGGATAATTTCGTTCCCCTTTCCCCTATGGTAGTTTGGTATCCCTGCTCCAGCTCCATGATAAAATCATGGGCATTGGCTATGGATGCTGCCTTCTCCACATTTTCGGGAGCAACTCCCTGCATACCAAAGGCAATATTATTAAATACCGTATCATTGAATAAAATGGATTCCTGGGTTACGATACCCATGATTTTGCGGATGTCATTAATCTTTAAGGTTTTCAAATCCATTCCATCAATTTTGATCAGACCTGCTGTGGGATCATAAAATCGCGGCAACAGGTCGGCTAAAGTGGATTTCCCCCCACCGGAAGGCCCCACCAGAGCGATTGTTTTTCCTTTTTTGAGTTCAAAATTAATATCCTTCAATACAAAAGATTCCTGATAGGCGAAACCCACATTCTCAAAAACAACCGAATCAGAAAATCCCGACAGATTTTTGGCATCAGGTTCATCCGCTATCTTTGGCCTGGCATCCACCACTCCGAAAATTCTTCTGGCGGAGGCCAAACCACGCTGTATACTGCTGAGAGCTCTTGAAATTTCTTTGGCCGGGTTCAAAACCTGGGTAAACAGGATGATGTAGGCAATGAATTCACTGGCACTTAACGAAGAGGTATTGTTCAATACCAGATTACCTCCGTATAAAAGGATCCCTGCCACTACAGACACGCCAAGAAATTGACTGATAGGTGAAGCCAATTCATATTTCCGGGCCATGGCAACATTTACATTGGCGTAATGCGCTGTTTCTGATTCAAATTTATCCTGCACAAATTTTCTTGCACCAAAAGCCTTTACCACCCTCATCCCACCAATCGTTTCGTCCAGAATATTAACAATTCTTCCCAGTGACTCCTGGCTTTGCTCAGCGGTTTTTTTCAACCTCTTGGTCACATAGCCAATTACTGCCCCTGAAACCGGAATAAGCAATATGGTAAATAAGGTGAGCTGCACTGACATAAAAAAGAGCACCGCAAAATAAAGTACAACAGTAACCGGCTCCTTGAACACTACCCGCAAAGATTGCACGATACTGTTTTCCACTTCCTGAATATCGTTGGTCATTTTGGAAATTAAATCTCCCTTTCGCTCATCAGAGAAGTATCCCAGGTGCATGTTGCTGACCGCATTGAAAATATGGATACGCATACCCTGAATGATATCTGCCCTAACCCTTGCCAGGACCACTCCCGACAGGTAGGCAAATAGATTACTTAAAAAAACCGAAATTACAATAATGATACAAACATAAACCAGTGTGCCAAATTTCCCATAAATGGTCGCTATTTCCAGAAAATAATGGTTAAACAGGTGCATGAAATATTGCAGGGAAAAGGAAAATTCAGGCCTGGTGCTGTATTCCTGCAATTCGTCTGGCCCAACCTGTTCAAATATCACATCGAAAAGTGGCTTCAACAAAGTGAAGTTCAGCAAACCAAAAACAATGGCCAACAGGGCATAGAGTATATAAATGGGAAAATACCGCCTGTATGGACGGGCATAGGCAAGTATTCGCAAATAGGTATTCATACGGTTTTATCTCATTAAGGGGCGCAATTTACAACTTTTTAAAGGTATTGGGGCTCCCTGACGATTCAGTAATCAAAAATGAGGGTCAAATCTTCCCATATTCAATCTTAAAGCTATTTGACCAAACGCAACGTCTGGAATAGCAACTGCCCCGCCACTATTTTTTCTCAGGGTATGGGAAAAATCCACAAACAAATTATGGCGCAACATGTATTCCGCCTGAAGGGTAACCATCAAAGTCTCCTGCCTTATCCCTTGCCCAATAAAATTACCAAGGAGTGTTGTACTGGTTTCCAGCCTGTCTTTCAGAATATCTCCTCCAAAATTAGCCGAAGGCTCAGGATCCTTACCTTTCATTTGAAACAGGAAAATTCCTTTCAACCTGAGTTTGGGAAGGGGCTGGAAGGTACTGCTGGCCATCAATTCCCTGAAATTTGCCCCCAGAGGGTGGGTCAGTGGAATGCGGTAGTTGGTGTAGGATTGGTAAGCAAATTTCTCCTGATAGGTGTAGGGCCTGGCATGATTGTATTCGACCTGCACATCCAGGTTATTGATGCCTGCTACGGACACATACTTATATCCCAGCTGAAAACCGTGTTTGTTGCGACTGGAGCCTTTGCCCGAAATCCCGAAAAACTCATTGAACACAAACTCATCCAATACAAATTGCCCATAAAGCTGCATTCCCTTAACCGGATGCCATTTGAAATCAGTCCCCAGCATGACCTTGTCTGGTGTTCCCAACTGGTGCTCCACCCAACGATAAAAAATCACTGGGTTGAGGTAATTCCAATCCATTTGACTGGCCATTACAGACTCATAAACTCCCAGGTTGAAACGCTCTCCCAAATTAATCCCCAGGCGATGAAAAGAAAACCATTTCTGGGGATACCTGCCATCTGTTGGAAAGCCCCGGTCGGTGATGATATCCGCGGTCATTTGTCCCCAGAGATTCGTAAAATTGATTTTACCGATCTGGGTATTAATCTTCAAAAAAGCAAAAGGGTTGGAAAAATCAGAGAGGACAAATGACCGGAACCCATCCCCTATAAAATGAGTGTCGTGCCCTAAAACCACCTGAACATGTTCGGTTGCTTTAAAATTAAGGTGACCCCTGGCAGAAAAAAAACTATACCCCTGCTCCCCATATCTTTTCCAAAAACCCTGACCGGGCAAGGCGCCATGATGGGTAACATACCTTTTGATCCATGAAGGAAAGACAAGATCCGTTGTGGCCAACATGGTATAAAAACCGATTTTGCGATCTATGCTGCCCCTTACTGAAAGCCCCCTGGTATTTCTAAACCTGAGATTATCTTCCTGTGTCTCGGCCCCTACCTGAAAATACAAAACCGGGTTGATGTGTACATCCAGAGACTGATCCCGGTAATAAAAAAAATCAGCAGGCCGCTGGTAAAAACGCTTCCCGATAGTATTCCTGGAAAGGGGAAGGGAATCTGAAGCATATTCCCAGCTGTCCTGAATTAGAAAATCAAGATTAAAATCATCGGTATCGGAAAGCGTTCCGGAGGATTTTTTATACGCTTCCAAAAACTCAACCACCTCATCCCTGGAATAAGGTTTTGTGCCAGTGTGAAACGAAGGAGTAAAAAAACCCTGTTTGATTTCATACCGTTCGATCAACTGGTAATAATCCCTGTCAAAAGGAACAAATGGGCTTTGTGCCAGGCTAGGGGTAATCGGGTGAGCTGCCAGTAAAACTAAGAAAAAAAATAATCTCATATATTATGATTCAGTAAGGTTTGGCCATTTACAAAGGGCTTTTCCCTTGAAAGGAAATACCTGTTTCATAGCGACTTGTCCTAAAAGATCAACTTTCGCATAAAATTAAGGAAGTATTTTATATTTGAAAGAGAATGTTTTGGAGAAAATCATAAAATAAGGTAAATTTGTGCCTCAATTTGAAGGAGTAAAAAAATAACAAACCATATAATGAAAAAAGAAATTCATCCCAATTACAGAGACGTTGTATTTTTGGATACTTCAAGCGACTATAAATTCATTACCAAATCTACCATAGAGACCGGTGACACCATCACTTGGGAAGATGGCAAAGATTATCCCCTGGTAAAAGTGGAAGTAAGTTCTGCCTCACACCCATTTTACACCGGTAAGAAAATGTTGCTGGATACTGCCGGAAGAGTAGAGAAATTCAACAGAAGGTACAAGAAAAATTAATTTCTTCAGGATATTGCCTGAGATTAAGTCTACCGGAAGCTTTATTCCGGTAGACTTTTTTATTTTTGTACCATGGATCATATCATGTTGTTTGACGACCCCCGCAGCAGGGGTAACCTACTGCCATTTACCTTTACCCGTCCAGTAGCTGAAATAAGGGTTGGGATTTTAAAAATTTGTGAAAAATGGCAAACCCGCCTGCAAGCAAAAAATATGGGGTTTCTGACCCAGGATTATTTACAATTAAAATATCCAGCCATCCATGGACCAGCCTTGTACATCAATGGTGCCCTTTGCCCGGATGAGGATTTGGTGAATGCTATAGAAGCCTTGAAGGGCAATGAATCCCTCTGGCACCAGGACACCCTTTTGGCCAGCAATCTGGATAGCCCTGAGCAATTTCAAACTGACCATTTGCCTCAGAAAAAAAAGGTGAATTATGAAAAAGACATTCAATTACTAAGTAGAAACTGGCACATATTTCAATGGAACGGTAATGAAATCCGCAGGGATTTTGACCTGCTGACAAAAAGACGTGTATCCTGGGGCACTGACGACCCACACACGCATTTGTATCAGGAACCCAATATTTTTATTGAGAAGGGCGCAAAAATAAAGGCCGCCATACTAAATGCTACAAATGGTCCCATATACATAGGTAAAAACGCAGAGATAATGGAAGGTGCATTGATCAGAGGCCCTTTTGCCCTTTGTGAAGATGCCACTATCAGCATGGGAGCAAAAATAAGGGAAAACACTACCGTTGGTCCAAAATGCAAAGTAGGCGGAGAAGTTTCCAACGTAGTTTTCATGGGCCATAGTAATAAATCGCATGATGGCTACATGGGAAACAGTGTGATTGGAGAATGGTGTAATTTTGGTGCCAACACAGTAGTTTCTAACTTAAAAAACAACCACATGCCCGTAAAGGTATGGGATTATACCAAGGGTGGTTTCAGCGATACCGGATTGCAGTTTTGCGGGGCAATGGTAGCAGACCATGCTAAATTGGGTATTGGATCCACCTTGAATACTGGTACCGTTATCGGAGTAGGGGCTAATTTATTTGGGGAAGGCTTTCCAAGGAAATTTGTTTCTTCTTTTGCCTGGGGAGGTGCTTCGGGATTCAGTACCTTTAAATTGATGCGGTTTGAAGAAACTGCTCAAAAAGCGATGGCCTTTAAAGGAATGGAATTTGATGAAAAAGAAAGGGCTATATTGCAGAAGGTATTTGAGCTCACCAGGCCTTACCGGATTTGGGATAAGGAATTTTAAATAACAACACCATGCTTTTTTCATCTATCCCCGGCCTCGGGGAAACCAAACAAAAGCTTATAAAGGCCATTCAGAAAGACCATCTGGCCCATGCCTTACTTTTTCATGGAAAAGAAGGCAGCCCAAACCTGGCTCTGGCTTTGGCCATGGCTACCTATATCAACTGTAGTCAGCCAGGAGAGGAAGATGCATGTGGCAAATGTCCCTCCTGTTTAAAAATGGGAAAACTGGTCCACCCTGACCTGAATTTCGCGGTTCCGCTGCCTGCACCTTCAAAAAAGAAAGGAGAAAAAAAAGAGGAGGAACAACCTGATTTTCCAGCCTTCTGGAGGAATTTTGCTTTGGAAAAACCCTATGGTAATTTTCAGGATTGGAGTTTACATCTGGGTATCAACAAACCTTTGAGTATTTCCAAGGCGGCAGCAAGGCAAATCGTAAAAACCCTCTCCCTTAAATCCTTTGAGGGCGGCTACAAAATGATGTTAATTTGGGCTCCGGAGACCATGAACCTTTCTTCCGCCAATGCCCTGCTTAAAATCCTGGAAGAGCCACCTGCAAAAACCATCTTCCTAATGGTCAGTCAACAGCCGGAAAGTCTATTGACAACCATACTATCGAGAACCCAAAAAATCCATGTCAGAAATTTTACCGATGAAGAAATCCAAAATTATCTGGTGGATCAATCACTTTGTGGGAGGATGGAAGCGCAGCAGATTGCCCCACTGACAGACGGCAACCTGCGCGAGGCTATTCTACTGTCCCAAAATGTTGCAGACAAAAATACCTTGCTCTTCAGGGACTGGTTGAGAAATTGTTATAAAGCGGATATTCAGTCCCTTATTGACTTTGCAGAACTAATTGGGACTGGCAGTAAAGATGTACAAAAATCTATTTTATTGACTGGTATAAACGTAATCAGAGAATCCCTGCTCAACAGGACCCAATTAACAAACCTGATGCGGAGCAGCGAAACTGACAGGGAGTTTATTGTGAATTTTAGCAATACCGTGCTGAATGATGAAAAAATCATGGAAATTTATCGGGTACTCAATGATGGCCACTACCATATTGAAAGAAATGCAAATTCCAAAATCCTGTTTTTGGACATGGCTTTTAACCTTGCCAAAATAATCCGGACAGTCTAGCCCATAAAGCTTTGGAATTATCCTTGTAAGTTATTGAAATAAATTACCTTTGAACCAATGGAAAAAACAATTTTAGGGAGAAAAGAAAGCATTAGTCTGCCGGAATGGGACATTGGTAAAATAAATGCAAAAATAGATACCGGTGCATACAATTGCACCATTCACGTCTCACTGGCCAATGAAATACAGGAAGGAGGAAAAAAATTATTGGAGTTTATTCCTCTGGAACCCTCCCATAAATCCTTTTCAGGAAAAAAAATACAAACCGCAAAGTATAAAGTGAAAAAAGTGAAAAATTCCTTCGGCCAGATGGAAAAACGCTACCTGGTGCTTACCTCTCTGGCTATTGGAGACGCTACCTTTCCGGCAGCATTTACCCTTTCTAACCGATCAAATATGAAAAATGCCGTGTTGTTGGGAAGAAAAATCCTGAAAGGCCGGTTTTTGGTAGACGTGGATAAAGTTAATTTGGCCGGAAACCCTAAGTATAAAAATCAGTGATGAAAATAGCCGTATTGTCCCGAAATTCAAACCTGTATTCTACCAAAAGATTGATACAGGCTATCAGGGAAGCAGGCCATGAAGCCATGGTGATCGACCACTCTGCCTGTGATTTGATTATCGAGCAAAATGGTCCTTATATTCTTTATAAAGGAGAGAAGCTCAAATCAATTGATGCCATTATTCCCAGGATAGGGGCTTCTGTTACTTTTTATGGAACTGCTGTGGTCCGACAATTTGAATTGATGGGTGTTTTTTCTGCAGTTGAGTCCCAGGCTATAGTACGCAGCCGGGATAAATTGAGATCTTTACAGATTTTATCCAGAGAGGGTCTGGGAATGCCAAAAACGGCATTTACCAATTTTTCGAAAGGTGGAGAAAAACAGTTGGTGGAGATGGTTGGAGGTGCACCGCTTATCATCAAACTGCTGGAGGGTACTCAGGGTCTGGGAGTTGTATTGGCTGAAACCAGAAAAGCCAGCCAATCGGTCATTGAAGCTTTCCATGGCCTTAAAGCACGCATTATTGTCCAGGAATTCATAAAGGAAGCCAAGGGAGCGGATATCAGGGCTTTTGTAGTAAACAACAGGGTGGTAGGTGCCATGAAGCGACAGGGAGCAGATGGGGAATTTCGGTCTAATTTACACAGGGGAGGAAAAGCAGAAGTCATAAAACTGAGCCGACTGGAAAAAGCAGCCGCTTTAAATGCTGCCAAAGCGCTCGGCCTTTCGGTAGCCGGCGTGGACATGCTCCAATCTGACCGCGGTCCATTGATTTTAGAGGTAAACAGTTCTCCGGGCCTGGAAGGGATCGAAAAAGCAACAGGAATAAATATTGCCGGAAAAATCATTTCCTATATTGAAAGTGCAGTGGAGAAAAAAACCATAAAAAGAAAAAACGAGCAGTAATGGATCCGATTCGCATAGGGACAAGGGGAAGCAAACTGGCTCTTTATCAGGCCCACCATGTAGCAGACTTATTGACAAGGAAAGGGATTTCCTCTCAGATTGTCATCATTGAAACCAAAGGGGACAAGGTACTCGACGTGGCCATTTCAAAAATTGGCAGTAAAGGGGTATTTACCGAAGAATTAGAAAACCAGTTGGCTGAAGGTGGGGTAGACATTGCCGTGCATAGTGCCAAAGATTTACCTTCGCGACTTCCCGAAGGATTTGAAATCATTGCTTTTACCGAAAGGGAAAAGGTGAATGATGTCATCATCAGCCACCAAAAAGAATTCCCGGATCTCAATAACCGGGAAAAACCATTGGTGCTGGGCACTTCATCCACGAGAAGAATCGCTACTTTAAAGCATTATTATCCAAATGTAAAAACAACAGATATCCGGGGGAATTTGCAAACGAGAATTGCAAAAATGGAAAAAGGGGTCTGTGATGGTTTGCTATTGGCCTTTGCCGGGGTACACCGCATGGGGTATGACCACCTGATCCGAAAAGAATTGACCCTGAAGCAATTTATTCCGGCAGTGGGCCAGGGCAGTATTGGTATAGAAGCCCACCAACTCCTCCCTGCGGAAATTAAGGAATCCATTTCTCTGGCCGTCAACCATGTTCCGACAGCCGTCTGCCTGCGGGCGGAGCGGAGCTTTCTAAAGGTTTTGGAAGGTGGCTGCAGTATTCCTGCCTTTGCCCTGGCCCAATGGAAAGGGGACCTGGTGGAACTGAAGGGCGGGTTGATGTCACTGGATGGGAAAAACAGACTTTATGATCACTTTATTGGTCCGGAACAAAATGCTGAAAGTTTGGGTCACCAACTTGCGGAAAGCATATTGACCATGGGAGGGGATCAGGTTTTAAAGGAAATCAAGAAAACGCTAAATGAATAGGTTGAAAATAATCCAATGGATAAGCTGTGTGGCCTACCTTAGCTTGTCCCTTTCCTGCGCCACGGAAAAGGATTACCTGGTGACCATAGACACCAAATTTGGGAAGATGTATGCCGTTTTGTATGATGAAACACCCCGGCACAAGGAAAACTTTATTGATCTGGCAAGTTCAGGAAGGTATGATTCCACTGAGTTTCACAGGATCATCGATGATTTTATGATCCAGGGAGGCGACGTCTTTACCAGGGAAGGCTTACCAAAAGAAGAATGGTACACACTGCCTGCGGAGTTTGACCCTTCCCTTATCCATGAAAAAGGAAGTATTGCCGCTGCCAGGCAGGGTGACAACCTGAATCCGGAACGGGAATCCAGTGGTTGTCAATTTTACATTGTGGAAGGCAGGGTATATGAAGAGCAAGAGCTAACTACCGATATGCGGAAGCTGCAAATGGCTTTTTCAAAATACATACAGCTGGACAGCAATATGGGATTAAGGGAAAAATACAGTAAACTTTACCAAAGTCAGGAATTTGATAGTTTAAATGCGCTAATGCTTTCCAAAAAAGCAATGATGGAACAATTTTTTAACTTAAATTTGGGAAAAGACATCCGGGAAAATCAAGTCAGGGCATACACCAGTATAGGGGGGACCCCACATTTGGATGACACCTATACCGTTTTTGGAAAAGTAATCAAGGGCCTTGATGTAATGGAAGCGATAACGCAACTGGAAAAAGGACCGAATGACAAACCTGTTACACCCGTTTACATCAAAGTAAATGTTGAATTAGTGGCTAAGAAGAAAATATCTGAAGATTATGGATATCAATATCCTGAAGAGTGAAAAACCAAAAATATTAATTACGGGAGCCAATGGTCTGGTAGGACAAAAAATTGTCAAGAAAATCCTTATTGACGGAAAGTATGATGTCATAGCCACAGGAATAGGATCATGCAGGTTGCCAGGGGAATGGGAAGGATATGATTATGAGGAAATGGACATTACCCATTTCAAAGAGGTAATGCAGGTATTCCGCATCTATTCTCCGCAATACGTTATCCATTCAGCTTCTATGACAGATGTAGACAGATGCGAGGTAAGCAGGCACAACTGTTACGAGCAAAATGTGAAAGCCACACTAAATATTATTCAGGCTGCCACCCAATGCCAATCTCATCTGATCTTTATTTCCACTGATTTTATTTTTGATGGCAAAAATGGCCCCTATGATGAAGAAGACAAACCAAACCCATTAAATTATTATGGCCAAACCAAACTGGAAACAGAAATTGCCATCCAAAAGTACCCTTACAAATGGGCTATAGTAAGGACCAATCTGGTATACGGCATTTCCCATGACATGAGCCGTTCCAATATCATACTTTGGGTTAAAAAAGGATTGGAACAAGGTAAAACGCTTGAATTGGTAGACGACCAGTTCAGGACACCAACATTGGCAGAGGACCTGGCGGAAGGCTGCCTTCTCATTGTGGCCAAAAAGGCCAGTGGGATTTTTAATTTGTCCGGAGAGGAGTTACTTACCCCCTATGACATGGCTATTATAACGGCAGGTTTTTTCCATCTGGATGCCACAAAAATCAAAAAAACAGATTCCAGCCATTTTGGTCAGGTAGCTAACAGACCCTTACGAACCGGGCTAATCATTTCCAAAGCCAAAGAAATTCTGGGCTTTAGTCCAAAAAGTTTCGCCGAAGGAATTGGTATTATAGCAAAACAAATTAAATTAGCTGAATATAAAACCTGACATCTTTTTTCTTTTTGTACATCACTCAACTCAATTAACTATATGCAAAAATCTATTAAAACACCCTCAAGAGGGCAATGGGGATCCTCATTTGGTTTTATAATGGCCGCTGGAGGATCGGCAGTGGGTTTAGGTAATATTTGGCGGTTCCCATATATAACAGGTCAAAATGGAGGTGGTGCATTTGTTTTTGTTTATGTGCTTTGCGTCTTATTAATAGGTCTTCCACTACTCCTGAATGAAATTGCATTGGGTAGAAAATCAGGCAGAAACCCTGTCGGAGCGATCAAAACAACAGGGGGAAGTAAATTCTGGCAATCAGCAGGGGTTTTGTGTGTCATGGTTTGCTTTGCTGTTTTGAGTTATTATTCTGTCATTGCGGGATGGACCATAGGTTATATTTTTACTGAATTGATCAATATACCGATCGACTTTGAAGATTTTGTCCAAACACCCTTATACGTTATTCCCCTGTGCATGGTCTTTATACTCATGACCATCATGGTGGTATTGGGAGGCATTTCCGGTGGTATTGAAAAAGCTGCTAAATTTTTGATGCCCGTTTTGTTTCTCATTATCATCCTCATTGCAGCCAGGGCCGTAACCTTGCCCGGAGCAAGTGCGGGTATAGAATATTACCTTTCTCCGGATTTTTCCAAAATCAACGGAAAAGTAATCCTTTCAGCCCTTGGACAGGCCTTCTTCAGTTTATCTGTTGGTTGGGGCTTAATGATAACCTTTGGTTCCTATTTGCCCAAAAATAACAATGTAATCCGTTCATCCGGATGGATAGCCGGTATGGATAGTATGGTGGCCTTAATGGGTGGTTTGATGATTTTTCCGGCCCTCTTTGCCCTTTTGCCAGGAGTGAGTCCAGACGAAGGTCCCGCTCTTGTATTCAATGTTCTTCCCAGGGTTTTTGATCAAATCGAACCATTTGGAAATATCATAGGAGGCATGTTCTTTCTTCTCTTGCTCGTAGCGGCCCTTACATCGAGCATTTCCATGCTGGAAGTACCTGTAGCCTATTTTATTGATGAAAGAAAATGGTCCAGAAAAAAAGCCGCATGGACCATAGGTATTGCCGCCATGGTCCTAAGCATACCCTCATCCCTCGCTGCAGTACAGGGCAATTTCTTTAACAAAATGGGTTTCAACTTTTTTGGAAAACAAATTTCAGGCTTCTTTGATTTAATGGATTTTTTCTTCGGGACGCTAGCCATTGTGGTCATTTGTCTGATGCTAAGTCTCTATACCGGCTGGATAAAAAATGTCAAGGAATACGCAGGAGAGTTATCCATGGGTTCAGCTTCTTTTGAAGGCTTCCCAAAAAAGGCCTGGATCTTTTTTATCAAGTGGATATGCCCCATCGTGATCATTCTCGTATTGTTAAACATGGTAGGTGTTTTTGGAGAACCGGGAGAAGGTGGCTAAGATTATTTGGCGGAATATGCATAAAAAAATGGCAATCCCTTCTGGGATTGCCATTTTTTATTTTCCTTAGAAAATCTGTGAATTTACTTTACCAGGACCTGGGATAATCCATGTTAGTATCAGAATCGCCATCTGTTGAAGAATCGGTATACGTCTTTGTTTTGGGCTGGGATATGGGCTTCACCGGCACCTCCTTGTTTCGCTTCGTAGTGGAGCGATCATCTAACATGGAATAAAGCTCCTCTCTGCTTACCGAATTGATTTTACTTGATTTGGAAGCTTCCTCCACTTCTTTGGGCTCCAATACCTGAATACCACTATTGATTTGGGCTCCTTTGTGGATAAAAATGGAACTGGTTTTGATATTACCTGAAACCTTTGCATTGGCATAAATGGTCGTTTCACCTTTAATGAACAAGTCACCAACAACTTCTCCGCTAATGCTGATTTCTTCTGCAATGATATCGCCGGTAATAGAGGCCTTTTCTCCCACCACTACTCTTTTATCAGTGCGAATACTGCCTACCAATATTCCGTCCGCACGTATATCACTTTTAGAGATGATGTCTCCTGTAAGTTCAAATCCAAGTGACAAAACCGTCACTTTTCCCACATTTGGTTCTTCGTTTTGTTGCTTATTGGATCCAAATTTCATCTGATTATATTTTGATTTTCAAAGGTCATATTTTGTACCTACTGAAGGTTCCCGACTTTCAGGAGATTCTCGCATGATGGAATTCATCCATTTGTGTGTCGGCTGAGCCATGTTCGATTTTATATGACTAATCTTCTTTTTCCTGTTTGAATGTAGTAAGGATAGTTGAGCTGTTTCCCAGGTCCAACCCAACAGCCTTATCCTTAGCTCCTCCACCTATGGCCAAACTATTGTAGCAATAACCTATTGAAGCCATTTGTTCTGGAGAATCTGGAACATGCACATTTAACAACCCATCAAATTCATCCCTGAAAAGATTCACCAACTCCACATAATTGGCCCCACCTCCGGCCAAATAGAGATCTGCGGATTTAGAAAAATCACTATCGGAGAAAGCTTTTCTAATGGATGGGGAAATCACGTCATTGTAATATTGGGTGATCACCTGCTTGCGCAATTCTCTTAAGTCTAAACGTTTTCTGTTTAATATAATTGTACCCTCACTAAAGTATTGATCGATCTGATGTTCGGTTTTCAGATCAAGGTAATTGTCCTTCTGAAGCTCCCTGGTAATCAGATTAATGGCATACCGCAGTCCAAAGGTGGACACACTTGACCTTTGTACCAAGCCTCCTTCTGTGCTCAAAATGGCTTCCATAGTACCATAGCCCAGACTTATCATAAAGAAATTTTTTGGTGCATCACTGTACATTTGCCTTACAGCCATACTGCAACCCACCACTTCGGGTATTACCGCTACCCTGTCTACTTCAACAGCCATTTTTTTTCTGCCGCCTCCACCGAAGGTCTGGGTATCGTATTCTATAATGTGTTCATTTTCCAACAACCGATATGCATTTTCCTTAAAAACCTGAAAAGTGGAAAATGGAAAACCTGTAGTCACAGTAATGGGACTGCCCAATTTCTGGGAGGCCAAAAGAAGCCCGGCTTTCAAAAAGATTTTGTAATCAATTTCTTCAGGTGAACTATTGATGTTCCTGTGAGGCGATGTGCCTTCGGACAATGCCAAGTCCCCAACCAAATAACCAATATTGTCATGGTAAATTTTAAGTCCCGAGACCAAATCCTTTGCCACATTCCTGAGCTCAAGATTACTGCTTTCCAATACACTGGGGTACTTTATTACTTCTATCATGGAATTTTTATTTGCTTTTATCTTTTATAAAACAATTTACCAAGTCCTTTTTCTTAAATATAAGATTAAAAACTATCAAGACCTTAGAAAGTTAAACAAACCATTTCTTTGAAATTTAGGCTTCTTACAAACTTAATTATTTTTCATCAATATATTAAGGAAGCAGGTGACTAACCTTCAGTATAAAGACAAATTAAAGGAACCTTTGCGAAATAACAAGCTACTGTGGCAAGTTTATGCCCATAATTTTGTATTTGATATAAAATCAAGCAATTTTGTATTCTGTCAATAAAAAAATAATACCATCTCGGTATCCTGATCGTTTCAAAGCTGGTTTATTTCATGCTGCAACTCAACTTAAAAGGATCCACCATGAAAAAGGTGCTCAAAAATAACCTTATTTTAATGATATTCCTGTTGGCTTTCGTCCAAACACATGCCCAGGAATTTTCTATTGGACCCAAAATCGGTATATCTCAGGGAAATATTTCCGTAAACGGGACAGACTTTACCAAAGGCAATGAAAAACTGGGGTATCATGCGGGTTTATTTGCCAGACTGGGTGGCAACCGTATTTATATCCAACCCGAAGTGCTTTACACCAATACAGGGGGCGAATTTCAAAATTCACAGGGAAACAACACGGTTACCTATACCGCCAGTTTCGATAGAATTGATATCCCTCTGATGGGCGGATTTAAAATCGCCCGTGTATTCAGGGTTCAGGCCGGCCCGGTGGCCACATTTATCATTGACAGTGAGTTCAGCTCAGTCAATAATACTCCCGGTAGCTTTGATCCGGATTATAACAGCACCACTTTAGGCTATCAGGCTGGTATTGGATTAGATATTGCCAATATGATTTTAGATTTTAAATATGAAGGTGCTTTGGGGAAGCATGCAGACTCCATTGCAGGTTTCGCCACAGATCAAAGGCAAAATCAATTGATGCTTTCATTGGGTATTCGTCTTTTTTGAAAGTCATACGATATCCCACTTAATGTTGAGACTTACCCACCTGATCTAAAAATATCCTGGGTTTTTGATTCAATTTCTTAAACTGGCTGGGCGTTAAACCCGTTACTTTCTTAAACTGAGCAGAAAAGTGCTGTACGCTGCTGTAATCCAGACTCCAGGCGATTTCGCTGATATTCATTGATTCGTAACTCAGCCATTCCTTTGCCTTTTCAATTTTTAAGCCGATAAAATATTGCTCGATGGACATTCCTTCCAAACTGCTGAAAAGATGACTCAACCTGCTGTAGGGCAGACCTGTTTTACTCGACAGCAAGTCTGAAAGCGGTGATTCACCTTTTATGTTACCCCCCTCCAAAAGCTGAATTAAGGTAAGCTTCGTCGTTTCTACCCAAACTGTTTCCCTGGACCTGGCCAAAGAAAATCCCAAAGGCCCAAGCTTTTCTTCAAAGTCTTTTAAAAATGATCCATCAGGCCTTTGCTCAAACATCACCTGACCGAGTTCAACCCGCTCAAAATCCACCATCATGGATTTGAGAACCTCCTGTACAGCCATGACACATCTTGGGCATACCATGTTTTTGATCCCGACTTTATGCATGGTATTTAAACAAGGTAAAGGGAAAATAAATTTCAAAATAAATAAACGGATCACTCCCCCATTGCCTGTTTGTATTATCCCTGACATTGATCCTACAAAGTAGAGAGGGGGACAAAATTACCTGAAAGACCGCATGAACCTTCACCTAAAACCCTTTTTTGCGGCTCTTTTATGCGGGAAAAAGATGTGGTAACCCCTTCTTAACATGGGCTTACTTGGCCCATCTCATTTTGAGTCTTCCGATGAAATTCAGGTGAATTAATTGTAATTCAATAGATTGAAAAACCCCATCTAACCCGGGTTTTAAATTTTCCAGCCGTCAAGGTTTGAGAAGACTATATTTTCATGAAATTGGGTTGGGGGCAAGAAAAAAATTCCGTTTCAAAACGGATTGATTTTAAATGGAATTATCCATAAAACGGACTGGATTTCTGATTTCAGGATCTCATAAAAAAAATAGGCTGCCCGAAGGCAACCTATTTGCATTGTTGGTGGCTAAATTTATATTATAGTGCGGAAATATAATTTCCAAATCCGCTTTTATCAGATACTTTGAAGCTGATGTTCTCCAACGATCCTATTTTTTCAAACTTGAATTTTTTGCCAAAAGTATCCCCTGAGATGGCTTCTTCGAAAATCAATTTTCCCCTTTCGAAAATCTCAAGTTTCTTTTCGGTACCATCCAGATTTTTCAAAACAAATGCGAGCGTTTGGTTATCCAGAACCTGCACTTTTGCAAAATAGGTTTTTTCGACACTTTTAGGACCTAAGTAAACTTCAAAATCTTCCAGTTTTCCTGCTTCAGCAGCAAAAACCTCAACCTGGTAGTTGCCCAAATCCAATTTGTTCAAATCATAATTTTTGAAAAAAACCTTTTCAGCTTCAATGATATCCCTGAAAATCACCCTGTTGTCTTCATTTTTGAATGCCACAGTGATTCTTCCCTCGGGAATTCCCATGTATTTCAACTGGAATTTGTTTTCACCTACCTTTTCAAGGGTAACGATAGGGTTTTCAACAGGTGCTGTAGCGAATACCGCCGTGCTTAAAGAAAAAACGAGTAATGTTACAATAATTAATCTCATGGTAATAAATTTTTAAAGGTTTAGACACTTTTAAAACCTCTTCCCGGGAACCTCCCGAAAAATTTTTGTTTGAGGCTAATTATTTTGGGCGGGTAATTGAATTACTTACGTAAGTATGACACAAATGTAACAGAGAGGATTTTACATTGCAAATATATCAATGAAAATATGTATAAATTAACTATTAATTAATATTGAGGCTTAAATATTATGTATTCCAAAATTCGGAAGTAGTGATTGCAGGGTACAAAAAACCAGCAACAGGTTGATTTTTTCACTCCAAATACAGAATTCAACAAAATAAAATTTTTTTTAGTGGTAAAAATCACCCGAAAATAGAATAATATTAAAATAAAAGCTGGAACAGCATCTTATTTAATCTAATTCATTGAATTTCAGTTTATAAAAAATATTGTACTCCCTTTCCACCTCGGGTTCGAGATTATCATTAACATAAATAAAACCATTTTCATCTGCAAAATCCAGTGCCCCATGCACTGGTAATCCCTCCAAAACCCCAATTTGTTCTCCGTTTTCCACGACCATGTAATAGGGTTTTGCAAAAGCCCTCAGGGCCTCTTTAAATTCTGGTAAATTGTAGTATTGCTCTGATTTGGCCCTCAGCTGGGCAATGAGATCTACAGGTATTTTTGTCTTGAACTCAACCAGTAACCGCTCACCAACATACCTGACATCCGTAAAATTGGGATAATCTGAGTACCCTTCCACTTCATGTTCCCGTACCGGAAGTCCTTCAGGCAGAAAACGATGGGACAATTCCACCACCTTTTTCAATTCAGGATTTGCTTTGGAAAAATCGTATATAAAAAGTTGATTGCCTATTGCAGGTAAAATGGCCATTTCATGCAGGTGGCGGTGATAAGCAACAATGGGTTGGCTTTGCCCGACAAATTCTCCCAATTTGCGGGGGGTCCATTCCTCAGGATAGGTCTCCAAAAGGTCCAATTGCCCGTTTTCTACCGCATAGGCAAATACTGTTTTTACCTTTTCATAATATTCCGGCGTTTGAATTTTATCCTTTTCGATGGTTTTGGGATCAAATAAATTTTGCTCCTGCCCAATAATAATCCCCTTTCCCGATTTAGTAAAACTTCGGAAAAAAGTGCGATAACTATAAATGGACATGGCGTAAATATCCAATTGAATGGGTTCCAGAAATTTCACCTTGTTTCCTTTCATGTCAAAAATGTGGTAGCCATTGAAAATTCCCTGGGCCACCCAACGGTCCTGGTCCAAAAATCCATATCCTAATGCCCCATTGGATCCCACCCCGTTTGGGCTTTCATTCAAGATGTCATATTCCATTAATACAAAGCCTTTATCGTTTACCAAATAAGGCTTTCTGCTCCTGGTCCCCCGCATCAAAAAATGACCTGTCCTTTCCAGGTAATCATCAATGACCAGGGGACTGAGTTCGTCTACCATGATGCTGTCCACCAGGCCCAAAGTCAGTTTTGTCATTGGCCCAGATTCTTTCTGATTTTCAGACCTGTTGCAGGCATTGCAAAAGAAGAACAATAAAAGGGCGTAAATGCATTTGTTCATAAAAACCTGGTATTAATCATTTATGGTATTTTTTTGTGAAGGCTGCTTTTTCCACAAGAAAACAGGTAAAGCCAGGAAAACACCTACCATGCTAAAAAGAAGGCCTCCAATGGTCCCTATGGCCAAAGAAAACCAAAAAATTTCATTCTGCCCCTCCATGACAAAAGGGATCAGACCAAAACAGGTAGACAATACGGTCAATAAAATTGGGGTTGCCTTCCCGGCGACTGCTTTTAACACATTTCTGTTATACTTTCCTGCCGTCCTGTTATTTAAATCATTGACTATAAAAATAGCTGCATTGACCGCCAATCCCCCCAACATCACAAAGGCTGCATATCCCCCCTGATCAAAATAAAAATCAAATACCGAAAAAATCAGGAACAAGCCTATGAAAGAAATGGGAATGATGAATATTATAAAGAGGGGCTGCCTGAAATTTTCAAACAAAATGGAACAGATAAAGAAGATCCCCAACACCAGCACCAGCAGCAAGCCATATTGTCTTTTGGCCTGATCGTAGTTCCAGGTATAGGTTTGCCGGCTCGCGGAATAGCCTATAGGCATACTGGCCTTCATTTCTTCCAATACTTCATCCAGGTATTCCCCGCCAAATTTGGCAGATCCCATGTAATCAAAGGAAACCAGGCGAATGTATTGCCGGTCTTCTTTATGCAGGGCATTGGTGGTAGTCTCTTTTTGGAGAGAGCCAAAGCCTGACACTTTAAAAATCCTATCTTCCCCTGTGATAAGGCTGCTGTTTTCTAAATCGTACCTGGAAAAACTGTCAGATTGTTTTTCTCTCACTACCAAGCCGTATTGCGCTGAGGCCACCTCCAAAAACAAAGAAGGCTGTTCGTGTCTGGACATGTCATTGAGGGCATTCACCAGCTCATACTGATTGGCCCCGGCCATGGCGAGCCGTTGCTGGTCCAGCCTCAAGACATATTCCTCTGTTTTCTGTTCCCCATAACTCAGTCTTTCATTGGTGTTCACTTCCTGTATCCGGCGATGAGACAATAGTTTTTCTGCCAGAATATCGGCTTGTTTTTCCAACTCCGTGAAGTTGTACCCTCTCAATTCAGCCCGAAATGAAGGAATCCCTTCCCCTCCGGGACCGGTATAAAAGCCCTGCCCTACTCCATAAATATTCCACCTTACCCCACTCCAGTCTGTAGATTTCATGGCCAGTTTCCCTTTGAGCCTGTAGGGAAGAGCAGAGGTTTCGTGGGCTTCCTTAAAGGTGATCTCTATCCTGGCACTTTGCCCCGAATTGACACTGGTCACGAACTTGTCTATCCCCTCCACTCCTTTGAGGTAGTCTTCAAATTCCCTGATGATAAAATCCATCTGATCCAGGGTGTTGCCAAATGGCAAACTGGCGTTGACAATCAAACGTGTCCTTTCGGCTTCCCTGTAGGCTGATTTTTCGAATACGCCGCGAACGAACATCCGCAGGGTACCACCAAATACCTTGTCCACATAGGGACGTATTTCTTCCTGATACACCGTGCTACCCACAGTATTATTGTACCATTCCTTATCCTCCCATTTTGCGGGAAGATAAAAGATGGGTAATCCAAAAAGGAGCAACAATGCCGTAATGAAGGCTTTCCTGTACCTGGCAAAAAATGAAATGGTACGAGAAAACACATCGAATGCCCTGACCCTTTTCCTCAACCTGGAAACGGTAAGTTTCCTGCCCCGGGCCCGGGCCCTCCCAAAAAGCAAATCATAGATGGCCGGCGTAAACAGCAAGGCTACCAACAGGGAATTGCCCAGCATCACGGCCACGACAATAGAAAATTCCCCTAAATTTTTACGGTCTTCCTCGGGCAACAAAAACACCATCAACAAAGCTGCAATGGTGGTCAGCGAGGCTGCCAGCAATGCTAAAAAGACCTTTCTGTTTTTATGTTTGTGCAAATGGTCTATCATGATAATGGCATTGTCTACAATCAAACCAAATGAAATGGTCAACCCGGCCAGTGAATACAGGTGAATGTCAACTTCAAGCAGGTAAAGCATGATGGCAGTGAGACTAACATTCACCAAAATACCCAGAAATAAGGTAAGCAGATAGCGCAGGTTTCTGTTGATCAGAAAGATAAATACAATCAATATCAATATGGATAGACCCGATCTTTTATAGATTTTTTGGAGTTCTTTTTCCAGGAAAGAGGTATTGTCAAATTCCAGCCTTACATCCATGCCTTCTGGAAATAAGGCCTTGGCAGCATTTACCTTGTCTTTGATGTTTTGGGCCAACAACACCTTGTTAACCCCATCCCGGCTGTAAATGGTCAGATTTACCGAATTGTTGCCATTGATCCTGTAGTATCGCTGTGGAGCCGCTTCTTCCATGGTCAGGGTAGCTACGTCTTTAAGGAAAATATCCTTACCCTCAATCCTGCCTATAAGCAGATTTTCCAGGGCCTCCAGGGAATGAAGGGAACGGTCAATTTCCAAAAAAAGCGATTCACCGGACACATTCATGGCCAGGCCAGGGTAATTTTTGCCAAATGAATTCCGCAATTTATTTTCCAAAAAGGACCTGGAAAACTGAAATGCCTGAAGCTTTTGAATATCATAGGTTACGAAAAGGTACAGTTCATTGGCCCCCCTGACCTCCATTTCCTCAATGGCCTCCATACTGTTCAGGGAGGCTACCAATACATCCTCTGTAATTTTTTTAATTTCAAAAGAGGCGAACGGGCCATTGATACTAAAAGTAAGGATGGGGCTTTTTTCCTGGATGCTCCTTTGCGAGGACTGGGTGATAACCGGGTAGCTGACTTTACTGTCCATGGAGGGATATACCTGCCGGATCAATGCCGCCACCTCAAATTTCTTGTATTCCATATCCGTGCGCTTGTCAAACCTAAGCTGAATGGATCCCTGGTTATAGTTGGAGACGGATGTTGTCTTTTTAAGTTCAGAAATTTGAGATATTGCGCCTTCCAACGGAGAAGTGGCGAGTTTTTCCACCAACTCCGGAGAGGCGCTTCTTACAGAAAAGCTGATATTCAAAACCGGCTCCTTTTCTCTTGGATTGAGGTCCACCGACAATTCCGGCAGTAAGGCGAAGCCTATGATAGAGACTACGAAAAAGGCGATGACCAGACGAAATGGTGTCATTTTTTAGGGGTTAAAGTCATCGCCTGATTTATTTTCATGACCGATACTGCTGCAGGAAAGACTCAAACTGATCAGCAAAACAATCAGGACAGGTTGGAAACAGCTTGTGGAAAGCATATTCAGAATTTGAATATTTAGTTGATCTTTTTATCTAGAACTCAATAAAACTAAAAAAATAATTTTTAAAACAAAAATATTTTGCACTTTTTAACCTGAAATGAAAAAAGGGTAGCCATTCCTTCCGGACCGATATCCTATTAATATTCTTTGAAATGCCGTTAACTACACCCTATTTGGCATAATTCACAGACCGCATCTCGCGGATCACCGTGATTTTAATTTGTCCGGGATATTGCATTTCTTTTTCTATTTTTTGAGATATCTCGAAAGAGAGGCGACCGGCAGTCGTATCATCCACATTATCTGCATCTACCAAAACCCGCAACTCCCTGCCCGCCTGCATGGCAAAACATTTGTTGACACCATCAAAGCTCAGGGCCAGGTCTTCCAGGTCTTTGAGCCTTTTGATGTAGCTGTCCATGATCTCTCTCCTGGCTCCTGGCCTGGAACCGGAGATGGCATCACAGGCCTGCACAATGGGTGAAAGCATGGAGGTCATTTCAATCTCATCATGGTGGGCTCCAATGGCATTGATGACCTCGGGATGCTCTTTGTACTTTTTGGCCAGCTCCATTCCTAAAATGGCATGTGGCAATTCGGCTTCTTCGGGATACACTTTCCCGATATCATGCAGCAATCCGGCTCTTTTGGCCAGCTTGGCATTGATGCCCATTTCTGCAGCCATGGTAGCACAGAGCTTGGCCACTTCCCTTGAGTGTTGCAAGAGGTTCTGTCCATAGGATGAGCGAAAACGCATCCTGCCTACCATTTTGATCAATTCCGGATGCAGGCCATGGATGCCCAGGTCAATACAGGTTCTTTCTCCGATCTCTATGATCTCCTCATCAATATTTTTTTCCGTTTTGGCAACCACTTCTTCTATACGGGCAGGGTGGATCCTGCCATCCTGTACCAACCTGTGCAAGGACAAGCGGGCTATTTCCCTGCGAACCGGATCAAAACCGGAAATGATAATGGCTTCCGGGGTATCATCCACCACAATTTCAATACCTGTAGCCGCTTCCAGGGCACGGATATTCCTTCCTTCCCGACCAATTATTTTTCCTTTGACATCATCGCTTTCAATATTGAATACGGAAACACAATTTTCAATCGCGTGTTCTGTTGCTGTACGCTGTATGGTATCCAAAACAATTTTCTTGGCCTGTTTGGTGGCACTCAGCTTTGCCTGGTCCAGAATATCCTTGATATGCGAAGAGGCTTTGGTAGTTGCTTCATCTTTGAGCATTTCTATCAACTGATCCCTGGCTTCTTCACGGGTGAGCAAGGCCACTTTTTCCAGGTCGGTAATCCGCTGCTGGGTTACTTTATCCAGCTCGTCCTTCCGAACCTGAACAGCATGCAACTGGGCACTTAAATTTTCCTTTTTGCTGTCCAGTTCGGCTTCTTTGCGCTTGAGCTGTTCCATCTCCTTAGACAAAACCTGCTCCCTCTGCTTGAGTTTGTTTTCGTTGGTAATGAGGATGTTTTTCTTTTTACCAACTTCGTCTTCGAATTCGGATTTGAGTCGAATATACTTCTCCTTGGCCTCCAGTATTTTATCCTTCTTAAGCCCTTCAGCTGTAATTTCGGCTTCCCTTATAATGCTTTTGGCTTTTTCCCTGGCTTCAGCTTCTAACTTTTTGCTGTTATTTTTGATAAACAGCCCTGCGAGCAAAGCTCCAAGCAAAATGCCCACAGCTCCTGATAAAATGATGTATATTGGTATTCCCATAGATATATTTGAGTTTATCTACCGGAAAAAAACATCGTCCACTGTGATGGGATAAAAGCGGCTATAATTATTAAAGTATGGCTTCAAGGCGTTGGTTTACCTGCAGGATCACATTTTTAACCTGCTCGCTGCCCTCGGTATGATCTTCATTTAACTCCATGGATTCTACCATGCAATCAAATGCCACCATGGCCAGCAGGTCCTGCCGGTCCTCTAGTCCAAACTCTTCCCTATACTTTTTAATTTTATCGTTAATTAATTTTCCAACCCGCCTGATTCTGGCCTCCTCATCGGCCTTCACTTTCATAGGATATTCCCTATCTCCTATTTTTATTCTGATCGAAAGTGTTTCCATATTTATTCAGACAGGTAAGTAATAATTTTATCGATTTCCTTTATATAGTCATCAATTCTTCCCTTCAATTCAGCAGACGCTTTATTTTCTACCGGTATGTTTCTTACAATTTTACTAATTTTAATTTGATTTTTAAAATCCTCCAATGCTTCTTCCTGATCTGATAGTTTTTTTTGGTACTCCAAAAGTTGATTTTTAAGGGCAATATTTTCCTCTTCAAGCCTGCTGACCTTCTGTTCAACCTGCTCAGACAACCTTTCCAACCTTTGAAGCTCATCGAAAACCCTCATTTTATTTTCTGATCAAAGCACCGGTATTATTTTCAAACATGGCCATTAATTTATTCATGGTTTTATCTATTACCTTATCTGTTAAAGTTTGTTGGTCATCCTGCAGATAAAAACTCAAGGCATAGGCCTTTTTACCTTTTTCCACTTTATCTCCCCTATAAACATCAAATACATTGATCCGTTTAAGTAACTTCCCGCCTGCCTTGAAGGACAATTGACGCAATTGATCAAAACTTACGGCCTCATCAATGACCAAAGACAAATCTCTTCTGACTTCCGGAAATTTTGAAATCTCCTGGAATTTCTCCCTGCTTCTGGCAAGCTTAGCCAACACATTCCAGTTCAGTTCGGCAAAATAAACCTCCTGCTTCACTTCAGCCATTTTGCTCAGGGCACCTTCCAGCAATCCTATTCTTCCGACCTCCTGTTGCCCTGCTTTCAATACAAGACCATAAGCATACGGAGCATCCTCAACCACATCTACCTCCGTTTGATGGATGTTCAGCTTGGTCAATAAGGCTTCTACTATGGCATATAAGTCCGGAAAACCTACCGGTCTCACTGCCTCCATCCAGTTTTCATGCCTGGAATTTCCAGTCATAAAAAGGGACAGCATTTTCATCTCTCTGTACCCCTCTTTCTTTCTCGAATAAACGGATCCAAATTCAAAAAATTTTAAATCCTTTTGTCTCCTGTTGATATTGTGCGCCAAAACTTCCAGCCCGGTAAAAAGTAAGGTTTGCCTCAAAACACCCAGGTCCTCGCTCAACTTATTCAATATCACCACATCTTCCCTGGAATCCAGGAAGGAGGACTTTTCCGAGTAAGAAGATTTCGTGAGTGAATTGGTGATTATCTCACTGTACCCGATCCCTGCCAGCATTTCAGAAACCCTGTATTGCAATTTGTTCAAGTCCTTCTCAGGATGTTCTGCTAAAAAGTCAGACTGATAATTTTCCTCTAGAGGGATGGCCTCAAATCCGTAGATCCGGAGTATTTCTTCGATGATGTCTGCTTCCCTTGTTACATCTACCCGGTAAGGCTTAACCAATGCCACAAATCCCTCGGCTGTTTCACTACTCACCCGGATATCCAGGGATTCCAGGATTTTTTTGATTTCCCGCCTGTCAATTGACTTACCGATTAACCTGTCGATATGCCTGAATTTTACCGGAATCTGAAAGTCGGCAACAGGCTCGGGATAAAGGTCTGTAATTCCGGAACTGATGACTCCTCCTGCCAGTTCTTTGATCAGCATGGCTGCCCTTTTCAGTGCAAAGACGGGCATGTTTGGATCTGTGCCACGTTCGAAGCGGAAAGAGGCATCTGTTTTGATTCCGTGGTGTTGTGCCCCTTTACGGATAATATCAGCACCGAAACAGGCACTTTCCAGGAAAATTGAGCTGGTAGTTTCACTCACCCCGGAATCCAGTCCTCCCAGGACACCTGCCATACACAGCCCTTCTTCCCGGTCACAGATCATCAATTCCTCTCCGGTCAGCTTTCGTTCTTTTCCCTCCAGGGTGATAAATTTTGTTCCTGAAGGTAATTTCTTTACCTGTATTTCTTCTCCCTTAATTTTATCCGCATCAAAAGCATGTAAGGGCTGGCCCAGGTCATGCAAAATAAAATTGGTCACATCCACCACATTGTTGATAGGATCCAGATCCAGTGCTTTCAGATAATCCTGCAGCCACTTGGGAGACGGACCGATTTTCAAACCGCTGATGGTTAATCCGGCGTACCGGGGACAGTCTCCGCTATCGGCCACGGATACATTGATGGTTCGCTCTTCATGGTCTACTTTAAAGTCACTGATATCTGGTAAAACCAATGCTTTGCCCAACAATGCCTTCAAATCCCTGGCCACGCCCAAATGGGAAGCTGCATCGGCCCGGTTAGGAGTGAGTCCGATTTCCAGCACATCTGTGGTATTTATGTCAAATAATTTAACAACCGGGCTTCCATTGGGTAAATCAGTGTCCAAAACCAGAATACCTTCATGGCTGCTACCCAACCCCAATTCATCCTCGGCGCAAATCATTCCCTGAGAAACTTCTCCCCTGATTTTAGCCTTTTTGATTTCAAATGGCTTGCCATCATTTGGGTAAAGGCTTGTTCCTACAGTAGCCACAGGCACTTTTTGTCCTTTGGCCACATTGGGTGCGCCGCATACTATGGGCACAATTTCACCACCAATATCCACCTTTGTCAGGCTAAGTTTATCCGCATTGGGGTGGGGCTCACAACTGACAACTTCCCCAACGACTACCCCCTTAAGACTTCCTTTTATGGATTCATAGGTCGTCATTCCTTCCACTTCCAATCCGGAAGCTGTCAATAAATGGGCAATTTCCTCAGAAGAATGATCAAAAGGAATATAATCTTTAAGACGGTTGATCGAAATTTTCATTATTATGATTTTGACTTAAATACAAATTTACGATAATTGGCCTCTACTGAAAGGTTATTTATCGTAATTTTTCTCCCCCGCCTTGATGGGAATTTCAAGAATATTTTCCCGAGGCGGAATAGGGCAGGCAAAATCAGGGTTGTAGGCGCAATAGGGATTAAAAGCCAGGTTGAAGTCAATGGTAATGGAAGATTGCCCATCTTGCCTGAGGTTTAAATACCGACCTCCCCCATAAGTTTCTTCCCCGCTGGTTTCATCCGCAAAAGCAAGAAAAAAATTCCGCAGATCCGTTTCATCCTCGGCTTGAAGCAACAATAACTTTACTGGTTTTCCTGACAACTCAAATTCCGCAAAAGAATGCCTGATATAGCGCTCAATGGATCCATCTGTCATGGGAATCTCCAGAATTCTTTTATTTGCGACAGGCACCATCCTTGCCCGTACTTTATAAGATGGATCAATGGGATAAAAATCCAGGGAGTCCAGCTCTTGTTTCTGGTCCTCCTTGAGAGGGGACTCCAGGTTGTACTTCAAAAACTTAAATTGTCGTTCTCTTTCCGCTTCTATGGTCTCCTGATACAATTCTGGGTTTTCCGTACCTGTAAAGGTATAAATCAGGGAAATCCCTATCACCAGGGCAACTAAAGTCCAAAATATGCTGTTTTTATTCATTTTCATTTAAATCATGCCTTCATCTGCAAAGCTAAAATAGCCAACATCTGTGAAAATAACATGATCTAATACAGGAAGCTCCAAATTTTGACCCACCAGGCACAATTTTTTGGTGAGGTTAATATCCGCTGTAGACGGCTTAAGGCTTCCTGAAGGGTGATTGTGTACCAATATTATCGCATTGGCAAGGTATTCCATTCCATATTTAAAAATTAATTTGGGATCAGCGATAGTGGCCGAAGTGCCGCCCTGGCTGATCAATTGCTTTTTGATGACCAAATTGCTGCGGTTTAAAAATAAGGCATAAAAAAATTCGACTGATTCGTCCTGCAATTCCTGACGCATCAACTGGTAGACATCTGCCGAAGAGCTGATTTTGGTTTTTTTCTGGGGTTCAGATACCTTTCGCCTCCTACCCAATTCCAAGGCGCTGACGATGCTTATGGCTTTTGCCTCCCCTATGCCTTTGAATTTTTTTAAATCATTGACAGAAAGTTTGGCCAGTTGGGCCAGGTCATTGCCAACACTCTTCAGGATGATCCTGGACAGGTCCACAGCGCTGAGGTACCGGGTACCAGACCCAATTAAAATGGCAATCAGTTCCGCATCCGTTAAATGGGACTTGCCCCTGAGTAATAATTTTTCCCTTGGCCGGTCTTCTTCTGCCAGTGCAGAAATGCGTATTGATCGATAATCTTCCATGGTAAAAAATCAACGGTGACACAAAACAAGCACCCTGGCAAAACCAATGCGTCACCAAACCCTACTACATTATCGTTGATTTCAGCGGAATACCCAATAAAAAT